>CAYTMI010000008.1:0-141256 GCA_964438865.1 uncultured Anaerolineaceae bacterium | reverse complement strand
GTGCTTCGTGGTGGGCAGCTCAGTGACTTCGACCTTGATTCCCTCCGTGCTGAGCTTGTCGCCGTGGTGGGCGAGGCGGAAGCCGATGTCGCGGCGGAGGGCGAGGAGGAAGCCGTCAATCATCTCCTGGGTGCCTTCGGGGCCATAGACGCGGAGGGGGACGGTGGCGCCGCCGGTCCAGCGCTGGAAAAGGAAGTCCGGGACGTCGGTCATGTGGTCGGTGTGCATGTGGGTGAAGATGGCGACGTCGATGAGCGGCGGGCGGACGCCCGAGGGGATGAGGCGGCGGGCGGCGCCCCACCCGCAGTCGACGAGGACGTGAGTGTCACCGGCGACGATGACGTTGCCGGCGCCGCAGCGGTCGGCACTTGGCAGGGGGCTGCCGGTGCCGAGGAAGACGATTTCGAACCTGGCGGTCAAGGATTTGCCTCCATGAACTGGACGATGATAGCGGCAAGGGCTTCGCCGCGGTCTTCCTGCAGGAAGTGGCCGCCGCCTTCGATGGTGACGTGGGGCTGGCCCTTCGCCCCGGGCATGCGCTGGAAGACCCTTTCGCCGCCAGCGGTGACGGCATCTTTGTCGCTGAAGGTACAGAGGACGGGGCCCTGCCACTGTTCCAGCACCGTCCAGGCCCGGCGGTTGGCGTCGGCGGCGGGGTCGTCGGGGGTGGTGGGGACGAGGGAGGGGAAGATGCGGGCGCCCTCCTTGTAGGCGTCGTCCGGGAAGGGGGCGTCGTAGGCGGCGACCACCTCGGGGGCGAGGGGCGTGACGCAGCCGTTCGAGACGATGTTGCCGATGGGGAAAGACGGAGACTGTTGCGAGAACTTCTGCCAGCGCATGAACGCCTCCGAAGTGCGGCCGTCGCCCGTGGGGAGGCCGGTGTTGCCGACGACGAGCCGGCGGAAGCGGCCGACGTTTTCGGCTAGCAGGCGGATTCCGACGAGCCCGCCCCAGTCCTGCCCGAAGAGGGTGATGCCGGTGAGGTCCAGCCGGTCGATGAGCGCCGCCTTCATCCAGGCGACGTGGCGGGCATAGGTGTAGTCATCGCGGGAGGCGGGCTTGTCGGAGCGGCCGAAACCAACGAGGTCGGGTGCGACGCAGCGGAACCCGGCGGCGGTGAGGATGGGGATCATCTTGCGGTAGAGGAAGGACCAGGATGGTTCGCCGTGCATGAGGAGGACGACCTGGCCATCCCGTGGACCTTCGTCCAGGTAATGGACGCGGAGTTCGCCGCCTTCACCGTCTGGCACCTGGAGGTAGTGCGGCTGGAAGGGGAAGCCTGGCAGGTTGGCGAAGCGTTCTTCAGGGGTGCGGAGCGACTTCATCGGGACTCCTCCGGGGTGGCATCGTACGCTCCCTGGTACGTGGTGGTGACGGAGGGAGAGTACGCTGATGGCACTCGGAGTGTCAATACCTGTTGACACCGGGAGCGACACCAGTTCAGAATCTGGCACCACCCCTCTCCCGACTTCGCGGGAGGGGCGCGGGAGGGGGAAGAAGCGCGCGCGGACCCTTCCGTGCTCCCAGCCAAACGAGGATGACCCATGACTACAGCTGACCAGTCGTTCGGTGGCCGCATCGGCCGCACCATCGCCGAATCCACGCCGTGGTGGCCCGCGCCGCCCCGGCCGCCGAAGGCCGCGCCGAACGTCGTGCTGGTGATGCTCGACGACACGGGGTTCGCGCACTTCGGGTGCTACGGATCGTCGATCGCGACCCCGGCCATCGACCGGCTGGCGGCGAACGGGCTCCAGTACACGGGCTTCCACACGACGGCCCTCTGTTCGCCGTCGCGGGCCTGCCTGCTCACGGGACGCAACCACCACGCTGTCGGCATGCGCGCGGTTTCCAACTTCGACACGGGGTTCCCGAACATGCGGGGGGCCATCACACCGCGGGCGGCGACGCTGGCGGAACTGCTCCAGCCCCACGGCTACGCAACCTATGCCGCGGGCAAGTGGCACCTGGCACCGATGCACGAATGTTCGGCGGCGGGCCCTCACACGAACTGGCCCCTGCAGAAGGGGTTTGACCGCTTCTACGGCTTCCTCCAGGGGGAGGCGGACCAATTCGCGCCGGAACTGACGGCCGACAACCACCACATCGACCCGCCCGGCCGCCACGAAGACGGCTATCACGTCAGCGAAGACATCGTCGACCAGTCGATGGGCTGGATCCGGGACTTGAAGTCGGTGCGGCCGGACCGGCCGTTCTTCCTCTACCTCGCCTTCGGGGCGACGCATGCGCCGCACCAGGCGCCGCGGGAGTACATCGAGCGCTACCGGGGGAAGTTCGACCAGGGCTGGGACGCCGCCCGGGAGGAGTGGTTCGCCCGCCAGCTGGCGATGGGCGTGGTCCCGCCGGGGACGACGCTGGCGCCCCGCAACCCGGGGGTGGCCGCCTGGGAGGAACTGACGGAGAACCAGCGCAAGTTCGCGGCCCGGCTCCAGGAGGCGTTCGCGGGGTTCCTGGAGCACACGGACGCGCAGATCGGGCGGTTGCTGACGTTCCTCGAAGGGATGAAGATGCTCGACAACACGGTCTTCATGGTGATGTCGGACAACGGCGCCAGCCAGGAGGGCGGCCCGTATGGGGTGATGGACGAGTTCAGCTTTTTCAACTTCATGCGCGAGGACATCGACGAGATCGTCGCCAACCGGCTGGACGATATCGGCGGCCCGCATTCGCACAGCAACTACCCCTGGGGGTGGGCACAGGTGGGGAACACGCCGCTGAAGTGGTACAAGCAGAACACGTACGGCGGCGGGGTGCGCGACCCGCTGATCGTCCACTACCCGGCGGGGATCGCCGAGCCGGGCGCGATCCGGGAGCAGTTCTGCCACATCACCGACATCGTCCCGACCGTGCTGGACGCGCTCGGAGCCAGCCTCCCGGAAGAGGTGAACGGCCACCAGCAGATTCCGCTGAGCGGCGAAAGCCTCGCCTACACGTGGGAGGCAGCGGCCCCGGCAACCATCCGGCGGCCGCAGTACTTCGAACAGTTCGGCCACCGCGGGCTCTGGATGCAGGGCTGGAAGGCGGTCACCTATCACTGGAAGGGGAAGCCGTTCGAAGAGGACACCTGGGCGCTCTATCACCTCGACGCGGACTTCTCCGAATGCCACGACCTTGCCGCCGAACACCCGGAGAAGCTGCGTGAACTGGTGGACGCGTGGTGGGTGGAAGCGGGCGCGAACGGCGTGCTCCCGCTGGACGACCGGACGACCGAACTCTTCGGCGCGCCGCCGCGGCCGGGGACTCCCCACGGGCGGACTGTCTACGAGTACTTCCCACCGATTTCGCACATCCCCAGCGACGCCGCCCCGGGGCTCGGCGGCCGGAACTGGACGGCCAGCTTCGACCTTACGGTGGCGGGAGATGGCTGCGAAGGCGTGCTCTACGCGCGCGGCAACCACAACGTCGGCCACAGCTTCTTCATCAAGGACGGGTTGCTCCAGTTCGACTACAACGCGCTGGGGCAGCACACGCGGGCGGCGTTTCCCATCGCGCTTGCCGCCGGCGACCACGTGATCGAGGCGCGGTTCGACCGCGTTGGCCGGGGCGACGGGGTCATCACGCTCGCTGTCGACGGCGACGAACTGGGCTCGGTGGCGATCCCGGTGGTCATCCGGATGCTGGGTTCGACCGGGCTCGACATCGGCTGCGACCGGCTGTCGACGGTGGTGGACGACTACGAAGGGCCCTTCGCCTTCACCGGGACCCTGCGGCGCGCCGCCTTCCACATCCGCAGTGAGCGCGACAAGGCCGACATCGCCGTGATCGCCCGGAGTGAACTGGCAAAGGAGTGAGCCTCAGGGGGTCGCGGCGAACAGTGCGGCGAGCCCCCGGCGGATGACAGCGTCGACCGCGCTGGTGGGCATGCCGCTGCCAGCCACGAGCAGGTCGCAGGCTTCGAACGAGCAGAGGACGTCGGCGGCGGCGAGGGTCTCCGTCCGCGCCGCGGGCTCCATGCGATCGAGTTCGGGGGCGAACTGCTTTTCGACCTGGCGGAGGAAGACGCGGCGGGCGTCGGCCAGTTGCCTGGCGATGACCGGGTGGAGGGCAGCGCGGCGGCGGGTGAGCCGGGCCATCGGGGCGGTGGCTTCGAAGAGGCGGATCCGGTGGCGGGCAATCCCGGCGATGCGTTCGTCGAGGGAGCCGGCGCCGAGGTTCGGGACGTCCACGAGATGGCGGACGCGCGCCAGCTGGCGGTCGATCGCGGCCCGGTCGAGGTCGTCCATGTCGTCGAAGTAGCGGAAGACGGAGCGGCGGGAGACGCCCGAGCGGTCGGCGACTTCCTGGGCGCCGGGGCGGAGGTTGCCTTCGGCGTAGAGGTCAAGGAGGGCATCGACGACAGCGTTGCGGTTGCGTTCGCGCCAGGCGTGGCGGCCGTCGGTCCTCGGGGGGGCGTCGCCCTCGGAGAGGGCGGATTCGGGGGCCGGGGCAAGCTCGGTCATGGGGTCATTCTTTGCCGGCCGGGGCCGGGCGTCAAGAAGAATTGTCACCAACAGTGACAGGGACTGGGGGCCGGTAGTGGGGCGACCCCGTCACTCCGTCACTCCGTCACCCAGTCACTGCTGGACCAGGACGACCTGGGTGCCTTCGGGGTCGGCGATCGTGGCGAGGGTGGGGCCGCCGGGGATGTCGAAGGGCTCGCGGAGGATGCTCCCGCCGAGGCTGGCGGCACGGTCGAGGGATTCGCGGAGGTCGCGGACCTGGATGTAGAGGACGATGCGGGACGATTCCGCCGGCATGATGTGGCCGCCTGGCCCGGGCTCGGGTCCGCCGACGCCCGCGGGGAACCGCATGATCCGTCCATCGCCGATCGACCAGTTGAACATGGCGGCGTAGAAGCCGCGGATCTTCTCAGGGTCGCGGGCCTGGATTTCCCAGTGGACGACGGGACGCGCCCAATCTGCTTCCATGCGTGTGCTCCTGCGGTTTGGGCGGAGCATACGCGCACCGGCCCTCACCCCCAACCCCGTCTCCCGCCGGGCGGGAGAGGGGGAGCAAAGTCTGTGGCGCCCCGAACTGCACGTATCGCCGTCGCTCTGGCTCGCCCCCGGAAGTGCTAGCGGGCGACGAAGCCGCCATCGATGGGGATGGCGGTGCCGGTCACGAAGGCGGAGTCATCGCTGGCGAGATAGAGCGCGAGGGAGGCCACCTCTTCAGCGGTGCCCATCCGGCCGACGGGTTCGAGGGCGGCCATCTGCGCTTTCCCCTCTTCGGTGCCCCCGGTGAAGCGTTCGACCATCGGTGTCCAGATGACGCCGGGGCAGATCGCGTTGACGCGGATGCCGTGGGTGGCGTATTCGAGCGCGGCGGTCTTCGTAAGCTGAATGACGGCCCCCTTGGAGGCGCAGTAGGCCGGGATTCCCATGAAGCCGACGAGGCCGGCGATGGACGCGGTGTTGATGATCGAACCACCGCCGCCGGCCAGCATGACCGGGATCGCGTATTTCATCCCGAGGAAGACGCCACGAAGGTTGACGGCGATCACGCGGTCGAAGTTCTCTTCGGTGCAGTCGGCGGTGGGCGCCTGGGCGCCTTCGATGCCGGCGTTGTTGAAGATCACATCCAGCTTCCCGAAGGTGTTGCGGGCGGCTTCGATCATCGCCCGGATGTCGGCGGAGACGGAGACATCGACGTGGGAAGCGACCGCCGAAGGGCCGATCTCGTCCGCGGTCTCCTTCTCTTTGCCGGTGATGTCGGCGACGACGACTTTCGCGCCTTCGCGGGCGAACAAGAGGGCCGTCGCCCGGCCAATGCCCGAGCCGCCGCCGGTGACGATCGCGACCTTGCCTTCAAGCCTGCCCATGGTGGTGCTCCACTCGAGTGAGATTGCATCCACTGTAGGGCATGGCCGCAGGCCCGGGAGCGCCAAGCGGGGCAAGGAATGTGGCCCCTGCGGCGCAATGGCGAGGGCGCGTTGGTGCTGTAGATAGGGCCGCTCGGGCCACGGGCGGGGGACGGACGGACGGTGGCGGGCGGCCATCATCGTGGTGCAATTGCCGCGGGGAGGGACAGGTGCCCGAACGGCTGCCGCGTGTCACCCGCCTGCTCTATGCCTCGGGGAGCATCGGCGGCAACGCCATTGGCCGGAGCAAGGACCTCTGGCTGCTCTACTTCTACGCGCCCCCGGACGACGCGGATATCTCGCGACGGACGACGCTGCTCGCCGTGGGGGTCGTGCTTTTCTCGATCCGCTTCATCGAAGCGTTCGACGACCCGCTCATCGGCTATTGGAGCGACCGGACGCGGTCCCGCTGGGGGCGCCGGATCCCGTTCGTGATTACGGCGACGCCGTTTCTTGCGTTGATGTTCGTGGTGCTCTGGTTCCCGCCGTCGAGCGACGAGAGCATGAGCAACGCCATCTTCCTCTTCGCCGCGCTGGCGCTGTTCCACCTCTTCAGCACGCTCTCCGGCGGGCCCTTCGAATCGCTGCTACCGGAAATCGCCCGGAACAACGAGGACCGCCTGAGCATCGTCTCCTGGCAGGTGGCGTTCGGGGTCGCCGGGGCCGCGGTGGCACTCGTGGGGAGCGGTTTCATCATCGACGCCTTCGGGTTCCAGGTGATGGCGATGATCATGGCGACCCTGGCGCTCGTCTTCCGCTTCGTCGGCCTGGCCGGGGCCTGGCGGCCGGCCGTGGAGGCCGCGCGCACGGCATCGAAGCCGCCGCCGGCCGAGTCGTTCTGGCAGTCGATTGCCAGCTGCATGCGGAACGACCAGTTCGTCCTCTTCCTGCCGACCTACATCTTCTACAACATGGGCGTGCTGATGATCACGGGGATCATGCCGTTCCTGGTGAAGGAGGTTCTTGAGTTCGAAAACGAAGGGACGATGACGGCGCTGATCAACGCGGTCGCGATCGGCATGCTGGTGGTGGTGCTGCCAACCTTCGTGAAGATGGCGAAGCGGCACGGGAAGCGGAAGATGTACTCCTTCGGAATGCTGTATGCCGCCATCTATTTCCCTTTCCTCTTCTTCATCGGGTTCATCCCGGGCATACCGCCGGTGGTGCAGATCCTCGTCTACGCGGCCTTCCTGGGGCTGCCGCTGGCGCCGCTCCAAACCTTCCCGAACGCGTTGATCGCCGACCTCACGGATTACGACACGCTGCGCACGGGCGAGCGGCGGGAAGGCACCTACTACGCGACCCAGGCGATGTTCGAAAAGACGGCATCGTCGCTGGCGCCGCTGCTGTTGGCGATCCTCCTGACGCTGGGTTCGACGACCGAGAACCCCATCGGCATCCGCCTGGTCGGGCCGGTGGCGGGGCTTTCGACATTGATCGGCTATCTCGCCTTCCGAGGGTTCTGGCTCCCGGACACCGTGAACGAGGAGACGGTGCGTGCTGCTTCGCCCTACGCGCTCGACCGGCCGCCTTCCTGAGCCGCGGAGACGCGATTTCCGGTCCGGCGGGATACGGGAAGGCGGCCCGTTCGGACGTGACATGCCCCGCCGGCCGGAGCACGCTCGGTGGCGAGATGAGTGGTTCGCCACCGCAGGTTCCATCGCGCTGCCCGCAGACGCTTCTCGGGCCGCTGCTTCGCAACCTTCGGCGCCACCCCTTCCGCACCTTCGTCGTGGACGACCAGCGCAGTTGGCGGGGCATCCACCTGTACCTTGGGGCGCTCTACCTGGCGCGGGCGATCGAGCGCGCCTCCCCGAACCGGCGGATCGGGCTGATGCTCCCGACCTCCGGGATGTTCCCCCTTGCGGCGATGGCGACGTGGCTGCTGGGGCGGACGGCCGTGCCGCTGAACTACCTCCTGCGGCCGCAGGAACTCGCCTACGTGATAGGTGACGCCGAACTGGACCTGGTGGTGACGGTGCGGCCGATGATCGAACGCTTCGGGGAACTGCCGGAAGGGGTCCGGCCGCTGTTCCTGGAGGACCTGCAGCGCGGGTGGCCCCCGCCCTTCCGCCGGGCGCCGGCGGAGGACCCGGCCCGGACCGCGGTACTCATCTACACGTCGGGCACCTCCGGCCGGCCCAAGGGAGTCGAACTGAGCGTCGCCGCCCTGGCAGCGAACGTGAGCCAGTGCGCCGAGTGGGGCAAGGTCACCAACCGCGACGTCTTCCTCGGGGTGCTGCCGCAGTTCCACTGCTTCGGGCTGACGGTGCTGACGCTGTTGCCGCTGACGGTCGGCGGGAAAGTGGTGTACACGGCGCGATTCGTGCCCCGGCGGCTGTTCGAATTGATGCGGCGCCACCGGCCGACGGGCTTCGTCGGGGTGCCGGCGATGTACAACGCCCTGCTCTCCGACCGGACGGCCACGTCCGCTGACTTCACCTCCTACCGGTACCTGATCTCCGGGGGCGAGCCGCTTTCGTCGCGGCTGCGCGAACGGTTCGAGGAACGGTTCGGGATAACCATCAGCCAGGGGTACGGGCTGACGGAAACGAGCGCCGTCCTCAACTGGTGCCGTCCCGAAGACCACAAGCCCGAGTCCGTGGGGAAGCCCCTGCCGGGAGTGGAGGAAGTGGTGGTCGACATCCAGGGGAACTCGGTGCCACCCGGCGAAGAGGGCGAGATCCGGGCGCGCGGACCGAACCTGATGACCAGCTACTTCAAGTTGCCCGAACTGGCGGCGCGGGCCTTCGACGCCAACGGCTACTTCAAGACGGGCGACCTCGGGCGGTTCGACGAGAGCGGCCACCTCTTCATCACCGGGCGGATCAGCGACCTGATCATCATCGCCGGGGAGAACGTCTTCCCCACCGAGATCGAAGAGGTGCTGAACACGCATCCATCGGTGGCGGATTCGGCCGTGATCGGCATGCCCGACCCGGCGCGCGGCCAGGTGCCGGTGGCCTTCATCGAACTCGCGGAAGGGGCGACCTTCGACGAGACCGCCATCCGCGCGCACTGCCGGGAACACCTGGCGACCTACAAGGTGCCGCGCTCCGTCCAGGTGATCGACGAACTCCCGCGGACGCCGACCGGCAAGGTGCTGCGGCGGGCACTTCCGGTGCCTGCGGTTCGCTGACGGACCGGAGGGTCACCCGCTCGCCAGCGCTCCAAGCTGCGCCCGGGCGCGTGCGACATATTCGTCGAGCATCCGCGTGGCCGTGAAGCGCGGGCCGATGGACTTGAGCGACAGCTTCATCTTCTGGACCCAGCCATGCGGGATGCCGTCCTCGCCGCGGTCGTAGAAGAGGGGCAGCACCTGGGATTCCAGCAGGTCGAAGAGGGCGGTGGCGTCCTGGGCGTCCTGTTCGGCGGCGGGGAGGGCGGGGTTGGAGGCGATAGCCCAGCCGTTGGCGCCGTCGTAGGCCTCGGCCCACCAGCCATCGAGCACGCTCAACTGGAGCCCGCCGTTGAGCGCCGACTTCATGCCGCTGGTGCCGCAGGCTTCGTTCAGTGGCCGCGGCAGGTTCACCCAGAGGTCGGAGCCGCGGACGAGGCGGGCGGCCATCGCCATGTCGTGCTCTTCGAGGAAGACGACGCGGCCGGCGAGGTTCGGCAGGTAGTTGAGAGCGAAGACCTGCTGGACGGTGCGCTTCGCGTCGTCGTCCTGGGGGTGGGCGCGGCCGGCGATGACGAGCTGGACCGGGAGTTCGCCGTTGATCAACCGGAGGCCGCGGTCCAAATTGCGGGTCACGAGGTAGAGTCGTTTGTAGGTGGCGATGCGGCGGGCGAACCCGGCCGTCAGGGAGTCGTCGCTCCAGGCGCGGGCGGCGGATTCGGCGTAGGGGAGGGCCTCGCCACGCCCGAGGCGCTCGACAACGCTGCGGTCGCGGACATAGGTGCCGAGGCCGGCGCGCAGCTCGCAGCGGACTGCCCAGAGTTCGCGATCGGGGATGTCGTCGACGTGTCCCCAGGTCGCGGGGTCTGCCGCTGAGGCGGGCCACCCCGGGAGGTAGCGGGCAAGCAGCGCCCGCATCTGGGGGGCCATCCAGGTTGCCAGGTGGACCCCGTTTGTGACGTGGCCGATGGGGACCTGTTCCGGGGCGCGGCCGGGCCAGAGGTCGTGCCACATCTGGCGCGCGACTTCGCCGTGGAGGCGGCTGACCGCGTTGGCGGCGCCCGTCATCCGGAGGGCAAAGGGGGTGAGCCCGAACTGCTCGCCGGGGTCCTCGGGCCGGATGCGGCCCATGGCCACCAGGTCGCCCCACTCCATCCCGAGCGACGCCGGCAGGCCGGGGAGGACGGATTGGAGGTCGTCGGTCGAAAGCGTTTCGTTGCCGGCGGAGACGGGCGTATGGGTGGTGAATACAGTGGCCGCCCGCATCCGTTCCTTCGCCGCGGTGAGGTCGAGGCCGGCGGCGAGGTGTTCGCGGAGGAGTTCGAGCAGGGCGAGGCTGGCGTGGCCTTCGTTCAGGTGGATGAGCGCGGGTTCGATGCCCATCGCCCGCATGGCGCGGACCCCGCCGATCCCGAGGAGGGCGTACTGGGCGAGCCTTACCTCGCGGTTGCCGACGTAGAGCCGCGACGTGATCCAGCGGTCGCCCGGGGCATTCCCGGGGAGGTTCGTGTCGAGCAGGTAGAGCGGCACCCGGCCGACGTCGACGCGCCAGATCTGGGCGGTCACGTCGCGGCCGCGCATGGGGACACTGACCGTGAGGGGGTCGCCATCGGTGCCGGTGACGATCGCGGCTGGCAGGCGGTCGGAGTCGGTGTCGAGCCAGAATTCGTGCTGCCAGCCGGAGTTGTCCACGCGCTGGTGGAACGACCCCTGCGAGTAGAAAAGGCCGATGCCGACGGCGGGATAGCCCTGGTCGGACACCTCCTTGAGGAAGTCCCCCGCGAGGACGCCGAGGCCCCCGGCATAGAACGGCAGCGAGCGGTGGACGCCGAACTCGGCGCAGACGATGACGGCGGGGCGGCCGGGGAGGGCGATCGGCCGTTCCGGGCGGGCCAGTTCTTCGCGGAGGGCGCGGGCGAGCGCTTCGACCCGGTCGAGTACGCCGGGCTGCATCGCCAGGACGCGCAGCCGCGAGGGGTCGAGTTCCTGGAGCAGGCGGATGGGGTTCATCCCACAGCGCGCCCAGCGGTGGGGGTCGAGCGAGGAGAAGACATCTTCGCCGCCGGGGGCCCAGGACCACCAGTAGTTGTAGGCGAGCGTCGCCAAGGGGGCGAACTCCGGGGGCAGGTGGCCGGCAAGCGTTGCCGCCGCTACCGCCAGGTCGCGTCTGCCGTCGGGGAGGGCTCGTGGCTTGTCCATGGCGTCGCCGCGCAAGCTTCGCACCTGCGACGCGCGCGGTGAATGACCAGCCGGGGCACTGAACCCGGGCCTTGTGGACGGCCCTGCGATGCCGATTTCAGCCGGCGGGCCACCGGCCGAGGGCGTCGTAGGCGGCGTACTTGTAGCAGTCGGAGAGCGTCGGGTAGTTGAAGACGGTCTCGACCAGCGTGTCCACGGTCCCGCCGAGGGTGATCATGGCCTGGCCGATGTGAAGGAGTTCGGCGGCGCCGTCACCGATGATGTGGGCTCCTGCCAGGCGCCGCGTGGCGGCGTCGAAGACCAGTTTTACCATGCCCTCGCTGGCGCCGATGATCTTGCCGCGGGCGTTGTCGCGGTAGAGCGCGCGGCCACAGACCACAGCCTGGCCTTTCGCGGCGGCTTCCTGCTCGGTGAGCCCAACGGCGCTGACTTCCGGGATCGTGAAGATGCCGTAGGGGAGCAGGGTGCTCATGTGCTGCTTGTAGTCGAAGCCGAAGGCGCGGCAGACGGCGACGCGGCCCTGCTCCATCGACGTGGACGCGAGCGCGGGGAAGCCGATCACGTCGCCGGCGGCAAAGATGGAGCGCACGCTCGTCCGGTAGTTGGCGTCGACTTCGATGCAGCCGCGCGGGGCCATCCGGACGCCCGCTTCTTCGAGACCGAGGCCGGCGGTCGCGCCGTGGCGTCCGGCGGCGTTGAGGAGGCGGTCGCAGTGGAGGTTGACGCCGGAAGCGAGGCGGACGGCGATGCCATCGCCTTCGCGCTGGACGCTGGCGGCCACTTCGCCCAGGCGGACGTCGATGCCCAGCCGCACCATCGAAGCCTGGAGTTCGTTGCTGATCTCCGTGTCGAGGAAGGGGAGCAGTTGGGGGCGCGAATCGAGGAGCGTGACGCGGGCGCCCATGGTCGCGAAGACGCAGGCGTATTCGCAGCCAATCACGCCGGCGCCGAGGACGATCAGGCTACGGGGCATGGAGTCGATGGTGAGGATTTCGTCGCTGTCGTCGATGGACGTGTCCGGGAAGTCGATGCCCGCCGGGTGGAAGGGCACGGACCCGGTAGCAACAAGGATGAATTCGGCCGTTACGGACCGGGCGGTGCCGGGACCGGCGACCTCGACCGTGTGGCCGTCGAGCACCGTGGCGATGCCGTGCAGGGTCTCGATGCTGTGGCGGTCCAGGTTTTCGTGGATGCGGCCGACTTCCATCACCCGGACGGTGTCTTTTCGGGACAGGAGCTTGGGGACGGCGAGCCCGGGATCGAGGGAGACGGAGACGCTGTAGAGCTCGCGCTGGCGGTAGCCGGAGAGGAAGAGCGCGGTTTCGCGGAGGGTCTTGGAAGGGAGGGTGCCGGTGTGGACGGCCGCGCCGCCGGGCTCCTCGGCCTTTTCGACAATAGCGACCCGCTTGCCGAAGTAGGCCGCCTGGGCCGCGCCTTTTTCGCCGGCAGGGCCAGAGCCAATCACCAGGAGGTCGTAGTCGTAGGCCACCCGCGGAGCCTACGACACCCGGGAGCAAGAGTGGAGGGGAGTGGGCGGCGCGGCGCCTGCCCTCGCTGGCACTCGGGCTACTGACGGCGCGCGGGGGATCGTGGGTGTACCGGGAGGAACGGCTGTGGCGTCCTGGGCTGGATGGGGGCGGGGCCGGGCGCCTGCCCTCGCTGGCACTCGGGCTACTGCTGGCGACGGAGGTGGCGATTAGCCCTTCACGCAGACACGGGGCTTGAGGAGCGCCACGCGCCCGGGTGCCACGGCGGCTACGTCCGCGCCGGGGCGGCGGGGGCGGCGAGCTGGCCGCGCAGCCATGAGACGGTGGCTTCGGTGGCCGCTTCGAGCGTGCCCGGCTCTTCGAAGAGGTGGCCGGCGCCGGGCACCACCTGGAGGCGCACGGACGTCGTCAGCGCGCCCGCCTCACGGGCCTGTTCCAGGAGCGGGTCGTGGGAGCCGACGAGCAGCAGCGCGGGGACGGCGAGGCCGCGAAAGTCGTCCGGGTCAGCGGGCGGGGCGCGGAGGACGAGCGCCGCGGGCTTCACCCGGCCAGACTGCACGGCTCGGAGCGCGACGACCGCGCCGAGGCTCGAACCGGCGATTGCGATGCGGCCGCTGTCGACGCCGGGCTGGTCCTTCAGCCAGGCGAAGGCGGCGGCGAGGTCGTCGACGTAGGCATCGAGCCCCTCGCGGGGGTCGGGGGTGGATTCGCCGTGCCCGCTGAGGTCGAAGAGCAGGGCCGCGAACCCGGCATCGACCAGGCGCTCGGCGATGACGACGTTGCGGGGAGATTCCTTCGAACTGCCGAGTCCGTGGACGAAGACGACGACGGGAGCAACCTGCCCGGGAAGCCGGAGCCGGGCGGCGAGTTCGACGCCGTCGCGGCGGATGCGCGCCTCAACCGTACCGGGTGCGGCCCGGAAGCCGGCGAGCACGTCCAGGACCTCGGCGTCGTCCATGGGGTGGAAGTCCACATAGAACTGGCCGATTGCCCAGAAATCGCGCTCCTCGTGGAGGGTGATCACCTCGTCCGCCTCTTGCCGGAGCAGTCCGAGTGTGTGGGGCGGGCCCACCGGCACCGCGACAATCAGCGGTTTTGCGCCCGCCGCCCGCATTGAGCGCGCGGCCGCGAGGGCGGTGGCCCCGGTGGCGATGCCGTCGTCAACGATGATGACGGGCCGGCCGGCCACTGATCCGCGACGATGGCTATTGAAGACAGCTTCGCGGCGGCGGGCCTCGGCGGCCTGGGCGGCGATCTCGCGGTCGAGGTAGTCCTTGCCTGCACCCGCGTCCGCGGCGAGCGGTTCGTTGATCCAGGCGACGCCGTCGGCAGTCACCGCGCCGATCGCGAGTTCAGGCTGGGAGGGCGCACCGATCTTCCGGGCGACGACGACGCCGAGTTCGCCATGCACCGCGCGGGCGACCTGGGCGGCGACGGGCACCCCGCCGCGGGGAATCCCGAGGACCAGGGGCCGTTCGAGCCCACGCTTTTCGAGCAGGCGGCCAAGCCGGCGGCCGGCATCATCGCGATCCTGGAAGGTGACCATCATGACAACCCTCGTCCATCTTGCTGCGGGCGCGAGGGCATGGCTACGGCCGGGCGGCCCCTTCCGGCTGTCCGGATGGCCTCAGGTGACCGGCTTCAGGGCGCGGGGGCTGCTATTTCGAGAGCGCCGCCCCGTCGAGCTTGACCTGCACGGGGGCCGTACCGGCGACTTCGGCCGCCTGGGTGGACTGCTTCTCCGGCGCCTGCTGGCCGCCGACGTAGACCCCGGCGGTGATCGTGTAGGTGCCCTTCGCGAAGACCTTCTGCCCCGGGTTGCCGGTGCAGGGGCTCTGCTGGCCGGTGGGGACTTCGAGCATCACGGTGGCGGGCACGGTGAAGCTATCGGAGGTGATGGTGACGCAGGCCTGGCCTGCCGGGCCGCCGCCAGCGGGGGCCGCGTAGACGAGGAGGATGCGGCTCTTCTGACCCGTGATTGGGCCCGAACTGGTGATGGTGATGGTAGCGGGGCCAGTCTGCGGTTGGGTCGCCGTTGCCGTGGCGCCGCCGTCGCTGTCGTCGTCACCGCCACCGCAGGCGGCGATCAGGGCGAAGGCGGCGCTCAGCACGCCGAGCAGCAACAGGACCAGGAGGAATGGCGAGCGGGGCCGTGTCGTCGGCGTCATCGGACCACCCCTTTCTGGGCGGCGGGGCCGCCACGGGCCGGTCCGGGCCGCCACCGTCCCAAGACTCGCCCTGTGCCGTGGCCATGCCACGGCACAGGGTCCCTGATTTCCGTGACCAACCCACCCTGCTCTCGGCCGCGCTACTGGATCTTCTCGTAGTCGCAGCGCACCCAGCGGTCGACGGGGACCGGCTGCCATTCGGCGCTGAGGTGCTGGAGGTGGCCGTAGCCGCCGGCGAAGCCTATCCACTTGACCATGCCGGGTTCGATTTCGTTCGCGCCGGACCAGTCGCGGTACTGGAACCCGGCCCAACCGTTGTAGGAGACGAGCTGGCCGGGCTTCACGCTGGGCGAAACCTTGGCGCGGACCTTGAACGAACTGACGTCGTTGAAGACGCGCATCAGGTCGTCATCCTTGATCCCGCGGGCGGCGGCATCCTGCAGGTTCACTTCGGCGAACGGTTCGCCGCGGTGCGTCCCGAGGATGACTTCGTTCGCCTGGTTCATGGTGTGGATCGACCAGCGGTTGTGGCCCGAAGTGAGGCCGATAGGGTAGTTGCCGCCCATGTTCGGGTTGGGCTTGTGGACGGGGAGTTCTTCGCCGGCCTCCAAGAACCAGGGGTGGTCGATGTAGAACTGGGCGCGGCGGGCGTAGGTCGGGAAGGGGTCGCCGCGTTCGGTGTGGTCGCGGAAGGGGACGTGGGTCTTGTGCGGCTCCAGCGGCGATGCCTGGGAAAGCCCCATCGGCGCGAGGCCCCAGTCGATGAAGCGGACGTGGCCCGTTTCGCGCATGGTGCGGAGGTTGGTGCCCATCGGAATCGTCCCGGCGAGGGCCGAGTCGCGGATGATCTCATCGAAACGGGCGTCTTCGTTGTCGAAGTAGTTGTGCATGGAGTAGGCCTGGGAGAGGTCGGCGTACTTGCGTTCGACGCCGTTGCCGCCGGTGTATTCGACGAGGCCGCGCCTCTCGGCGACCTCCGCGATCTTCTTGACCATGAGGTCGAAGATCTCCCACTCGTCCTTCGCTTCACCGGGCGGCTCAGCGGCGCGGTCGCCGAGGGTGAGGTTCATGACGTGGGGGGTGGGCATGCCGAAGGCGAGCTTTTCGTAGTGCTGGGCGGCGGGGAGGAAGTAGTCGCCGTAGAGCGCGGTCTGGCTCATGCGGAAGTCGATGATGACGATCGCCTTGAGTTTCGGCCAGAGGGTGCGAAGGAGGGCGCCCTTGCCGCCGCGGGTGCGCCTGAGCGTGTTGCCGCCGCATTCGATGAAGACCTGGGGGGGGTCATCCGGGCCGGGACGGGCGAGTCCCTTCCACCAGCCCTTGTCCAGCGCCTCCTGGAAGTAGTCATCGAATCCGCGGGGGAGGGATTCGTCGCCCCATTCGCGCTTGTTCCAGCGCTCCTTGTAGCCGGCGTGCCAGTACCACCAGAAGG
Organism: uncultured Anaerolineaceae bacterium; assembly: GCA_964438865.1. Classification (GTDB taxonomy): domain Bacteria; phylum Chloroflexota; class Dehalococcoidia; order Tepidiformales; family Tepidiformaceae. Next base: position 124,995 of record CAYTMI010000008.1, on the reverse strand, counting down.
CGGGGGGCGAGGAGGTGCCGCCGGCGACCGGCGTCTGGTCGACCTTGTTGATCCCGCCGCGCTCGGAGCCGGCGATCATCTTCGAGAGTTCGCGGACGGCGATCTCGGTCGTCATCGTCGGGTCTGTCTTCTTGATCGCGGCGACGGCGGCATCGCGGGCGGAGAGGACGATTTCGCTGTTGGCGGCGCCGGGGCCGGGCTTGGCCATCGCGATACCGGCGCCGTCGTTCATCGCTGCCGCCCAGCAGCGGATGCCGGTGCCATGCTTGCCCCAATTGCCGCTGGCGGCGAGGACCAGGCACATCACCCGTTCGATCAGGTCGCCGTGGTAGAACTTGCAGGCGTTGTAGCCAAGCATGATGTTGGTCCGCCTGGTGGCGATCTTGCGGGCGAGCATCCGGATCACGTCCGGGTGGACGCTGGTGATCGACTGCTGCTTTTCGGGCGTGTAGTCGCGGTCGAGCTTGCCCTTGAGGAGCGCATAGACGGGCGTGACCTGGACGGTGGAGCCATCGGCGAGCTTGACGTCGAAGACGCCTTCGAGGGCGATGTCGACGCCCTTGAGGAACATGTTCCCGCGGTCGGCGAGCTTCAGCCCACGGCCGGGCACCCACTGGTACATCTGGTCTTCGCGGCCCTTGCCTTCGACGTCGATCTGGCGCAGATAACGGCGGGTGTCGGTGCGGATGAGGAAGCCGAAGTCTGTCTGTTCCTTGAGGAACTTCCAGTCGGCGATCCCTTCTTCCAGCATCACCTGGACGAGGGCGAGCCCGAAGGCCGGGTCCGAGGCGCCGTTGATCGGGACCTGGTAGTCGGCGTGGGTGTGGGAGGCGTTGATGTCGGGAGAGATGTTGACGACCTCGGCGCCGTTGTAGCGGGCCTCGGCGATGAAGTGGTAGAGCGAGATCCGCGTGTAGACCGGGTTCATGTGCCAGAGGAGGATCAGTTCCGACTTGAACCAGTCATCGGCCGAGGAGGTGGGGCTGAACTTGCCGAAGGTTTCGTAGAGGCCGATCGAGAAGTCGTTGAACGACCCCTGGAGGTCGAGGTAGTGCCCGCCCACCGTCGAAAGGAAGCGGCGCATGCCCATGCTGCCGCCCCCTTCCGGCGTGCCCTCCTGGACAATCGATTGGGAACCGTGGGTTTCGATAGCGTCGACCATCGACTCGGCGATCTCGGTGAGGGCGGTGTCCCAGCTGATGCGCTCCCATTTGCCTTCGCCACGTTCGCCAGCCCGGCGGAGGGGGTACTGGACGCGGTCGGGGCCGTAGAGCGACTGGCTCCAGGAGGCCCCCTTCTGGCAGCCCATGGGGTTGAAGTCGGGCACGCCCTCTTCGACCATGGCGATGGTGCCGGATTGTTCTTCGCGGACGACCTTGCCATCCTTCACGTAGACGCGGACGGGGCAGTCGCCGGGGTAGCAGTCGACGCAGTGGGTGCCCCAGTAGACGGCATCCCACTCCAACTTGTCGCGGTACCTGTCAAAGCTGTTGGGAACGGGCGGGGCCGATGGTGTAGTAGTCATGTCGCTGGTAATGCCGGTTTGCGGCCGATGACGGTATGACCTAGATCAGGTTCGGGCGAAATATGATCGGCGTCATTGCCGCGGGGGGCTGGCTCTGGCACACCAGCACAAACGTCCTGTGCCTTCGATAGCAAGGATAGTCCACTCTGGGAGGGTCGGCCGTGACCGAGTTCAAGCTTCTCTTCAGCCCGCTCAAGATCGGCAGCTTCACGGTCCGCAACCGGATCATGAGCACGCCGCACCACACGCTCTTCACTGACCCGGACGGGCTCCCCGGGTCGCGCGAAATCGCCTACTGGGTTGCGAAGTCGAAGGGCGGGATCGGGCTCATCGGGTCGCACGTCCACGGGATCCACCGTTCGATCGGGGACACCTTCGCCCAGCCGGCGGCGGTGGCGAAGTTCCGGGCCGCGACGGAAGCGATCCACGAACATGGCGCGAAGTTCGTCGGCCAGTTGTGGCACCCGGGCGCGCAGGGGAACAACCTCTTCGGCCAGCCATGGGCGCCGTCGCCGGTGCCGCAGCCAGACACCTGGACCGTCCCCCACGAAATGACAACGGGCGAAGTCCAGGAAGTGATCGCCGGGTACGCGCGGGGGGCTTCGGTGCTGCGCGAAGCCGGGCTGGACGGGGCCGAAATCCACGGCGCCCACGGCTACCTGATCACCCAGTTCCTTTCGCCGCTTTCGAACATGCGCGACGACGAGTACGGGGGCGACTTCGAACGCCGGATGAACTTCGTCGCCCAGATTATCGAATCCATCCGCCAGGAGGTTGGGCGCGACTGGACCGTTGGGATGCGGATCTCCGGCGATGAGATGACGGAGGACGGCTACACGAGCGAGGACTTCGAGCGCATGGTGCCGGTCCTCACGGCCGGCAACCAACTGGACTACCTGAGCGTGAGCGTCGGGAACTACCGTTCGAAGGACACGATCATCGCGCCGATGTACTACCCCGGTGGGTCGTTCGTGTACCTCGCGGCGATCGCGAAAGAAGTGCTGGACATCCCGGTCGTCTGCATCGGGCGGATCAACGACCCGGTGATGGCCGAGCAGATCCTGGAGAACCGCCAGGCCGACATGGTGGGGATGACCCGGGCGAACATCTGCGACCCGGAACTGCCGAACAAGGCGCGGGAAGGCCGACTCGACCAGATTCGCCACTGCCTGGGCTGCAACGAAGGCTGCTGGGGCCACGTCGAAAAGTATGCGCCGATCACCTGCGCCATCAACCCCGCCATCGGCCGCGAAGAGCACTGGGGCACCATCCCCCGGACGTCCGACCCGAAGCGGCTGGTGATCATCGGCGGTGGGCCGGCCGGTTGCGAAGCCGCCCGCGTGGCCGCCAGCGCGGGGCACAACGTCACCCTCTTCGAACAGTCGGGCGCCCTCGGCGGGCAGACCAACATCGCCGCGAAGGCCCCGGGACGCACTGATTTCGCCGAAGTCGGGCGTTATTACACGGTCGAGATGAAGCGGCTAGGTGTCGACATCCGGCTCAACACGCGGGCCACCGCCGCGGACGTGCTCGCGCTCAAGCCCGACGACATCTTCGTCGCGACGGGCGGCACCCCGCGCGTCCCAGACCACATCCAGGGCATCGACGGGGCGAACGTGGTACAGGCGTGGGACGTGCTCAACGGCGAGGTGGAGACGGGCGAGCGCGTGGTCATCCTTGACGACGAACACCACGTCCAGGGGATGGGCGTCGCGGAACTGCTGGCAGCGCAGGGCAAGGAGGTCATCCTCGTGACCCGCGAACTCGAAGCCGGGAAGCATGCTGAACCGATCACCCGGATGGCCACCCTTCGGCGGGTGCACGCACTCGGCGTCGACATCCGGCCGACGACCTGGGCGCGCGCGATCGAGCCGGGGTCGGTGACGCTCTACGACTTCTACACGTCGGAGGAGACGGAATTCGCGGCCGACACGGTGGTGCTGGCCTGCAACATCGTCCCCGCCAACGCGCTGTTCTATCAGCTTTCGGAGCACCACACGCGCGTCCGGGCGATCGGCGACTGCACCGGGCCGCGGCGGCTGGAGATGGCGACCTTCGACGGCCACGAAGCGGCGCGTGGGCTCGACGGCCCGCCCTCCCGGCCGGACCTGGTGGCAATCCCGATGCGCCGGTAGTGCTCAGTTGAGAAACTCGGCGCTCGATCCGCTGCGTTGGGCCCTCACCCCCAGCCCCTCTCCCGGCTACGCGGGAGAGGGGAGCAGGCCAAATGTGGCCGGTTCCGAACGGACGCCAATCCTGGTCAGGATGGACTAGGGGATGGTGCAGCGCGTCCTCGTGGTGGTGGAGACCGGGCCGGGAGGGGTGGAACGGCGGTCGGGGGCCGCGCTGGGGATAGCCCAGCGGGCGATCACCGAATCGCGCGGCGAGGGCGACATCCTCGTGGTGGGGCCGGCGGTGGCGCTGGCGGGGCGCTGGGCACAGGCCTGGCACGTCCCTTCCGGCGAGGCCGCGGCGCTCGTGGGCACCATCTCATCGCTGGCAGCCGCCGGGGGGTACAGCCTTATCGCCATCGGGGATACGCCGCTGGGACGCGAACTGGCTGGCAGGCTGGCAGTGCGCAGTGGGTTCCCAATCGCCACCTCAGTCCTCAGCCTCCGCGAACGCGACGGGGTGCTCCAGGCGTCGCGGCCGGCCCTCGCCGGGACACGGACGGCGACCCTGGCCCTCCGGGCGCCCACGACCATCGTTGTCGTGAACGCGGACGCGGCGGCCGATGTGACCGGCACGGCGGCGCTGCCCGGGGCGGCGGAACTGGCTCCCCCGGCGGCTGCTTCCCCCTTCGCGCTGGTGCAGGAAAGCCGCCTCTCTCCCTGGGAGATGGACCTCGCCGAGGCCGACGTCGTGGTCGCGGGGGGGCGAGGCGTGGGCAGCCGCGAAGGATTCGACATGCTCGCCGAACTGGCAGGGCTGCTCGGGGGGACCGTCGGGGCCAGCCGGGTGGCGGTCGACAACGGCTGGGTGCCATCGTCGCGCCAGGTTGGGCTGACCGGGCGGACGGTGACGCCGGCGCTCTACATCGCCTGTGGGATCAGCGGCGCTATCCACCACACGCTCGGGATGCGCGCAGCCTCGTTCATCGTGGCGATCAATTCGGACGCGCGGGCACCGATCTTCAAGATCGCGAACGTGTCGCTGGTTGGCGACATCCACGAAATCCTGCCCGGCCTGATTGCCGACCTCCGCGGACGGAGAAGCAACAGCGAACGCCGGGCAGCGCTGGCGGGGGCAGCGGGATGAAGAGCGTCGTCCTGCTTCGCGCGGTGGCGGACCCGGAACTGGCGCAGGGCGTCTGGGGCGACACCTGCCGCCTGGACGAGCCGTCGGTGGTGACCCTGAGCCTGGCGCTTTCGCTGCGGCGGGCGGCGGGAGGGCAGGTCCACGGCGTGGCAATGGGGCCGCCGGATTGGGATGCGGCGCTGCGGGAGGCGCGGGCGATAGGCGTGGACACGGTCACGCGGGCGTGGAGCAGCGACCTCGCGGAGGCCGGGATTGGGGCGACCGCGCGGGTGCTCGCGGAAGCTGTCCCCGGCGGCACCGATATTGTCTTCGCCGGGAGCGCCGCGAGTGACCACGGGTCCGGGGTGCTGGCGGGCGCGCTGGCGGAGGTATTGGGGTGGCCGCTGCTGCAGGATGTGACGGCGGTCGAACCGGGAGAGGGCCACCTGCTCGCACAGGTCCGGGCCGGCGGCGGCGTGCGGCGGACGTACCGGGTGCCGGTGCCGGTTGTCCTGGTCCCCGCGCGGATGCCGGCGCCGCCGTTCTACCCGCGGCTGGCGACGCGGCTCGCCGCCCGGCGCGAAGCTGTCGCCGCCCGCGCGGTCGCGCACGAGGTATCGCACGGTGAGCGGTTCGAACTCGTTGGCTACGGCCCGGCCCGGCCGCTGACGCGCCAGCTTCTGAAGCCTTCGGCGGCGGCGAAGCCATCGGAGCGGCTGCGGCAGTTGATGTCAGGGGGCATGGGCGGCCGCGGCGGGAAGACGCTGGACGCCGCGAACGAAGGCGGCATCGCCCGCCAACTCGCGGACGTACTCGCGAAGGAAGGGCTCATCCCGGGCGTGTGACCCTCACCCCGGCCCTCTCCCGCGAGGCGGGAGAGGGAGACGAGCGCGTTGGGTTTAGAACACGGCCGTGGCGGTTGGGGGTGCGGGCGCGGGTTGAGGGATGCCGCCAAGCACCGTCGCCATCACCGGCACATCCTTCAGTTCGAGCGGGTCGACGGCGAGCGGGTCTTCGGCGAGGACGGTGAAGTCGGCGCGCTTGCCGGTTTCGATGCTGCCGATTTCGTCGTCCAGGCGGAGGAGGTAGGCGGCACCGAGGGTGACCGCGCGGAGCGCGTCGAGCACCGGGATGCGCTGTTCCTCGCCGAGAATGCGGCCCGACATGGTCCGGCGGTTGACGGCGCACCAGGCGGCAAAGAGCGGGCCAATCGGGGTCACGTTGGCATCGGAGTGGAGGGAGAATGGCACGCCGTGGCGGAGGGCGGAACCGGCGGCGTCCATGCGGGCGGCGCGGTCGGGGCCGATGGTTACGGCGCGGTGGATGTCGCCCCAGTAATAGATGTGGTTGGCGAAGAGGTTCGTGCAGGCCCCGAGCGCTTTCATCCGCCGGAACTGGGCGTCGGTCGCCATCTGGTTGTGTTCGAGGACGAGACGGTGGTCGTCCCAGGGCGCTTCGCGGCTGGCAGCTTCGAGCGCGTCGAGGGCGGCGTCGGTCGCTTCGTCGCCGTTGGTGTGGATGTGAACCTGGATGCGGTTGCGGTGGAGTTCGGCCACCCAGGCGCGGAGGGCTTCGGGGTCGACGTTCCAGATGCCGTTGGCGGCGCCGTTGTGATAGCAGGGCCAGCGAAGGCGCGCCGTGAACCCCTGGATGGAGCCGTCGGTGATGATCTTGGCGAAGCCCATGCGGAGTTTGTCCGTGCTCTTCGCCCTGAGCGCCAGGCATTCTTCGGCGACGCGCCCGGGGCTGTGGTTGCCGAAGAGAAGCCCATGGGCGGCGGCGAGGCGGGCGGGGAAGTCGTCGCTCGAAGTCACTTCGGTGATGCGTTCGAGCGAGGCGGGGTTCGCGAGCGGCAGGGTGCCGAGGTCGGTCACCGTGGTCACGCCGGCGACGTGGGCAGCCCGGCCGAGGTTCAGGAGCGGCTGGCGAAGGTCGCCGGCGAAGGGGCTGCCCGCGACCCGGAGGCCAAGATTCATGGCCTTCGTTTCCTGGAGGACGCCGGTGGGGTTTCCATCGGCGCCTTTGACGACGCCCTCCACGTTCGTTGAGGCGGTGATTTCCCCCGCTTCGAGGAGGGCGCTGTTGATGGCGGCGACGTGGCCGCTGGCGTGCATCACGTAGATCGGCCGGGTCGTGGAGACGGTGTCGAGGACGGGCGCCGTCAGCTCTTCGTCCTGGAGGAAGAGGGGGTCGTAGCCCCAGGCGAAGAGCGGCGCATTCGGGTCGGGCATGGCGGCGGAGGCCCGGCGAAGGCGGGTGACGATGGCCTCGTTCGTGGTCGCGCCCTCGGCGGTGGTGCCGTCGGGGCGGCGGCGGTCGATGAAGCCGACGTAGGGGAACTGCCAGAAGATGCCTTCGAGGATGTGGGCGTGGGCCTCGACGAACCCCGGGAGGATGACCTGGTTCGCGAACTGGCGGTCGACGCCGGCGCCGCCGACGGCGTTGAGCACGCGGTCGAAGGGTCCTGCGGAGAGGATGCGGCCGTCGCGCACGGCGATCGCGTTCGCATCGGGGACGTTGGGGTCCATGGTGATGACTTTGCGGGCGAGGAAGATGGTGGTATCGGGCACGGGTGGGGCCCTCCTCGGCACAGGATACGAGGTCCGAGGTCCGAGGTCCGAGGGCCGAGGGCCGAGGGCGATCTGGCGATACTCCCGGGCTAGCCCTGGCGGAGGCGAGGGTCGAGGAGATCCCGGAGGGCGTCACCGAGCATGTTGAAGCCGAAGACGGCGAGGCTGAGGGCGAGGCCGGGGAAGATCGCGAGCCAGGGGGCCTTCGTCATCCAGGAGCGCGCCTCGCGGTTGAGCATGCCGCCCCAGGTGGCGACGTCGGGTGGGACGCCGAGGCCGAGGAAGCTGAGGGCCGATTCGAAGAGGATGGCGCTGCCCAGGCCAAGGGTGGCGAGGGTTATCACCTGGGGCATGACGTTGGGCAAGATGTGGTGGAGGATGATGCGCCCGTGCCCGGCGCCGGTGGCGCGGGAGGCTTCGACGAACGTGAGTGCCTTCACCGAGAGCGTCGAGGCGCGGATGACGCGGGAAGTCCCGACGCCGAAAAGAATGCCCATGGTGACCATGAGGACGACCGTGGGGGTGCTGAAGACCCCGTTCCTGGGGAGGCCGGGGATGTCAGAGTCGCGAAAGATGCCGCCGACGGCGATGAGGAAGACGAGGGCGGGGAAGGCGATGAAGGCATCGACAAAACGCTGGGCGAGCATGTCGAAGAGTCCGCCGAAGTAGCCGCTCACGATGCCGATGGTGACGGAGATAACGCTGGATGTGAGGACGGCGATGAGGCCGATGGTCATGGAAACCCGGGCGCCGTAAACGACGCGGCTGAAGACATCGCGGCCAAGGTTGTCCGTGCCCAGGGGGTGACTGAAGGAGGGTGAGTCGAGCTGCGGGCCAGCCATCAGCTGGCTGGGACCGTAGGGTGCGACAAGCGGAGCTGCGACAGCCGCGACGACGAACAGGATCACCAGTACAGCCCCCACAAGGCCCAGTGGCTTCTCCCTGACCAGGCGGCGGAGGACGTCGACGTAGAAGGGAAGGCGCCGAGACTCCCGGGCCAACATCACACCATCCATGGACGCGGTGCGCTGCATGAGTTCCTCCTGGATGTGGCCGCGGCGCAGCCGCTGCTAGCTGTACCTGATGCGCGGGTCGAGGAGCGCGTAGCTCACATCGACCAGCAGGTTGACGAACACGATGGTGATGGCGAGGACGAGGACGACGCCCTGGACGGAGGGGTAGTCGCGCTGGCTGATCGCGCTGACGAAGAAGCGCCCGACCCCCGGGACGTTGAAGATGCTCTCGACGATGATGGTGCCGCTAACGGCGACGCTCACCTGGAGACCGATCACGGTAATGACGGGAATGAAGGCGTTCTTAATGGCGTGGCGGCCGATGATGGTGCGTTCCCGAAGGCCCTTGGACCAGGCCGTGCGGATGTAGTCCTGGCGCAGCACTTCGAGCATCATCGTCCGGGTCAGGCGCATGACGGAGCCGGCGAGGCCGAGCCCAATAACGAGGGCGGGGAAGAAGAAGTAGTAGAGGTGGGGCCAGGGTCCGGCATCCCAGCCCTTGTAGATGAGCGGTGGCGACCAGCTAAACCAGAGCGAAGGCAGCACGACCACGAGTGTCCCGATAAAGAACGACGGCACGGAGAGCGCGAGGATGGCGAAGCTGCGCGCCCCATAGTCCTGGAGGGTGTCTTGCCGGACCGCAGAGAGGATGCCGATGGGGAGGGAGATGAGGAGCCCGATGATGATCGCCATCAGGCCGAGCTGGGCCGTGACCGGGAGGCGGTCGTTCAGTTCCGAAGTGACGGCGCGCTCGGTCCAGGGCGAGGTGCCGAGATCGCCCCGCAGGACGTTGCCAACGTACTTGACGAACTGGATGGGGATGGGGTCGTCCATGCCCAGTTCTTCGCGGAGCGCCTTCTTGTCGGCTTCGGTGGCGTACGGCCGCTCGGCCAGCATGACCTGGACCACATCGCCCGGCACGAGCCGCACGATGGAGAAGGTGGCGAGCATCACCAGCAGGATGGTGGGGATGGCGAGGAGCAAACGACGGATGAGGTAATCGGTCACGCGGGCCTCCGCGAAAGGGATCACCGTGAGCCGGGCACCGGCGCCCAGCTCACGGTGCGAAGGGGCAGGAGCTAGGCGTCGAGCCAGACGTTGTGGACGCGCCCGTTGTAGAGGTCAGCGGAGTAGAACCACCCCTTGACCTTCTTGTCGGTGAATTCGTGGAGGTTGGTGGTGAACATGAAGGCGATGGGGAAGTCCTGGACGATCATCTTCTGAACGTCCATGACGAGCTGCTGGCGCTTCGTGGTGTCGAGTTCCGCGGCCTGCTTGTCGATGGCATCGAAGATCGCGGGGTTGTAGTGCTTGAAGAAGGCCGACTTCCTCCCGAAGTACGACGAGAGGTTCTCGTCGGGATCCGGGTTGTTGAGCGGCACATGGTGGGAGAAGGTGTACTTGTAGGAGTACGTCTGGTTGTAGTAGGCGGCCAGTTCCATCGGCTTCAGGTCGAGCGTGACGTTGATCTTCTTCATCTGCTCTTTGAGGACTTCGCCGATCTGGTCGGCCTGCGGGCTGCCGGTCGCCCAGATCATCTCGCCGGTGAAGCCCTTTTCCTGGCCGGCGAGCTTCATCAGGTCGTTGGCCTTCTTGAGGTCGAAGCCGGCGAATTCCTCCTTGAGCGCCCACTGCTTGTAGATGGGAAGGATGGGGCCGTTGGTCAACTGCCCGTCGCCCTGGTAGACGAGATCCAGCACCTGCTTCTTGTCGACGGCGCGGACGATCGCCTCGCGGAACCTGATGTCGTCGAACGGCTTGGGGTAGGGCTGGGTATCGGTGGTCGGGGGCATCCGCATCTGGCGCCAGAACTGGCTGGGGACGGCGGAGTAGTTGACTTCCTTACGGCCATCCTTGATGCGGTCGAGCTGGGCCTTGCCGGCGACGATGCCGTCGACCTGCTTGTCGATGAACAGCGTCGCCGCAGTGTCCGGGTCGACCGCGAGGAGCAGGCTGAACTCGTTGATGTAGGGAAGGCCCTTCTTCCAGTAGTTCGGGTTCTTCACCATGTCGAGGCGGACGTCCTTCTGCCATTCCTTGAAGATGAAGGGTCCGGTGCCGATCGCCCGCTTGGTGAGGTCGCCGTCTGCTTCGACGACTTCACGGCAGATCACCTGGGTCCACGGGCTGGCCATGTAGCTGATGAAGGGAGCGAACGGCTTCTTCATCTTGAAGATGACGGTGTAGTTGTCGGGGGTCTCGATCTTGTCGATGGCGCCAAGGAAGAAGTAGGCGTGCTGGAAGGTGCCCGCCTTGTCGGTCATCTGGCGTTCGATGCTGTACTTGACGTCGGCGGAGGTCATTTCGCGGCCGTTGACCGGGGGGACGTCGTGGAACTTGATGCCCTGCTGCAGCTTGAAGGTGTAGGTGAGGGCCTCGGGCGTCTCGGGCAAACCGAGGGCGACGTCACCTACGATCTTGCTGAGGTCGGGCGTGAACTGGAGGATGCCGTTATTGGTGTTGGTGGTTACGGCGGTGTTGTATGGGAACGTATCGAAATGGGGGTCGAGGGTCCGGGGCGAACCGCCCATGTGGAGCGTGAGCTTGCCGCCGACCTTCGGCTGCTGCACCTGGGTTACGGGTGCGGTAGTTGGGGACGCGTCCCCCCCACCGCCGTCATCATCGTCGCCGCAGCCCACAAGCGCGGCGGCCGCGAGCCCCATGCCGGAGAGGCCGGCTCCGCTGACTACACCGCGGCGGGAAACCCGCCGGTTGAGTGTGCGCTGCCAGTAGCTGGCTTCGTCACGTGACACGTTGCCCCTCCTTCAGGGTGATAATGTGCGCTGCTAGCCGCCCCCAGCCCGATCAGCACCAGCCTACACCCTCCGCCGAAGGCTATCAATCGCAAGAATCGGCCGCCTGAATGGTACCGGGACGGGGTTGCGCCGAGGTTGGCGGCTTCGGCCCACTGCGCCCCACGCGGCTGCCCGGTGCGCCCGGGAGCTAAGGGACGGGAGGGAGTATCGTTCGCGGCGGGGGTTTGCCATGTCTCTTGAAGAGGCCCTGCTCATCGTCCACATCCTGGGCGCGTTCCTGATGGTCGCGGCGGCCGGCATTACTACCGCCGCGGCCGTCATGTCGGGGCGTTCGAACGACCTCAAACAGATCATCGCCTGGCTCGACCTCCAGCGGGTCTCGGAGCTGTTCGTGACGACGCCGGGGGCGGTGATCGCGATCGTCTTCGGGAGCTGGCTGGTCAGCGAAGCGGGCTTTGAGTTCAGCGAAGCGTGGCTCTCGGCCGCCTACCTGCTCTGGCTGGTGGCGATGGGGCTCGACCACGGCTGGTTCCTGCCGTTCAACCGGAAGGTCCGCCGCCGCGCCGCCGAGCTGGTGGCGGCGGGTTCGACTGACGCAAGCGAGGTGAAGGCGATGCTGGCGGCGCCGCTGGCGGCGGTCATCGGCATTGGGCTGGACTTGTCGCTCATCGTCTTCCTGTTCCTGATGGTGGTGCGCCCGGGGTCGTGAGCCTTCCGCGAGGAATGGGCCGCCGCGAGGCGACGTGCGCTCCCTGACGGTCGCGGTTCTGTCTGGTCTTGGTGGCGGGGCGGAGCAGATGTGCATCGGGGCGGGGAGCCCTGCCCTCGCTGGCACTCGGGCTACGGATGGCAGCGCGGACCGCTACGAGGATGGTGGCGCGGAGCACGGGGGATTGGTGGCAGGCGCTGCGGCCACGGTCAGAATCCCTACCCGCGGCTACCGGGCACGGGCGGCGGGTTTGCCGGGTGGTGGGCGCCCGGGGTACCGTTCGCGCGGAGGGCGGCACGCACGGAGGTGACCCGGCATGGACTTCGACCTGACTGAAGAACAACGACTGCTCCAGGAGAACGTCCGGACGTACCTGGAGAAGGAGGTCGCCCCGCTCGTCGATGAGTACGAACGGCGCGGGCCGCTGACCCGGGCGGAGACGATCGCCTTCATCAAGCAACTGATGCCGTGGGGGTACTACAACGGCCGCGCCTCGGAGGAGTTCGGCGGCGCGGACCTCGACGCCAAGACCTACGGGCTGCTCCAGGAAGAGCTCTCCCGGGTCTGGCCCGGCCTCTGCGGGACGCTCTGGATAGCGGGCGGGACGGGCACCGCGGCCGGGCTCGCGGACGCCGATTACCGCGAACTCCGCGACCGCATGCGCGCCGGCGAGAGCATCGGCGCGGGGGGCATCACCGAACCAGACCACGGCTCAGACTCGTCCCGGATGGAGACGCGGGCCGTGCTGGACGGCGACAACTGGGTGATCAACGGGACGAAGGCCTGGATTTCGAACGGCCCGATCTGCGACCACATCAACCTGAACGTGACCATCGACCCGGCGCTGGGGCGGCTGGGCGTGCGCAACATCTTCGTCAACCGCGAAACGTCGCCGTTCGAGACCGTGCGCCAGAACCGGCTCCTCGGGGTGCGGGCGTGGCCGAACGGCGAACTGCGGTTTGATGATGTGACCGTGCCGCGGCAGAACCTTCGAGCCCCGGCCGCAGCCGCCGAGCAGGCTCCCGGGGCGGCGAAGCGCGTGTGGCACTTCGAAGCGCCGCGGACGCTGCTGGCGATCATGGGCGTGGGCATCGCCCAAGCGGCGATCGACGCGTCCATCCGCTACGCGCGGGAACGTCACCAGTTCGGGCGGCCGATCGCCAGCTTCCAGCTCGTGCAGGAGATGATCGTGGACATGGTCATCGAAACGGAGTCGGCGCGGTTCCTGGCCTACCGGGCGATGGACCTCCAGGACAAGGGAGAGGATTCGTCGTGGCAGTCCTCGGCGGCGAAGGCGTTCGGCACCGAGATGGCCGTGCGCGTGGCCTCGAAGGCGATCGAGATCCATGGTGCCCTGGGGCTGATGGAGGGGTACCCGATTGAGCGCTATTTCCGTGACGCGCGGTCGCTGACCATCCCCGACGGGACGACGGAGATCCAGAAGCTGATCATCGGGCGGCGGTTGCTGGGGATTTCGGCGATTAGTTAGGGGCTGAGGCGCACGTGTGGGCCGCCCCGGTAGATGAGGGCGGGGCTGGCGCGGTCCAGGGCAGGCCGGCGATGCGCCCACGGTGGGGCGCGGCTACCCTCGCTGGCACTCGGGCTACGGAGGCCGGGATGTGGGCCGCTCCGGTAGATGAGGGCGGGGCTGACGCGGTCCACGGTGGGGCGCGGCTACCGGGTGGCGGGCTGGGGTCAGAGCCGCAGTTCGCTCGAATGGCCGGGGAAGAGCCGGGCCTTCGGGTCGAGGACGCGGCGGGCGGCGTTGGCGGCAATCGCTGCCTGGGCGAACCCGGTCACGATCAGGTTCAGGGGCTCGGAACCTTCGACGGCGGCCATGTCCCCGGCGGCGAAGACGCCCGGCAGGTTGGTCTGCATGAAGCCGTCGACGCGGATGTGGCGCGGCCCGGCGAGTTCCAGTCCCCAGTGCTCGATTGGGCCGAGCGCGGCCTTGAAGCCGATGCTGATGAGGACGGCGTCGACCTCGATCTCGCGTTCCTCCCCGGTGCGGTTGTCGTAGATAGTGGCGCCGGTCACGCCGGTCTCGCCGCCGGCGATGCGCTTCAATTCCCAGTGCGTGAGCATCGGGATCCCGGTCATCCGGAGGGCGGTGAGGCTCGCTTCGTGGGCGCGGAATTCGTCCCGGCGGTGGATGAGCGTAATCTCCCGGGCCCAGTCTTTCAGGTTCAGGCACCAGTCCACGGCCGTGTCGCCGCCGCCGATGATGAGCACCCGCTTGCCGCGGAACCGGCGCTTGTCCTTGACGAAGTAGTGGACGCCCTTGCCTTCGAAGGTGGCGACGCCGATCCGGTCGAGGCGGTTCGGTTCGAAGGCCCCGACGCCGCCGGCGATGATGACCGTGCGGCTCAGGAACGCACGCGTCGGCGTCCCCAGGCGCCAGACCTCCTCGCCGGCGGCGGTCGTCCGGGTAAGGGCGTCGATGCGCTCGCTGAAGACGAAGTCGGGCTCGAAGAGGTGGCACTGTTCGAGCAACTGGGTGACGAGGTCTTTCGCCATGATCTTCGGGTGGCCGGGGACGTCGTAGATGTACTTCTCCGGATAGAGCACGGCAAGCTGGCCGCCGGGTTCCGGCAGGGCTTCGATCACCCGCGTGTGGAGGCCCCGAAGGCCGGCGTAGAAGGCGGCGAAAAGGCCGGTTGGCCCGGCCCCGATGATGGTGACGTCAGAGACTTCGTTCGACATGGTTCAAAGCGTACCTCCCAATGGCGTCCGGTAACGGGCAGAAGGTCCCTTCTCGCGGGGCCTTCATGCCGTGTTTGCCTCTCCCGGGGCGCGAATCCGCATGACGGGCGAGGCCAGCAGCCAGAGCGCGCCAGCCAGCCGGGGCAGCAGCCCGATTGCGAGCGCGACCCGGAGCCCGGCGGACTGGGCGATGACCCCCGCCGCCAGGGCCCCGCAGAGCTGCAGCGACAGGCTCAGCGTCCGCACACCAGCACCCACCCTGCCGCGCAGCCGCTCCGGCGTCGCGCCCTGGCGAAGGCTGGTCTCACCGATATCCTCGACCGCGGTGGCCGGGTCCACCACCAACTGGGAAAGGACGAGGAACAACGCGGCCAGCCATGGTCCCCCGTGCGCGGCCACGATGAAGAAGCCGCCGAGCGCGCCAACCACCATGGACCCGACCATCGCCGGGCCAACGCCCAGCCGCCGGGTGAGCCGGTCCGCAAGCAACGCCCCTGCCAGCGACGTCGCCCCGCCCACGCCGAAGATCACCCCCAGCGCCCCGGGACCCAGCCCCAGCGTCCGCGTGCCGAAGAGGAGGATGACCGCGCCTACCATCCCGTAGGTGAGGTGGCGGCTGGCCGAAGCGACCGCCAGCGAGCGTTGCAGAGGGTCCCGGGCAATCGCGCTCAGGCCCTCCGCGACTTCCTTGAGCGCGTGCTGCTGGCCGGCGATGGGCGCTTCGCGAAGAGGCTCAGGCCGACGGATGCGCGCCGCGAACAGGGCCGAGGCGAGGAAGCTGACGGCGTCGGCGCCAACCGCCCACATCGCCCCGGCAAACTGGACGATGACGCCGCCGAGACTGAAGGACCCGAGTTCGGCCACTGAGGCGCTCGCCGAGAGCTTGCTGTTTGCCTCCACGAGGTCTTTCTTCGCGACAAGCGCGGGGATGTAGGCCTGGGCCGCGACGTCGAAGAAGGTGGTGAGGGCGCCGTTCACAAAGGCGACGGCGTAGAGGTATTCGATCCGCAGGACGTCGGTCCACCAGGCCACCAGGACCCCCGCCAGCATCGCCCCGCGGCCAAGGTCAGCCGCGATCAGGATCGGCCGGCGGCGGAGGCGGTCGGCCCAGACGCCCGCGGCGAGCCCGAAGACGAGTGCCGGGGCGAGCGACGCCGCCGTGACCAGCGCCATCTCCAGCGGCCCGGCGTCGAGGACCAGGATCGCTGTGAAGGGGATGGCGCCGAGGCCCGTCCCGACCAGCGAAATCGAATGCGCGGCCCAGAAGCGGAGGAAATCGCGGTCACGCCAGAGCCCTGTGAACCTGCGCGCCATTGCCCCTCCCTGAGGGGGACAGTCTGTCCACCGGGGGGCTTCCGGTCACGTGATCGAACTCGGTGTGGGGGCGTCAGGCGTCCTGGCGGCGGAAGACTTCGACCGCGGCGGCAAGCGGCGCCACCACCCAGACCGCGAGCCCGGCGGCAAGGAGGATGGTGCTCGGTCCGCGGCCGACCTGTTCCGAAAGGTAGGACCCCAACGGCCCAAGGATCTCAAGGTCGGGTTCGAGGCTCATCACCGCGAGGATGCGGACGGACTCCACCGGGTTCCCGAGGACAACCGCCACCAGTGTCCGCCCTGAAGACGACACGCTCAGGGCCAGCCCGATGGCGCCGAGGTCATAGAGGAGGACGAGGAAGAACCAGAGGAGGACCGCTCCCGCCAGCGCCTTCACCCGTGTGTCCGAAAGGACGGAGATGAGCAGGCCGATGCTGAGCATTGCGCTGGCCAGGGCCGCCGAGAGGAGCACGAAGAGCAGGTAGTGTTCGATGTCGGTGAGTGGTTCGAAGAGGGCGACCAGGAAGCCGGCGGCGCCGAAGCCGAGGGCGATGGCCCCCCAGACGGCGACCGTCAGCCCCACGTACTTGCCCAGGAGCAGTTCCGCCGAAGAGATGGGCTGGGCCAGCAACGTTGCCAGCGTCCCGCGTTCGCGTTCGCCGGAGATGGCCCCAGCGCCGAGGACCAGCGCGAGCAGGGGCACAAGCAGCAGGCAGAGGTTGATGAGGCCCGCGGTCGTGCGGTTGAAGCCCTGGTCGCCGATGTCGCCGGCGTCGCCCTGGACCTTCGAAAGCACCAGCGCGACGAGGGCGAAGGTGACCGCGAAAGCCACGAGCCAGCGGCTTTTCACGGCGTCGCGCAGTTCCTTGCGGGCTATCGTCACCACGCCGTTCACAGGTCGCCTCCGCGGGTGGCCTGGAGACGAAGGACGGCCGCGTCGACGGGCGCCTCTTCGACGCGGAAATCGAGGATGCCGATGCCCGCGGCGACCAGCGCTTCGACGACGCGCGCCTTTTCGGCCGCGGGGCAGGTAACCACCACCCAGTCGCCAGAACGGTCCACGCTGCCGGTCGAAGCCATGGCCTGGAGGAGGGGGATAGCGTCCGGGCTGTGGCCGTTGAGGCGCAGGTAGAGGCGGCTGCCCGGGGCACCGGAAGCGGCGAGTTGGGTCGCGGGGCCCTGGAAGACCGTCTTGCCCTGGTCCAGTACCAGCGCCTCGTCGGCCACGTAAGGCACGTCTTCGAGCCAGTGGGTGGACAGTAGGATCGCCTTGCCGGCCTGGCGCTGTTCGCCGACGAGGCGGCGAAGGTCCAGCCGGGCGCTGATGTCGAGGCCGGCGGCGGGTTCATCGAGAATGAGCAAGGGCGGATCGGCGAGGAGCGCCACTCCCAGGGCGAGCCGCTGGCGCATGCCGCCGGAAAGGGCGCCGACGGGCTTCTCGGCGTGGGCATCGAGGCCGGCCGTCTCCACCATCTCCCGTGCCCGGGAAGCGGACACGCTCTTGAGGCCGGCGTAGAAGAGGGCGGTTTCGCGCACGCTCAGGTCGGCATGGAAGGCGGGGTTCTGGGGCAGGTAGCCCACCAGCCGCCGGGCCGCCTTGCCGTGCTTGGCGACGTCGACGCCGTCGATCAGGATCCGGCCTTCGAACTTGATCAGGCCGACGACGCACTTGATCAGCGTCGTCTTGCCCGCGCCATTGGCGCCGATGACCGCGGCCACCCGCCCCGCTTCGATGTCGAGCGAGGCGCTGTCGAGGGCCGTGACCTTCCCGTAGCGCTTGGTGACCGACTCGGCTCGCAGCATCCCTACCATCGCCTCTGCAGGTTGTTGCCCGCGTACTTGAACATAGTAAGCGGTGCGACGGCCAGCGCGGCGAGTGCGAGCGTGGCCCAGAGCCGGCTGTTTGCGCCGGAAGAGGAGGGCAGCTTCATGGTGGGGCCCATCAGCGGGTGGTCGTCCACCACCGTCGGGGGGTTCGTGTACATAGGAAACCAGCGCGAGGCGAGGTCGATCGCGGTCTGCGCCGGGGTGTAGGAGAAGGCTTTCAGGGCCTCGTTCTCCTTGATCAGCTCGTCGTAGGCGGTGCGGTAAAGGTAGGGCATGTCGCCCGTGCCGTCGCCGTTGGCGTCGTAGCCCTGGTAGTCGTCCCAGTAGTTCCCGCGGCCGTCGAGTTGCCAGCGGTTGCTGTGTTCGAGGCTGCCGCCCTTGGTCTCCACCTGGCGAAGGTTGCCGGTGAAGGAGTTGCCGCCGAACTCGGCGCTGGCCGTCGTCGAAAGGAAGAGTGCGAGCTGGTTGAAGCCGATCAGGTTGTCCCGAAGCCGCATGTAGGTGCCTGGCGTGAGCGGCGCGCCCTCCATTGTCAGCCCGATGGAGTTGTGGTGGATGAGGTTGCCCACCAGCTCCACGTTGTCGACGTCCTTGAAGAGGAGGCCGTAGCCCGAGGCGAAGGAGCGGTTGTTCGCGAACTCGTTCTGCCCGATGTAGAGGTCGACCGAGTACATAATCGAGGCGCCCGTCAGGTTGTCGCGGAAGGTGTTCCCGGTGATCTCGCTCTGGTTCGCGTACATGAAGTGGATGCCGTAGCGGAGGTCCGTGACCCGGTTGCCGATGACCCGGTTGCGGGCGGAGAAGTTGATGAAGACGCCGTCCTTGGCATGGGAGATGACGTTGCCTTCGAGGAGATTGTCGTTCGTGTAGTAGAGGTAGAGGGCGTGCCCGCGGCGTTCGGGGGAGAACTCCAGCACGCTCTGGATCGAGTTGTTGCGGACGATGTGGCCGTCGCTCTCCTGGAGGGTGATGCCGTAGAGCACGTCGCGCACCCGGTTGTTCTCGACGACAGCGCGGTCGCCCTGGAGGCGGATTCCGGCGGGTTCGTCGGAGACTTCGCGGAGTGAGCCCTGGATCACGAAACCGCGGAGGGTGACCCCGTCCGCGGTTATCTTCACGACGTCGCCCTTGCGCCCGCCGTCGATGACGGGCCACCCGACGCCCTCCACGATCAGCGTCTTGTCGATCACGATGGGGCCGCTGTAGGTGCCTGCGGGGACGGTCAGCGTCGACCCCGGAGCGGCCGCGTCGATCATCGCCTGGAGGTCCTGCCCGGCGGTGGCCTGGGCGCCGGTGGGCTGGCCCATGAGGGCCGCGCCGATCGGGAGGAGTGCAGCCCCGGCGACCGTGGCGACGCGGGAGGTCGAGCCGGTGTTCTGCCAACTGGCGCGGAGGAAGCGAATGGTCCACGGCCCGAGAGTGACGAGGAGGGCGGCGGCGATCATCAACCAGAAGCCCCAGGTGACCATCGTTTCACTGTGGAAGTTGACGACCTTGGTGCGGCCGAGGACTTTCGGGGTGAAGGGGCCGGGATACAGGGGTGCCCCTTCTTCCAGGTCGTGACCGTAGTTGTAGAGCCAGTACTGGAGGTCGATGAGAAAGCCGATTGGGAAGGCCCAGGCGACGGCGATGACGGTCCAGCGCAGGAGCCGGCGCTGGACGAACGCGGCGGCGAGGATGGCGGCGACGAAGGGGAAGAGGAGGAAGGGGTACAGCTTCAGCTCAAGTACGTTGTCGGGGTCGATGGGCTTGACGCCGGCATAGTGGTTGAGGGAGTTGATCTCCTGGAGGTCGCCTGTCATGTCGGTGCCGTAGGCGGTGAGGTGGATGTCGTTCGGGTATTGAGGCGCGATCAGCGTCATCTTCCAGAGCGGGAGGAAGAAGGAGACGACCAGCAAGACGGCGGCGAAGACGGCGCATCCCGCCCAGAGAGGGTCGAATCGAACTGCCGCCCGCGCGGCTTTCGCCGCCGGCACGGCCACGCCGCCTGTCGTCATCTCCATTGCCACCTCAACCCCTCTCCTTCAGATTGTCGACCAGATAGGCCCAGGTTGCAGGCTCGCCGGTGTAGCGCTGCACCGCCCCGGCCGCTGCATCCGTGGACGCGAAGGCGGCGACGCCATACCCCATCGGGCTCTTGATACCTGCGGCCACCGCGTAGGCGGCGGGCATCGCGTCCAACCAGGCGTCGTGTTCGAAGTCGCGCACCCAATAGAGTGTCGCCGAACCGGGCGTGTGCTTGCGGGAATAGGTGAGCAGGCAGCCGACGTCGTCGAAGTGCCGCTCGATGCCGCCCTGTTCGCGCCAGGCCGCGGCGAAGCGGCTGTCGGAAATGATCATCGTGCACTGGACGCAGGCTTCCTTGCCGTACTTGATCTTCGGCAGCCCGCTGGCCGTTTCTTCGCCGGGAAGGAGGATGTAGCCCCCCACCGCAGCCACAGCCACCACCGTCCCGCCTCCCAGCAGGACGAGGAACCTTCGCCGCGTGGCCATCTCTGTGCCTCTCTATGTTTCCTTTTTTGTTGTGGTGGAAGGGAGGGCTGGCCTCCCTTCCACCGGAGGACGACCGGGTCAGGAGACCAGCATCCAGCCCTGCATCTCAAGGTGCAGAGCCGAGCAGAACTCCGTGCAGTAGAACGCGAACGCACCCTTGGCATCGGCGGTGAACTCGACCGTGGCGACTTCGCCCGGGTCCAGGCTCACGTTGATGTTGTAGCGCGGGATGGAGAACCCGTGCGTGGCGTCCGGCGTCGTCTCGATGTTCGTGAGGTGGATGATGACCTTGTCACCCTGCTTGACGCTGATGTTGTCGGGCTTGAACTGGCTGCGGCGGACCGTGCTCCAGACTTCGACGGTGGTTCCCTTCCGCTCGATCTTCTCGCCCTTGTCGGCGATGGCGTTCGGGTCCTTCTCCATCGTCAGCGGGTTGGTGCCCACCGGGTAGACCTCCCACGCCTTGATCCGGTCGGCCCGGATGCCCTGGACGTAGTGAGGCTCGCCGATCCCGATCGGCATGTCGGTGAGGATCTCCATCTTCTCGCCGGTGAGGTCCACAAGCTGGAAGTTCTGAGGCTTCAGCGTGCCGACGACGGGGAAGCGGTCGATCGACCACTTGTTCAGCGCGACCAGGTACTTTCCGGCCGGCTTCACGGTGTCGCCTTCCATCGTCACCAGGTGGCCGATGTTGTAGTGCACGGAGAGCTTGTCGACCAGCTTGAAGGCCTTGTCACCTTCGAAGTATGGCGGCCCGACGGAGAACTTGGCGACAGCGCTGTCGAGGAAGAGGCTGATGTAGCCGTAGCCCTTGTCGTCGTACTGGGTGTGCAGTGGGCCGAGGCCCACTTCCACGCGGCCGGCAACCACGGCGTCGAACTTCAGGATCGGGACGCCGTAGGGGTCGTTCTTCTCGAACTGCTTGCCATCGATGGCGGCCTTGATCTTCTCGATGGAGTAGATCGTGACGTGCGGGTCGAGCTTGCCACCGACGGAGATGTAGTTCCCGCCGGGGTGGACATCGACGCCGTGGGGGCTCTTCGGCTCGGGGGCCAGGTAGAGGATGCCCTCGGCGACGGCGGTCTCGAGGGGGATGACCCGCATCCCGTTGATCGTCTTGGACTTGGAGGCGGCAACGGTTTCGGCCTTCCTCCAGTTGATGATGTGCATGTAGTCGAAGTCGTTGGCGGAGGCGCCGACTTCGATCGGCTTGCCGCCGGTCATGTTGCCGCCGCTGGCCATCTCCGAGTTGTAGGAGTTGATGAACACCCAGCCGTCGCTCAAGAGCTTGCCGGAGTCGGCGAGGTCCTGGGTGTAGGGCGGGAGTTCGATCTGGAAGCTTTTGGCGAGGTCCATCTTCCCGGTCTTCTGGTCGACGGCGAGGAAGGTGGAGTAGCCGCGGAACGAGTCCTTGTAGGTCTCCAGCGCCTTTTCCGCCTTCGAAGGGTCAACCAGCGTCGGCGACATGGTGGAGATGTGGACGTACTCGCTGTTCGGCGTGCAGAAGACGCCGCCGTGTGAACTGTCGAGGTTTGGGACGTCGACGATCTGCTTCGTCTTGAAGTCGCGGAGGTCCACCATGGCGATGCGGCCGTTGGCGCGGTCGTTGACGTAGACCCAGCGGCCGTCGTATTCGCCCTTGGTTTCGCTCAGGGCCGGGTGGTGCGTATCGCCCCAGGTCAGTGGCCCGCGAGCCGCCGAAGTGGGCTTGCTGGCGCTGTTGGTACCGGCCTTGATGACCGTGTCCGAAGAGTCGGCGCCGTAGCCGTGCCCCTGCCATGGTTCCGGCGTAAAGACGGCGATGACCTTCAGGATGCGCATGCTTGGGACGCCGATGACGAGGATCTGGCCGGAGTGGCCGCCCGAGCTGAACAGGAAGAATTCGTCTGCGTTCTTGTCGCCGGTCTTGGCTCCGGGGGGGACGAACGTCTTGACGGCGCGAGTGACGTTCTCGGAGTTAAGGTCACGAGCCTTGGCAACGTCCTTCGCCTGGCCGGCGAGGCCGCTGTCTCCGCCGCCCCCACCACCACCGTCACCGCCGAGTGTGTTGCCGAGCACGCCACCGACGACGAGCCCGGTCGCCCCGGCGGCTGCCCCTGTAATGAGTTCTCGCCTGGTTACTGGCACTGTTTTGGCCCTCCTCTCCTTGCCTTGCCCGGCCGGCGCCGCCTGGTTGGCCGGCCGGGCTTTGTCCTTTGCGCCCCTTGGTTCCGCGTGGGGCGCGTCACGCGATTTAGCCCGTAGTCATCACTCGACTGTGATGGTCCCCGCCATGTCTGGCAGGTGGTAGTCGCACACGAACTTCACAGTCCCCTTCTTGCTGAACTTCACCTCGAACTTGCTGCTTTCGCCGGCGGCGACCACGAGCGAGCTGCTGAAGTCCTTCGATTCCCCGAAGGCCTTGCTCTGCACGTGCATGTTGTGGATGGCCAGGCCCTTGTTCTCGGCCTCGATGGTGTAGGTCTGCCCGACCTTCACCTTGAAGTTCTTCGGGGTGAAGACGTTGTCGGTCATGACGACTTCGATCGTCTCGCCCCCGCCGCCGCCGCTGGTGGGGCTGGCAGACGGCGAACCGCCCGCACCGGTAGGGGTGGCAACGTCCACGCCGGGGGTGGCGTCGTCACCGCCGCCTTCGGCGCAACCGAGCGTGACCAGGGCCATCAGGCCCACCGTGGCAATGGCAAACGTGAGACTCCAACTGACCAGAAACCGCATTTCGTCCTCCGCAATGCTCTTGAAGGTGTGAGCCACCCTGACGGGGAAATACTCCCTCGGCTTTCGTCGGCTCCTGACGGTAAAGCCGCCTTCCCAGACAAAGTCGTCGGAACCACGTTAGGAGACTGTGATTGATGTCACAAGGGCACACCGGGGCGGTCAGAGACGGCCAACCGGCCCCACACGGAGGGCCATCCGGGCCAAAGCCCGCGAGCGCGCAGTCCGGCTGCCGCCGAAGAGGGCTACTCCGCCGCCAGGTCCTCGATGTGCCGGGCGACGAGCGCGGGCGCTTCCATCGGGATGAAATGCGAATACTCGGGCAGGGGGATGTCCGTGCCCCGGCGGAAATGCGAGGCGAGGTCGGGCGTCGTCGGCGACGAACTCATGTCCGTCGCGCCGCCTTCGCCCCGGGGCCGCGCCCGGAGCACGCGGACAGGGATGTCCAGCGACGCGATCTCGTCGTAGATGTCGGTGCCGGAACTGCCGGCGTAGGTGGCGGCTTCAATAGCGGGCGGGCAGGCAAGGACAAAGCCTTCGCCGCCCGGGGCGGGCAGGAGACCGTGGTTGCAGTAGTCCCAGAGCGCAGCAGGCGCCCAGTTGCTGAAGGGCGGCCGATCCTTGAAGCGCTCGTACATCTCGTGGGGCGAAGCCCATTCGTTGCGGCGCCGGGAGGCGAAGTGTTCCTGGAACGCGGGGGGCCGGTGGTACATCTCGCGCGGCATGATCACCGGGTCCACCAGGAGCAGCGCCCGGAAGGTCCCGGGCACGTGGGCGGCTGCATAGGTCACCGCATGGCCGCCCTTCGAGTGGCCCACGCCGACGGCATCGCGCAGCCCGATCTGGTCGACGAGGGCGGCGACGTCGCGGCCGAAGTTCAGCCACGGGTAGGGCGGCGGCGGCTTTTCGCTGCGGCCGTGACCGCGCATGTCCAGAGCGATGCAGCGGCGCCCGGGCAGGTGCTCGACCACCTGGTCCCAGCAGCGGGCATGAAAACCGGTGGCATGGGCGAGGAAAGCCGCGGGTTCGGCGCCGGGCCATTCGAACACGGCGAGTTCAACACCATTGGCCCGCACCCGCGATTCAAACACTTCGCGCATCGACTCATTCAACCACAGGCGCTGCTGAGGCGCGCGGGCGTACACTTGGGGCTGTGCCGAAAAGCGACGGGACCCTGAAAGCGCGGGAGTTCGTGTTCGCCTGCGAAGAACTGGCGATGCACGCGCTGCCCGGCGGGTTCCCCGTCCCTGAGCGTCGCGTTATGTGGACCATACTCCAGCTTTTCTACGGCGAGCATTGGGCCCACTTCGAACTCCAGCCCCACGTCGGCCGGGGGATCGTCGAACTGGGGCTCCACTTCGAAGGCCCGGCCGAAGCGAACGAAGCCGCAGCCGCCGTCCTCGCGGCAGACGCCCCGCGGCTGCTCGGCGAACTCGGCCCTGGCTGGGAACTGGAGGAATGGACCGCCTCGTGGCGGCGCCTCCATCGCACCTTCGACATCGAGCGCCTCACGGGCACGTTCGCGCGGGAGGTGGGGGGCCAGCTGGGCCACGCGATCGTCACCCTCCAGCCGGCAGTCGCGGAGATCCTGGGGACCATCCGCTGGACGCCGCCGCCGGCTGGCCCGCCCTCACGCACAGCCCGGCCCCGGAAATGGGGCAGCAAAGCGCGGGCCTGAGGGTCGACTGCGGTTCGCTATGCCGCGAACGTCGTCTCCAGCTTCGCGGTCATGTCGAAGTACTCCTGGATCGTCTGGTTGAAGCGATAGAAGGCGTCGCGCCGGTGGTAGTCCTTACCCCGCGCGAACTCGACTTCGCTGCTCAGGTCGAGGGAGTTCAGGGTGAACTCGTGCTCGGCGCGGCCATGCTCCCGGATGTTCTGGAGCATCGCCTTCCACGCCTCGTAGGGCTGGACGAGGACGAAATCGAGTTCTTCAGTGCGCTTCGCGTCGATCTCCTTAACCTCGGCCACTTCGAAGGCTTCGAAGTCGATCTCGTAGTGCTTGTCGTCCACTGTGACACCCATCGTGGTGTCACAGGTGCCGAGACGCTTGAAGCTGTCCGACTTGTTGAGGATGTCGGCTGCGGCTTTGAACCAATCGACGGACGGGAACTGGGGCATGAGTGAACGACCTCCGGATGCGGGCTGGAACCGCGATTCGAAATCTGGAAAAGACGAGGGCACACGGCTTCCCGCGGCGCCATAACACCAGGCAGGCGGAGTCTACCGCACGGTCGGAGCCGGGACAAACGCTCCGGCCACAAGAAGAAGGGCGATGGGGCCGTGGCGCCCGTGCCCCGTCAGCAGGGCCCCATCTCCACGTCGGCGGTCGTCTGCTGGCCCGCGCCGTCGACCGCGACAACCACGAACTGGCCGGCCCCTGGCGGCACCGCCAACTCGCCCGACGACCACTGGCCGCCCCCGGCGGAGAAGAGGGGCGAGGAAGCGGGCCCGCCTGGCGTCGAGTACTTCACATCCACACGGGAGACGCCGATGTCGTCCTGCACCTCCGCCGTCACGGACGCGACCCCGCCAGTGCAGAAACCCGAGGTCGAGATGATCTCTGGCGGGTCGCCGATGCGGACGGCCTGGACGGTGACCATGATCGTCGTCCCGGCGCCGGTGACCTTGACAGTCCCGTAGCTGGTACCTTCAGCAAGCGCAAGCCGGTTCACGGTGACCGTAACCCGTGCCTCGTTGCCGGTTGCACCGCTGATCTCGCCGGTGGCGGGGGAGACGGAGAGCCAGGCAACACCGGAGCCCACGGCGGCGCCGAAGGGGAGCGTCCCGCAACCCTGGTTCAGCGCAAAGAAGACGCTGGAGTCCCCGTCCCCTACATTCACGGAGCCCACGTTCGTTGCCAGCTTGGGCGCGCAGGGGGTCGGGGTTGGCCCCGGCGTGGGGGTCTGCACAGGCGTGGGCGTGGCGCTGGCGGTAGCGGTGGGCGTGGGGGTGGTGGTCGCGGTTGAAGTGGGGGTGCCCGGACCCGGCGTGGGCGCGGGAGACGGGGTCGCGGATGCGGTGGCCGAGGGCGTGGCGGTTAGGCGGGAGGGGGTGGCGGTGCGGCGCGGGGTGGGGGTGGACGTGCCCGGGCCTGTCTCGACCGTGGGTGACAGCGGCAAGAACGCCGACTCCCCCGGGTCGTCCGGACCCTGCAGCGAGATCGGGCTGCCGGGTAGCAGCATCGCCAGGACGAGCATCCCGGCGGCGGCGGCCGTCCCCCCGAAGAGCATGAAGAGCGCCGTGCGTGGGCCCCGGGGAGGCGGTGGGCCTGCATCGCGAAAGGTCTGTGGGGCCGGTACCGGGCCCGGCCAGCGGCGGGTCGCCTCGGCGATCGCCTGCTCTTCGAGCGCGGCCGGCAGCGCGGCCGCGGGTATGGCCGCGTAAGCCTCGAGTGGCGACCCCAGGCGTTCGAGGCGCCCCTGGCAGACCCGGCAGGAGCCCCGGTGAGCAGAGACCAGCTGGGCGAGCGCTTCGCCCGAGGCAGGGTGCGCGTTCGCGATCGCTTTGCCGAGGCGGCGGCAGCGGTGCCCGGGGTCGGCGAGCACCGCCGTCGCGAACGCTTCCTCCACCGCCGGGAGCGCGCGCCGGAGGACGACGGCGGCGCTGGCGGCGGAGATCCCGAGCGCCTGCGCCAGGCTGCCGGCGTCAAGCCCGTGGCGAAGGTGGAGTTCGACAATCGCCCGGGTCCGTGGGTCCAGGCGGGCAGCGGCCTCGCCAACCTGCCCAGCGTCGCGCGGCCCGGCGGGCCCACCGCTGCCGGAGAGCGCCTCCATGGCCTCCTCCCGGGCGATGCCAAGGACCCACGGCCGGAACGCATCCCCGGCCCGCAGCGACCCGAGCCGGCGGGCTGCTTCGACCAGGACCGAGCGCGTCGCCCGGGCCGCCAGCGCTTCGTCGCCGGTCATCCTCCAGGCAAAGTCGTAGATGGCGGGGAGCGCTTCAGCACAAAGCCGGGCAAAGGCCTCAGGGTCGCCCGCCCTGGCCATGTCGAGCAGCGGGGACTCAGCGGACGCCGTCACAGTCGCCTGCCGGCGCCGGGAGGGTTCGGCAAACGGAGCCTGCGGGAGGGCCGGGCACAAGTGGCCACGGGTCTAGGATAGCGCCAACGGGTGCCCGCGGAACCTCTCAATCCCAGCGGGGAGCCCCGCGCACGCGTTTTCGCGGCCCCCCATAGAACAGGAAGATGGTGAGCACGCCGAAGAGGAACCCGCCGATGTGGGCGAACCAGGCCACTCCCGCCCCCGCCGTCGTCGATTCGCTCAGGGTTGCGATCCCCGCAAGGAACTGCTGCACGAACCACATCCCAATCATCAGCGCCGCCGGCACCGGGATGGGGATGAAGATGAGGATGAAGAAGGGGATGACCACCGACACCTTCGCCCGCGGATAGGACACCAGGTAGGCCCCCAACACGCCCGCGATCGCGCCGCTTGCGCCAACCACCGGCACGAGGCTGTCCGTATCGACGGCCCCCTGGGAGAGCGTGGCGACGATCCCGGCGACGACGTAGAAGAGGAGGTAGCGGACGTGCCCCAGCCGGTCTTCGATGTTGTCGCCGAACACCCAGAGAAAGAGCATGTTGCCGAGGATGTGGCTCCAGCCTGCATGGATGAAGAGCGACGTCACGATCGAGAGCAGGATGACCGCCACTTTCGGGTCTGGCGACTGGCTCTCTCCCTGGACGGTGTCGAAAAATTCGCGCGGCTGGAACCCCCACCTGCAGACGAAGCCGTCGAGGTCGGTGGGCGTCGCCTCGAAGCCGTAGCACTCCTCCGATGTCTGGCGGACGAATTCCTCACTCGCCTCCTGGCGAGTCGCTGGCAGGGTGGCGTCCAGCCCCAGCATGAACGCGAAGACCGCCACGGAAGCCAGGATGAGCGCGTAGTTCACCCACGGCGTAGTGCGGGAACGGGCGTCGCCGACCGGGATCACCGTCGCACCAGCACTGTCATGGCCGCGCCAGCCGTTCCAGGTGGGAGGTGTCGTTGAGGAGCGCCAGGCAGAGCCGGCCGCCACGCACCGTCACTTCCGAAAGCCCGCAGTTGTCGACGGCGAACCGGAAGGTGTGGCTCGCCGGCATCCCGAGGACGCCTGAGAGCATGCAGTTGATCGCGGTGCCGTGGCTGACGATGAGGGTGTTCTGGTGGGGGTGCCGCCGGGCGATCGCGCGGAGCGCCGCGTAGGTCCGCGCCCGCACCGCCTGGACGTCTTCGCCGCCGGGAGGGCGCCAGGCCGGGTCCTCGGCGCGCATCAGCCGAAACTGCTGCGGGTAGCGCCGGGCGATCACGCGCTCCTTCTCCATCTCCCATTCGCCGTAGTGGAGTTCACGCAGCGCCGAATCCTCCACCAGCGTCAGCTCGCGGCCTTCGAGCACGGCAGAGGCGGTGTCCCGTGCCCGGCTGAAGTCGCTGGCGTAGGCAGCGTGGATGGGGACCTCGCGGAGCCGCCGGGCCAGCGCCCGCGCCTGTTCGCGCCCGGCTTCGGTCAGCGGCGTCTCCGAATGCCCACAGAACAATCCTTCGCGGTTGGAGATGGTCTGGCCGTGGCGGGCGACGAATATACGGGTAGGGGGCTGCGCTGGTCGCGAAGGCATGTCCTCAACAGCGGCGGCATTCGCGCCAGGATGAAGGATACCCCTTCGCGAGGGTAGCCCGAAACGCAGTGGGAGATACGATGACCCAAGTGACCGGACGAGCCCTTTTGCTGGCCGCCTCAGGTCTCCTGGGTTTCCTCTTGCTCGCGACGGCCGCACTCCTTCCCGGCGGCCACGAGCGCGCCTTCGCCCTCACGAACTGCGACACGGCGACGGCAGGCATCGACGCCCAGGAACAGGAGCTGCTGCGCCTGATCAATGAAGCCCGCGCCGACGACGGCAAGGGCGCGCTGAAGCTCTCCCCGAACCTGAACCGGGCCGCGGCCTGGAAGTCCGCCGACTCGAGTGCGAGCGGCAGCGGCTTCT
Organism: uncultured Anaerolineaceae bacterium; assembly: GCA_964438865.1. GTDB lineage: Bacteria > Chloroflexota > Dehalococcoidia > Tepidiformales > Tepidiformaceae. The sequence goes on along the minus strand of CAYTMI010000008.1, from coordinate 96,174 downwards.
CCCACACCGACTCTTTGGGCCGCAGCGCCGGTGTGCGCATCCGGGACTGCGGCTACGCGGGCGCGGGCTGGGGCGAAAACATCCTCTGGGGCACCGCCGCCGCCCAGGCCGCCTTCGACATGTGGATGGACTCCAGCGGCCACCGCGCGAACATCCTCAACGGGTCGTTCCGGGTCATCGGCATCGGCCGGGTGGGCAGCAACTGGACGACCGACTTCGGCACGTACGACGACAGCGACGCCACGGCCACCCCCACGAGCATCCCGAACACTCCCACTGCCACGCCAACCCAGCCTCCGCCGCCCGTGTTCGAAGCGACTCTCCCCGCCGGGTTCAACCTGGTCACCTATTCGGGGCCGCCACAGCCGCCGGCGGTCGCGTTGGCGTCGCTCGGCCCGAAGCTCGTGGCGCTCTACGCATGGAATCCTGCCTCCGGCTGGCAGCGCTACCTGCCGGGCCTCCCGGGCTACGTTTCGAACCTCACCCAACTCCAGCCTGGCGCCGCCTACTTCATCGAACTCTCCGGGACAGCCACGTGGAGTTACTGAATCTCCATGCGGCGCAGGGGGCCGAAGTGAGGGATCTCCCTGACTGCCCTCACGGGGCGGGCTCTCCTATGATGGCGAGGCCGTCATCCGCAGCTGGCGCCGCCCCCAACCCTCCGCGGGCGCTGTTGCCTTCATGACCGGTACAGATTGGCCAGGGGAGACAGCCACGGTGACTTCGGTAATCCGGGATGGCCAGGCCCTGGATGACCTTGCCCTGCTCCCGCCGAGGCCGGGCGCGGGCGTCCATGGGCTTTCCGCTGCCGCCGGGCTCCTCGCCACGCTCGCCGCCGATGCCGATATCCCCGTCCTCTGCCAGTCCTTCGCCAGCGAACTCCGCACCGTCTTCGGCGCCGACCACGTCGCCATCGGCACCATCCATCTCGAGTCCCGCCGCCGCGAGACCATGGGGTTCGTTTCATTCGTCCTCGAACGTAGTTGCCTGCCCGACGAACTCCCCCCGGAGGACGTGGCCGCCTACGCCGCCGCCATCGAGGGGGACGCGCAGTGCATCCCCGACCTCGCTCCGCTCGAACTGAACCCCGGCACCGACATTGCCCGGGCGGCCGGTCTCCGCGCCCTCATCCGGGCGCCGTTTACCCTGGCCGACGGCCGGGTCGGGCTGGTCAGCGTCGCCAGCCTTCAACCAGGCTGCTATACCGCCGCCGACGCCAACCTCCTGCGCGACCTTTGCCGCCCCCTGGGCCTGGCGATCGACCGCGCGACCCTGATGGCCAAGACCGCCAGCGACCGGGCCGCGCTCGAAACCCAGGCAAAGCGCCTCCGCCGCATCAACGAATTCCTTGGCCGCCTGAGCGCCGGCGGCACGCCCGCGGAACTCGCCGCCACCTTCGCGCGCGAATGCCGCCAGCTCTTCGATGCCCGCCATGCCATCGTCATGACCTTCGACCTCGACGCCGGCGCTGCCCGCCCCCTCGCGGTGGACTCCGATGTCCTCTCCCTTGACGAAGTCCGCGACGGCCTTCCCATCGAGCAGGCACATTCGTCCGCGCTCGCCCACGACCCCAGGCCCGCGATCAGCGCCGACACCCGCGAAGACGGTTCCCGAAGCTGGATCCACGACCGCCTCTTCGAGCAGGGGTTTTTCTCGGCCCTCCGGGTCCCCCTGGTGACGAACACGCTGCAGGGCGCCATCTCGGTCTGGGGCACGGGCACGGGCCACTTCTCCGAAGAAGACGCCGAGGTGCTGGGCGCCATCGCCCGGCCCTTCGGGCTCGCCCTGGAGAAGGCCGCCGCGCTCGAATCGCTCGCCGAAAGCGAAGCCAAGTACCGCTCGCTGGTGGCCCAGGCACAGGAGATGATCATCGTCGTCGACGGCGATTCCCACCGGATCGTCGACGCCAACCTCTTTGCTGCCCGGCAGCTCGGCCATGCCCCGGGAGGCCTCCATGGCCGGCTCTTTTCCGACCTCGCCCCCGGTGCGGCGGCGACGATCGAGGCCCACTTCGCCGCCGAAAGCGACGGCGTGTCGCTCATCGAACAGCAGTTCCTCCACGCGGATGGCTTTCCGCTCGAAGTGGAGATGACCGCCGCCGCCGTGACCTTCGGCGGCCGCCCGGCCATCCTCACCATCGCCCGCAACACCTCCGAACGGCGCGCCCTGCTCCGTGAACGGATGCAGGCCCAGAAGATGGAGTCGCTCGGGAAGATGGCCGGGAGCGTCGCCCACGACTTCAACAACCTGCTGACCGCCATCCTCGGCTTCGCCGGGCTGCTTCGCTATTCGGCCGGCCTCGAAGGTGAAAACAAGGAGAACCTCGTCCTCATCGAAGACGCCGCCAAGCGCGCTGCCGAACTCACCCGCCGGTTGCTCTCTTTTGCGCGGGGCGGCCAGTCACAGTTCGGGCCGGTGGAGTTGGCCCCCGTTATCCGCGACACCGTGCGCCTGCTCGAACCCGCACTGCTGCCGCTGATCCCGGTCAGCGTCGACCTGCCCGAGACGCCGGTGGTGATCGAAGGCGACCGCGGCCAGGTGGAACAGGCGATCACGAACATCGTCCTCAACGCCCGCGACGCGATGCCCAGCGGCGGCCATATCCGCATCTCCCTGCGGGCCGGCGACGAGAACGCCGTCCTCACCATTGCCGACGACGGCCCCGGCATGTCCGAAGAGACCCGCTCGCGCATCTTCGAACCGTTCTTCACGACGAAGGCCGGCTCTGGCACGGGCCTGGGGATGGCCATCACCTATGGCGTCGTCCAGGGCCACCACGGCGAGATCACGGTGGAAAGCGCCCCGGGCAAGGGCACCACCTTCTCCATCTCCCTCCCCCTCCTCGTCCCGGCGCCCCACACCGCCTGACCCGTCCGTCCGCGCGGGCAACAAGAAAGCCCCGTTTCCGGGGCGGAGCAGGCCCTCGGGGCGACGTTTGGTTCAGTCTTGTCCGATAGCCCGGGCGACCGCGTCGCGTAGCGCGTCCTCGTCCAGACCGTGTTCCAGCAGATAGTCGACGATCAGACGCACCTCGATGGTCTCGGCGTCGCCAAGGTTGAAGTAGATCGCCTTCGGGCCCGAGATCCGCCCAGAGCTGACAAACACTATTTCTTCCGGTCCGCTGCCGAGTGGGTTCGAATAGCCGAGCTCTTCCAAGATCTTGCTCCACGCCGCCGCGGGGAGGGTCTCATCCACCGACAAGCACAGGAATTCTCATCTCCTGCTCCCCGTTCGTTGTCCCGACCCGGCGGACCTCAACCCCCTGCGCGCGCAGATAGGTGATAGCGGCGTTCTCCCCCAAGGACGCAAGGTGGCCGCGAATCGCTCGCACGGTCTCGGCAACGCGGGCCTCCAGCTCATCGAGAGAGCGCGCCGCGACAACCATCGGCAGGTCCGGACTGGTGGCCAGCAAGCTCCCGTCCCCCTGGGTGTGGATGTTCATTCGAATTTCGAACATGAAGCCGTTCACGTGAAGCCCTCCGTTCAACACCACCCCGGAGACGTAGCGGTAACTGCCCCGAGCTATCGATTGTGCCCGCATCCGGCGCGTTGGTCACGCCGCCGCTGCCAGGTGCTTTACCAGATGATCGGCGATCGGCGGAAATGGGACAGGGCGGAGGAGCGACCTTTTGGACTCTCCTCCGCCCTGCAGGAATGAACCGGAACTAAGGGCTGCGGCTCTAGCGGCTGCGGCGGGCGGCGAGGACGCCACCCATCCCAAAGGCCAGGGCCCCGAGACCAAGCGCCGCAAACAACATTGTCGCTGCGCTGCTCCCGCTTTCCGTCCCACTACCGGTCGATGGCGGCTTCGGCGTCGCCGACGGAGTCGTCGGCACCGCGGTCGCGGTCGAGGTAGGAGTCGGCGTGGGCGTCACATAGGTGAGGTCCACGAGATTCAGTTGATAGTTCAGCCAGCTCCCCGTCTCGGCGGCTTTCTTGCCACCGATGTAGAAACTGACGACCTTGCCTTCGGCGCCACACCCTGCAGCGCCCGGCTGGTCGGCCGGCGAATCAAGGACGTACCGTGCGGATGACCCTGACATGAATGTCGTTGTCACTCCACAGGTCGCCCCGTCGATGCGGGCCTCGATCAGCGTGCCGGCGGTCACGGCCGCCCCATCCACCGTCACCGTCCCGGTAAACCGGGCTGGCGGGGCGGGGGGCGTCTCTGCCGATGCTTCACGGGCACTAAACCCGCTCAGCCCGAACAGTACGGCGCCGAGGACCACTGCCACGCTTGCGGCCAGCAATTTCCGTGCGTTGGTCATGCGTGCTTGCTCCAATTCCTGTCTTACGGCCAGTGTGGGGCAACCCCTCAGCCTCATCTCCCCCCTCTCCTCCCCTTCCGCCCGAGGGAGGAGGAGGAGGGAGGAGGGAGGAAGGCTTTGTGAGGGGTTAGTTCACGTTGGTCTTCCAGGTCCAGGTGACATCGGCCCCAGAGGTGATCGCCACCCAGTATGCAGCACCGTTAACCAGCGTCTGCAGGTCGACCGCGCCCGGGACTCCGGTATTCGGGAACCACGCCATCCATTCCTGGGCGGCCTGGTTCCAACCGTACACGGCCGTCACGCGGCTCTTGACGTTCGTCCCGCCAGCATTCGCGCCAGTACCACTGAGCGCATCGTTGACGGGGATGTTGTTCGCGCCTGTCCAGGTGACCAGTGACCACCGGAACTTGAGCGAGTAGGAAGCGGTGCTCGAGAAGTCCACGATCCGGTCGAAGGTCACAGTGCCTTCAGGATCGTAGGCCACGATGAGGACGTTGAGTACGCCGAGGAGGCTGTTGCTGACCTTAATCCAGGCCTGGCAGCCGCCGCGGGTACCGAGTTCCGTTGTCACCGCACCGGTGTCGAACACCGGGACCGAGGCTTCGAGCGCGCCGAGGGTCGGGCGCCCGTCGCTGCGGGCCACGATGATGCCGTCGCCGGCGTCGATGATGAAGTCAACGACTTCGCCGTTCACCGGGTGGAGGCTCTTGCCAGCGGCGCAGAACCCATCACGGTCGGTGACTGTGAAGACGACGTAGCTGAACTGCTCGTCTTCGCCCGCGAGGACGTCGACGACCTTGATGCCACCCCAGGTCCAATCGATCGAGACCGAGTTGGACGCAACCGGAGCGCTCTTTCGCTTGTCAGGGTAGTCGGCAACCGCGCTGACCGTGCTGGAGCCGACGAGGTCGCCGTTCTCGCAGTAGTAGCCAACGATGCTGACGATGCCCTGGGCAGCGTTACTGGTGGTGTCGCAGGCGCTCATGGTGAGGCCGGCGTCGCCGTTGACGATGGCCATGGCCTCGCCGTGGTTGTCGCTGTAGACAGCGATGTTGGTCCAGCCACTGGTCAGGACCTTGGCCGCCGAAGCGGTGGTCTTGGCGGAGTCAGAACCGGCGGCGCTGTAGACAGCGCTACCGACCGCGACCTCGTCCCAGAAGGCGTAGGGTGCGCCCGCGGCCCAGGAGTTGATCCGGTAGCCTTCGCCATCGCTGTTGAGCATGGTGATCCACGGCTCAGCGGGGATGTTGGAGGTGTAGAACGGGTTGGTGCCCGTGCTATAGACGTTGGCCTTCGGGGCTCCCTTGATGAAGCCAGAGCCCGCCAGGTTGAAGTAGACGAGCGCCGGAGGCATCGGAGCGTCCCACAGGTCCACGTCGCCATCCGGGAGGATGGTGTTGCGGAACAGGAACAGCAACGGCGGGTCCTTGACCCAGCCCATCACCGGGTTGTAGGGAGCGAGGCTGCCCACGTAGGGCGTGAAGAACAGGTCCGGCCCGAGGAACGTACCGGGGTTGTCCAGCAAGCTGAACGGACCCTGGACGTGGGCGTGGGTCAGAGTCGTCGTACCAGCGGCGGCCGCGCCCTGCCCGCCAGCCGACGTGCAGTTCTCGGCGTCGACATCCCTGTTCGTGTCCAGGTCACCAGCGCTGTCTGTCGTGGAACAGGAGAAGCCGCTGTCCGGGGCGAACATGATGTCGTAGTTCGGGCGGTAGGTTTCCGCCAGAACGCCGGCGAGGAGCTCCCAGTCGTCCGGCATCACCCAGCGGCCGGCCGGGAGGCCAGTCGTGGTGGCGGTGCCGGGGACAGCCGCGCGGCCGGTCGGGGTGGTGGTGGTGAACCAGCCCTTGACGCGAGCGCGGAGGAGGACGTCCGCGGAGACGTTCGAGCTGCCACTGGTGGTGTCGCTCGCGGTGTCCCACGGGTTGGTGTTGCTGAAGCGGCCATACTTGGCATCGCCGTTGTTGTGGCCGTCAAAGACGCCCGCAACGCGGCCGAGGCTGAGGCTCTCGAGCTTCATGTAATAGATGAGGAACGGCACCTGCTGGCTGACAGGCGTCGCGTTGTGGAAGTCGAAGCCGCCGCCGAAGATGAGGTCGATGAAGCTCACCTGCGGGACGACGATGAACGAGCTGATGTCAACTTCGCCCTCGTCCTGCGACTCGTAGAGCGCGCGGCTCACGCAATCGGCGTTCGGGTAGATGTTGCTGATGCCCTCTTGCGTGAACGCGTCCCCCAGTTCCGCCGGCACGTTGAGGTTGCCGTTGCGGAAGAAGCCTTCGTCGAACGAGAACGTCGTCGCTTCGTCGGCGGTGGCGTTGACCACCCCGCCGAAGAGGAACGTGCTGAGAACGCTGGCCGGCACGGTGGAGTCCACCGTCACCGTGCCCATCCCGCCGAAGTTCAGCGGCATCGAGCCGATGAAACTGCCGGGGCCGTTCTGCTTCACGTAGCGGGTGAAGAAGCCGCTGAACTCCTCGAACTGGCCGCCGGTGAAGACGCTGAGCAGGTTCCAGACGCAGAGGCCGTCCGGGTCCACCCAGTTGTGCTCAAGGACCACGCGCTGGCCCGCCCAGGCAACCAGAGGCTGCTTGTTGGTCGGAGGCGCGAGCTTGTAGTTGACGCGGATGGTTTCCGTGTCCCCGTCGGGCTGAGTCGAACCGATAGGACCGAAGTAGTCGGTGGTGATCGTCACCAACGTGTAGTCGCCGTTGCCCTGGCGGCAGCCGTCGGCCTCGATGCTGATTAGGATCGGCACGCCGACCGTGATCAGCGACACGTTGTCGCCCGGGTCGAGAGACTCATGCCCGGTCAGCGGGTTCTGGCCCATGTCGAGCGCCTGGTCGACGCCGCCGACGTGGACGTGGCCGCAGGTGCCGCTGACGCTGAAGTTCACCACCGCGCCGATGACATCACCATGGAAGATGGTGCCGTTGCGTTCGCGATGGGTCCCGTGGACATGTTCGTAGACGGTCGTCGGAGCCATGGACTCGAACTGGCCCGAGATCTGGCGCCAGAAGACGTTGTTGGTGAGGGTCGCGCCGTCGAGGTCGGTAGTACCTTCCGCGCGGCCGGCCAGGATGAGCGTCGGCTCAAGGACGTTCCATTCCTTGATCAGCGGGTCAATCGAGCCCTGGCCGGGTTCGACGAGGCCGTTGTAGTCAAAGTAGGTGCTGCCACCGTCGTTGACGATGGTGATGAACTGGTCGCCCGGTTCCGTGGAGTACCACGTCAGGAGCGAGTCGTTGAGGAGGCCAGTCTCCTCTCCGTCGCAGTCGACGAACGGCGAGGCCTGGATGGCCTGCATGTTCGGGTTGCCGACCTGGTTGGCGTTGATGACCTTGAACATGAGCGTCGCGGGAGCCTGCTGCTGCGAGGTCGGGTCAAAAGCGGTCGCGGCGCCGGCGTTCGGCCAGATGCCGTCCACCGTCAGGTCTTCGGCGCACATTTCGTGGACCCAGCCGATCAGGTTGTTGTTGACGTCCTGGCTGTAATCAGGGTCCCCGAAGGGGTCGAGGTGATAGAAGTCCGGGGTCGCCCCCTGAGTGCCGAGGCAGGCCATCTCGAGACTGTCACTGGCCGCCCAGTTCGAGATCTCGTAGGTGTTGTCGGTGTCCGCGCCGTCAATAGACAGGTACGCGGTGTTGCCGATGGACCCGAAAGTGCCCAGCGCGCAGCTCGCGGGGTCCCACGTGAGAACAGTCAGGCTGATGGTGAACGTCACCGTTGCACCGTTGGCCAGGCTGATTTCGCTACAGGTGAACGCGTTCTGGCTGGCGGGCGTACTGGTCGGCGCGCACGTGCCCGCCCCGTTCTCGCTCCAGTTCGTCACGTCCAGGGCTGTGCTGACGGAGTCCGTAAGGGACAGGTCAACCGCCTGGCCGCTGTTGTTGGTCACGGTAATCGTGAATGAGGCTGTATTGCCCACGATGAGCCCAGCGACATTCTGGTTCGCAACCTTGGTGTAGGTGAACTCACCACTGTTGACAACCCCGGGCGTCACCGTGATGGCGCCGGTTGGGGCCGCCAGGGTCCCGGTTACAGCGGTTTGGGCGCCTGCGTCGTTGGCGCTGACCGTGACCGAGTCCTGGGCGATGGTCCCGTTCATGTCCTGCGGCAGGAGCGTCCCGACAACGATGTCGAAGTTCGTGCCGATTGCCATGTTCGCAGGATAGGAACAGGTGATCGTCGCCCCACCGGTAGAGCCACAGCTAGGCGTCGGGCCGGTGGTCGGGGACACGCTGGTGATGGTTAGGGGCGACGGAACCGTAATGGTTACGTCCAGCACGCCCGCCGTCGGTTGCGTGAGCGCGCCGCCGTTCATCAGCCAGAAGTGCGTGGTGCCGCCCACAAGGGGGCCGGCCTCAAGGTTGGTGCCGGCGAGAGCGTCCGCGGCTGTCGGGTAGGGGCCCAACATGTCGTAGTCGGCGGCCGTCACATCGGCCTTCGCGGTGTCGCTGGCAAACCAGTTGCCACCGAGCACGACGACGGCCATTACGAGGAAGGCGGGCAGCAGGAGCCAGCGCTTCCGCTGCTTTGCAGCCTGGATGGCTTGCTTACTCAAATCTACTTACCTCTCCAGTCAAGGTGAGCGAGGAGGAGGAAGGCACTCAGCCCGGGTCGCCCCGTCTCTGCCTGCCTGCTCCTCCTTGCTCTCTCTGATGCTGGTTGGCGCCGCATGGGTTGCCCCACACGGCATGGGCGACGATGTCTGACTAGCGGCTGCGGCGGGCGGCTACAACGCCACCCATCCCAAAGGCCAGGGCCCCGAGACCAAGCGCCGCAAACAGCATCGTCGCTGCGCTGCTCCCGCTTTCCGTCCCACTACCGGTCGATGGCGGCTTCGGTGTCGCCGACGGGGTCGTCGGCACCGCTGTCGTCGTCGCTGTCGCGGTAGGGGTCGGCGTGGGCGTCACATAGGTGAGGTCCACGAGATTCAGTTGATAGTTCAGCCAGCTCCCCGTCTCGGCGGCCAGTTTGCCACCGATGTAGAAGCTGACGACCTTGCCTTCGGCGCCACACCCTGCAGCGCCTGGCTGGTCGGCCGGCGAGTCCAGGACGTACCGTGCGGCGGCGCCCGACATGAATGTCGTCGTCGCCCCACAGGTCGCCCCGGCAATGCGGGCCTCGATCAGCGTGCCGGCGGCCACGGCCGCCCCATCCACCTTCACCGTCCCCGTGAACCGGGCGGGAGGAGCAGGGGGCGTCTCTGCGGAAACTTCACGGGCGTTGAACCCGCTGAGCCCCAAAAGCAGAGCACCAAGGACCACAGCCACGCTTCCGGCCAGCAATTTGCGTACGTTCATGCGTGTTTGCTCCATTCCTTTCGACTCGCGTCTGTTCGCACCGCCCCCTTCACCTCCTCCCCCCGGGAGGAGGGAGGAGGGAGGAGGGAGGAGTGCTTAGTTGACGTTCGTCGTCCAGGTCCAAAGGACGCTTGCCGGGTCGCCATCAATGGCAACCCAGTAGGCGGCACCGTTCGTGAGCGCCGTCAGGTCGATGGCGCCGGGGGCTGCCGTGCCGGGGAACCAGCCGAGCCATTCCTGGGTCGCCTGCTTCCAACCGTAGACAGCGGTCACCTGGGCAGCAGCCGAGCCAAGGGCATCGGCGACCGCCATGTTGTTCGCACCCGTCCAGGTCACGAGTGACCAGCGGAAGGTGAGGTTGTAGGAGGCCGTGGTGTTGAAGTCCACGATCCGGTCGAAGGTCACGGTGCCTTCGGGGTCATAGGCGATGATGAGGACGTTGAGGACGCCGAGGAGGCTGTTGCTGACCTTGATCCAGGCCTGGCAGCCAACCGCCGAACCCTTGTCCCGTGCTTCGCCAGTCGCCGCGGTGTCGTACACCGGCACACCGAGGGCCGTCGACCGCGAGGTCGGGGCGCCGTTGGAGGTGAGGATGATGCGGCCTTCGCCGGCGTCGATCGCGAAGTCAGGGGCTTCGCCGTTCACCGGGTGGAGGCTGGTGGCCCCCGCCGGGACGGTGCAGAAGCCATCGCGGTCGGTGACCGTGAAGACGATGTACTTGAAGAGGGGGGCTTCGCCGTCGACGATGTCGACCTGCTTGATGCCGCCCCAGGTCCAGTTGACGGTCACGTCGTTGGAGAGTACCGGGGCATGCTTGCGCTTGTCCGGGTAGTCCGCGACGGCGTTGACCGTGCTGGAACCGACGGCGTCGTTCTTTTCGCAGAAGGCGCCGGTGAGCGAAACGATACCGTTGTTCGTCTTGCTCGCGGCGTCGCTGCAGCCGGACAGGGTGAGGCCGGCATCGCCATTGACGATGACCATGGACTCACCGTGGTTGTCGCTGTAGACACCGATCTGGGTCCAACCGCCGGTCGCGACCTTGGAGGCCGAGGCGGTGGTCTTGGCCGCGTCTGCGCCAGCGGCGCTGTAGACAGCGCTGCCGGTCTTGACGGCGGACCAGAAGGCGTACGGCGTACCCAGGTCCCAACTGCTGATCAGATAGCCGGAGCCATCGGAGTTCAGCTTGCGGATACCGGGTTCGGCCGGGATGTTGCTGGTGTAGAAGGCGTTGGTGCCAGCGCTGTAGACGTTCGCCTTCGGGGCCGCGACGAGGAAGCCGGAGCCGGTGAGGCGGAAGGTCATGAGCGCGGGAGGCATCGGCGCGTCCCACCGGTCCACGCGGCCATCCGGGAGGATGGTGTTGCGGGTGTTGTCGTTGTCCCCGCTGCCGTCGTTGCGGGGGGCGTGGGACGGGGCAAAGGTTGTGGTGCTGCCGAGGAACGGCGTGGCGTCGTCGAGGAGGCTGAAGGGCCCCTGGACGTAGCTGTGCCTGATGCCCGGGAGTGTCTTGACGGCGTTGATGCCCTGGCCGACCGCGGAGAGGCAGGATTCGGGGGTCAGACTGACCACACCGGTGCTCGACGTGGTGGTGCAGGCGAAGCCGCTGTCGGGGGCGAACATGATGTCGTAGTTCGGGCGGAACTCTTCGGCGAGGACGCCGCCGGCGAGAGTCCGCCAGTCGTCTGGCATGATCCAGCGGTCCGCCGGGCGGCCGTCGAGGCCGAGGTCGGGGTTGCCGGGGATGGCGGCGCGGCCGGACGGGTTCGAGTTCACGAACCAGCCGCGGACGCGGGCTCGGATAAGGACGTCAGCGGAGACGTTCGAGGTCTGCGAGGTCACGTCCGTGGCGGTGTTCCACGGGTTGGCGTTGCTGAAGACCGCGCCTTTGTCGCTGCCGTTGTTATGGGCATTGAAAGTGCCGGGCACGATCCCGACCTTCACGTCCTCGATCTTCATGAAGTAGATGAGGAAGGGGACCTGCTGGCTGATGGCGCCAGGGTCTTCGTCGTCCGAGTCGTCGCACCCGTCTTCGATGGAGATATTCATGCAGTTCACGACGAAAGCGACAACGTCGACTTCGCCGGGGTCCTGCGACTCGTAGATCACGCGGCTGATGCAGCCTTCGCTCGAATCCGAGTCGTCGTCGCCTTCGTCGCCGTCGTCGACGAGCACCCAGGCGTTATTCGCCTCGATCTGGGTGTCTTCCTCGTAAACGTCGCCCCAGACGCCGCTGGTGAAGCTGCCGGGGCCGTTCTGCTTGACGTACTGGACGATGAACTCTTCGTCCTCGCCGTCCCCGTTGGTGAGGACTTCGTCTATGCTCCGCCAGCGGCACTCGTTGTCCGGGCTGTGCCAGTCGTGCTCAAGCACGACCCGCTGGCCCGCCCAGGCGAGGAGCGGCTGCTTGTTCGTCGGCGGGGTAGCCACGTAGTCGACGCGGTAGGTTTCCGTGTCGCCGCCGGGCTGGGTCGAGCCGAGGTCGTTGTCGTAGGCCGTCATGATGGTGACGGTGGTGTAGTCGCCGTTGCCGTTGTAGCAGTTGTTGGCGAAGATGCTGATCTTGAACGGCACACCAGTGCTGATCAGGGTGATGGATTGGCCCGGATTCAGGTACTGCGTACCGATGGCGAAGTCCGGGTTGCCGTTCGCGAGCAGCGGCCCGTCGATCTGGACAACGCCGCAGGTGCCGCCGGCGATGATGGTCACTTGCGCGCCGATGATCTCGCCGTGCCAGCCGCCGGGGCTGCCGTCGTTGTGCGAGCCATGGACGTGTTCGTAGATCACCGTGCTGGTGATGGAGACGTACTCTTCCCGGTAGTCGTCCCAGACGACGCCCTGGGTGGCACTGCCGTCGGTGACGTCGGTCGAGGTTTCGCTCGTGCCGGTCCGGATGACGGTCGGCTCGAGGACGTTCCACTCCTTGATGAGCGGGGCCGGGACGTACTCCGGGGCGTCCACGGCGCCACCGGCGTCGTACATGAGCGAGCCCGCGTCGTTGACGAGGGTGATGAACTGCTCACCGGGGGTGGACGAGTAGTAGGTCAGGAGCGAGTCCGGCCATTGGTCGCCGTCGCCGCTGCAGTTGGTGTTGGTGTTGGTGGTGTCGCCCAGGACGTTCGGGTCGCCGTTGTTGTTGGCGTCGACGATCTTCCAGTTGAGACCGCCCGCGGTGCCAAACGCCGGCCAGATGCCGTCGACGGTGAGGTCCCGGGCACAGACCTGGTGCATGTAGCCGATGAGGTTGTTGGCGATGTGGTCGCCGGCCCCGCCCCCGAAGGGGGTGAGATGGAAGATGTCGGGGTTGGGCACGTGCGAGGCCTGAATCGGCCCGGAGGGTGCTTGTTCGGTGGCCGTGAGGCCGGCAACTGTGCCTGGCTTGGCGCTGGCCTGGGCATCGCCGGAAGCAAGATAGTTGCCTCCGATGACGGCCAGGGCCACGGCCATGATGGCCGGCAGCAGGAGCCAGCGCTTCCGCTGCTTTGCAGCCTGGATGGCTTGCTTACTCAAATCTACTTACCTCTCCAGTCAATGTGAGGGACGGCCCATGGAAGGTGGGGCGATGTGCCCCGGGAGCTTCCCTGTCCTGTCCCTTTCCTGCTGGTTGGGCCGCCTATGGTGGGGCGGCTGTCGGAATCCGGACTCGCCCGGATCTGCGGGCGAACTGCGCGGGACCTGGCCGGGTCCCTTGCCGTTGTCTGTGAGGTCGCCCGCTCGTCGTCCGCCGTTCCCCGGCGCTGGGTCCGGGCGGGTCCGGGCTTTCCCTCTGGTTTGCGGATGGATTCAATGAAGTCCTGCGGTTTCCCACTCTGCCTGCCGGGGTTGGCCGGCGGGCGGCGCCAGGGAACTACGCGACCAGGACGGCAGAACCCTCCTTTCCAGCGGGGATGGATGTGTGCTTCGCCGTCCCGCTCAACATAAAGACGGGTTCCCTCTCAAGAGAAAGGGAACCCGGTTGAACGGGCGTCCGGGAAAAGAACCATGCCCCGGTGTTGGGGCCACGGTGGAAGCCGAAGTAGGACAAGTGACCTCCGGAGATAACGGGGTTGATCAAACCCCGCAGACATGCGCGGCACACTTCGTAAAGCTTGCTGAACGGTACTGTGGCCGCCATGTAAGGTCAATGCTCCCGTCTGAGGGAAAACCCTCGAAAAGACACGGCTGCCGCTGGGCAGAGTCGTGCCTTACAGGGGTTAGAACGCAGGAAAGGGGCTGGGGGTTAACAAGGTAAAGGAAGGGAGGAGGGAGGAGGGAGGAGGGAGGAGTGGGCGGCCCACTCCCATCCGAACCGCGACCGGCAGGGAGCGGCCACCGCCGCCGCACGCATTCCCCCGCCGCGATCGGCTACCATCCGCCGCGTGCCCCCACTCCCTCGTCCCGAGCCCGGGATCCCGTTCGCCTACTTCATCACCTTCCGGTGCTACGGCACCTGGCTGCACGGTGACGCGCGCGGCTCAGTCGACCACACACACAACGTCCCCGGAACCGAGCCGCTGCCCCCAGGTCCACGCCGGGAACAGCTGGCCGCCGGGCGCCTCCGCCAGCCCCCCGCAGCCCTGGGCGACCATGACCGCGCCATCGTCGCCGAAGCGATCCGGGAGCGCTGCAGCCACGCGGGCTGGGATCTGCTTGCGCTGAACGTCCGAACCGAGCATGTCCACCTCGTCGTGCGCGCTGGCGAACTGCCTGAGCTCGTGATGGGGTCGTTCAAGTCGTGGTCGACGCGGGCACTGGTGGGTGCGGGAGAGCGGGAAAGGGGCCAACGGGTGTGGTCGCAGCATGGGAGCACGCGATACCTGTGGACGGAGGAGAGCACTGGGCTGGCGTGCCGCTACGTGACGGATGGGCAATAGCCGCGGGCGGATGGGAGTGGGTGCCGCGCCGGCGATGGCCGCTCCCTGCCGGTCGCGGTTCGGATGGGTGTGGCTACTCCCACCTCAGGCGGGTGGGGCCGTCGCCGTCGGTGACTTCGATGAGGATCTTGGTGGCGGGGTCGATGGGGAAGGCGGGGCGGAGCTGGCCCTCGCCGGTGGCGGTGGCGACCACCACATCGTTGACCGTCACCGTGATCGCGCCGCGATAGGCCATCCGGGCCTGGTAGTAGCCGGGGCTGGCGGTGAGCCGGGCGAACGCCGAGACCTTCCACTGGCCGTCGGGGACGTCGCCGAATGGCGCGCCGGGGATGTCGATGTCGAGGGTGGCGACGGTGGCCGAGGCCGCTTCCACTTGCCTGCCGTCGGGCATGATCCGGTAGAAAACGACGGTCCACTGGGCCGCCGACTCTTTCGCCAGGGGCACGGGCACGGGCGTCGCTGTCGGCGATGGGGTTGGCGGCAGCGGGGTGGCGGTGGGGGCGACGGTGGGGCGGGGGGTGGCGGTGCGGGTGGGCAGCGGCGCCACCTCGGTGCCAGCCGGGTCGGGGCGAAGGTAGAACGCGGCGATGACAACCGCCACCACCAGCGCCGCCAGCGCCACCCATTCCCGCAGGCCAAGATGCCTCACTCGTCGAGGATACGGAGCGGCGGGCTAAGGATCAGGGATCGGGGATCAGGGGTCAGGGATCAGGGATCGGGGATCAGGGGTCGGGGGTCAGGGATCAGGAGGGCGTCGAGGGCTGACGGAGGAGATGAGGAGAGATCTGAGGAAACGACGCTCCCTCCCGGTCGCGGTTCGGATGGCGGTGGGGATCAGTAAGGGCGGCGGCCGATGCCTTTGGCGCGGAGGTAGAGGAGGCGCCAGAGGACGGTGGCCGAGGAGAGCGCGCCGAGGATGATGAGCGTCCAGTAGCATTGGCCGGTGACCGCGCCCACGGCGGCGATCAGGGAACGGACGTCGCGGGTGGCGCCGAAGAAGAGCGGGGCGTCGTTTGCGGCGCCGAGGGAGGCTTCGATCCGGGCCCGGCTGTAACTGACCGCCAGCGCCCCGGCGAGCGCGAACACCCCTGCCGTCTCCGGGCGGGCGAAGTCTTCGAAGCGGGCGGCGTAGATGGTCATCCCGGCGATGATGGCGGCGTCGGCGTAGCGGTCGGTGACGGCATCGAAGACGGCGCCGAAGCGGGTGGTCATGCCCTTGAGCCGGGCGAGGTCGCCATCGACGCCATCGGCGACGCTGACGGCCTGGATGGCGATGCCGCCGGCGATGTTCCAGCCGGCGGCGACCATCGCCGCGGCGGCCACGGCCAGGAGGAGCGTCGCGGAGGTCACGAGGTTCGGCGTCAGCGGCGTGTGCCCGGCGGCGCGGGCCAGCGGCCGGCTGAGGGGGCGGTTCAGGTAGCGGGAGACGGGGCCGTCGTAGCTCATCGCGCCGCCGCCGCCACCAGCGACTCCGCCGTCGCGAGGTCGTCCGGGGTGTCGATGTCGTACCAGAACTGGCCGGAGATGTCGGTGGCGAGCAACGCGCCCTTCGCCGCGAGGGCGGCGAAGACGGGGCTGAGTTCGCTGTCTTCGGGCAGGGCGTCGAGCGCATCCCAGGCGGCGGGGCTGCAGGCGAAGGCGCCAGCATCGAGAGCGTCCCAGCGTTCGAGGTGCTTGCCGATCGCGGTCACCCGGCCATCGACGGCCACGGCCAGCTTCGTCGCCTCTTCGGCATAGGCGGCTTCGCGCGGGTGGAAGTCGGCGGCCACATACGAAGGGAGGGAGGAGGGGGGAGGGGGGAGGGAGGAGTGGCCGCGCTCTTCGGCAGCGATGAGGGTGGCGATGATCCCGGCGGAGAGGACGTGGTCGGCCATGACGAGGAGAAAGGGGTCGCCGCCGCAGGCTTCGCGGGCGGCACGCAGCGAGAGTGCCGCGCCTTCGTGGTAGCGGGGGTTGGTGACGAAGCGGATCGGCAGAGGGTGGTCTTCGAGGGCGGCCCGGACCTGGGCCTCGTGGTACCCGGTGACGATGACCGCTTCGCTGACACCGGCTTCGGCGAGCGCTTCCAGCGTGTAGGCGATGATTGGCCGGCCGGCGAGCGAGACGAGGGGCTTGGGGGTGCCCGTGGTGTGGGCGCCGAGCCTTCCGCCATCGCCGGCGGCAAGCACTACGGCGCGCATGGCGCCCCCGGCGAAGAGCAGCAATACATCCTTTATATAGTAAGGGGTCGGGGACTGGAGTGAGGACTGAGGGTCGAGGACTGAGGACTGAGGGCCTGGGGGGCAGCCGCAGCCACGGTTCTCCCGTACGCTTGTCTCATGTCGCACCCGCTCCCCGGCTTCGAACCCGCGGCAACGGCGCCCGAAGCGCCACGGCCGGAACGGCCGCCGGCACCGCTGGCTCCACCGCCGCCGGCTCCACGCGGGCTGACCACCGCAGAGGCCCAGGCGCGCGTTGCCGCGGGGCTCAGCAACGCCGACACCACCCGCCAGCGCAGCGACGGCGACGTCATCCGCGCGAACGCGGTCACCTTCTTCAACGTGACCCTCGCGGCGCTGATCGTGGCGCTTTTTGCCGTCGGTGAGTTTCGCGACGGCGCCTTCGTTGGGATCGTCGTCGCCGCGAACGTCGCTATCTCCACCATCCAGGAGATCAAGGCGACTCGGACGCTCCGCCAGCTGGTCGCGCTGACCGCCCCCCACGCGACGGTCGTCCGCGACGGCCAGGAACAGCCGATCCTCGCCGAGCACGTCGTCCAGGGCGACCTCGTCCACCTCAAGCCCGGTGACCAGGTCGTCGCCGACGGCCACGTGGTCCTTCGCAACGCCGAAGTCGACGAATCGCTGCTCACCGGCGAATCGGATTCGATCCGCAAAACCCCCGGCGACGAACTCCGTTCCGGGAGCTTCTGCATGGCCGGCGACTGCTTCTACATGGCCGAACAGGTGGGGGCCGAGGCCTACGCGATGAAGCTGACGGCCCACGCCCGGGAACTGGTGAAGCGCAAGACGCCGCTGCAGATCCGCTTCCAGCGCATCCTCCGGGTGATGATGGCCGCGACGGCCGTCCTCGCCGCCGCCCTGATGATCTCCTACAACGTGGAGGACGTGAGCGGCCGCGGCTTCACGGAAGCCCTGAAGGCGACGACCGCGACTGTCACCACGGTCGCGCCGGTGGGGCTGCTCCTCGGGATGACCGTCGCCTTCGCCGTGGGCGCGGTCCGCGTCTCCCGTGCGGGGGCCATCGTCCAGGACATCAACGCCGTCGAAGCGCTGAACTACACCGATGTCATCTGCCTCGACAAGACGGGGACGATCACGGCGAACCGCCTCAGCCTTCGCGACATCCTCTGGCGCCCGGGGGAGGAAGCGGCGCGGCCGTGGCTCGCCGCCTTCGCCGCCGCGACGGCAGGCGAAAGCAAGACCAGCGGCGCCATCGCCGAGGCCATCGCCCGGGAGACGAACGCGGCGATGGCGAACGGCGGGGTGCCCTTCAATTCGGAGCGCCGCTGGAGCGCACTGCGGCTGGAACTCGGGGGCGAATCGCGCATCTTCGTCATGGGCGCGCCCGAAACCGTCATCGGCCCCACGGGCGAGGACGAACGCGGCGCAGCGCCAGACCTCATGGTCGAGTACGAGAACGCGGCCGAGGCCGGGCTCCGCGGCGTCGTCTTCGCCGAAGTCCAGGCGATGCCCGAACCGGGGCTACCGTTCGCCGGGCTGCGGCCGCTGGCGCTGATCACGCTCGGCGACGTCCTCAGGCCCGAAGTCCGCCAGGCCTTCGCGATGATGGAGCGCCTCGGGATCGAACCGAAGCTGATCAGCGGCGACAACCCGCATACGGTGGCGGCGTTGCTTTCGCAGCTCGGGATCACGCTCAAGGGCGGCGTCATCTCCGGCCCGGACCTGGAAGCGCTGCACCCGGACGCCTTCGTGCCAACGGTCGAAGCGGCCAGCATCTTCGGGCGCGTCTCCCCGGCGCTCAAAGCGCGGATCGTGACGGCCCTCCGCGGGCAGGGGCACTTCGTGGCGATGGTTGGAGACGGAGCGAACGACGTCCAGGCGCTGCGGGCCGCCGACATCGCCGTCGCCATGGCATCCGGCACCGCCACGGCCCGCGCCGTCGCCGGGATCGTGCTCCTGAACGACTCCTTCGAAGCGCTGATCCGGGGCGCAAAAGAAGCGACCGCGGTGCTCGGCAATTCGGCGCGGCTGAGCAAGCTGTTCCTCGCCAAGAGCATCTACGCCTACCTCCTCATCGTCGCGACGAACATGCTCGGCCTGGACTTCCCCTTCCTCCCGCGGCACGGGTCGCTGACCGCCCTGCTGACACTCGGCATCCCGGCGATCTTCATCTCGATCAGCATCCCGCCGCCGAACGCCGGAAAGGACTTCACCCGGAACGTCCTCCGCTTCGCGCTGCCGGCATCGTTCGCGCTGGCGGCCGCGGCGATCATCGTCCACCTGCTGGTCGAGGGGCTGCTCGGCCAGAGCATCGAAGAGGCACGGACGCTGGTGTCGCTGACTATCGGCATCACTGGCCTCGTCTTCATGGTGGAGGTGCTCGGCTTCGAAGGCGCGTCCTGGCGGAGCCTCACCCGCCCGGTGCTGACTTCGTTCCTGGGAGCGATCCTGATCGCGGCCTTCCTGGCGACGGTCTATACGCCCTGGCTCCGAAGCTTCTTCGACTTCCAGCCCGTGGACCCGGCCGACTGGACGATCGTCCTGATCGCGGTGGCGGGGGCGTTGGCGGGGCAATATCTCCTCTCCCGCTACTGGCAGCAGATCCTGGACGTGCTGATGGCCCGGCCGGGACCGGAGGACCGGCTGCGCGGCCGGGCGGTATGACCCTCGACAGCCCGCCACCCGGGTCCGCAGCCCGATAGCACCGCTCCCTCCCTCGCGGTCAGGGTACTGTGGTCCTGATCCTGCCGTCGCCGCCGGACGCCGGACGCCGGACGCCGGACGCCGGACGCCCCGGGCGGCTAAACTCTCTGGCACCGCCGTCCAACGGCGCCACCGGAATCGAGGGATAGCCCAATGCCCGGCACCGTGCTCTACGAACGCGACGGCCATGTCGCCACGATCACCTATAACCGCCCGGAAGCGCTCAACGCCATCAACCAGGAGCTGCGCGAAGACCTGAACGCCGCGTGGGTTCGCTTCCGCGACGACGACGAAGCGTGGGTCGCAATCGTCACCGGGGCCGGGCGGGCCTTCAGCGCCGGGGCCGACCTCCGGAGCGCTGCCCGGCCGGCGGGCACCACCCACTGGGAGACGCCGAGCCTGACCTCGCTGGAAAGTGGGCTGGAAGTCTGGAAGCCCACAATCGCAGCCGTGAACGGCTACTGCCTCGGCTTCGCGGTCACCCTCGTGGCCGCCTGCGACTTCGTGATCGTCAGCGAGCGGGCCGAATTCGGCTTCCCCGAAGTGCGGATCGGGGTGCCCACCATCCAGGGCGCGGTGCGGATGCCGGGGCGGGTCGGCTGGCAGAACGCGATGGAACTCCTCCTCATCGGCGAGCGCGTGAACGCCCAGCGGGCCAAGGAGATGGGCCTGGCGATGAAGGTCGTGCCCCACGACGACCTGATGAAAGAGGCGCGGACGCTGGCGGACCGGCTCTGCAAGTCGGCGCCCCTGGCTGTGCGCGCGACGAAAGAGGTGGCGTGGCGCGGCCAGCAGATCGCCTTCACCGAGGCGATCCGGTTCGGCGAGACGATGCGCCGGGTGGCCGGCGCCACCGAAGACGCCCGGGAGGGGATGGCAGCCGCCCGGGAAAAGCGCGACCCCGAGTGGAAGGCACAATGACGCCCCGGCGCCGGTGGTAGACTGGCGGGGAGGAACGCTGCGATGCCCGTCACCGAGGCCACCTACGAACAGCTCGCGCTCGAAGACCCTGAGGGCCAGTGGGAGCTTGTCTGCGGCCGCCCGCGGAGGAAGCCGTCCATGACCCAGGAACACAACCGGGTTGCCCGCAGCCTCGCGGCGGCACTCATCCGCCAGCTTCACGAAGACGACTTCCAGGTCGCCCAGGACTCGGGCCGGGTGCGCGCCGGGGACCAGTACTTCATCCCCGATGTTATGGTCATCCCCACCTCGCTGTTCAAGCCTTGGGGCGAAGGCCGCGGCGAGCTGGAAGCCTACACGGAGCCCCTGCCTCTTGTCGTCGAGGTCTGGTCCGCATCGACTGGCGACTACGACGTGGAGGCGAAGATCCCCGAATACCTCCGCCGCGGCGACCTCGAAGTCTGGCGCATCCATCCTTGCGACCGCGTCCTCACGGTCTGGCGCCGCCAACCCGGCGGCGGCTACGACGAGCGTACCTACACGGGCGGCGACGTCCCGGTCGCGTCACTCCCCGGTGTAGTCATCCGGTTGGAGTCGCTGTACCGGTGAGCGGCGAACCGCCAGCCATCGCCCCGGAAGAAGCTGCCCGGATCGCGACGTGGCTGCGCGATTCGAGCAGCACCGTCGTCCTCACCGGCGCGGGCATCTCCACGGAATCGGGCATCCCGGACTTTCGCGGCCCCGAGGGCGTCTGGACCAAGAACCCCGGCGCCGAGATGCTGGCCACCCTCCAGCACTACATGAGCAACCGCGACGCGCGCGTCCGTTCGTGGAAGAACCGGCTTGAGAGCCGGATGTGGGAAGCGCAACCGAACTCCGGCCACCTCGCCATCGCCGAACTGGAACGGAAGGGGAAGCTCGACCTGCTCGTCACCCAGAACGTCGACGGGCTCCATGTGAAAGCGGGGACGTCGCTCGGACGGCTGGTGGAGATCCACGGCAACATCCGCGAGTTCACCTGCATGGGCGGCTGCGGCGACCGCGGCCCCATCGAACGCGTGCTCGACCGCGTCCGCGCCGGGGACGAAGACCCGCGCTGCAAGACCTGCGACGGCATCCTCAAAAGCGCGACCATCTCCTTCGGCCAGAACCTGGTCCCGGAGGACACTGCGCGTTCAGAGCGGGCGGCGGCGAAGGCGGAGGTCTTCATCGCGGTGGGGACGTCGCTCACCGTCTACCCGGTGGCCCTCCTTCCGGAGACTGCCCTCCGCGCCGGCGCGCGCCTCGTCATCATCAACGCCCAGGAGACACCGTACGACCAGTACGCCGACGCGCTGGTGCGGGGGCAGATCGGGGAGGCACTGCCGGCGATCGTGGGGCTGGTGTAGGGCTTGTAATCCGGCCCGCGACGGCGCAGAATGTACCTAGGCTCTTGGTTCGCGTATTCGCCCCGGCGTTGGAAGGCTTGCCTTCCGAGGTCGGGCTTTTTCTTGCGAGGCGATTCCTCGGCAGGTCGAACGGCGATCTTCATCGATGGCGGGTACCTCGACTACGTACTCCGCGACATGGGTCTTTTCGGCAAGCTCGACTACGCCGCGTTCATCGCCGCCCTTACCGGCGGGTCGGATCTCCTCAGGGCTTACTACTACCACTGCCTCCCTTATCAGACCGCACACCCCACCGCCGAAGAGTCGAAGCAACTCGGGGCGATGCAGAAGTTCCTCGACGCCCTCGAACGAATTCCTCGCACGGAGGTGTGCCTTGGGAAGCTCGAATTTCGCGGGACCCGGGCGGACGGTCGACCGATCTATCAACAAAAGCGCGTCGATAGCCAGATAGCGACAGACATCGTCCTGCTCAGCGCGAAGCACCGGATTGACGAGGCGGTCGTGGTCACAGGGGATAGTGACTTCCTGCCAGCGATCCAGATAGCGAAGGACGAAGGGGTGGTCGTGCGGCTTGTGCATGGCGAGGGGAAGAATCGCCCCCACAACGATCTCTGGAAAGCCGTAGATGAACGCTGGCTCATCACGCCAGAGTGGCTCTCCGCGGCGTTCGCGATCTCTCCGACGTTGCCGCCGCCACCGTAGCCCCTCACCGCGTGGCGGCGAGGAGGATGTCGCGGGCGATGGGGCCGGCTTCGACTGAACCGGACTGGCCTTCGTCAAGGACGACGGCCGCGACCGCTCGCGGGGCGGCGGCGGGGCGGTAGGCGACGAAGAGGACGTGCTGCTGGGCGCCCGCGTCCTCCGCCGTGCCGGACTTGCCGGCGAAGTCGGTGTAGCCCGCGTTGGCGAACGCCGCCGAGGCCGTCCCGGTGGCGCTGGTCACGAGCTTCAGCCCCTGGCGGAGGTGGGCGAACTGTTCCGATGTCAGGGGGATGGCACCGCGGTCCTTCGCTGTCTCCGTGGAGAGGACGACCGGGGTCCGCAGCGAACCGAAGACGAAGGCACTGTAGGCGTTGGCCAACTGCAGCGGCGTGATCAGGAGGGCACCCTGTCCGATCCCGAGGTTCACCTCGTCGCCGGGGAACCAGGCTTCGTTCTTCGTCTTCCGCTTCCACTCCGCGTCGGGGACGAGCCCGGCCTCTTCGCCAAGGCCCACGACGCCGGTCTCGGCGCCGAAACCGAAGGCCCGGGCCATCTTCGAGAGGGCACCGTCCGTTTCGTTGTAGAGCTTGTGGGCGATTTCGTAGAACACGGGGTTGCAGGAGCGCATCAGGGCCAGGGCGATGGTCAGCGGACCCTGCGCCCCCTCCCAGTTCTTGCGGGGCGGGTCGAGCCCGTCCCAGGTGGCGCCGCAGTAGATCTGGTCGGTCGTCCGGTAGAGCCCCGAGCTGAGCCCCGCGGCCCCGGTGACGAGCTTGAAGGTAGACCCGGCGGAATAGAGGCCGGCGGTCGCGCGGTTGGTGAGCGGCGCCCCCGGGGCGGACGTGATCGCGGCGAGGGCGGCCGCGTCGTTGCGTTCGAAGGCGTCCGGGTCGTAGGCGGGCGAGCTGTTGAGGGCGAGAATCGCGTTGGTCGTGGGGTCGATGACCACTGCCGCGCCCGCTCGCGACCCCAGCCGGGCGGCGGCCACCTGGAGCACGCGGGAGTCCAGCGTGGTCGTGACGTTGCGGCCGGCAACGTATTCGAGCGTGGCGACGGTCTCGACCGTGAAGCCGCTCGCGTCGACCAGCCGCAGTTCGCCGCCCGGCTTCCCGGCGAGGACCGCGTCCATGGTGCGTTCGAGGCCGACGGCGCCCACGCGGTCGCCGATCCGGTAACCCTTGCCTTTCCGTTCCTTCAGTTCGGCGGCGGTGAGGTCGCGGGTGTAGCCGGCAACGTGCGCAGCCGAAGCCCCGAGCGGGTGGACTCGCTGCGTTTCGGAGAAGACGAGGACTCCGGGCACCCGGATCAGCGCCACCGCCGCCTCCACCTTCTCGTCGGGCACGAACCCGACCGTCACCCGCTGGTTCTGGGCGATCTTGCTGTCGAAGGCAGCGTCCACCTGTTCGCGGGTGAAGCCAAATTCCACCAACAGGCCCGTCAGCGTCCCACGGTCGACGACGACCGCCCGGTTCAACCCCAGCATCCGCACGTCGCGGGTTTCGGCGAGGGGGGCGCCGTTGCGGTCGAAGATGGTCCCGCGTTTGGGCCGCTGGACGTCGCTCTTGAAGAAGCGGCCGTCGACCATCGCCGGGTGGATGGCCTCGGGCGACCATGCCACGAGGGGCTTCCCGGCAGGCCGGGTAAAGGCCAGCGCAATGGTGTATTCGAAGTCCCCGAAATAGGCTGTGGAAAGCCGCACCGAGAGCGTCGCCTGGGCTTCGCCCACGGAGGCGACCGTGACGGCCACGGCTGTCTGGGTGGTTTCCCGGCTGAAGGCGTCGTAGGCAGCGGTGAACTTGTCGAGGGGGAGCGCACGTTGGGATTCGGGCGAAAGCAGAGCATAGAGCCCCGCCGGGTCATCGGCGCTCCACTTTGCAGCCCATTCGCGGGCGACGGACTCGGGGGAACCGGGCTCCGGGGTCGCTCCCGGCGGCGCGAGTTCGACCGCGGATGAGCCGCCGGTGAACGCCCGCATCCCGGCGATGACGCCACCCACTACCAGCCCGAGGAGCACGGCCGCGACGAACGTGGCTCGCATGAAGACTCCCGGCCGCCACCGGCCAAACCCCGCAATGATGATTGTAGCAGCGCTGGCGATCTTGGCCCTTTTGCTGGCCGCATGCGGAAACGACGGTGACGACACAGCTCCGGGCCCCACGGTCGTCCGGCCACCATCCGCGGGTGAGCCACGAAGCCTCCAGTTGGGGTTGAGCGCGACGCCGCCCGAGCGCACCGGCCAGGCCTACGTCAACGCCTTCGCCACCGCGGCCCAGTACGCCGACGTGTTGCTCATCCAGCGGCCGCCGCCGTGGGGGGACTTCATGCCCGGCGGCACGGTTTCGAAGGAGACCGCGGAAAACACCCGGCTGGAAAACACCCTCCTCGATCAGTACAGCAACCTCGGCCTTTTCTTCGCCATCGACCCGACCGACGGCGTGGTCCAGCGCAGCCGGATCGCCAACCTGCCGGCGGGCGTCGACCCGGCGGTGGGCTTCCTCGACAGGGACCTCCGGAACGCGTTCATCGCCTACACCGCGTATGTGGTCAAGAACTACCGCCCCGAATACCTGGCCCTCGGCGTGGAGATCAACATGCTCTACGAACGTTCGCGGCCGCAGTTCGAAGCGTTCGTCTCGCTTTACGCCGAAGCGTATGCGGTAGCGAAGGCTGCCAACCCCTCCACCAAGGTCTTCCCAACTTTCCAGCTCGAAGACCTGGAAGGCCGCTCCGGCCTCGCCCACCCTCCCCACTGGGAAGTGCTCGACTACTTCCGGGGGCGGATGGACGCCCTCGCGATCAGCACCTACCCGTTCCTCGGGGACCTTCGCAGCGCCGCCGAGGTCCCGCCGGACTACTACACGCAGCTTCGCGCCCGCTGGCCGGCGCCGGGAGAAATCCTCATCTCCGAAGCCGGATACTCCTCCATGCCCGTGGAAGGCGCGGTGAACATCGGCACCGAAGAAGATCAGGCCGCCTACCTCCTCCGTCTCCTCAGGGAAGCCGAACAGCAGGACTTCAGCCTCGTCACCTGGGCCGCCGCCCTCGACCCCGCCTTCGCCCGCGAGGGTGCGGCCTCCGTCCTACGCGACATCGGCCTGCGCCGGGCCGACGGTTCCAACAAGCTGGCCTGGGGGACCTGGGAGGAGTGGGCGAGGCGGCCGCTCAAGTGACACGCTCGCGACGGGTGCACCGGCGCCGGCGGCGGAGATGGCCCGCCCCCCAGAATCCGCTCCTCCGCTACGCCGCGATCTGCGGGCTTGTTGCGATGGCCCTGACGCTCTGGGTTGGGGCGTCAGGCGCCCCCATGCCCGGCGACGTTTGGCTCACCAGGCGCGTCCAGGACGCCCCGGGCATGGGGGACTTCGCGGGTATCGTCAACGCCGCCGGGACCTGGCCATGGCAACTCGCTGCGATCACCATCGCGGCTGCCGTCGCCTGGGCCCACCGCCACCCGAAACGGCGCCGCCTGGAAGCCCTCTTCGCCCTCGCCGCCGGGCTCCTCCTTCGCTTCTGGGACCAACTGCTGAAGGTCATCGTCCGGTCGCCTCGGCCCGCCGAGGACTTCGGCATCCGGGTCGACTACCTCCGCGACAGCTACGGCTTCCCCAGCGGCCACGTCTACAGCGACGTCCTTGTCTACGGCATCATCGCGGTTTTCGCAGCCAGCTTCCTCCCGAAGTGGTGGGCGATGGCGGTCCAGGCGGCTGTGGTCGCCCTGCTCCTCCTCGCCGGCCCCGCCCGAGTCTACGTCGGCGCCCACTGGCCCAGCGACGTGATCGGCGGCTACCTCTGGGGGGCGGCGTCCCTGCTCATGGCCGTCACGTTTGGGCGCTGGGCGGCGAAACGCGTCTGAACCGCCGCGTAACGTTCTTGACTGCCTGTGGTACATAAAGGGGAGCAATCTCAGACCACCAGGAGCCAACCCACCATGATCGTCGAACGCCAGGTCTTCTACGCCAAGTACGGGAAGGGCGATGCCCTCGTCAGCATCTTCAAGCGCCTGCCCACCATCATGAGCGCATCGGAACTCGGTTTCGGGGAGCAGCGCATCCTCACGGACGCCACCGGGGCGATGTTCCGCGTCATCGTGGAGATGACCTGGGCCGACGCCGGGGCCTGGCAAGCAGGGATGGCGAGGGCGTTTAGCAACCCCGCCTTCCCGGCCTGGTTCGCAGAAATGGAACCGCTGATCGAACGCGGCGAAACCGAACTCCTGAACGTCGTCCAGTAGCCCGCGTCCACGCTGAGTCTCCGCCGGGGACGTCCGGGCGCGGCCGCCCCCCGGCGGGATGACGTATCATGCCATCGTGGACGAAACGTTCATGGATGTGCGCTCGCACGGCTACGTGCGCGTGGCCGTATGCGTGCCGGATGGACGTGTCGCGGACGTCGCTTACAACACGGCGGCCCACCTCGACTCCCTCCGCCAGGCACACGACGCGGGCGCGCATCTCGCCGTCTGCCCCGAATTGGGGCTGACCGGTTACACCGCCGGCGACCTCTTCTTCCAGGACACCCTCCAGCGCGCCGCCATCGACGCGCTCGCGGCCATCGCCGCCGCCACCCGCGACTGGGACATGGCCGTCTGCGTGGGGATGCCCCTCGCGGCCGGCGGGTCGCTCTTCAACTGCGCGGTGACGCTCTACGGCGGGCGGCCGGTTGCCGTCGCGCCGAAAGCCTACCCGCCGAATTACCGCGAATTCTACGAACTCCGCTGGTTCCGGATGGCGGCAGAGGCGACCACGGACGAGGTGACCCTCCTCGGTGAGACGGTCCCCTTCGGGACTGATCTCCTCTTCGAAATCGAGGGGCGGCCGGGGTTCGTCCTCCACACCGACATCTGCGAAGACATCTGGGTGCCAGTCCCGCCGGGGACACTCGCCGCGCTTGCGGGAGCCACCGTCCTCGCCAACCTGTCCGCTTCGAACATCACCGTCGCCAAGTGGGAATACCGGCTCGACCTCGTCCGCGGGTCCGCCGCGAAGAACCTCGCGGTCCAGCTCTACAGCGCCGCCGGCTTCGGCGAATCCACCGCCGACCTCGCCTGGGATGGGCACGGGATCATCGCCGACCGCGGCGAGATTGTCGCCCAGACGCCGCGCTTCCGCACCGGCGGCAGTGTCGCTATCACCGACGCCGACATCCTCGCCCTCCAGGCCGACCGCATGCGCCAGACATCCTGGGGCCAGAACGCCGCCGCCTTTGCCCAACCCGTGCGCCGCATCGTCCTCCCGCCCGTCGAAGACCACCGGCCGCGCGCCATCTACGAGCGCCTCGAACGCCAGGTCGACCCCTTCCCCTACGCCCCCGCCGACCCGGCGAAACTGGACGCACGCTGTGAAGAGATCTTCCAGATCATGTCGACCTCGCTCGCGCGGCGGCTCACCGCCCTCCCCGAAAAGGGGCGGCACCTCGTCCTCGGGCTCTCGGGCGGCCGCGATTCCACCCTCGCCCTGCTCGTCGCCGTCCGCGCCCTCGACCAGCTTGGCCTGCCCCGCAGCCGGATGATTGCGGTGACGATGCCGGGCTTCGGCACTTCCGAACGCACCCGTGCCATCGCCACCGCGCTCGCCGAAGCGCTGGGGGTGACGCTCCGGGAAATACCGGTCAGCCGGGTCGCCGAGGAAGTCTTCGCGGCCATCGGCCACGACGCCGCGGTCGAGGACCTCACCTTCGAAAACGTCCAGGCCTGGTCCCGCAAGTTCCTCCTCTTTTCCGTCGCCGGCAAGGAAGGGGGGATCGACCTCGGCACCTCCGACCTCTCGGAACTGGCGCTCGGCTTCACGACCTATGGCGGCGACCACATGTCGCACTACGGGGTGAACGCGGGCGTGCCGAAAACGCTCGTCTCCCGGCTCATCCGCTGGACGGCCGACACCGTCTTCGCGGACGACGGGCCTGTCTCGCGGGCGCTGGCCGACGTCCTCGACACGCCGATCAGCCCGGAACTGCTCCGCCCGTCGGCCGACGGGGAGATCGTCCAGTTCTCCGAAGACGTGGTCGGGCCCTACGAGCTCCACGATTTCTTCCTCTACTCTTTCACCCGCTTCGGGTTCGGCCCGCGGCGGATCGCGCGGATGGCCCTCCACGCCTTCGACGGCAAGTACACCCTCGCCGAGATCAAGCGCTGGCTGCTTGTCTTCCTCACGCGATTCTTCGCCGCCCAGTACAAGCGTGACTGCCTCCCCGACGCGCCGAAGGTGGGTTCGGGCGGCTCCCTCTCCCCACGCGGCGACTGGCGCATGCCTTCCGACGCCTCGGCCGCGGCCTGGCTCGCCGAAGCCGAAGCAATCCCGGCAGACTGAGGCATTCAGTCCTAAGTCCCAAGTCCTCTACCCTGTAGTCATGCCCGACTCATCCCCCCTCCCCGCTTTCCCGTCCCTGGCGGACCTGCCCTACGCCCACGTCCTGCCGCACAC
This sequence comes from uncultured Anaerolineaceae bacterium, assembly GCA_964438865.1. Taxonomy (GTDB): domain Bacteria; phylum Chloroflexota; class Dehalococcoidia; order Tepidiformales; family Tepidiformaceae. The sequence goes on along the minus strand of CAYTMI010000008.1, from coordinate 67,455 downwards.
TGCCGCCATCTCCGCGGCCGGGCGGCTGAGCATCGGCGGCTGCGACCTGCGGGACCTGGCGGAGCGGTTCGGGACGCCGCTCTACGTTTTCGACGAAGCCGACTTCCGCGCCACCTGCCGCGAATTCCGGGAAGCGTTCGAAAGCCGCTGGCCCCAGGTAACCGTCGCCTATGCGGCAAAGGCGTTCCTCTGCCGGGGCCTCGCCCGGGTCATTGCCGAAGAAGGGTTGGGGATGGACGTGGTCAGCGGCGGCGAACTGGCTTCAGCGCGGGCCGGGGGGATGCCCGCCGCCAGGCTCTATTTCCACGGCAACAACAAGCTCCCGGCGGAACTGCGCGAGGCCCTCGCTGGCCCCGGCATCGGCCGGGTGATGGTCGACAACTTCTACGAACTCGAGACGCTCGAAGCGATCGCGGCCGAAGCGGGCGTCCACCAGCCGATCCTCCTCCGCGTCTCCCCGAACGTGGACCCACATACCCACGCAAAGACCGCGACCGGCGTCCTCGACAGCAAGTTCGGGTTCGCCATCGCCACGGGGGACGCAGAGCGCGCGGTGAAACTGGCGATGGATGCGAAGCACCTGGACCTCCGCGGCCTCCACGTCCACCTCGGCTCGCCGATCTTCGAAGTCGAACCGTACGAAGAAGCGAACGCGGTGATGTGCGGGTTCGCGGCGCAGATGGGCGACACCCACGGCTTCGAATTCAAGGAGTACAGCCCCGGCGGCGGGTTCGCGCTGGCCTACAACCGCGAACAACACGCCCCCCCCATCGCGGCCTACGCCGACCGCTTCGTGACCACCCTCCGCAAGGGGCTCGAAGAGCACCGCCTCCCCGAGCCTGCCCTCCACATCGAGCCGGGCAGGGCACTCGTCGGTCGCTCGATGGTCGCCGTCTACACGGTCGGCGCGCGCAAGGAGATCCCCGGCCTCCGCACCTTCGTCTCGGTCGACGGGGGCATGGCCGACAACATCCGCCCGGCGATCTACGGGTCGAAGTACGAAGCGATCCCGGTGGACCGCCCGCTCGCGGCGCCCGAGGAGACGATCACGCTGGCCGGGAAGTACTGCGAAAGCGGCGACATCCTGATCAAGGACGCAGCGGTGCCGCGCTTCCGGCCGGGCGAACTCGTGGGTCTGCCGGCGAGTGGCGCCTACAACCTCGCCATGTCCAGCAACTACAACATGGCGACGCGACCGCCCGTCGTCGCCGTCCGGGACGGGCAGGCGCGGGTGATGGTCCGCCGCGAAACGGTGGAGGACCTGATGGCGCGGGACGTGCTGTAGACGCTGTTACGGAGTAACGGGGTAACGGAGTGGCGGAGTGGTCGCCCGTGGGTAGAGGAGATGTGGTGAGAGCTGGCGCGGGGCGACGCCGCTCCCTGCCGGTCGCGGTTCGGTTAGCGGGCTCTGGCGGCGTTCTTGGCCATCGCGTCGACGATCGTGGTCCAGGCGCCCCGCGGCAGGTCGTGCCCCATCCCTTCGATGATCAGCAGTTCGGCGCCGGCGATCGCCTCGGCCGTGTCCTTGCCGCCTTCCACCGAGACCAGCGGGTCGATGTCGCCGTGGACGACGAGGGAGGGCACCCGCACGGAGCGGAGCGCTTCCTTGCGGCTCGGGGAGGCCATGATCGCCGCCATCTGGCGCATCATCCCCGCGGGGTAGAAGGAGCGGTCGTAGGCGGCCGCCGTGCGCTCCCGGACCCGCGCTTCGTCGAAGGGGAATCCGGTGCTGCCGATGACTTTCGCGGAGGCCACGCCCTGGGCGATCGCTCCTTCGCGGTCTTCCGCGGCAGGGGTGGTGAGGACCGCCATCGCCTCTGGTGTCGCCTGGGGCAGTTCCGGGTTGCCGGTGGTGGACATGATCGAGGTCATCGAAACCACGCGTTTCGGGTGCCGGATCGCCATCGCCTGGACAATCATGCCGCCCATGGACCCGCCGGCGATGTGGGCACGCTCAATCCCGAGGGCTCCGAGCAAGGCGGCGGCGTCATCCGCCATGTCGTCGAGGAGATAGGGCGCGTTCTCCACGGGCTTGCCCTGCGCCCTGGCGGCGAAGATGGCGGGCATGTCGGGCATCCCCAGGTGGTCGAACTTCGTCGAAAGGCCGACGTCGCGGTTGTCGAAGCGGATGACGTGGTGGCCCTGCCCCGCGATCATCTCGCAGAACTCTTCGTCCCAGGCGATCATCTGGGCGCCGAGGCCCATGACCAGGAGGAGCGGGTCGGCGTCGCGCGGCCCGAAGGTATCGTACTCGATCTGGATTCCGTTGGCAGTAACGTTAGGCATGCGGGGTAGGGTGGCGGATTGGCCTGGGGCGTGTCAACGGATGGGGCGGGCGACGAGAAAAGGTTGAAGGCTGACGCGAGGCGGGGGCCGCTCCCTTCCGGTCGCGGTTCGGATGGGGCGGGGGCGTCAGCCCATGTGGACCAGTTCGTCGTCGTCCAGCTTCAGTTTGCCGGCGATGCCAACGACGAAGGCGAGGGCGATGCCGGCGGGCAGGCCGAGCAGCAAGGTTGGGATGATCGTGGAGAGGAGCGGGGGGCGTTCGGTGAGGTCCAGCGACAGGTATCCCGAGGGGTGGATCGAGCAGGAGACGGTGCCATCCGCGTTGGCTTTCGCGTCGAAAGTCACGGTCCGGCCGGCGGCCACCTGGTAGCCGCCGACATCGTGCTCCACCACATCGTTGTTGATCACCCGCAGCGAACCGCCCTTCGCCAGCGAAAGCGACTTGGGGATGAACGGCGCCGGGCGCCCCTGTGCGACCGCCGCGGCCGTGCCTTCGGGGATCACGATTTCGAGCGTGTCGGAAGCCTGGGCCGAGGGCGAGAGCAGCGCCCACCAGACGAGCATGATGGCCCAGGAAGCGGCCAACGAGACCGCAACCCAGGCCATCCCCCGGACGAGCGCAGACGGGATTCTTGCCTTCACCCTTCCAGCTTAGACCAGGTAGAGCGCCGGGTAGAAGAACACCCAGACGACGTCCACGAAGTGCCAGTACATCACCACCCCGGAAACCGGCCAGTGGTTCTTTTCGTCGTACTTCCCGCGCAGCGCCCGGATCCACACCAGCCCGAGCATGATCACGCCGCTCATCACGTGGGCAGCGTGGACGCCGGTCATGGTGAAGAACACCGTCCCGAAGGCCTCACCGCGGGTGAAGTGAGCTGTCTTCCATTCGTAGGCGACGCCCCCGGCGAAGATGAGCCCGAGGACGATCGTCGCCAGGATCATCCAGTGGCCCAGGCTCTTCCTGCCGTGCTCCAGGGCGGTCTCTCCCGTGAAGGCGGTCACCGAACTGAGGAGGAGGATCGCCGTGATCGCGAGGCCGAGGCCCTGGTCCACGACCTGGCCGCTGCCGTCATGTTTTTCAGGGATGTTCAGCCCCTCAAGGAAGAACCGCGAGGAGAGCAGGAGGGCGAAGATGAGGCTTTCGGAAAAGAAGAAGAGCCAGAGGCCGGCCCGGTTGATCGCAGTGCGGTCCGGCCCCTTGTGGTGCATCGCTTGGGCGGCAACAGCCATCAGTGGGCCTCCCCAGGCCGGAAGACGCGGCCGAAGTGCATGAAGTACCAGACGATGAGGGCTGCCTTCGCAAGCGCCGCAACCGTCAGGCCGAAGAAGCGGACGTTCACGTCACTCACGTTCACCGCGAAGATGTATTCGACCACCGTCAGCACGGCGAGAATGACGGCGATGATTATCCCCAGCTGCATTGCTTTGTTCACGAAAGGCTCCTCCTCGGGGGAAGTGGGCCGCGGGCCGCGCGGCGGGCCAAGTTCGCGCCGCGATTAGCCACCGCTGCCACCTCCGCCGCCGCCACCACCCGCGGGAGCGTGGGCTGCCCCAATCCCCGGGAAGGTCGCATGCACCGAGCCCGGCACGCCGTAGTCGTAGGGGTGGCCCTTGATGACGGGCGGGCTTTCGAAGTTGTCGTGGGGTGGCGGAGAAGTCGTCTGCCACTCCAGCGTCCGCGCGCGCCAGGGGTTCGCTTCCGCCACCGGGCCCCGGAACCACGACCGGAGGATGTTGTAGACGAAGATGAGGAAGCTCGCCCCAAGGACGAAGGCCGAGATGCTGATCACCATGTTGATGGTGTCGAACTCGGCGGGGTAGTCCGCGATCCGGCGGTTCATCCCCTGGATGCCCGGCAGGTGCATGATGAAGAAGGTCACGTTGAAGGAGATGAACATCGTCCAGAAGTGCCACTTGCCCAGGCGTTCGTTGTACATCCGCCCCGTCATCTTCGGGAACCAGTAGTAGATCCCGCCGAAGAGGGCGAAGATTTCGCCGCCGACGATCGTGTAGTGGAAATGCGCCACCACGAAGTAGGTGTCCTGGAGTTGGATGTCCGTCGGCACGTCGGCCAGGAAGATGCCCGTCACGCCGCCGTTGGCGAAGTTGAAGAGCACCGCCAGGGCGAAGAGCATCGGGGTGGTCAGCCAGACTCTGCCCATCCAGATCGTCCCGAGGCCGGCGAGGAAGACCAGGCCCGTCGGGATCGAGATCAATTCCGTCGCCACCAGGAACGGCGCGTGGAGGTAGTTCGGCATGCCCGAGGTGAACATGTGGTGGGCCCAGACGACGCCGCTGAGGCCGACGATGCCGATGAGCCCGCCCACCGCGTACCGGTAGGCGAAGAGCGGCTTGCGTGAGAAGTGGGTCAGCAGTTCCAGCGCCACTCCGAAGCCCGGGAGCACCATGATGTAGACGGCCGGGTGGGAATAGAACCAGAAGACGTGCTGGTAGAGGAGCGGGTCGCCGCCGTTGGCCTGGTCGAAGAACGACATGCCGGCCATGCGGTCCAGGAGCACCATGAAGAGGGCGACGAAGATGCCCTGGGTGTAGAAGAGGGCGAGGATCGCCGTCAGGAACATCGCCCAGACGAAGATCGGCAGCCGGCTCCAGGTCATCCCTTCGGCGCGAAGGTAGATGATGGTGACGATAAAGTTCAGGCCGCCGAGGATGGAGACAAGCCCGAAGGTCATCAGCGCCAGGTTGAAGAGCGTCTGGGCGCTCTCGGTTTGCACGGCGAGCGGCGGGTAGGCCGTCCAGCCGGCTTCAAGGCCGCCGAGGAACGGGGTCGCCAGGAGCATGATGCCCACCGGCGGGACGAGCCAGAAGCTCAGCGCGTTCAGCCGCGGGAAGGCCATGTCGTCGGCGCCGATCATCAAGGGGACCATGTAGTTGCCGAACCCGCCGATGACCGTCGCGATGGCGACCGCCACCATCAGGATGCCGTGGAGGCTCATCACCGCGTTGTACTGGTCGTTGTTGAAGAACTGCATGCCGCTCTGGGCGAGTTCGACGCGCATCAGCATCGCCATCAGCCCGGCCACGAGGAAGACCACGACGAACCAGACCATGTACTGGATGCCGATGACCTTGTGGTCGGTGCAGAAGGTGAAGTAGCGCTGCCAGCCCGTGGCGCCGCTGGCGTAGGTCTTCATCCCGAACCATTCGCGGGCCCACTGGCCCCACATCCCTATGCCCAGGATCCAGCCGGCCAGGCCGAACACGTAGCCTACGCTGAGGTTGAGGTCCCGTTCCCAGAGGGAGTCGTACCCGAAGAGTTGCCGCATGAGCATGGCGAAACCGAGGCCAAGGACGAACCCTATGAGGCCTGTGCCGGTACCGCCGAGAACCGTCGTTGCTGCGTACATCTCGGCCTACTTGCCCCCTGCCTTCTGTTCTTCGATCCATTTCAGGTAGTCAGCCTGCGAAACCACCCTGACCCGCGTCCGCATGTCTGTGTGGTTCAGCCCGCACAGTTCCGCACACTGCACCCGGTAGGCGGAGTCGGTCGCGTAGTCGCCCAGGACGTTGGGCTCGACCGTGATGAACGTCGTCCGCCCCGGGACCGCGTCGATCTTCATCCGGAACGCCGGGATCCAGAACGAGTGGAGCACGTCGACCGAGTTGATTTCGAACTTCACCTTCGTGTCGATCGGGATTACGATTTCGTTGTCCGGGAGCGGCGGAAGCGACACGACCGTCTCGCCGGCTTCATCCAGGTAGTCGTAGCCGAAGGAGAACTGCTGCCCGGTCACGTGGATGACGAGCTCCGCCTGGAGGTCGCCCCAGCCGTACTGCTTCATGGCGCCGTTGTCCTGGAGCTTGGCCAGGCCGGTCAATCCGGGGTTGATCATCACGACGATGGCGAGCGCGCCGGTCACCAGCAGCCAGACCTTCGGGACCATCCCGGTGCCCTTGTAGGGCGGGCCGTCGCTGTCGGGCGGGCCGTCGCCCCGGGTCCTGAACTCCAGCATCGCGTAGACGAGCACGGCGATCACGAAGGTGAACACCGGGATGCCCATGTAGAGGAGGAGCCTGAAAATGTCGTCGAAATCCTGGGCTTCCGGCGAGCCGACCGTCGGGTAAAGGTCGGCGAACGCGCCGACCTCGCCGATGGCCGTGAGGATGGCCCAGATAATCGCGGTTATGACAATATGTCGCTTCATCGCCAGCCCCTGCTAATGCTTCGCCCTCGGGGCTGGCTCCCGCCCACCCGCAGAGGCTTGCTGTGTGTGAAAACTACCACAATCTACCCGCCCGGCAAGATTCAGAAAAGGGGCCCAAGGGCCCACGAATCTCCAGCCGTTCGGACTTGATCTGATTCCGGGCTGCGCAAAGTCATTGACGACTCCCCGCAAACCCCTCCTCCGGCAGTCCCGCGTCAGTCTACGCGGCCCCGGTCTACCTGTCTTTCGGGGGTTCTCCCAACCGCCGGGCGTCCCGGCCGGGCCTGTGGTCTAATCCCCCTACCCACCACCCCTCCGAGGAAGCCTTTGGACCTGAAGACCGTTGACCATCTCCTGACCACCACCCGCGCCGTCCGCAAGCGGCTTGACTTCTCCCGCCCCGTCCCCGACGAACTCATCGCCGAGTGCATCGAGATCGCGTTCCAGGCCCCGACCGGTTCGAACCGCCAGGGCTGGTCGTTCGTCGTCGTCACCGATCCCGGCAAGAAGAAGGCCCTGGGCGGCATCTACCGGCGCGTCTTCGAGAACTACGCCCAGACCCCGCAGGCCGAGTATCCCGAAGGCGACCGCCGCCGCGACCAGCAGCCGAAGGTGCGCGATTCGGCCACCTACCTCGCCGAGCACATGCACGAAGCCCCCGCGCTGGTCATCGCCTGCCTCGAAGGCAAGCCCCCGGCCCGCGGCTCCCAGGCCGGTTACTACGGCTCCATCCTCCCGGCCGTCTGGTCGTTCATGCTCGCCGCTCGCGCCCGCGGCCTGGGCACCGCCTGGACCTCCATGCACCTGGTCCACGAACGTGAATGCGCCGAACTCCTCGGCATCCCGGAGAACGTCACCCAGGCCGTGCTGACGCCCGTCGCGTACTACACCGGCGACGGCTTCAGGCCCGCGAACCGGATGCCGGCGCGCGAACTGACGCACTGGAACACCTGGGGCGCCCACAAGTAGGCGGAAGGCCTGCCGCCGGGCGTGCAAGTCACTGCGAAGCCCTGGCACGACCACGTAGCGCTCGCTCTCGCCGCGCGGATCGAATCCGCCCTCGGCGGCTGGCTGGCGCCGGGGTGACTGTTCCGCGGCGCACGCGAAAGGCCGGCATTGCTGCCGGCCCTCCGTGGTGTTCGCTCCAGGCGGACGGGGATTATTCGATTTCGACGGTGGCGCCGGCGTCGGTCAGTTTCGCCTTGATGCTGGCTGCCTCGTCCTTGTTCACGCCTTCCTTGACCTTCGTCGGCGCGGCCTCAACGAGGTCCTTCGCTTCCTTCAGGCCAAGCCCGCTCACGACTTCGCGGATCGCCTTGATCACGTTGATCTTGTTTTCGCCGAACGACTTCAGGACCACGTTGAACTCGGTCTTTTCTTCTTCCGGCTCGGCGGCGGCGGCAGGGCCGGCGGCGGGGCCGGCGGCCATCATCATCGGCGCGGACGCGGTGATGCCGAACTTCTCCTCGATCGCCTTGTTCAGGTCGCGGAGTTCGAGCAGGGTCATGCCTTCGATAAGGCCCAGGGCTTCGTCAACTTTGGACATGGTAAGGACTCCTGTTGTTCGTTGGTGGCGAAGGCTGGCGGCTCAGGCCGCGCTGCCTTCCAGCTGGTTCGCGCGCGCTTCCACAAGCCCGGCGAAGTTGCGAATCGTGCTCTGGAGCAGGCCCGTGAAGTTGTAGAGGGGGCTCTGGAGCTTGCCCACCACATTGGCGACGAGCTGTTCTTTCGATGGCAGCGTCGCCAGGCTCTCCACCTCGGCGCGGTCCAGCACTTTCCCTTCGAGCCAGCCGCCATGAATGGTCAGCTGCATGCGCTTGACGCGCAGGTGCTCGATGAGGAGTTTCACCGGCGCGACCGGATCGCCGAAACCGATAGCGAGGGCGGTCGGCCCCTTGAGGATCTGGGCCATTTCCGGGCGGCCAGCCTGTTCGGCGGCCATCGTGGCGATGGTGTTCTTGACGACGTTCACGGTCACATTCGCGGGGCGCAGGGCGCGGCGAAGGTCCGTGATCTGGGCGACGGTGAGGCCACTGTGGTCCGCACTGATAGCGATCGAGGCCCGCTCCATGCGGTCCTTGATCTCTGCCAGCATCGCAACCTTGCGTGGGGTCGGCATGAGGCTTCCCTCCTATGGGCCAGGAACGAAAAATCCCTGCCGCCAAGGCAGGGACACAAGGGACGAACGCGCATTGGTCCGCACCGGGTACCGCCTCGGCAGGCGCCTTTCGGCATTCTCCCCGGCCCGGGTGGGCCGTCGCATCGGGACCTGCGGTCTCTGGCTATTCGACTGTCAGCCCCAATAGTAGGCGGCTTCGGCCGTTATGTGCCACCACCCGGCACCCTCGCCCCCGGGATAGCGTCGTACTCCGGCAGGTAGGGCTTGAGGTCGAGCACGGGCGTCCCGTCGGTCGCGTCCAGCCCCCGCACTCGCAGGTTCGTCCCTTCGACCGAAAGCAGTTCGACCGCCGACACCCCGAGGTGGTTCGGGCGAAGCTGGCTCCTCGTGGCGAAGATGCCGTAGGTGTGCCCGCTGGCGAGCGTGAGCGTCTCCGGCTTTTCCGGCGCGCCCTCGGCGATGTCCATATAGAAGACGACGAGGAGGTGGCTGTAGGCGCCGATCCCCCGCAGCCGGGCAGCCTGCTCCGGGAGCATCTCGATGACGCTCTCGACCTTTTCCCAGCCGCGGGGCCGGGGTTTCGTCACGCCGTTCCGGACGAATCCCACCGCCTCCAGCGTCACCGTTTGCGGCGGCTCCGGCCGGTCGAACTCCGAGGCCCGCCGCCGCCCGGGCAGTCTCACGCCGTCACTCCGCGCGCCATTCGCCCGACTTCCCGCCGCGCTTCTCCAGCAGCCGCACTCCTTCGACCCGCATGCCGCGGTCGACCGCCTTGCACATGTCATAGACCGTCAGTGCTGCCACCGCGACCGCGGTCAGCGCCTCCATCTCGACGCCCGTCTTGCCTGTCGTCTTCACCGTCGCGGTGATTCGCAGGCGGTCCGCGCTTTCCGGGGCAAGGTCCAGGGTGACGCCGGTGATGGCGATGGGGTGGCACATGGGGATGAGGTCGCTAGTGCGCTTCGCTCCCATGATCCCGGCCGTCCGGGCCACGGCGAGCACGTCGCCCTTGGGCAGCCCGCCCGCCTGGATCAGCGCCAGCGTCTCGGGGAGCATCGTCACGTAGCCTTCGGCGACGGCTTCGCGGGCGGTGTCGTCCTTCGCGGAGACGTCGACCATGCGGGCGGCGCCCTTTTCGTCGAGATGGGAGAGGGCGCCGGCAGCAGGCTTCGCGCGGCTAGCCATGGTTGCGCCGCCACATCCAGGATTCGTAGGCCCAGACAAGCCCGTAGGCGAAGCCGCCGAGCAGCAGTCCGCCCGGCACCCCAACCCATGGGGACACCCAGGTGTCGGAGGCGATGATGCCGGCGGCGGCGGCGGGGAGGAAGGCCATGAAGGCCGCGCGCCGCCGCTCGGATTCGAAGCGTTCGCGGAGGGGGTGTTTGGCGGCGGTGGTCACGGGGCGAGTATAGCGGCTCACCCCGCGCGGCGGCTGGCCTGCGTGATACCCTATATCCATGAAGAAGACGAGCGTCTACCTGTCGGAGCAGGATCGGGAACACCTGGAACGGGTTGCCCGCTCGCTCGGCCAGTCTCAATCCGAAGCTATCCGGGAGGCGCTGCGGGCCTTCGAGGCCCCGTGCCCCCCGGTGCGTGAGTTCGCGAGCTTCGACTGCGGAGAGGGTCCCGGGAATTCGATCGAGAACATCCCGGAGGAAGAGTACCTGAAGGGCTTCGGCGAGTGACGCTCATCGTTGACGCGGCGCCGATCATCGCCGCCGCGGACCTTCGCGAACCCTCAAGAACAGCTACGCAGCGAGTTCTCCGGGCCGAGCGAGGCTCGATTATCATCCCGGCGCCGGTCACTGCCGAGGTCGACTACCTCCTGCAAGCGCGCCTGGGCGACACGCCGCTCTGCGGTTCCTCACCGACCTCGCCCGCGGCGCCTACCAGGTGGAATGCCTGACCCGCGACGAGTACGAAACCGCACGCGAGCTCAGCGACCGGTACGCCGGGCTCAACCCCGGCCTCGCCGACCTCTCCGTCGTCATCCTCGCCCGGCGCTTCGACACGCGCCGAATCCTCAGCTTCGACTACCGACACTTCCGCGCGATGACCCCGCTCCAGGGCGGCGAATTCCGGATCCTTCCCGCCGACAGCTAGCCCGGCCCATCGCAGATCGCCGCCGATATGCTATTCTGCCTGTATGCGCACGACCTTGAACCTCGACGACGACCTGGTGATGGAAGCGAAGATTGTCGCGGTGCGCACCCGCCGCACCCTGAGCGCCGTCATCGAAGATGCCCTCCGGAAGGAAGTGGCGCGGGCTTCCGCGGGAGCTGAGCGGCGACCATCCAGGCCCTCGACCCCGTTGAACCTTCCCACCTGGGACGGCGGCGGGTTCCCCGAAGGGGTCGACATCGACTGCAACGCGTCCCTCCTAGATTTCATGGAACGGCAGCCCAGTGAGGCTCGTTGACGTCAACGTCCTCGTCCACGCCTTCCGGCGCGAAGCCCAACTCCACCACGAATACCGCCAGTGGCTGGCCGACGCGCTTGATGATGCAGACGGATTCGGAGTCCCCGACCTTGTCCTCAGCGGATTTCTTCGCGTGGTGACCCTGCCAGCTCTTTCCCTTGCCGGCACCGACCCCACCGTGGCCCTCCAGTTCGCCCGGAGACTCCGCGACGATCCCCGATGCAACGCCGTGAACCCCGGCCCGGACCACTGGCGCATCTTCACGCGTCTCTGCGAAGCGCCCGGCATCACCGGCAACCAGATCCCCGACGCCTACCTCGCGGCCATCGCCATCGAAGCCGACTGCGAATGGCTCAGCGCCGATCGCGGTTTCGCCCGCTTCCCCGGCCTTCGCTGGCGTCATCCGCTCGACTGATCCCCCGGCACGCACCGGGCGCGGCTCTCCTGTATCCTCGGAGCGATGGCCGTCACCCCCGGGGCCCCGTCCCTCCGCCGCGAGCTTGGGCTCCTCGACCTCTGTCTCGCGGGACTCGGCATCATCCTCGGCGCCGGGATCTATGCCCTCATCGGCGAAGCCAGCGCCGAAGCCGGGGCGCTCGTCTGGCTCTCCTTCGTCATTGCCGCCGGGGCGACTGTGCTTACCGGCCTCAGTTACGCCGAACTCGGGGCCATGTACCCCAGCGCCGGGGCTGGCTACGAATACGCCCGCCGAGCCTTCGGCATCCACATCGCGTTCGTAACCGGCTGGCTCACCGTCATCGCCGGGATCGTTGGGTCCTCGGCGGTTGCCCTCGGGTTCGGCGGCTACCTCCACGCCCTCACCGGCTTCGATTCCGGTGCCGGCGCCATCCTCCTCCTCGCCGCGGGCAGCGCCGTGGCGGCCACGGGGGCGCTCGGGTCCGTCCGCGTCGCCGCCATCCTCACCGTCGTCGAAGCGACGGGCCTGCTCCTCGTCTCCGCGATCGGCATCGTCGACTTCGACCCCTCCCGCGTCTTCGACGACGTAGGGCCGCTGCCGGTCCTCAGCGGCGCGGCGCTCGTCTTCTTCGCTTACATCGGCTTCGAAGACCTGGCCACGCTCTCCGAAGAAGTCCGTGACCCCGCCCGGAACATCCCCCGCGCCATCATCATCTCGGTCGCGGTTTCGACCGTGGTCTACGTCCTCGTCGCGGTCTCCGCCGTGGGGGCGGTCGGGGCCGATGCGCTGGCCGGGTCGGCGGCGCCGCTCGCGCTGGTCGGGGAAGCCGTCTTCGGCGAATCGACCGGCGACATCCTCAGCGCTTTTGCCCTCGCCGCGACCTCGAACACTGCCCTCCTGCTCCTCATGGCCGCCTGCCGCCACATCTACGGCATGGCCTCAACGGGTGCGCTCCCGCGTTCGCTCGGCCGGGTCAGCGGCGGCTCGCGGGTGCCCCTGCCGGGCCTCCTCGCCGCCGCCTCGATTGCCGCGCTCGTCACGCTCTGGGGCGACATCGGCGTGGTGGCGGACGTGACGAACTTCGGCCTCTTCATCGCCTTCGCCGTGGTGAACCTCGCGCTCATCCGGCTTCGGCGCACGGCGGCAGCCGTCCCCCGCACCTTCGTCTCCCCGGGGATGGTCACCGTGCCGGGTTACGGGAAGGCGCCGTTGCTGCCGATCCTTGCGATGGCCACGCTCGCCGTCCTTTTCGTCTCGCTGAAGCCCCAATCGATGGCCGTGGGAACGGCCGTGCTGGTGGCGGGTATCGTCCTCGCCATCGTCTTTCGTCGCCAGCACCAAGCCGCCAGCGCCGGCCCCGGTGACTCCGTCTCGCAGTAATTGCGCAAGGGTGTATACTCCTGCCCTGTAACGGATGGAACGCGAAATCCTTGCCCGGAAGACCCAGGCCGACGCTGTCCTCGAGCGGGCGGCAATCCAGTTGCAGCAGCTTCTCAGGGAAGCGTGTGCCGAACTCCACCCCTTTCCCCCGTTCCCGAACGCTATGTTCACGAACGCGATCGAATGCGAGGAAGGCGCCGCCGCGCATCCTGAACGCGGCTGCATCGTCGTCTGCGAAGACGGCGAACTCTACGAACTCGAATTCGGCATCGACCACGACTCCATCGAACTCAGCGGCTCGTGGGACCCCGTGACGGCCCGGAAAGAGACGAAGAAAAAGCTCGACCTCCACCCGCGCGACTACATCGTCTACGCCTACAATGGGCTCGTCGCCGTCACCGAACATCTGCTCGAACGCCAGGCCGGGGAGGGCAAGCCGTAACCACAATGAAGCGCATCCTTCGGACCATCCTCCTGATCGCCGTTATCGCCGCCGCCATCGCCGCGACCGTCGCCATCATCCGGCGCCTGCGGTTGCGTTCGCCGATCACGATCGAGCCTCCCGTGGCCGCGAAAGTGGCGCCTGAAGCCCAGGCTTCCGAGGCCATGGTGTCCGAAGGAGGACCTGCCGGCCCCGAGCCGCCGGTCGACCTGGTTCGCGAGGCCCCCGCGACAGTACCGGGCTTTGAAGCGGAGATGCGCGCCGGGCTCGAACTCGTCCCCGATGAAGCCCCCATCGCGTTCGAACCAGCCCCGGCCCAGCCAGCAGTCGAAGCCGTCGCCTGGGGTGAGGTGGAAGGCGGACTCTCCCCCTCCCCCGAAGCGGCCGCCGCCGAGATCGAAGCCGAACAGCCCGAGCCTCCCGCAGCCCACCACACCCCCTTCGAACAGCCGGCCACTGCACCGGCCTGGGCGGTCGACCACGCCGCCGCGGCCGCCGCCGAGATCGAAGAGGCCCTCGAAGAGAAGATCGAGGAAGCGTTCGAAGAGCCCGGCACCGCCTTCGCCGAACCGCGGCCGCAGCCGCAGCCGGAAGTCGAACTGCTCTCCTCGGTCGAAGAAGCGCTCGCCGAACTCCCGCAGACCCCGATCCCCACGTTCTCAGGCCGCGGCGCCGAATCCTACCTCGACGAGGGCAACGTCTATTTCAACGTCGGGCAGTACGGGCTTGCCATCGAGCGCTACACCAGGGCCATCGAGCTCGCGCCCGGCCTGGTCTCCGCCTACTACAACCGCGCGAATGCCCGCACCCGTTCCGGCGAATATGACCACGCCCTTGCCGACTATGACGCGGCCCTTGACCTGCAGCCCAACGACGCCGACGCCCTCAACAACCGCGGCATGCTCCACCTCTACCGTGCCAACTACCCCGCCGCCCTGGCCGACTTCAACGCCGCCCTCAAGATCGACCCGGCCGACACGACCGTCATCGTCAACCGGGGGCTGGCGCACCTCCACAGCGGGGACGCGGCTGGTGCCATGGTCGACTTCCAGGAGGCCGTCCAGCTCGACCCGGGAGACGCCGCCGCAAGCTACGGCGCCGCCCAGGCAGCGGCCATGCTCGGCAACCGCGAACGCGCACTTCGCTTCCTCTCCCGCGCGCTCCAGCTCGACCCCGGATACGTCCGTGAAGCCGCCGCCGACCCCAAGCTGGTGGCGCTCCAGGGCGATGACGAGTTCATCAAGCTCCTGCGCACCAGCGGCGAACGCCACAACCAGGGCGGCCCGCGCTAGGATTCGCACATGGACCTGGACCAGGCTCTCGCGGAACTCCGGGCGCTGGCGAAGCCCGGGCGCATCGAAGGCAACCGGCGCGTCTCCGCGGGCAACAGCCGCTCCTTCGGCGTCCCCGTGCCGGAGGTCCGGCGGCTGGCGAAGCGCATCGGACACGATCACCTGCTCGCCGAACTCCTCTGGCAGATCGGCATCTCCGAAGCCCGCCAGCTTGCCGCCATGGTCGAAGACCCGGCCCGCGTCACCGAATCGCAAATGGAACGCTGGGCCGCCGACTTCGACTGCTGGGACGTCTGTGACGGCGTCTGCTGGCTCTTCGGCGAAACCCCCATGGCGTGGCGGAAGGCCGTCGAATGGGCGCGACGCGACGAGGAGTTCGTCCGAAGGGCCGGCTTCTCGCTCATGGCCTACCTCGCCATCCACGACCGGGAGGCGCCCGACGAGCACTTCCTGCCCCTCCTTGGCCTGGTCCGCGAGCGGGCGGGGGACGGCCGGAACTTCGTGAAGAAGGCAGTCAACTGGGCGCTTCGGCAGATTGGGAAGCGCAACCTCGCCCTCAACGCCGCCGCCATCGCCACGGCCGAAGCCATCCGCGCGGACGGAAGCCGGAGCGGGCGCTGGATCGCCGCGGACGCGCTGAGGGAGCTGCGCAGCGACGCGGTCCAGGCTCGGCTGCGGGAACGGGCGACCGCCACACGCGGCAAGCCGCTGCGGTAGAGTTCGCCCAACACACCCCGAGGTTTCGCCGCGATGGAATTCCAAGATGTCCTCTACGCAACCGATGGCCCCGTCGCCACCGTCACCCTCAACCGTCCCCGCTACCGCAACGCCCAGAGCTACCGGCTCCTCGACGAACTCGATGCCGCCCTCGACGCGGCGATGGCCGACCACGAGATCAAGGTGGTCATCGTCACCGGCGCCGGGGACCACTTCTCCGCCGGGCACGACCTCGGCACCCCCGAATCGCTCGAAGACCGCCGCCAGCGGGGCATCCCCGAAAACGCGGTCGACGACTACAACACCTTCCGCCACTACAACCTGGACCTGACGATCAAGTGGCGGAACCTGCCGAAGCCCACGATCGCCATGGTGCGGGGCTACTGCATCTTCGGCGGCTGGATGATCGCGGGGGCGATGGACCTCGTCTTCGCGTCGCCTGAGGCGAAATTCCTCCCCGCCCTGCTCGAGTACTACTCCGTGCCGTTCGACATCGGCGTCCGCAACGCGAAGGAACTGCTCTTCGAAAGCCGCTTCCTGGGCGCGGAAGAGGCGAAGGCGATGGGATTCGTCAGCCGCATCTACGAAGCCGGCGACCTGGAGCGCGAAACGCTGGCCTATGCAAAGCGCTGCGCCGAAAACTCCCGGCACGGGCTCCGGCTGGCGAAGCTTTCCAGCAACAAAGCCCAGGATCTGATGGGCTATTCGAACTTCGTCGAAGCCGCCTTCCACGACTACCTGGTGGCCGTCCGCCAGGCCAGCGAAGCGCGCCGGGTAGAAGGCGTCCGCCGCCTCGGCGGGGTCGACCTCGCGCTCCGCGGCGAACGCGGCGAACGCTTCGGTCAGGGGTAGGCGCGGATCGTGGCGGCTGGCGCGGGTGACTGGTGCCCAGCGATGCGGCCACGGTGTGCCGCGGCTACCCAAGTAGCCCGGCCCGGCATGTCGTTGGAACGGCGCTGGGTGCTACATTGGAAGCAGGCCCACGCGCCGCCACCCACCACACCCATGCTCTTCGCAGAAAACGCCGCCAAATCGTTCGGGCCTAACGATGTGCTCACCAACGTCACGTTCATCGTGGGGGACGGCGAACGCGCGGGACTTGTCGGGCCGAACGGCGGCGGCAAATCCACCATCCTTCGCCTCCTCGCCGGCGACCAGAAGCCCGACGAGGGCGTGGCCGGCCATCGCGGTGGCGCCCTCGGCTACCTCCGCCAGGAAGCCGGTCTGACCGAATCGAACACGCTCCTCGAAGAACTCTGGGTGGCCTTCCCCGAAGCCCGCGCCGTTGAACTCAAGCTGGAGGAGATCTCCCACGCCATCGAACGTGACAACTGCGACCTCGACGCCCTCATCGACCAGCAGTCCCGTCTCTTCGAGGCCTTCGAACACATGGACGGCTACCGCATCGAAGCCCGCATCGGCCGCGTCCTCGACGGCCTGGGCTTCGAGCTCCCCAGCGACCGCGACAAGCTCTGCGGCGCCTTCAGCGGCGGCTGGCAGATCCGCATCGCCCTCGCCAAGGTCCTCGTCCGCCGCCCGGAAAACGTTCTCCTCGACGAACCAACGAACCACCTCGACGCCAAGACCCGGGCATGGCTCGCCGGCGAACTCGTCGACTACCCCGGCACCATCCTGATCGTTACCCACGACAGCGCCTTCCTCGACCGCGTGGTCACCCGCATCCTCGACCTTCGCGACGGCAAAGTGGACGCCTACACCGGCAACTACACGAAATACCAGGAGCAGAAGGCCGCCCGCCTCCAGGAACAGGACCGCGCCGCTTCCCGCCAGGACCGCGAGTTCGCCCGCCAGGAACGCTTTATCGAACGCTTCGGGGCGAAGGCGACCAAGGCCTCCGCCGTCCACAGCCGGGAAAAGCAACTGGCGAAGATCGAGCGCGTGGTCAAGACGAAGAAGGAACCCGAAGTCCACTTCCAGCTGGAAGCCCACGGCCGCACCGAGCTCGATGTCCTCGTCATCCGCGGGGTCAGCCACGCCTACGACGACGGCCCGCTCGTCCTCCTCGATGTCAACCTGCACGTCGAGCGCGGCCAAAAGATCGTCTTCATCGGCCCCAACGGCAGCGGCAAGAGCACACTCCTGAAGATCGCCGCGCGCCAACTGACCCCAACCGAAGGGGGCGTCGAGTGGGCCGAACGCGCCCGCCCCGGCTACTACGACCAGCACCAGGACGAAGCCCTCGAAGTCGGCCGCACCGTCCTTGAAGAAGTGCGCTCCGTCGCCGATGGCAAGCCCGACGTCGAACTCCGAAAGGTCCTCGGCCAGTTCCTCTTTCGCGGCGACGACGTCTTCAAGCCCGTCGGCGTGCTCTCCGGCGGCGAACGCAGCCGCGTCGCCCTGGCGAAGTTCCTGATCCAGCCGACGAACGTCCTCCTGCTGGACGAACCGACCAACCACCTGGACAAGACGACCCGCCGCAAGCTCATCGAAGCGCTGCAGGGCTACGGGGGCACGATTATCTGTGCCAGCCACGACCCGGGCATCGTCGAAGGCATCGCCACCCACGTCTACGAAGTGAACGAAGGCACCTGCCGCGAGTTGCTCGAACGACGCCGCGACTGACCCGGGCGCTCAGCCCGCCGGCGTGATCTCCAGCGCCAGCACCGTGGCGTGGGGGTCAATGGCGCTCTCCGGGACAGCGATGGTGACCTCCCCCAACGGGTCCTTCTTGAACCAGCCGTCGATGATGGCGGCCCGCGTCGTGAACGGCAGGTCCTCGCCGCTCGCCACCACCCGGACCGACTTCACCCGCCGGATAGGCACTCCCCGCACCGTGACCGACTCGTAGGGGCGCATCAGGAGGTGGAGGTAGGTGGTGTCGCCGCGACGCGTGGTGGGGCCGTAGAACTGCCACGGCTCCAGCCCCGGCGACGTCCCGACGATGCTCTCCGCGTGCTTCGCCATCCACCCCGCGACCGCGTCCAGTCGCTCTACCTGTTCCGGCGGGAGCGCGCCGGTGCCCATCGGGCTCACGTTCAGGAGGAGGTTGCCGCCGCGCCCGGCCACTTCGCAGAGCGTGTGGATGATCTGCGTCGCCGACTTGTAGCGCCTGTCCCGCGGGTTGTACCCCCAGCTTTCGTTGAGGGTCATGCAGGTCTCCCAGCGGTGGGGTGGCGGCTGGGGCGGGACGAACTGTTCCGGCGTCTCGAAGTCCGCCGCTCCCGGGAGCCGGTCATTGATGAGGATGCCGGGCTGCAGTTCGCGCACCATGGCCGCCAGTTCGGCCGCGTGCCATTCCTCCGGCGTCCGCTCCCAGTGGCCATCGAACCAGAAGACGTCGATCGGGCCGTATTCAGTGAGCAGCTCCCGCACCTGGGCGAACATGAACGCCACAAACCGTTCCCACTCTTCCGGCGAAGGCCGCCGCGCCTGCCCGAAGACGTAGGGCTTGTCCTCTTCCCGGAAGGCCGGGTAGTCCGGGTGGTGCCAGTCGATCAGCGAGAAGTAGACCCCGGCGCGCAATCCTTCGGCCCGGACGGCGTCCAGCGTCTCCCGCACAAGGTCGCGGCGGCAGGGCGAATGCTCAACCGAAAAGCCCGACTGCTTCGTGAACCACATCGCGTAGCCGTCGTGGTGCTTGGCCGTCAGGGTCAGGTACTGCATGCCCGCGCGCTTTGCCGCCCGTGCCAGTTCGCGCGCGTCGAAGGACTGGGGGTCGAAGGTCGCGGCGGACGCGTGGTAGGACTCCACGGAGACAGCCGACCCCTCGGGCAGGCTGAACACCCCGCCGACCAGCGGCCAGGAGAGTTCCACGCCCTGCTGGGACGAGTGGCCCCAGTGGACGAACATCCCGAAACGAGCGGTATCGAACCAGCCAGCCATCGCGCCCTCCCCTGCCCCGCGGGGCTCCCGCATTAGAGCGGCTCGGGCGGCGGGGTACAAGCCTACTGCCGCAATGCGGGTGGGGGAGGAAACGGGCCGGTTAGCGGCACAACGACATCGGCTGATTCGACTTCGAACTCTAGCCGGGGTGCCGAATGCTGGTAGGAAATGTGCCAACGATGGAGCACGTCGCGGCCGAGCAGGGTCGGGACTGTCAACATGTCCGTCCTGAATTCGAGGATCGCCAGGGTGATCTCGTAGCCGTAGATGTTGGCATCATCCGCGAATGCCACCCATGCCGGTTCCCGAAACGAGGATATCGGCCCGCCCGCGCCGCGAGAGTCCGTGTTGTGGTTCTCCAGCAGCCTGTAGTCGAGGCCCAATGTCAGCCCGTCGCCGGGCATGAGGAACGTCTGGTCCGCTCCCGTGTCCACCAGAAACGAGAAATCCCCCATCAAGTTCAGACGAGGGATCAGGAGACGGCCTTCGAGATATGGGCGTCCAGACGTGTTCCCAAACCGGCCGATGAGCACCGTTAGAGGATGAGGGTCTGTTGGCGGCGGTCGATGAACCGGACGAGAATGTGTGTCCGGCTCTCCGGGTCGGTGGCTTCGACAACTTCCAGCAGCTCTTCGATAGTCCCGGCATCGGCGATGACCTGTCCGTCATGGAGGGCAACCCAGCGCTCGGGGTACTCGTCGATCAGGCGAGGATGGTCTGCCGACAGCACGCGAGCCGACTGTTGAACCTGCTGAAGTTCTCCCACAAATTGACGCGGGTCACCGATAAGTCGCAGGAACTCGTCAGTTCGCTCCGGGGTGGTTATGGCCGTCATCGCAAAGACTCCGCCTCTCCTGGCACTTGCCGCGCTGCGGGGCGGTGCACCGGGTCAGCTGCATGATGGCCGTCCCGGAGAAGTTCCGTCAATTCACTCTACCTCCTGCTGTGTCCAGTAGCCGGGGGCGACAGGCCTTCGTGGGATCCCTGCGGGGCACCCCCGTCAGGAGCTGGTACGCTAATCATTGGCTACGGCGCTCTCGATGACCCGCCCTTCAGCCCCGAATCGCAGCACCAGCCACCTGCTGTCCACGCAGGCGTCGTCTGGGCCGAGATAGTAGGCGGTGTCCCACGACTGGAACGTCTTCTGGGAGGCGGGCCCGAGGAGCGATTCCAACTGCGTCTTATCTAACCCGATCAGACCTCCCGTGCGCACCATCTGGGGGGCTTCCTGAAGCGTTCCCTGGACGTCCCTTCCGCACAGCACGTCCAAGCCCGAGGACCCCAGCACCAGGAACCCCGCGATTCCGAGGCAGGGCAAAGCGAGAGCAACTATCGCCCCCCAGATCGAGAGCCGGCGCCAATCAGCGGTCGTCATTCCCCCGGCATCATGCTCCCGTGGTCACCCGGGCGCGAGGGCTCCGGCGGTGACAGTTGTGTGGCGGCTTGCGGGGGGCCGAGAGCGCCCGGAGACCGGACGAGCGACTCCACCCTTTCCCTCAACATCTTCATCCCCTTAGGTGACATTCAGGGTATCTCCGGCAGGCCCGCCTCCACCATGTGCTTCAGGTTGGGCAGAGACTGGTCCCAGATGGGGGCGAAGGCGCGGAGGTAGCGCTCATAGATGTCGGCCAGGGGGCGCGCGTCGACCGCGTAGTGGCACTCGCGGCCGCTCGTGCGCGACCCGACGAGGTTCGCCCGGCGAAGCACGCTGAGGTGCCTGGAGATCGCCGGCCGGCTGACCGAGGGGAACCCGGCGGCAATCTCCCCGGCCGACATCCCCGGGTGGTCGCGCAGGCGTTCGAGGATCTCCCGGCGCGTCGGATGCGCGAGCGCGGCGAAGGGGTCGCTAGCCTTCGACAATCTTCCGCAATCCTTCCAGGTGGTGCGTGTCCCAGCCGCCTTCGAAGCCGTTGAGGTCGTCGCCGGCGTTCCGGGGGTTGCGTTCGAAGCCGTGGTGGAACAGTTCGACGATCGTGCCGCCGGCGTGCGCCGTCAGGCGGAACGTGATGAGCGGCGGCGCATCCCAGCCGTGACCCACCCAGTCCTGTTCGAAGGTCAGTTCGCGCGGGGGGTCGTAGACGAGCACGCGCCCGGTGAAGAGGAGGGGCATATCGCTGTGCTGGTGGTTGGTCGCGTCGGTCTCGACGAGGCCGCCGACGCGCGGCTCGTAGGCGACAAGCATGTGGCCCGTCCCGAACCACGCTTTCATGCGCTCGAAGCTCTCGAACTCCCGCCAGATGCGCCCGGGGGAGGCGTTGATCCAGGCAGAGCGGCGGACGGCGAGCGGGCCGATGGTCGTGGGCATGGCGGTTACCTCCCAAGCACGTGTAACTATTCGGTTACACGAGATACCGGATGATAGCGGGCACGAGGGCGCCATGGCAAGCCTGTGGCATCCTCTTCCATTTCTCACATCAGCGGGCGGGGCACCCGCCCCGCGTGGGCGACAGTTTCTGTCGCACCGACGGCACCCCGCCCCTGCAGCCGCACCCTTCCGCTGCCGACAGAGATAGCGAGAGGCCTGGACGGTGGGGGAGAGATTCGTGACCAGCGCAATCGTGATCGACAGCCGGCCGGGCGAGCGCCAACAGGCGATGGACGCCCTCCGCGCGGCGGGTCTCGGGGACGCCGCCGGGCTCGATTTCAGCATCGCGAACACCAACCACCTCCACCAGGCAGCGCCGGGATTCGTGTTCGTTGCCTATGAAGACCCCCACCCGCGGGCGCTCCAGTCCATCGAACAGGCCGCGCTCGCCTGCCCGGACAGTATCGTCGTCGCCTATTCCCGCGACACGAGCGTCGCCGCATTCCAGGCGGCCGTTCGTGCCGGCGCCCGCTTCATGCTCGAATGGCCCCTTGCCCCCGCCGAACTGGCCCGCGTCGTCCACCTCCAGTCCGGCAAGCACGCTGCGAGCCAGGAACCGATGCTGCGTGGGCGCGTGGTCGCCGTCGTCGGCCAGAAAGGCGGCATCGGCAAGACCACCATCTCTACCAACCTCGCCGCCGCACTCGCCCAGGAGGCGCATTCGTCCACGGTCATCGTCGACTTCGACACCAACTTCGGCGACGTCGGCCTCGCCCTGGACGTCCACGGCGACTACACAGCCGGGGACGTGGCTTCGGGACTGGATGGCCTCGACCGCGAATCCTTTAAAGATTCGCTGGTCCTCCACGAATCCGGGGCCTACGTGCTCCCCGCCCCCCGGCACGTCGGCGACTGGCTCCACGTCGAGCCGGAACAACTGGAAGCGCTGGTTGACGCGGCGGCCTCGATGTTCTACCACGTCATCATCGATACCCCCGGCGCCTTCAACGACACCGTCGCGGCCGCCCTCGCCCTCGCCGACCACGCCTTCATCGTCACCAGCCTGGAGATGACGAGTATCAAGAACACAGCCCTCCTCCTGGAATTGCTTAAGGAAGAGGAGTACCCCGAAGAGCGCATCCTCGTGATCGTCAACAACATCTCGCCCGACCCGGGCGTCACGGCGATGGAAGTCGCCCACGGGCTGAACGCGCCGTCGGTCTGGGAAGTGAAGTTCGACAAAGACCTGCGGCACGGGACCCAGGTTGGCCGCCCGGCAGCGGCCGGCAAGGACAAGAGCGCAGGCGCCCAGAGCCTCCGGGCCCTCGCGCTCCGCATCGCCACCAGCCCCGACCAGATCGACCGGCGCGCGGCGGTCCGCGGGCAGGCAACGCAGAACACGGCGGTGCTCGCGGAGCGGCTGCGAAAGGCGATGAACCGGGTGCCGCTGGGCATGGCGGCGAACCTGCGGCTCAAGGGCAACGTCGCCTGAGTGCGTCCGCCCGGCCCCGCCCGTAGCGGCGGCGGGCTGGTATCATCGGCCCTGCCCCGGGAAGGGGCGCAGGAGGGCACGATGGAGGAGTTCCGGGACAGGGTCGCGGTGGTCACCGGGGCCGCCAGCGGGATCGGACTCGCCATGGCGGAACGGTTCGCGGCCGAGGGCATGAAGGTTGTCATGGCCGATGTCGAAGCCGAAGCGCTCGCCATCGCCGCCGAGGGACTGAAGAGCAAGGGCGCCGTCATCCTCGCTTCCCGCACCGACGTCTCCAAGCCCGAGCAGTTGGAGCTGCTGGCGGAGAAGGTGTACGAGACCTTCGGCGGCGTCCACGTGCTCTGCAACAACGCCGGCGTTGAAGTTATCGGCCTCACCTGGGAACACACCCTCTCCGACTGGGAATGGGTCATCGGCGTGAACCTCTGGGGCGTCATCCACGGCGTCCGCGCCTTCGTCCCGCGCATGCTGGCCGGCGGCGAAGAGGGCCACATCGTCAACACGGCCTCCATGGCCGGGCTCACCACGGCGCCGTTCATGTCGATCTATGACGTCACGAAGCATGGCGTCGTCGCCCTCTCGGAGTCGCTCTACAAGGAGTTCGCGGTCACGGGCGCGAAGCTCGGCATCTCCGTCCTCTGCCCCGGGCTGATCAATACCAACATCATGTCCTCGAAGCGAAACCGCCCCTCGATGCTCGACGACGAAGGCCGGTTTGGCGCGGGCGCCCAGCAGTTCCGGGCCAACCTGGCCGCCGGTCTCGCCACCGGTTACCCACCTTCGGAAGTCGCGCGCCAGGTGTACGAAGGCATCCGCGACAACCAGTTCTACATCGTTCCCGCCCAGGACGAAGTGAAGGCCGGGATCGGCCGCAGGGCCAACGACCTGCTGGAGCTGCGAAACCCGACGATGGGCTGAGACCCTCACCTCGGCCCTCTCCCATCGCGATGGGAGAGGGGAGCACAGCGCTCAGGCGGGCCTGATTCTTACGGAAGTGCTAGTGGTGGGAACCGTGGGCATCGGCGGGAGCGTTGCCGTAGTCGCCTTCCACGGGCGAATCCTTGCTGCGGAGGATCGAGATCGGCGCCACCCATGCGGGGTTCGCCGGGAAGCCGCCGCGGCGGCGCTTCAGCAGGTAGAGGCCGGCCATCGCCACCGCACCCCCGGCGACGCCGATCGTCGTCCAGATCAGCATCGGCTCAACTTCGCGGTCCGAGCCCGTACTCGCTCCGCCGCCATGCTCCTGGGGGCGGACCCCGGCGACGACGGGCAAGGGGTCGCGGGCGGCTTCCATGGCGAAGGCGGGCACCGCGCCCAGGGCGATCAGTCCGGCGACACCGGCGAGGGCGAGGCGAAGGTGTAGGTGCTTCATGCGATGCCCAGTGTATGACCTCGGTACGGGTGGTCAAGCGGGCGGAGGAATGAGGAATGAGGACTGGGGGCGGAGGAATGAGGGCTGAGGGCTGAGGGCTGAGGATGGCGCGGATAGGATTCTTCGCGAAAACGCAAAGATCAGGGTATTTCCACTTGCAGCAAACACTGAGCGGATGCTAAAACTTCCGTGGGCCAGCGCTGGATGTCGTGTCCGCTCCACACATCCAGCGCGCCCGCTTTTTCTTTCCCTTCGCCGCGTGTCATTATGTCGCTCTGGCGAGATTTCCCGGCGGCCTCAGCCCTACCAGCCCAGCGCCCGTTCGATCCCCTCGGCCGTCGCCGGGGCACGGGTGATGTCGGGGACGTACCGCGCGATCGCCGTGTCCGGATCCTTCAGCCCGTTCCCGGTCAGGACGGCGACGGCCTGCCCACCGCGAGCCCGGCCCTCCCGGGCGAGCTTCAGGAGCCCGGCGACACTCGCGGCGCTGGCCGGCTCCACGAAGATGCCTTCACGGCGGGCAAGCAGTTCATAGGCTTCGAGGATCTCGTCGTCCGTGACGGCTTCAATCAGGCCGCCGCTTTCGTCCCGCGCGGCCGTGGCGCCCGACCAGCTCGCGGGATTGCCGATCCGGATTGCAGTCGCGACCGTGTGCGGCTCGGCCACCGGCGCGCCCCGGACGATCGGCGCCGCCCCGGCAGCCTGGAAACCATGCATCTTCGGGTGGCGCTGGGCGCGGCCCAGTTCGGCCCATTCGCAGAACCCGCGCCAGTAGGCGGTGATGTTGCCGGCGTTGCCCACGGGGATGGCGAGGATGTCGGGCGCGTCGCCGAGCGATTCGCAGATTTCGAAGGCCGCGGTTTTCTGCCCGGCGATGCGGTTGGGATTGACGGAGTTGACGAGCGCCACCGGGTGCTTTGCCGTGAGTGCCCGGGCCGCGTTGAGGGCGTCGTCGAAGTTGCCGTCCACTTCAAGAATGCGGCTGCCGAAGGCGATCGCCTGGGCCATCTTCCCCGCGGCGACTTTGCCCCCAGGGACGAGGACGAAGCACTCCAAGCCGCAGCGGGCAGCATAGGCGGCGGCGCTGGCGCTGGTGTTGCCCGTGCTGGCGCACATCACGGCCTTGGCCCCCTCTTCCAGGGCCTTCGCCACAGCGACGACCATCCCCCGGTCCTTGAACGACCCGGTGGGGTTGCAGCTTTCGAGCTTGAACCAGAGTTCATCGAGCCCGCAGGCACCTTCCAGCGCCGCCGAACGGACCAGGGGCGTGTCGCCTTCGCCAAGGGTGATCATCGGCGTCCGTTCCGTGAGCGGGAGGTACTGGCCCCAGCGGTGGAGCACGCCGCGCTGCGGGGGCAGCGTCATGGTTCCTCCGGCGGGCGGAAAGCGTGGAACTTCATTTCCCGCAGCTCCTGTTCGAGCACCTGGATCTGTTTCCGGCGCTGCTTCTCGGTCATCTGGTTGTGCTTGGCAAACTCGGCGCGGACCTGGTCCACCACCTCGGCGACATCTTTGCGCATGCCGGCGACGCGCTCGCCGAGGCCCGCATGACGGCCTTCGAGCAGCGTGACCTCGCCGTGGACTTTGTCCACCTGGCCGATGAGCCGTTCCGTCAGTTCCTCCAGGCTGTTCAGGCGGCCATCGATCCGGCCGTGCTGGTCACGCCAGACGGCGATCTCGTGGAGCACCTCTTCGCGCAGCGAACGTTCGGCCGCAATCGCAGAGACGACATCTTCGTTGCGCTTCACCATCTCGCCGACCACCTGCAGCCGTTCGAACACCACTTCGAAGCGGTCGTCGAGGTCGCCCAGGACCACTTCCTTGATCCGCTCTTCGAGGTCGCGGTTGACTTCGATCGTGCGGTCCAGCCGGAGGCCGAACTGTTCGACGCGCGCCTCCATCTCCCGCAGCCGTTCCTGCATGGTCTGCGCCACCTGGCTCAGCTGCGAAGTCTGGTGCTGGACCTGGGCGACGTCGGCAAGGGCGAGCCCGAGCTGGCTGGAGGCGGATTCGATCCGCTTGAAGGCCTCGGAGCGCTCCTGGCGGTCGTATTCGGCTTCCGAGCCGATGAGCCGGAGCGCATTTTCGATGTCCGCCCGGTTCGAAGCCATGGTCTGGCGGATGTTCTCGGCGCCTTCGTCGAGGCCACGGAGCTTTTCGGGCAGACCCTTGAAGGGGACGAAACGCGGTTCGACTTCGCGGACGGCGCGCTGGACGATGTCGATCTCTTCGGCCATCCCGTGGATCTGGCGGCGAAGCTGTTCGACAAGCGCGTTTGAGCGCGTCTGTTCTTCCCGGGACTCCCGCAGTTGCTGTTCGAGCCAGGCGATGATCTCGCTGATTGCCTGGGCCTGCTGGGATTCGCCGGCCACCGCTAGCCCTCCACGCGGAGGAAAGTGGCGACCTGGGCAACGATGGACAGCCCGGCGATCTCTCGCATCGCCGCCTGCATCGCACCCTCGCGCGCCCGGTGGGTCATGATCACGAGTTCCGCCGTCCGTTCGTCCGCGTCGGCTTCCTTCTGGCTGACGGCGGCGATGCTGACATCGTGGTCGCCGAGGGTCTGGGCGATCTTCGCGAGGACGCCGGGGCTGTCGGATACGTGCACGCGGACATAGTAGCGCGTCTCCAGGGCGTCGAGGCCAAGGATCGGGGTGTCGCCTTCCGGGCCCCAGTACTTGCGTTCGCGGTTGCCGAGGACGATCGAGTGGGCAAGGTCCAGGAGGTCGGCGACGACGGCCGAGCTTGTCGGCGCCGCGCCCGCGCCCCGGCCCTGGAAGAGCACCTGGCCGGTGAGGTCGCCTTCGAGCTGGACCGCGTTGTAGACGCCATCGACGCGGGCGAGCGGTTCGTTCTGGGGGAGGAAGACCGGCGCGACGCGGGCGACGATGCCGCCATCGGTGCGCTCGGCGATCGCCAGGAGCTTAATCACGTACCCGAGTTCGTTGGCGTACTGGAAGTCGCGGGCGGTGAGCCTGGTGATCCCTTCGACGTGGATGGCCGACGGCCTCACCCGCGTCCGGAAACCGAGGCTGGCCATGATCGCGAGCTTGTAGGCGGCGTCGTAGCCTTCAACGTCGTTCGTCGGGTCTGGCTCGGCGTAGCCCAGCCGCTGGGCCTCGGCCAGCGCTTCCTGGTAG
Source organism: uncultured Anaerolineaceae bacterium (assembly GCA_964438865.1). Classification (GTDB taxonomy): domain Bacteria; phylum Chloroflexota; class Dehalococcoidia; order Tepidiformales; family Tepidiformaceae. Next base: position 40,061 of record CAYTMI010000008.1, on the reverse strand, counting down.
CCGCCGCTGCCCATCGGCTCGATGCCTTCCTTGCGAAGGGCCTCGGCCGCGGCGCCTTCCCGCGCCATGCTCGTCAGGATGTAGTTCGTCGTCCCGTTGATGATCGCGCGGATCGAAGTGATCCGGTTGGCCAGGAGGTCACGGCGCAAGGGGGCGATGAGCGGGATGCCGCCGCCGACGCTGGCTTCGAACATGATGTCGAGGCCGCGGCCGTGGGCGTCGGCGAGCAGTTCCGGGCCCGACTTCGCCATCAGTTCCTTGTTCGCGGTGACGACGTGCTTGCCCGCCGCCAGCGCCCGGCGGATGAAGGTGCCCGCCGGCTCTTCCCCGCCGATCACCTCCACCACGATGTCCACCGCAGGGTCGGAGAGGACCAGGTCCACGTCGCCGGTGAGGATGCCGGGCGGGAGGCTGACCGTGCGCGGCTTGGAAAGGTCACGCACCGCCGCGTGACGCACGACGAGCGGCGCGCCCACCTGCCGGGCGAAGTAGTCGCGGCGCTCGAGGAGGGCCCGGGCGACGCCGCCGCCCACCACTCCCAGCCCGATCAGCCCGACGCCGATTTCCCGGGCCATACGTTAGCGCCCCCTCTCGGAGGGCATCAGCCGACGTTCGCTTCGGCCCATTTTGCATCACTCGAATCGAACGAGATTGTCGGCGGCGTAATGGCGCGCTGCTCCTTCAGCAGGGCTTCGAAGCGGACCTGGATGAGGTCGTTCTTCTGGGCGTCCGTGTAGGTGAACTCCTTGTCGCGCTTGTCGACTCGCACCAGCCAGAAATAGCCGTCCACCTCCACAGGGCCGGCCAGCTCGCCATCGGCCTTGCCCGCGAGCGCATCGCGAATCGCCGCCGGGAACAGTTCAGGCGGCGTCGCCTGGCGAATGCCGTCTTCGGATTTGGTCTCGAAGTCGATCGACTCCGTCTGGGCGATGGTGCCCATGTTCTCGCCGCCCCTGATCCGCTCCGCCAGCTTGGCGGCAAGGTCCTTGTCGGCCACGACAACCATCCGTACGGTAATGGCCCCGCCCTTGTCACCAACCTCGATCTTCAGCTGTTCGCGGAGCTTGCCGTCGGCGAGCTGGGCCATGATCAGGCGCCGGTAGTTGTCCGTGGACATGCCGAGCGTCTTGACGCGCTGCCGGTAGAGGTTGTCGAAGGCACTGCCGTCACCACCGACGGGCACCCCAAGGTCATCCGCGATCGCCTGGGTCACGGCAACGTCCGAAAGGTCAACGCCCCGCTTTTTCGCCAGTTCGATGGTGAGGAACTCGTCGGCGATCTTGTCGAGCAGACCCTGTTCGACGAGCGTCAGGCTGGAATCGGTGTTCGCCTGGGCGAAGGGGAGAAGGCGGTCGGCGAAATAGCGCAGCGAGGCTGACTGATCGCCAACCTTGACCACCGTTTCGTTCGGCTTGCGATAGGCATCCGAATAGACGCCCCAGGCGAGGAAGGCGACGACGAGCACGAGCAGAGCTGCCGCGCTGCCGAGAATCCCGTAGCGGATGTGCCGGTCTTCAATCGTGAACCCGGCAATCGGCCGCCCCGTCCGGGAGCGCTGGCGGGGCCTGTGCTTGGGGAGGGCGGTGGTGCGTTCGCGTCGTGCCATGCTTTACCTCTGCCCGGGCCGGCAGCGGCCCACCCGGGATTCCCTTCGACTAGCCGCGGATGGGGAAGACGCCCGTGTCGCGGATGTGGCCGAGGGTGTAGGGCAGTAGTGCAAGGTGCCGGGCGCGCTTCACCGCAGTCGCGACCAGCCGCTGGTGGCGCTGGCAGGCGCCGGTCTTGCGACGCGGTTCGATCTTGCCGCGGTCGCTGATGTAGATGCGCAGGCGGCCGATGTCCTTGTAGTCCACGCCCCGGATGTGGTCGGCGCAGAAGCGGCAAACCTTGCGGCGGCTGCCGAAGCGGCGCGGGCCGCTGGGCCGCTGGGGCCGGTCGTCGCGACGGTCGTCACGGCGGTCGTCGCGACGGTCGCCGCCTTCGGACCGTTCAGGGGCAGATGATCGTTCTTCAGAGCTCATGGTTGATTCCTTCCCGATGGGTTTGTGCGCGCTGGCGCACCGGGTGGTGCCGTGACAGGCACGGCGGGTTGCTTCGCGGGCGAATTGCGCGCGATGAGGCTATTCGAAGGGCAGGTCGTCCACGTCGGACGGGGCGGGGGCGCCGCCGCGGGCTTGCCCACCACGGTTGCCCTGGCCACGGCTCACGCTGGCGGAACCGTCGCCCCAGTCGGCGCCAGCACCGCTGCCGCCCTGGCCATCGCGGCTGCCGAGGAGTTCTATGCGGTTGGCGATGACCTCGGTCCGGTAGTGCTTCTGGCCCTGGTCGTCGTCCCAGGTGCGCGTCTGCAAGCGGCCTTCCACATAGAGCGGTTTGCCCTTGGTGATGTACTGGCTAATCCGCTCGGCCTGGTCGCCGAAGAGGATGATGTTGAACCACTCGGTGGCGTCTTCCCACTCACCGGAGGCCCCCTTCCGGCGATTATTCACAGCCAGGCTGAACGCGGACTGCGCAGTGCCGTTGGCGGTGTAGCGCAGTTCGGCATCCTTGCCGGTGTTGCCGATGAGCATGACCTTGTTCAGGCTCGCCACTGTAGGCCTCCCTCGGGCTCAGGCGCCCGGTTCTTCGGCGGCAATGGTATCACCGCCGGGGGCTTCTGCGACGGATTCGACGGCGTCATCTGTTGACGCAGCCGGGACTTCGGCGGCGGGAGCGGTTTCCGGGGCAGCAGCCCTGGCGGCGCGAGGCTTCTTGACAGCGGCGGGAGCTTCAGCGGCGGGGACCTCTTCGACAGCGGCAGGAACTTCAGCCGGGGCTTCAGCAACCGGAGCAGCCTTACGCGCGGGGGCCTTTTCGACAGCGGCAGGCGCTTCAGCCGGGGCTTCAGCAACCGGAGCGGCCGCAGGCGCCGCCGCCTCTTCGACCGGGGCCGGAGCGGCCGCAGCCGGGGCAGGAGCCTCTTCGGCCGTGGCAGGCGCTTCAGCCGGGGCTTCGGCAGGGGGAGCAGCCTCAGGCGCGGGGGCCTCTTCGACAGCGGCAGCAGCTTCAGCGACCGGGGCAGGAGCTTCGGCGACGGGCGCTGCCACCACGGGGGCCTGGCGAGGTTCGCGCGGCGGCGGTGGCACGGGCAGTTCGTCCGCGCGGACCACCAGGTGGCGAAGGACCTTCTCGTCGATCCGGAGCGTGGCTTCGAGCGCCGTCACGCCGGTAGTGTCGATTTCGATGCGCGAAACAATGTAGTCGGCGTCGATCGCGCGGCCGATAGGGTAGGCCATCCGGCGGCGGCCCCAGTGATCCACCCGGATGACCTTGCCACCGCGCGCTTCGACGTGGACGGTGAGGGCGGCGACGCTGGCGTCGGGGCCGCCGGCTTCGGCGACCGCCAGGTCATAGACAGCAATGAGTTCATATTCGCGAGAGGGCATGGGTCTCCATGCGGCCGGGCGTTGGGTTTGCCCGCACGAAGCGGGCCGTGCTCCCGGCACGAAGGTTCACCGTATCACCGCCCGCCATTGCACTCAACGGCGTTTGGTTTGGGCGCGGTTCGCCGGGCGGCGCAGCGGTTGCTAGCATGGCCCAAGCTGCCATGAGCGAACCCGCCGCCACCCTCTCCCCCTCGGACTCCGACCGCTTCGCCGCCTTCCAGGAAGCCTGGGGCCGCGCCGCCGCTCGATCCGGCCGGATCGAGCGGGACTTCATCATCGGCGGGCACCGCCTCCGGATCGAACTGGCCGGTGCCGCGCTCGAACCGTTGCTCACAGACGCCTTCGCCCACCTCGCCGCCAGCAGCCCCGGCGAACCCGAACTCACGGTCCGCGCCTGGGATTCGGTCTCCACCGGCGAACCGCTGCCGCCCGGCATGGGTTCGATCAATGACTACGGCCGCGCCGCCCGGACGGGGTTCCTGCCTGGAGGGACGATCCGGGCATCGTTCCAGCGCGCCGACTTCGGCCTGAGCGTGATGGACCCGGGCGCCCGCCTGGCCGGCTACTGGATCCCCGACGGCGTCGGCTTCACGCCCCTCCCCCAGCTCCCGTTCTACGGGCGGGCGAGCCCCCTGCGGGCCATCCTGAGCTGGTGGACGGCGGGATACGGGATGCAGCTGGCCCACGGGGCCGCGGTGGCGACGCAGGCTGGCGGCGTCCTCCTGACGGGCACCGGCGGCTCCGGGAAGTCGACCTCCGCCGTCGCCTGCCTGCTCGCGGGGATGGACTTCGGCGGGGACGACTACGTGCTGTTGGAGCCGGGGCCGCGGCCGTTCGTCCACAGCCTCTACGCTTCGGCGAAGCTGGGAAACCCCACTCTCGCGGGAGAAGGCTCACCGCTTCGACTGCCCTTCGAACCGGACGCCTGTGAGTTCGACAAGGGCATCTACATGCTTTACCGGCGCTTCCCGAAGCAGATGGTCGCCGGCTTTCCCGTCCGCGCTGTTGTCGCCCCAAAAGTCACGGGAGTGGCGCAACCGGTGTACCGCCGGATCTCCCCGGCGGCGGCACTGACGGCGCTGGCGCCGACTTCGCTGCTGCAACTGCCGGGCGCCGGCGTAGCCGCCCTCGCTTCGTTTCGCGCGGTCGTGACCTCGGTGCCGTGCTACGCGCTCGAACTCGGAGGGGGCGCCACCGGAGTGCCCGCCGTGATCGCCGCGATCATCGACGAGGCAGCGCGGGAAGCCCGGGGATGAGCGGGCCCACCGTCTCCGTCGTCATCCCCGTCTACAACGGCGAACCATTCCTCTGGGAGGCCCTGGAATCCGTCGCCTGGCAGACGCGGCCCGTGCTCGAGATCATCGCCATCGACGACGGCTCCACCGACCGCAGCGCCCGCATCCTCGAATGCTTCCCCGGCGTGACGATCCTGCGGCAGGCGAACGCGGGCGTCGCGGCCGCGCGGAACGCCGGAATCGCGAAGGCGCGGGGCGAGATCATCGCCCTTCTCGACGCCGATGACATCTGGACCCCGGACAAACTCGAACGCCAGGTCGCCGCGCTCCTCGCCGAGCCGGATGCCGGGCTCTGCTTCGCCCACCACCGCGACTTCGCGGAACCAGGCGTCGATCCCAGGCGGTTCGTACGCCCGGAGACGTTCGGGAATTCGCTCCCGAGCGCCGGCTCCGGTTCCTGGGTCGTGTGGCGGGAGACGCTCGCAAAGGTCGGGCAGTTCGACCCCGCGTTCCGGGTTGCCGAAGACGCTGACTGGCTGCTCCGGGCGAGGGAGATGGGGGTGACCGAGGCATGGGTCCGGGAGGTGCTCTTCCTCAGGCGGCTCCACGGGAACAACCTGACCGGGAACGCGCGCGAAGCCCAGGCCGCGCTGATGACGGTGCTGCGCGCTTCGCTGGGGCGCCGCCGGGACCGGGCGGCTGCGCCGGAACCCCGCCCTGGGGTAGGATTGGGCGGCGGAGGAACGACGGAATGACGCTGCCCACGCGCATCCGCGTGAACGCCCCGAACGTCATCGGCGAAAGCATCGGCGGCGAAGTCCTCATTGTGAACCTCGAAACCGGGGCGTACTTCAGCTCTTCGGGCCTGGGCGACGCGGTCTGGGCGATGGTCGCCGAATCAGGCGACACCGCGGCCATCGTCGACGCGGTCGGCGCGCACTACCCGGGCGACGGCGTCCGCGAGGCGGTCGGTGCTTTCCTCGACCAACTCCTCGATGAGGGCCTCGTCGTCGAAGCCGGGGCGGACAGCGGGTCCATCGCCGCGACCGCGCCGGGGGCACTGCCGGGATCGTTCGAAGCACCCGTCCTGCGGAAGTACACCGACATGCAGGACCTCCTCCTGCTCGACCCCATCCACGAAGTCGCTGAGACGGGCTGGCCGGCAGCCCTGCCCTGACGGGCCAATCCGGGAGCATGGAACAACCGCGTGACTGACCCCCTCGTCTCCGTCGTCATCCCCGTCTACAACGGCGAACGCTTCCTCGGCGAGGCGCTCGAAAGCGTCTGCTGGCAGACCTACCGCCACTTCGAGGTCATCGTCGTCGACGATGGCTCGACCGACCGCACCTGGGAGATCGCCTCGGCCTTCCCGGGTCTGCGCGGATTCCGGCAGGACAACCTGGGCCCGTCGGCCGCCCGCAACCTGGCGCTCGAACACGCGCGGGGCGACCTGGTGGCCTTCCTCGATGCCGATGACACCTGGACCCCCGACAAGCTGCGCGTGCAGGTGGACGCGATGCTGGCCGCCGGGAGCCGTTTTTCGACCACGTGGATGCGAGAGGTGGTGGAGCCCGGCACCGTCCTGCCCGCCGGCTGGGGCCGCGGCATCCCGATCGGGGAGCCGTCGCCGGTGGGTGTGCCCAGTTCGTGGCTCGTGGAGCGCGGGCTGTTTGGAGAGGTCGGGGGCTTCGACGCCAGCTACCGCAAGTGGGAGGACCTGGAGTGGGTGGCCAGGGCGGAGGGTGTGGGCGTGACGCCGATGGTGGTACCCGAAGTGCTTCTCCTGCGGCGGCTTCACGGCGCGAACGCCAGCATGGACCCAACCGGTAGCAACCCTGCCCTGCTCCGGGCGCTGCGCCAGCGGCTCCACGCTCGCCAGCGGCAGGTCGCGGAGGCACCAGATGTCCGCGGCTAAGAGAGGCATCGTCTCCGCCGTCATCCCCGTCTACAACGGCGAGCAGTACCTGGCGGCGGCCATCGAAAGCGTCGTCGCCCAGGGGGCGGCGGTCGCCGAGGTCATCGTCGTCGACGATGGCTCCGAAGACGGGAGCGCCGCCGTCGCCGGGGGATGGGGCGCGCCCGTACGCTGCATCCGCGCTCCCCACGCCGGCATCGGCGCGGCACGCAACGCCGGCATCGAAGCAGCGACCGGATCGTTCGTCGCCTTCCTGGATGCGGACGACCTCTGGACCGAAGGCCGGCTCGCCGCTCAACTCACCGCCTTCGAAGCCGACCCCGCGCTCGACATGGTCTTCGGGCTTGCCGAACAGTTCCGCGACGACGGCCTCCCCGTAACAGGGATGCAGGCGCTGGGGCCAGCCATCATCGCGGGCGCGATGCTCATCCGGGCCGCCTCGCTGCGCCGGGTGGGGCCGTTCGCCACCGGCATCCGGATGGGCGAGTTCATCGACTGGTATGGGCGGGCGAAGGATCTCGGGCTCCGGGAAACGCTCCTGCCGTCCCTGGTCATCCGGCGGCGGATCCACGGGGAGAACACCGGGCTCCGCGAAGCAGCCCACCGGGTGGACTACACCCGTGTCCTCCGGGCCGCGCTGGAACGCCGCCGGGCAGCCGGCCAGGAATGACCCCGGAACGGTTCGTTGGCGGCCGCTGGGCCGATGCCCGCCAGGCGCTGCTCCTGCAGGCGGCGCTCGGCCCTTCGCCCCAGGCCGAATCCGCCTGGCAGGCGTGGACGAAGCAGGCCGACCTTGACGACGTTGACGGGCGCTCGCTTTCTATCCTTTTCCACGTCTACAAGAACCTTCAGTCTCACGGCTACGAGGACCCGGAGACCGGCCGCCTGAAGGGGATCTACCGCCAGAACTGGTACCGGAACCAGTTGCGCCTCCACAACGCCGCCGACGCGGTCCGGGCGCTGGCGGCGGAAGGCATCGAAACGCTCCTGCTGAAGGGGGCGCCGCTCATCCTCCTCTACTACAAGGACGCTGCCCTGCGGCCGATGAGCGACGTCGACATGTTGGTGAGGACGAAGGACGCCGCTCGGGCCGCGGCCGTGCTCGAACGCCTCGGCTGGCACACCCGTCAGCGGCTCCGCAGCGACCGCGCGGCGACCTTCGAGGTGATCCATGGGGTCGGGTATTCGGCCGGCCCCGACAAGGCGATCGACCTCCATTCGCACGCTCTCGAAGAGTGCTGCTACCCCGGCGCCGACGACAGCTTCTGGGCGGCGGCCCGGACGCTCGACCTCGAAGGCACGAAGACGCTGACGCTCTGCCCGGAGGACCTCTTGCTGCACGTCTGCATCCACGGTTCGCGGGGTGCGCCGGCGCGTGTTCTCCACTGGATCCCGGACGCGCTGGCCATCCTCCGGCAGGACGGGGAGGCGCTGGACTGGAACCGGGTCGTGGGCGAGGCGCGGGACCGGCGGCTCTCCCTTGCGCTGGGCCGGAGCCTCCGCTACCTCCAGGTGACCTTCGGCGCCCCAATCCCGGAGACGGCGATCCGCGCGCTCGAAGAGGCCCGCCACGGCTGGCTCGAACGACTCGACTATCGCGCCCAGGGTGGCGCCCCGGCAGCGCGCTGGATGGTGGTCCGCGACGTCTGCCGCTACCTTCGCCTGACCCGGGCGGTGCCGTTGTGGCGGCGGCCGTGGGGGTTCCCCGGCTACCTGCAGCGGCTCTGGGGGCTGGACCACCTCTGGGATCTGCCGCGGGAGGTGCTTCGGCGCACGCGGCGGCGGCGGCGGCTGGCGCGGGGGCGGGGATCAGGGATCGGGGGCCAGGGATCAGCGTAATGGGGGATTGTGCGACAGGGGTTGTCGCTATTGTGATGTTGCGGTGGCGTGCATAGGATGCGGGCGTGGTAGCGATGCTTCGGTGGGGTCTGCTCCTGGTCGCGCTGGTTGCGGCGAGCGCGTTCGCGGGCTGCGGGGGCGATGAGAAACAACCGGCCGTACTGGTCGCGATCGCGGCACCCCCTCCGGATCCCGCCAGTCCCGGGATACCGCTTCGAGTGTTCGACGCGGTCACCGGGAAGGCGCGGCTTGAGACAGAGCCAGGGGTTTGGGGCCTGCCGGCGTTCTCACCGGATGGCAAGCGGCTCTTTGCCATTTCGATCCCGACGGGGCGAGGCGACGAGCTTGACCTCCACTTCATCGAGGTCGCCAGCGGGAAGGACGACGTGGTCCGCGTGCCGCTCGGTGACATGGCAGGGTCTGCGTGGTCGCCGGACGGCAGCCGGTTCGCCTACTCGGGGAGGGGCGGCCTGGTGGTGACAGACGAGCGAGGCCGGCAGGTGGGCGAAGCAGTCCCCGCCGGGGCACCGGCGAGCGACGGCCTGTACCGTGGCCGCACAGTGTGGACACAGGACTCGGGGCTGGTGGCTTCGCAGATGAACGGCGAGATCCTGCTTGCGACGCGGGACGGCCGGGCCGCCGGGAAGCTGGCCCCCGGGGACCTCCCGGGCGCCCAGCCGGAGCATCGAATCGGGCTTATGGGATGGCTCGGTGACGGGAGGCTGGCCGCCGTTCGGGGATCGACAGCGCGGTGGGGGGTACAGGAGTATTTCAGCGCCGGGGTGCGTGGCGGCATCCGATCGGCTGCTGTCCTGGCGCCGGAGGAGATGTCCACCATCCTGGCCGAGAACTCGCCGGCCCGGGGGGAGGATTACGTGGAGGCGGAAAAGCTCGCCCCCGGCGGCCAGGTCGCAATTAGCCGCAGGACGGCCGATGGGGCCGGGCGGGTGCTGGAGGTTGAGGCCGCCGACGGCAGTCCCCCGGGCTTCCGGCCGAAGCTGGTTGTCGTCACCCCCAAGGGTTCTTTTCTCATCGACCCGGGGATACGGGAGGGGTGGTCGCTTCGGAACACCTACTCCGTCGTCATCACGAAGTGAGCGCGCCCTCACCCCCCGGCCCCCTCTCCCGACTTCGCGGGAGAGGGGGTGCAACGTGCTCCCTGAACTTCCGAGCGGGCCCCCCGTTGCTTCCAGGAGTGTTAGAACGGCTTGAAGATCGCGAGCCAGGAAAGGAACGGCACGCTCAGCACAAGGATCGCCCCGAAGACGATGGGGACGCGGTCATCGAGGATCGTCCGCAGTTCCGCGGTCTCTTCGCCCTTCTTCTGGGCGATGAGCGCGGCCAGGCGGGCGCGGCGCAGGCCAAAGCCCAGCAGCGGCAGGCAGACCAGGTAGAAGAACACATAGCTGGCGGCGAGCACACCCAGCCATGCATCCTTCACGAAGTTGTAGTCGGTGCTGACGGCCCAGAAGAAGCCGGTGACGCCGGTCGCCATCGCCCCGGGGAGGAGGAAGCGCGAGTGGTTGTCCGCCGCTTCGACCAGGCAGTACATCTGGTACTTCAGGTCCTTCGTTGCCCAGGCCCGGAGGATGAGTGGGTAGGTGGCGCCAAGCCCGGCGCCAAGCCAGACGAGGCTCAGGACATGCAACATCCGCCAGGTGTCCACGTTCCCTCCGCGGGCAGTGCCCGTCCCGCATTGTAGGCCCTCCCGGGAATCCGGAGTGAACCGATGCGCCGCCGCTCCCTTCCGGTCGCGGTACGGATCATCGGGTTGGGGGGTTCGCTCCCTCCCGCGGGACTGGGCCGCCGTCTTTCCCGCTCCTAACGAAGGCCGGTGGTATCCTCGTCCCGCATGTCGCAAACCGGCAGCGCCCTTGCGCGCGCCGAATCTTCGCCCCAGGAACACCCACCTCCATGTCGAACCGCCAGGCCCGCCGAGAACAGTCGCGCACAACCGCGAAGTCGCGCCAGCAGCGCTCGCCCATCCGCAGCTCCTCGCGAGGCCCGGGGGGCAAGCCGCCCTCGGGGGGCTCACCGGACTGGCTTTCGCGGCCCTTCCTCCTCGGCCTCGCGGCGGTCATCATCGCGCTCGGCGTCCTCGCCGCGATCGTTGTGACCGCGGGCGGCGGCGCCAGCGGCGCGGTCAAGCAGCTCGAAGACATGAACAACAACCTGCCCCTCGACATGGCCAAGGGCGCCAGCCTCGGCAGGGACGACGCCCCCCTGAAGCTGACCGAATACGAAGACTTTCAGTGCCCCTTCTGCCTGAAGTACACCGCCCTCCAGGAAGGCGCCCTGATCGAGGAGTACGTCAAGACCGGCAAGCTCCAGATCATCTACAACCACCTCCCGCTGCTGGGGGTCGAATCCTTCAGTGCGGCCCTCGCATCACAGTGCGCCGCCGATCAGAACAAGTTCTGGCAGTACCACGACGAACTCTTCCTCATCCAGGCGAGGGCCGGGCAGATGGAGGACGAAAAGAAGAACGTTGGCCGCTTCAGCGATGCGAAGCTCAAAGACGTCGCTTCGCAGCTGGGCCTGGACCGGGCGAAGTTCGACAGCTGTTACGACGGCAAGGATCACCTCGACCTCATCAACAATCAGCAGCGGACGGCGAAGTCCTTCGGCATCACCGGAACCCCTGGCTTCCTGCTCAACGGGTCGCCGCTCGGGAGCGGGGCGCCCAGCACCGTCGACGACTGGCGCAAGGTCCTGGACCAGGCTTACACGCAGGTCACGTCTTCGCCCACACCGTCCACTTCGCCCACGGCAGGCGCCACCAGGCCGGCCGGGACCGCTCCCGCCGCGACGGCGACCCCAACGAAGGCGCCCTGACGTGACCACCCCCGGAGACGGCAGCGGACGTTGGGATGGCTGGCTGGGCCCGCGCCAATGGGGGCCGCTTGTGGCCGTCTTCGCGATCACGGCCATCGCCCTCGGGGTGCTCCTAACAACGCGCTGGGACAGCGAAGCGGGCGTCGGCCCCGGCGACGTCAGCACCCTCCGCCAGCCCGTGCACTGGCACGCCGATTTCGCCGTCTTCATCCGGGGACAGCAGTTCGACTTCAACCAGCCCCAGTTCGTTTCGACCCTGGAGAGCGAGAAGAGCCAGACGGTCCACATCCACGACCCGCGGCACACGGTCATCCACGTCCACCGCGAAGGCACCACCTGGGACGAATTCTTCCGGTCGCTCGGCTTCCAGCTCGACGACCCGTCGTTCGCTGGCGTCACCTCCGAACGGACCTGCCTGAGGTTGCCCTCGGGCGAAAAGCTCTGCAACACCGCGACCGAGACGCTGAAGTTCTACGTGAACGGCGTGAAGGTCGACGGGATCGCGAACCTCGACATCTCCGACCTCGGCCGTGTGCTCATCAGCTACGGCCCGGAGACGCACGAGGAAGTGGTGCGGACGCAGCTCCCGAAGGTCTCGGACGAAGCCTGCATCCCCTCGGAGCTGTGTTCGGAACGGTTCCCCGAGGGCGGCATCGAAAACGAACCCTGCAGCAAGAGCGGGACGACCTGCACGAAGTGACCCTCACCCCCCGCCCCTCTCCCGCTTCGCGGGAGAGGGGAGCAGAGCGATCGGCTCTGAAGCCTCCCCGTCGACCCGCGTAGTACACTGCGGGGCATGGAATTTCGCTTTTCCGCCGGCACCGAACAGTGGCGCAGCGACCTTCGCGCCTTCCTGAAAGCTGAACTCCCTCCGGGGTTCGAAGGCAGCGACGACTTCTTCGACGACGAAGAACAGGTGGCTTTCGCCCGCCAGTTGACCCGGAAGCTGGGGGCCAAACGCTGGTTCGCACCCGCCTGGCCGGAGAAGTACGGCGGCCTCGGGAAGACGGCCATCGAACAGATGATTTTCAACGAAGAGATGGCCTATCACCGGGCGCCGGCGTCGGGCCGGCTCTTCACGATCGGCATCACCGGCCCGACGATGATCGTCAACGCAAGCGAGGAACAGAAGCTGCGCTGGCTCCCGGAGATGGCTTCCGGCGACGTTTGGTACTGCCAGGGCTTCAGCGAACCAGGCTCCGGGAGCGACCTCGCCAGCATGCAGACGCGGGCCGTGCGCGACGGCGACGACTACGTCATCAGCGGCCAGAAGATCTGGACATCGAACGCCCATGTGGCCGACAAGATGCTGCTCCTCGCCCGGACGGACCAGGACGTGCCCAAGCACAAGGGCATCAGCGCCTTCGTCGTCGACATGAAGACGCCGGGCATCACGGTCCGGGCAATCCCCAACATCGCCTATCGCCACGACTTCAACGAAGTTTTCTTCGAAGACGTGCGCGTGCCGAAGGAGAACCTCTTCGGCGGCGAGAACAACGGCTGGTACGTCGCGGCGACGACGCTCGACTTCGAACGTTCGAACATCGCTGCCGTCAGCGGCGCCCGCCGCACCATCCACGACCTCGTGCGCTGGGCCAAAGAGACGCATCCTGGCGGGCGGCCGTGGGACAAGCCCGAAGTGCAGCACAAGCTGGCCGACCTGGTGATCGACGTCGAAGTCGGGCGGCTGGTGGCCTACCGGACCGCCTGGCTCCAGGCGAAGGGCGACGTGCCGAACTACGAAGCGAGCATCGGCAAGGTCTGGATGGCGCTCCTGGGGATCAAGGTGGGCAACATCGGCGTCAACCTGATGGGGCCATTCGGGGCGCTGAAGCCGGGCTCGAAGTGGGCGCAACTCCACGGGCGGGTGGCCACGAGCTACCTGCTCGCGGTCTCCGGGCCGATCGGCGGCGGCACCACGGAGATCCAGCGGAACATCATCGCCCAGCGCGGGCTGGGGCTGCCGCGGGGGTAGGGGGCGCGGGGCGGGCGCTGCGGCGGGAGAGACATCGTGCCCTCCCTGACGGTCGGGGTTCGGTGGGCGTGGGTGGTTGCCGGCGGGGAAGGGGAACAGCGCCCGGGCGACGCCGCTCCCTGCCGGTCGCGGTTCGGATGGGGGTGGGGGCCGGGGTTCAGTCGCGGTCGAAGACGCCGAGGACGGAGAGGATGCGCCCTTCGCGGACGTTCAGGAGGACGTTCGCACCCTTCGCCCCTGCGGCGCTCCCCATGACGAGGTGGAGGCCAAAAGGAGGTGGGGCGGCGGGGGCCTGGCCGGGCTGCGGGCCGAGGCGCGGGTCTTTCAGGCGTTCGGTCGTGTCGAGCCAGGCGACTTCCGTGAACCCGGCAGCCTGGAGGAAGGCGCGCTCTTCTTCGGGCCGGAGAAGGTGACTGTGCGACGGTTCGGTGGCCCACGGCACGGGCAGGAGGAGGTCGCCCTCGCCCTTGAGGATGTCCTGGAAGGCGAACCGGCCGCCCGGCTTCAGCACCCGCCGCACTTCGCGAAAGAGCGCGCCTTTGGCCGCGATGTTCATCATCACGTTCTGGGTCCAGACCAGGTCGAAGGCGCCGTCCGGGAACGGCAGTTGGAGGGCGCTGCCCTGCTGGAAGGTGACGCGGTCGGCAAGGCCGACAAGCTCGGTGAGCATGTTCGCGGCGGCCACGAAGCCGGGGACGAGGTCGACGCCGGTGACCGTGCAGCCGTACTCCGCCGCCAGCATCCGGGCCGGGCCACCGAGGCCGCTGCCGAGATCGAGGACCTTCGTGCCCGGGCGAATGCCGGCGAGCGTAGCCAGTTCCGCCGTCGCCGCCACCCCGCCGTGGTGAAACTGGTCGGCCGGAGCGAGGATCTCCCGGGTGACCTTGGCCAGGTCCACGCCGGCGGTGCGAAGGCCGGCCAGCAGGCGTTCGCTGAGGGAGCCGTCGCTGTAGTGCTGTTCGAGTGAGGTAGGTTTGTCAGTCAGGTCGTTAGCTCCGCGGCGCGAGTGGCGCGGAGTGTAGCACGGCGCGATGCCCCTACCGGGGCGGGAAGACCAGCATCAACCGGTCCAGCTCCATCGTCCGGGCGTCGATCGCGGCGTTCCAGTCCTTGTACTCGCTCGTATTCCGCCGATCCACGGCGGTGCGCCCCTGTCCCATGATCCGGATGGTCTGCTCCATCTCGGCGTCGAAGAGCGCGTCCCATTGGGCATACTTCGGGTCGGGCAGTGGCAGGTCGCGGAGGGCCGTGGCGAGGCAGACGGCCGCGTCAGCGTAGGCAGCGTAGTCGGCCCGGAAGCTGGTGCTGTTGCTGATCTTCCGGGAGGGCCGCCGCTCGATCCAGGCTTTGTCCAGTTCGCCCAGGCGAGCCACCCCGCGGACGATGGCGCCACGGTAGGTTCCCTCAGCACTGAGCGTGCGGGTACTCGTCGGCGCCGGGATCGCGGCCGGCGTTGGGCAGGCCGCCGGGTCGGGGAGCGCGCTCGACGAGCCACCGCAGGCGGCCGCGAGGGGCAGGAGCACGCCCCCGAGCGCCGCGATCACGGCCGCCAGGCGGGAGGAACCTGTCACGGCTTCGCGATCCCCCGCAGGTACCGGGCAGCAGCGCGCATGGCCTGGCCGCGATGGCTGACCGCGTCCTTCTCCGCGTCCGAAAGCTCCGCCTGGGTGCGCCCATCGACGAGGAAGACGGGGTCGTAACCGAAACCTCCGCTGCCCCGGGGCGCGGTCGCGATGCGGCCTTCCTGCACCCCTTCGAACACCCGCGGCTCCGGCCCTGCCTCCGCCGGTGCGACCACGACGACGGCGCGGTAGCGCGCGGTCCGCCGTTCGCAGGGCACCCCTTCCAGACGGGCGAGGAGGTGACGGGCGCGGCCCGCGTCGTCCAGCCCGGGGCCCCCGAAGCGGGCGGAAAACATCCCCGGGCCGCCGTCGAGCGCATCGACTTCGATCCCCGAGTCGTCGGCGAGGGCCATGCACCCCGCCGCCCGGGCGAAGGCCTCGGCCTTCAGGCGGGCGTTCTCTTCGTAGGACGAACCGGTTTCCTCGACTTCGAGGGAGAGTCGAACGTCCGCGGGGGCGACGATTTCGAAGCCGCAGCCGTCGAGGAGGCGACGCATTTCCCGCACCTTGCCGGGGTTGTTCGTCGCGAGCAGGATGCGCTTCACGGGGCCAGTGTAAGAACCCACACCGGGCTCTGACCAGTCCATGGGATACAAAACAGGAAAGGCCGGCGCGCTGGCCGGCCTTTCCTGGAGGAGAGCGTGGGGGGCGCCCTGGGCTACTTCCCGTTGCCCGGGACCCCCTTGTCGGGCCGCGCCAGGAAGGCGTGGACGAAACCGGCCACCGACAGCACCCCGAGCAGGGCGGCGAGGATGTAGAGGGCCATCGCCACCTGCCCGGCCTTGTCACCGAAGATGCTGAACCCGTAGGTCGTGAGGAGCATGCCCCGGAGGGTCTCACCGGTCTGGAAGGTGCTCCGCAGCCCCGTGGCCGCGTCGAGCTTCTTCTTGGCTTCGACGGTCGCGGCGTCCGTGGCGCCCTTGTCCTTCAGGGCCGCGTCGTAGGCGGTCGACAGGGCCGAACGCTTCGCGCCCATCGTCGCGTACGTGTCGTCGTTGTAGGTTTCCGGAGGGTAGGCCTTCTCCGCTGAGGTCCGCATGTGCCGTGCGATGTAGTAGCTGGCATAGCACTCGGCCTGCTTCCCCGTCTCCATCAGCTTGCCGGCGTGTTCCTCAAGGCACTTCGAGCCTTCCTTCCAGGTCAAGAGCTTCGGGTCGGCCTTGACGCCCTCCTGGAGGGCCTCGGTCGTCGCAAACGTGATCTTCTGCGCGCCGAGCTCCTCCTTAACGTACGACTTCGCGAAGTCGTACTGGTCCTGCATCACGAACCCGAGGACGAGAAGCAGCACTGCCAGCAGTACGCCACCGCCAGCGAAAATGAAATCGAGTGTCCTTCGCTTCACTTGGGATCCTCCATCACTGACCTGTTGAGCATTGGCGATGCTCCCTGGCTCCGGTAGCTTACGGCGCTACCCCGATGGGGTTTGACCCGTCCTGTTGGCTCGATGGGCCTCCCTCCCATGTTGTCCTCTATAGGTTACAGTCTGGCCGGGCCGCTGCACTGACATACGCCCATTAGGTCCCCGAATGGGGGCACCTATGGCCGTAATCCACGATCCCCGGCCGTCTCCCCGGCTACCCACGTCTGCTTCGCAGATTCGGATTGCTCTCTTATCGAAAGCGCTCATTCGCCCATAGCAGTCGTCTATAGCAGTTTGTCTATAGCTGGGATCAACCAATAGCGTGGATGGGGCGAAGCAGGCGGGCGTCACTACTATAGACGGGGCTCCTCCTTCCGCCCGCCGTCGTCTATAGTTGGCCGACCACAAGTATAGAGGAGCAAGGACGATGCGCGCCATGGTCTTGCGAGGGACGACCCTGACGGTGGAGGACGTCGAGAAGCCAAAGCCGGGCCCGGGACAGGTGCTGGCGAAAGTCCGGGCCTGCGGGATTTGCGGCAGCGACCTCCACGCCGCCAAGTACATGGATCTGATGGTGGCCGCCGGCCGGGCGAGCGGGCGCCGCAATTGGTACGAGACGGACATGTCGCGGGGGATCGTGATGGGCCACGAGTTCGTCGCCGAAGTGGTGGAGGCTGGCCCCGGGGCGGAGGCCTGGACACCTGGGACGCGCGTGACTGGCGTGCCGGTGCTGATCCAGCCATCGAGCCCGACCGGCGTCCTCAGCATCGGCTACAGCCCCGACACGCCGGGGGCGTACGGCGAGTACGTGCGGATGTCGGCGTCGTTCCTCCTGAAGGTGCCGGACAACGTCTCCGACATCGTGGCGGCAACGACCGAGCCGTGCGCGGTGGGGCTCCATTCAGTCCGGCAGGCACGCCTGCAGCCCGGCGAGAACGTGCTCGTGATGGGCGCCGGACCCATCGGGCTGACGCTGCTGCTGTGGTTGAAGAAGGAAGGCGTGAAGTTCGTCGCCGTCAGCGACTACGCCCCGGAGCGTCGCGCGCTGGCGGCGAAGCTGGGAGCGGACCTCGTGATCGACCCCGGCGTCCAGGATGTCGGAGAGACGCTCGAGAAGGCGCTCGCCGGGTCGACCGCGCCTGGTTCGGCGTTCGGGACAGCGGCCCCGGCCCCCGCGCCGGACGTAGTGTTCGAATGCGTGGGCGTCGAGGGCACGCTTTCGCAGGCGATGACCCTGGTGCAGACCAGCGGCCGCGTGATCGTCGTTGGCGTGTGCATGAAGGAGGACCGCATCCTCCCGATGGTGGGCATCAACAAGCGGCTGACGCTGCAGTTCGTGCTGGGATACAGCGTCGAGGAGTACGCCGAGGCGCTCGCTTCCTTCGCTGACGGTAGCATCGACACGACGCCGATGGTCACCCGGACGGTGACGATCGAAGAGCTCCCGGCGGCGTTCGCGGCGCTGGCGGAGCCGACCGATTGTAAAGTCGTGGTCATCCCGTAGGCGGGCCCGCGGCTGGTACAATCCGGGCATGGCAGAAGTCCGGATCGACGTGAACGAACTGGCCGCCCGGCTCGGGCACGCGCTTGAATGGCTGGCGGCCGGCGACGACGTGGTCCTGACCCGGGATGGCGCGCCCGTCGCCCGGCTGGCCGCGCTGGGTGCGAACCCCGCCTGGGCGCCCCGGGCTGGCGATGTCTCGTGTCCGCCGGACTTCATGCGCGTCTTCGACACCATGGACCCGGCCGGCGCGGCGAAGGAGTTCGCCCGGATGCGGGAAGAGTTCGCAATCCCGAACGACTTCGAAGAGTGGGCGGCGCTGGAACAGGAAGAGGCTCTGCTGCAGGAGATGAGCACCGCCTTCGACCTGCCGTAGGGGGTGGGAGGAATGAGGAATGAGGTAGCAGCGGGTAGGGATTCTGACTGGGGCCGCATCGCCTGCCACCAACGCCTCCTCGCCCCGTGCCACCGCCTCGCCCCTGCCCTCGCTGGCACTCGGGCTACGGATGGTGCGACTGGCGGTCGCGAGCGGACAGAACAGTACCCCGACCGCGAGGGAAGGGGCGATGTCGCGATGTCCCATCCCGTGGCGGGGCGACCCCCGCCGGTGCACAATGCCCCAAACGGGAGGCGACACATGGCAGCACAGACCGAATTCAACCTCAAGATCATCGAGGAGTTCCGCGCGAACGGGGGGGAGACCTTCGGGCCGTTCAAGGGGCGCCCGCTGCTCTTGCTGACGACGAAGGGCGCGAAAAGCGGCGAGTCACGGACCACGCCACTCGTCTACAGCAAGGACGGGGACTACCTCGTGATCATCGCTTCGATGGCCGGCGCCCCGAAGCACCCGGCCTGGTTCCTGAACCTGTCGGCGAACCCGGGAGTCACGGTGGAGGTCGGCACGGAGAAATTCACCGCCCGGGCGGCGGTCGCTGAAGCCGGGGAGCGGGACCGGCTCTACGCCCAGCAGGCGGCCCAGATGCCGGCCTTCACGGAATACCAGCAGAAGACCACGCGCCGGATCCCGGTGGTCATGCTCAAACGCGAGGCGTAGGCAGCGGAGACTGCCCTCGCTGGCACTCGGGCTACGGATACCGTCCTGGTAGCCGCGGCCCACCGTGGCCGCATCGCCTGCCACCGATCTCCCTCGCCACGCGCCACCTCGCCGGGCGGGATGAGCGCATGCGAGCCGGGAGTCTGCCCTCGCTGGCACTCGGGCTACGGATGGATCGGCTCCGGCGGCGGGTGACGGGGTGACGGGGTGACGGGGTGACGAAGGTAGCGGCCAAGCTGGGAGGGCGCGTCCAGGAGTGGCATCGCATCCTCCCTTACGGTCGGGGTTCTGTGCTCGGGGGCCGTCAGGCGCCGGCTGCTCCGCCACCACCACCGACGGTCGCGCCCTGGCGGGCGCCTTCGGGAATGCGGATGTCGTTGATGTCGCGCGGGACCTGGGGCACGGCCCGGTCGTCCAGCGGGAGCGGGTTCGGAGCCCAGTGGTCTTCGAACTGGCTGAACTTGTCGCGCAGGCGGGGCGCCACCTTCTCGGCGAACGTCTTCGTGTTGTAGTAGACGAGGTCGCGTGGCATCGAGCCCATCTGGAGCCCGCACATCAACTGGCCGACGTTGAGGTCGGTTGAGAGCCGGTCGATCTGTTCGCAGACGTCGTCCGGGTTGCCGGCGATGACATAGCCGGCCTTCACCAGCGAATCCCAATCCATGGTCATCTGGGCGCGCTGGGCGGCCATCTCCATCTGGCTCTTGATGCCGGCCTTCACGGTGCGGTTGGTGCGGTAGCCGGGGGCATCAACGAACCCGGGGTAGATGTGGAGGCAGCGCTGGTAGAAGTATTCGATGTGGGGGGCGTAGAGCCGCTTCGCTTCCTCCATCGAATTCGCGACGGCCATCACCTGGAAGAAGCCGGCCTGGTGGGGGTTCGGCTCTTTGTCCTTCTCTTCCATGCGCTGCCAGAAGCCGTCCATGATGTTCTTCGCCCGCATGTAGCCGGAGAAGGAGAGGTAGGAGTAGAGGTAGCTCATGTCGGCGCACCACTCCCAGGTCTCGATCGAGCCGCCGCCGGGGATCCAGACGGGCGGATGGGGCTGCTGGAGCGGGCGCGGCCACGGGTTCATGTAGCGGATCTGGTTGTACTTGCCGTTGAAGCTGGTGACGCCGTGGTCGGTCCACGCCTGCATGATCAGGGCGTGGGCTTCGTAGTAGCGCTCGCGCAACTGGGCGCCGGGGACCCCGTAGGCGAAGTTCGTGTCCATGCTCGTGCCCACCGGGAACCCGGCAACGAGCCGGCCGCCGCTGATGATGTCGAGCATGGCCATCTCTTCGGCGACGCGGAGGGCGGGGCTGTAGAGGGCGATGGAGTTGCCCATGACCACGATCGAGGCGCGGTTCGTCCTCCGGGCAAGGCTGGCGGCGATGATGTTCGGGCTCGGCATCAGGCCGTAGGCGTTCGAATGGTGTTCGTTGACGCAGATGCCGTCGAAGCCGCAGACCTCGGCGTATTCGAGCTCGTCCATGTACTCGTTGTAGACGGCGTTGGCGCGGCGGGGGTCGAAGAGGCTGTCGTAGTCAGGGTCGACCCAGACGGAACGGTTCTTCGTGGTGAAGTCGTCCGGCAGATCGGGCCAGGGCATGAGGTGGAACCAGTGGAACTTCAACTTCGGTGACTCCGGTGGGTGCGAAGGTGGCACGCAGCGGGACTGTTAGCCTCGCCTAATGCAGTGCGCGGAGTATAGCGGAGGACGCGGGGGCGTAACGGGGTAACGGGGTAACGGAGTGACGGAGTGACGGAGTGGTGGGCTGCCCGGGGAGGTGGTGGGGGCACGGGATCCCTCCCTCCTCGCGGTCGGGGTTCTGTTCGGGCGGCGGCCGGGGCCGGCGCCCCGCGCCACTGCGGCGGAGGGCGCGACGTGGGGTGCCAGGTGGGGGAGACGCCACTCCCTCCCGGTCGCGGTACGGATGATGGGCTTGCGGGCGGCGGCCGTGCGGCCGGCCGCCGCCGGTCTCAGTCCTCAGTCCTCGACCCTCCGAGACTCAGGCCCCGGCGCCGCCGCCACCGACGGCGACCGCCTGGCGAAGGTCCTGGAGCGTGGCCGGGATGGGGCGCGCGGCTTTGCCGGCGGCCATCGGCTTCGGCATCCAGTGGTCCACGTATTCCTTTTCGAACTTGTCCTTGAAGTGGGGCATCACCTTCTCCGCGAACATCTGGGTGTTGTAGAGGGTGAGGTCCCGGGGCATGTTGCCCACCTGCTGGAGAGCCATGATGTGCCCGGAGTGCAGGGTCGTGGACATCTCTTCCAGCTTTTCGCAGACGGTGTCGGGGCTCCCGGCAATGATGTAGCCGTTCTCCACGAGCGCTTCCCAACTCTGGCGCTCCTTGGCCATGGCCTTGATCATCTCCATCTGGCTGCGGATACCGGCCTTCACGGTGGCGTTCGTCTGGTAACCGGGGGCAGCGGCGAAGCCCGGGTAGACGTGGAGGCAGCGGTTGTAGAAGTAGTCCACATGCTTTTCGTAGAGCTTCTTGGCTTCGGCGTCGGAATCGGCCACGAGGAAGACTTGGGCGAAGCCGCACTGGAAGGGGTTGCGTTCGAGGCCGCGCTGGTCGATCTGGTCCCACCACATGTCGATGGTCCGCTTCGCCCGCAGGTAGCCGCTGTAGGAGAGGTAGGAATAGAGGTACTTCATTTCGGCGCACCAGGCCCACGTCTCAATCGAGCCGCCGCCGGGGATCCAGACGGGCGGGTGGGGCTGCTGGAGCGGGCGCGGCCAGGGATTGAGGTAGCGGATCTGGTTGTGCTTCCCGTTGAAGGTGGTGACGCCGTGGTCGTTCCACGCCTGCATGATCAGGTCGTGCGCTTCGTAGTAGCGCTCGCGAAGGGTGGCCGGGGTGACGCCATAGGTAAAGTTCGTGTCCATGCTGGTGCCGACCGGGAAGCCGGCGATGAGCCGTCCGCCGCTTATCACGTCGAGCATCGCCATCTCTTCAGCGACGCGGACGGCCGGGTTGTAGAGGGCGATGGAGTTGCCCATCACCAGCAGGGCGGCCCGCTCCGTCCGCCGTGCGAGGGCGGCGGCGATCAGGTTCGGGCTGGGCATCAGGCCGTAGGCGTTCGAGTGGTGTTCGTTCACGCCGAGGCCATCGAAACCGCACTTTTCAGCGAATTCGAGTTCGTCGAGGTATTCGTTGTAGACGGCATTGCCCTTTTCCGGGTCGTAGAGGGCGTAGTCGGGGTCGACCCAGACCGAGCGGTGCTTCTGCTGGAAGTCGTCCGGGAGGTCGGGCCAGGGCATGAGGTGGAACCAGTGGAACTTCAACTGTGATGACTCCGGCGAAGAAGGTGGCAGGCAGCGGGACTGTTAGCCTCGCCTAATGCATTCCCGCGGAGTATAGCGGAGGGTGCGCGGCCGTGTCGCGAGCACTGGGAGGAGGGCCGAGGCGGAGACGGGAGCGCTGCCCGGCCACATGGGAGCGAGCGGAAGCGGCGGCGCTCCCTCCCGGTCGCGGTTCGGATGGAGGCGCGCGCCCGGGTATGCCGGCTGTCACGTTTCGGGGTGGCCGCTCGTCTCTTCTGGTAACGGATGCCCCGCGGGGCTTCCGACGGGAGGTGAACGCGATGATTGAGGGCAATCCTGGCGAGATCGCTGTCGTTGGGGGCGGACTGGCGGGGCTCACGGCGGCAGCGTTCGCGGCGCGGGCGGGCCACCGGGTGACACTCTTCGAACGGGCGGCGAAGGAGGGTGGACGCGCGCGGAGCGAAACCCGCGACGGGTTCGTGCTGAACCAGGGGCCGCATGCGCTGTACCGGGGAGGCGCGGCCTCGCAGGCGCTGGCGGACCTGGGCGTCGAGCTTCCGGGCCGTCCCCCGCGGACGGACGGGTACGCCCTCCGTAGGGGACGAAGGTACCGGATGCCAGCGGGCGTCGGGTCGCTCCTCACGACCGGGCTCCTGGGGGCACGGGAGAAACTGGAGGCGGGACGTGTACTGGCGGCGCTCGGGCACCTGGACCCGGCCCCGCTGGCGAAGATACCCCTCGGGGAGTGGCTGGCGGCGGAAGTCCAGGGTGCCCGCGTTCGGGAGATGATCGCCGCCATCTTCCGCCTCTCTACCTACGTCAACGCGCCGGGGCTCGTCTCCACCGGCGCCTGCGTGGCCGAGCTCCAGCAGGGGTCCCGCGCGGGCCTCGTCTACCTCGATGGCGGCTGGCAGGCGATGGTCGATGGCCTGCGGGCCGCGGCTGAGAGCGCGGGCGTAAGCATCGCGGCGGGAACCCGGGTTGAGCGCGTGGCGCCGGCTGCTGGAGCCTGGGGAGTGACGTTTGCGGGCGGCCGTACCGAGTGCTTCGACGCCGTCGTACTGGCAACCCCCCCGCGGGAGGCTGCGGCGATGGCCCCCGGGATACCGCTGCTCGGCGACTGGGCGAAGGCGGCGATCCCGGCGGAAGCAGCGTGCCTGGACGTGGGGCTCCGGCGGCTGCCCAATCCGAAGGGGTCGTTCGCGCTGGGGATCGATGAACCGGTTTACCTGCAGACGCACTCGCGCTGGGCGCGGCTGGCCCCGGAAGGCGCGGCCCTGGTCTCTGTGGCGGAGTACCTGCCGGCTGGCGAACCCCACGACGCGGTCGCGAGCCGGCTGCTGCTGGAGCGGGCGCTCGATCTCGCCCAGCCGGGCTGGCGCGAACTGGTGCTCTTCGAACGATTCCTGCCCGCGATGATAGCGATTCCCGCGCTGGCCCAGGCCGCTTTGGGGGGGTTCGCGGGAAGGCCCGGTCCCGCGGTCCCCGGTGCGCCCGGGCTGGCCGTGGCGGGCGACTGGGTGGGGCCGGAGGGCCGGCTGGCTGACGCTTCGTTCGCGAGCGGGCGGGCGGCGGGGGGGCTGGCGGCTGCCCACGCGGGACAAGGCAAGGGCACCGACGCGGCGGGCGGGTGAAGGCCGGTGGCCGGCGCTGATGTTGTATCGTTCGCGCGGGAGAGCACCTTGACGCAGGGCACGCTCGACGGGCAGTTGTTCGAGGCCCACCGGCCCCTCCTCTTTGGCGTGGCCTACCGGATGCTGGGCAGCGTCTGCGAGGCCGAGGACGTGGTCCAGGAAGCGCTGACGCGGTTCCTCAGCACCGGCCCGGAACGGGTCGAATCGCCGCGCGCGTTCCTGGTGACCGTCGCAACGCGGCTCTGCCTGGACCACCTGAAGTCGGCGCGGGCACAGCGGGAGACCTACCTGGGGCCGTGGCTCCCGGAACCCCTGCTCGCCGGGCCGGACGACCCGCGGGTCTCGCCGGAGGGCGCGGTGGCGGCGCGCGAATCGGTCACGATGGCCTTCCTGGTGGTGCTGGAGAGCCTCGGCCCGGTCGAGCGGGCGGTGTTCCTCCTCCACGAAGTGTTCGACTTCAGCCATGCCGAAGTGGCCGCGATCGTGGGCCGGAACGAGGCGGCCTGCCGCCAACTCCTCCACCGGGCCAGCGAACGCGTGCAGTCCGGCCGGCCGCGATTCTCGCCTTCGTACCAGGAGGTGCGGCGGCTGACGGACCAGTTCCTGCTCGCGGCCGGGACGGGCGACCTCGACGGGCTCATGAGCCTGCTGGCGGACGACATCACGGCCTGGGCGGACGGCGGCGGTAAGGTCGCGGCGGCGATCAACCCCGTGGTTGGCGCCAACCACGTCGCGCGCTACGTGCTGGGGGTGCTGACGAAGGACCTCCCGGACCGGGTCGAGGTGCGGGACGTCAACGGGCAACCGGCAATCCTCACCTGGCGGCGGGGGCAACTGACAAACGTCGTGGCTGTGGAAGTGGGAGAGGGTCGCGTCGTGGGACTGCGGACGGTGCGGAACCCGGAGAAGCTGGCCCGGCTGTCGGCCGACGCGCTCGCCTAACTCCCGCTCCGGCGCCCCGCAGTGGACGGCGGGCTCGCGGGGCCTTCGTAGACCACCTTGCATTCGCCCCAGGGCCGAAGGTAGCGTTCCTCGCGCCGGACCGTAGCGGATTCCGGGCCGTCGAAGCTAAACCGGAGGATGAGCTTGCCGCCCGGCAGCGGGGAGACGAACTCGGTCGCGGCGAACTTCAGGCTGGCCGCGCCGAGCGAGGCGCCGTCAGCGGCGGAAGCCTTCACCCACTGCCCTTCGAAGATCAGCCCGCCATCGCCGGCGGCCAGCGTGTAGCTCTCTGCGAGCGCAGCGTCGTCCCGGGGGCTCGGGCCGCACATGTCGCTCACGAGCGAGAGGGTCGCAAGCCACTGGCCGGCGGCCACGCTTTTCGCAGGGACAGGCGTTGGGGTTGGCGAAGGCTTCGGCACGGGAGTCACGGTCGCGGCCGGCTTCGGCGCCTGCGCGGGGTTCGACCCGGGGGCCGGCGTTGGGCTGGCGGCTGGCGTGGGGGTCCTCGCGCCCGGGTCTTCGCCCTCGGCCCCGAGCGCGGCCGCAATCACGCCAGTCGTCGCGGGCACTTCGGGTGGAGGCGGGGCCAGTGGCTCAGCCGGCCAGTGTTCGGCCACTACCACGGGGGGCGATTGCGGGGCGGCGGAATCGCTTTCGTGGGATCGGTCCGGCGCGTTGGCGTGCAGCGTCCCGTTGATCACGCTCAGCAGCATGAGTGCGGCGACACCGAGGGCGCCCGCCGTGGCGCTCCCCATGAGGACGCGCCGGGGACTGCGCGCGGACGAATTCGCCGGCAGTCCTTCGGGCACGAAGACCCCTGTCAGCCCCCCATCGAGGAGGATGGCGACGCGTTCGAGTGCGTGCGCCAGTTGCGCTGCCGACTGATAGCGCCGGTCGGGGTGCTTTTCCATGCAACGGCGGACCACCTCCCGGAGGGGCCTGGGCAGGTGCATCAGCGGCTCCACCGGGAAGCGGCCGAAGCGGTGGAGGTCCAGCACCTGGCGGACGGTGCCGCTGAACGGGGTCTGCCCGGTCACGGCCTCGTAGAGCGTCGCCCCCAGGGCGTAGATGTCCGACCGGTGGTCCGAGGTCCCTTCGGCGAGTTCGGGCGCGCCATAGAGCACGGTGCCCATGAACGCACCCGAAACTGTCGCGCTGGCGCTTTCGACCTGGCGGGCGAGGCCGAAGTCGGAGACTTTCACCGTGTCGCCGGGGCCGATGAGGATGTTTTCGGGCTTGATGTCGCGGTGGACGACTCCACGCGCTTCCGCCTCTTCCAGCGCGCGCGCCGCCTGGATCGCGATCCGGACCGCCCGGCGGGGACCCATGCGGCTGGTGCGAAGGGCATCGGCGAGCGTCTGTCCCTCCACGTAGTCCATCACCATGAAACAGCGGCCACCCTCGAAGCCGTAGTCCAGGAGGCGGACCGTGTATGGCGAGCGGAGGAGCGCGACCATGTGGGCTTCGCGTGCAAACCGTTCGCGGAAGCCGGGGTTTGCCGCGAGGTGGGAGTGGAGGAGCTTGATCGCCACGCGGCTGCCGTCGCGCCGGTCTTCGCCTTCGAACACCATGCCGGTGGCGCCGGTGCCGAGCAGCGGCCCGAGCGCATAGTGGCCCAGGAAACGCGGCACGGACAGCGCATAGCGATCGTCTGGCATGGCGCCCGGAACCCGCCGCCCTCAATCGTTGCCGGGGCGGCAATCCTCTCTTATCCGAGCATTCGACCCCCGGGTGTCCCGTGATAACCCTCGGGCGAGCAGCAGCCCCGTTCCGTCACCGAATCGGCGCGGGTCCGAAACCCTGCTGGTACTGCAAGTGCTTAGTGGATGACCACCACGCCCGCTGTGCCGTCGACGGTGACCATCTGCCCATCCTTTATCAATGAGGTGGCGCTGCGGACGGCGACCACGGCGGGGATGCCGTATTCCCGCGCGACGGTCGCCGCGTGGGAGAGCATGCCACCCGTCTCCACCACGACCGCGGCCGCCGACATGAAGAGCGGCGTCCAGGCGGCGTCGGTGAAGGGCGCGACGAGCACCTCCCCGGCGACGAGGTCGGCTTCTTCGGCGGCTGCGGCGGAGCGGATCACCCGCGCCCGGCCGGAAGCCACTCCAACACTGACACCGGCCCCCTTGAGCGTCTTCCCGGCGGCAGTCAGCGGCGCTGCGATGGGGGCGACCTCGGGCGGGGCCGTGTACACCTCGGGCGGGACCAGCGTCATCATCCGCTCGCGCTCGGCCTTGCGGGCAGCGACGACGGCCCGGTAATCGCTCGCGGCCTTGCCGGCGAAGATCGCCTCGACTTCGCCCAGGAGCAGGTAGGGGAAGTCTCCGGGATCCGCCACAAGGCCGCGGGAGGCGCAGCGGCGCGCCATCTCCAGGAGCGGCGGGCGTACCAGCCGTCCGGAGCGCACCCAGGCGGCCTTGGACTGTTCGCGGCTGCGGGCGAAGTGCTGGGCCCGGCCGGCGAGGTGGCGGAACTGTGCCCGGGCGCCGCGCGGGAGGTGGGCGTTGATCTGGGCTTCGAGGGCTTCGCGGGCGGCTTCGCCCTTCTTCGCCCGCTTGATCGGGTCCTGTTCCTTGCCGGCGCCAGCGTTCGTCTTGATCACGCTGAGGACGAAGGTGCGGTCTTCATCCCAGGTGGGGACGGTCGGGTCGGCTTCGCTCTGGCCGCGGAACCCGAACTCGGCGATGAAGGCGTCGACGCGTTTTGCGAAGGCGCGCCAGTCGGCATCGGCCGGCTTCGCAAGCGCCGCCGCGATCCGGTGGGCGTCCATCCCGGCAAGTGCGCCGGCGAGCGCGGGCCTCGACGCCACGAAGCGGCCGATTCGCCAGAGTTCGAAGCCGGGGCGGGCGCTTTCGATTTCGCCGAGGCCGGTGGTCAGGGCCGCGCCCGAGTTGGGGTCGTAGTCGTCGCCCAGTTCGGCTTCGAGGAACTTGCCGGTGTCGGCGAGCATCTCCCCGGCGGCGGCGGCGATGAAGAGGTGGCGTGTGAGGATGATCCCGCTGGTGTCCCAGAGCTTGCGCCAGTAACGGTAGAGGGCGGCGTCGCTGAGGGCGGGGAGGTCCATCGCCTCCTGTTCGGCCTTCAGGGTGGTAACGCGCTTGTGCCAGCGGTTGATCGCAACGGGGGCCGCCGGCCAGACGTAGCGCGTCAGCAGGCGGCGGGTTGCGGCGGCACGGACGGTGTCGGCACTGGCGCCCGTCTGGAGGTTCTCCTTGTCCGAACTGAAATACTGTTCGAGCGCGCCAGAGCCTTCCCCCACCTGGAAGGTCGCGAAGATGGCGCCGAACCAGCCGAGGTTGAGGGCGCCGCGGCCCGCGAAGATGCCGATCCAGTTCGACACGGGCGGCAGCAGTGGCGGGATCAGGTCGTCGACGCCGTAGCCTTCGACCATACCTTTCGTCGTGAGGTAGTCGGCCCACTGGAACATGGAAGCAACAAGGGGCGTGGGGACGCCGGGGATGACCTCTTCGACGTTGCCGGTGGTCCAGAGGTTGAGGGTGGGGTGGGAATCGCTGTCCCAGGAACAGACGCGGGCGGGAGCGGTCATGGCGCAATGCCTCTGCGGTGGATTGCGCGGGAGCATACACGAGGGAAAGGGGAGGAGGGGAGAAACCGAAGGTTACCCCCATTCCGAGCGCAGGCGTTGCGGGGGAGGTCATCCCGGGCTATTGTCAGCCAAACCGTTAACGTGGCTAATCTGTTGACCTAGAACATCTGTTCTGATATCCTCGCGGGATGGCAGGCCATTGGAGATTCGAGACCCCGTACACCAATTCATCGAGATCTCTCAGCTTGAGAGCGGCCTCCTCGACCTGCCCCCCCTCCAACGGCTCCGTGCCATCCGCCAGTTGTCCACCACGTATCTCGTCTACCCAGGCGCCACCCACACGCGGTTCGAGCATGCGCTTGGAACGATGCACCTCGCAGGACGCGCGCTCGATGCCGTCGTCCGAAATTCCGACCCCGCCTTGCTCGACCGAGCCTCGCTTGGGACGGACAACATCCCTGCAGCGAAGCGCATCATCAGACTTGCCGGCTTGTTACACGATGTCGGCCACACTCCGTTTTCCCACACCTTTGAAGGCCTCTTCCGACCTGTCGACGGAAAGGCCGCCGGCCACGAAGCCATGACGATGCGCATCCTCCGCACCTACCCCGCCATTCGCGACGCCCTTGGCGACGACCTCGAAACCGTGCTTCAGGTCGCGGTTGGCCCACAGTACGCCCCATCCGAAGACCCCGCGACGAACATCCTTACAAGTCTGGTCACGGGGATCCTAGGGGTGGACAGGATGGATTACCTCCTCCGCGACTGTCACTACACTGGCGTCACGTACGGCGCCTTCGACGTCGCTCGGATCCTCGCCACGATCAAGCTTGTCGATCACCCAGACCGAGGCTTTGTACTAGCTCTTACCGCTGGAGGGCAATACGTCGCCGAGCAGATGCTGCTCGCACGATGGCACATGTTCCACCAAGTCTACTTTCAGGAAGAACGTC
Source organism: uncultured Anaerolineaceae bacterium (assembly GCA_964438865.1). GTDB lineage: Bacteria > Chloroflexota > Dehalococcoidia > Tepidiformales > Tepidiformaceae. The sequence continues at coordinate 10,964 of CAYTMI010000008.1, read as the reverse complement.
GTATATTCGATCATCACCTGACAGAGTACTGCAAGGATTGGCTAACTCAGCACTTTCAGGCTCCTTACTTTCCCGAATCCATCGACGCTTACCTTTCCATCGCCGACCACCACATCTTGGCGAGCATGGACGAGTCGTCATCATCGCATGCCAAGGCTATTAGGGATCGTACTCATCTTCGACTTTTTCGGAGATTCGAACCTGGTCGATTTGACGACACCTCCTTTGCAACACTTATTAGGACTCTTGAAGCTAGTGGTATCGGGGAATTGTTCGCCGATTCGGCAACACTAAGGTTAATCAAATCAGATGACGGGGATATCTGGATAGAAACGGATGACGGTCTCCAAGGTCTTTCTCAGCTATCGCACGTGGTTCAGGCAATGGGGAATCCCATCAAGCTTAGACGTCTCTACTGTCCCAAACAATACAAGTTTGCTTTTCAACAACTCTTGACGACAACGCTCAATACTTATGCAGATGAAGGGCACGACTCACATGCATGACGTCGATCACTCTATCGCCGAAATGGTCGCCACCCTCAACGAGTGTGGCGGCCAAGCAACTCGTACACATATCCAGAAATCGATATTCCTCAGCTCGCTCCTAGGCCTACGTGATGCGCCATTTGAGTTCGTTCTGTACCTCTACGGTCCCTATTCCTTCGAATTGGATGACAGTATCGCCGAGATGGTGGCGTCTGGTGAGCTCATGGCGAGCGCTGGCGTTGGCGGCTTCGGGAGTAGGTTCTCAGTCTCAAAGATCGCCGCTGTGGAATCACTGAAGCCGCTTTGCCGGTGGCTTGGGGCAAAGGGTGTGCGCCGGCTGGAGGCTGTCAGTACTGTTGCCTATGTTGCTGCGAGGGGAGAGCGGGACATAGTGGCAAGAGTTCAACGAATCAAACCTCACCTCGGTCCCGAGGAGATCAAGGCCGCGCTAGAAGAGTGGGAGCAGAAGCGACACGAACTTGGTGTTGCCCAAACCTAACAACGTCGGGTCGTCCTCCTTTCAGGCTCAACCGAGCCAATCCGGGCTTAGACAGCTGCCGGGCCAGGCCTTGAGGCGGGCGGCCCTCTTACGCGATTCCTACGGCTTTCTTCGCCCGGGCGGCCCGGGTGGCGCTGATAATCGATGGGAAGTCCGGTCGATGGGCAGGAGTGGGTGCAGGGTATGAACCGAAGGCCGGTATGGCTGGGGCTTGCCGCTGTCCTCGCGATCGCGGCCGTGGCGGTGGCGGGCCGGGCGGCCTTCCCGGGCGACTCCCCCGAGCGCGCGACGGCGGCGGCGGGAGGGGTGAAACTGCTGCCTCCCGCCCAGGGGATGTACCTCGCGGCCTTCCCCGACTTCGGCGGGAGCGAGGACCAGGTCTCGGCCGGCGCGATCGGGTCCTATGAGTCCCTCACCGGGCGCGAGATTGCCTGGGCCTACTTCTCCCAGAACTGGTACGACGGCATCACCTTCCCGGCGGCGGCCGTCCAGGCGATCCACGCGACCGGCGCGGTGCCCTTCGTCCGGCTGATGCCGCGTTCTGGTTATGACAACTGTCCCGAGCAGGTCTTCTCCCTCCAGCGGATCAAGAACGGCGACTTCGATGCTCAGTTGCGCCAGTGGGCACGAGACGCGCGCGACAGCGGCATCCCCCTGCTCGCGGAATTCGGCACCGAAGTCAACGGCGACTGGTTCTGCTGGAACGGTTGGTGGAACGGCGGCCCTGCCGGCGGCCCCCTCTTCCGCGACGCCTACCGCCACATCATCGACCTCTTCCGGGCCGAGGGCGCGAACGACGTCACCTGGTTCTTCCACGTCGACGCCCAGCGTTCGCCAGAAATGCCTTGGAACCGGATGGCCGACTACTACCCCGGCGACGCCTATATCGACTGGCTCGGGATCAGCGTCTATGGCGCCCAGGCAGGAGACGAAGACTGGCAGCCGTTCCGCGAAGTGCTGGAGGCCGGCTACGGCGAGCTCGCGGCGCTTTCGCCTTCGAAGCCGATCGCCGTCCTCGAATTCGGCGTGACCGACTACTACCCCGGCGAGAGCAAGGCCGCCTGGCTGAACGCCGCCTTCGACGCGCTCGAATCCGGCAGCTTCCCCCGGATCAAGGCGATCAGCTACTGGCACGAGAACTGGGAGAACGAGAGCAGCGGCGACGACTCGGAGGACTGCGAAGAAGATTGCTGCGACGAAGAAGATTGCTGCGAGGAGGACTGCAGCGACGTCTCTGCGGCGGCGGCCACGTACTGGTCATGGCTGAGGCTCGACTCATCGCCGGAGGCCGCGGCGGCCTACCGTGCCCGGGTCGCGGCGGCGCGGTATGTGACGAGTGCGGTGTTCACCGAACCGGCGCCCTCGCCCACTCCTACCCCTTCGCGGCAGAACCGGCGCTTCATGCCGGGCCTCACGCGGCAACCGTAGCCCCCAACCTTCACGTATTCCCCGGCGAATTCACCCTCCAGCTTCCACCGGATGCGTCCGATCTTGGAGGAGAGCGGGCCGCGGGCGCCGTCGCGCCGCGATAGATTGAGACTGCGCCCGGGAGCATCCCATGAATTCGTCTCGCAGGGCGTTCGCCACCCTCCTCTCGGCGCTTCCAATCCTCGTCACCGCGGCTCTCCTCGGCCCCCTCACCTTCAGCGGCCGGGCCAACCCCTCCGCTGATGCCGCAACGCCGGTAATCAAGGTGCTTCCCCCCGCCACGGGCGTCTATCACGCCGCCTACCCCGACTTCGGCGGGAGCGAGGACGAGGTCGGCAACGGTTCCGCCGTCTCGGCCTTCGAAACGCTCACGGGCAAGGACATCGCCTGGGCCTACTTCTCCCAGAACTGGTACGACGGCATCGTCTTCCCCGCGTCCTCCGTCCAGGCTATCCGGGCGAAAGGCGCCGTGCCCTTCATCCGGATGATGCCCCGTTCCGGCTACGATTCCTGCCCCGAACCGACGTTCACGCTGCAGAAGATCCGCGATGGCGCCTTCGACACCGAACTGGCGCAATGGGCACGGGCCGCGCGCGACAGTGGCGGGGCGCTCATGGTCGAGTTCGGCACCGAAGTGAACGGCGACTGGTTCTGCTGGAACGGCCGCTGGAACGGCCGGGAAGCGGGCGGCCCCACTTTCGTCGCCGCCTACCGCCACATCGTCGACATCTTCCGGGCGCAGGGCGCGAACAACGTCACCTGGGTCTTCCATGTCGACGCTCAACCCTGGCCCGAACGTTCGTGGAACAAGATGGCCGACTACTACCCCGGCGACAACTACGTCGACTGGGTGGGGATCAGCGCCTATGGGCCGCAGGAACCGGGCGAGGGTTGGGCTGAGTTCACCGACGTCCTCGACGCTGGCTATGCCGAACTCGCCGCCCTGACGACGAAGCCCATGGCCCTGCTCGAATTCGGCATCACCGACGGCATCGCCGGGCACAGCAAAGCCGCCTGGGTGGCGAACGCGCTCGACGCGATCCGCTCCGGGCGCTACCCCCGGCTCAAGGCCATCTCCTGGTGGCACGAAAACTTCCGGAACGACAACGGGACGTCGACCCGCCTGCGGCTCGATTCGCCCCAGGGAGCGGCCGATGCCTACCGGGCACGGGTGACAGGCGACCCCTTCTACGTTGGAGCGGCCGTGATCTCGACCAGCGGCGGCACCTCGCCGACGGCGACGCCCACGCGCACCGCGACAGCCACCCCGCGCACCGCCACGCCATCGGCAACAGCGACTGCGACCCGGACCTCATCGCCGAACGCCACAGCGACCCGGACGGCCACGCTGCCGCCGGCGGCGACCGCCACCGCGACCCCGACGTCTTCGCGGACAACCCGGGGGAGGTAGCCCGGAACCTCAGACCCCTTCGCGCACGGCGGCCAAGACCAACTGGTAGGCAGCGCAGGCGAGGAGGAAGGACGACCAGGCCCAGGCCTTCATCAGCCAGCCGTATTCGAACCCCAGGTAGAAGACGGCGCCGCCGAAGACCAGGATTGCCGCCGTGCCGTAGAGCGCCTCTATTGGGTCGAAGTCGACGCGGGCGGCTTCGAGGGCCCCGAGAAGGGCGACCCCGAGACCAAGAGAGACGACCATGGCCGCTGCTTCGCGGTCGTCTGCCAGTGGCCCGTGGCGCACCAGCAGAGCGGCGATGCCCCAGCAGGCGAGGGGGATGGCCGGGGCGGCGAACCGGGCACGGGCAAGGCCGGCCACGAAGATCACCACCGCGAGGACGAGCGGGGTCGCATCGAACGTCAGGTCGAGGAATCGGGTGGCGGCATAGTAGGCCGCCGCGCCGAGGGCGTAGACGGCGGCGGCAGCGCGGGCTTCGCTGCCTGCCGCGCCGCGTCCATAGGCACCGCCCACCGTCATGCCGGCTGCCTCCCGAACGACTTTTCCCGCTCGATCGGCCCCCCCGGGGCACGGCCCCATACTACGCCGCCCGCGCCGCAAGGATGGGCCGCAGCGAGGCGCCCGGCAGATGTTTGGCGAATTTACACCGGGTTAACACCTTTCTTCCGGGGGATGTGGTACAACAAGCGTGCCGAATTCGCCGAAAGGCGGAACGGGGGACCCAAATCCCCGGGGTGCATTGCCACGGAAGTGGCATAGGTGACTCCCTCACCGAACCCGACAGCTAACCTCGTAGGCGCAAGGGAGAGGCGTGGCAGCCGCAACAGCCTGCCGAAAGCCTCTCAGGAACCTGGACGAAACAGCGACGCACCCGCCCCGCGGGTAGCGAAGCCGTCCCGTCCCCCAGAGGAGGCGCACAATGCTTCGTTCGGAACACCAGGGTTGGTGGCGACGGCTCATCAGCCAGGCCCACGTGCCCGCGTATGTCCTGATTCGGTCTGATTCGATGAGGCGCTGCCCCGAGTGCTTCTGCCCGTACCAGGCCAGCGACCATTACTGCCCCTCCTGTCATTCGGCCGTGCCCGAATGGCGCTTCGGCTAAGGGTCTTCCCCGGGCGTCCTGCGCCCGGCGACCATCGGTTGCTCCGTTCCCCCTCCTCTCGTGTGCCCACCGTTTCCTCCCGGGCACACGGCAGCAAGGCCGCCCAGCGATGGGTGGCCTTGCTGTTTCCGGGCGAAATCAGCCGCCTACTCCCGGCTCTGGGCCATCTCCTGGAAGCGGGCGAAACCGACGCTGATGAAGACACCCTCCGCCTCGGCGCAGAGCGTGTCGCCGTCGTGGAGGGTGGCGGACGTGAAGATCTTGCGGCCTTCCACCCGGTCCACCTTCCCGGCGAAGCGCAACGGCCGGTGCAGCGGCGTCGGCCTGCGGTAGCGCACGGTCAGGGTGCCGGTCATACCCGGGTTGCCGGTGCTCGACTGCACCATCCCCAGCACCTCATCAAAGGCGGCGGCGACGATGCCGCCGTGGACGTGGCCGGGCGGGCCTTCGTAGGCGTTGCCAAAGGTGGCGGTGCCTTCGACCCCCTCGCCCCCGGGCCGCAGCACCATCGGCGGCGCGATCGGGTTGGCCAGGCCGATGAGCGGGCTGCTGTCGAAGTGCGAGCGCTGGTCGCCGGCGTTCGATGCCTCGGCCCAGCCCCAGAGGGTGCGGCCGCGCGGCGCCAGCGCAAGGCGGTCGGCAAAGTGCTCGGCGGCGTCCGCGGCGGCGGTCAGTTCGTCCTCGGAGATGTCGCGCTCCATGAGGATGTCGGTCGTCCGGCGGATGGCTGCGGCGAGACGGTGGAAGGCGGCGCGCTGGCCCGCGGGCGGGTCTTCGTTCGGGATCCAGCGGGCGGGCCAGGTGCGTTCTTGGGGCGGCGGCAGAGGGTCGTCAGGCATGCCCGTATCGTACGGGAGAAGCGGGTACCCGGGAGTGGCGCGGGCCTTTCGCTCAGCCCGGGAGGGTCTCCCACGTCTTCAGGTCGAGGATGGCGGCGGTTGCGCGTTCGGCCATCACCCGCATCAGGGGGATGGCGCGGGGGCTCGACGTGTCGAGGGTCCCCGCCGCCGTCACCGGGATCACGAGCATCACCTGGATGCCGAAACGGTAGTCGTCGAAGCACTGGTCGAAGCTGTAGTTGCGGACGCCGTTCTCCACCAGCACGCGATGATAGTCGCGCAGCAGCTCCATTTCGTGGGCGCGCCGCAGCTCCGTGTCGAGGCTCTGGCTGAGGAAGTAGCCGATGTCCAGGAGCGGGCTCGACCGGACCGTCAGTTGCCAGTCGATCACGGCGAACGGCGTGGCGCTGCCGGGCGCACCGAAGAACATGTTGTCCAGACGGAAGTCGGTGTGGGCGATGGACATCGGCAGCGAGTCCAGCTTGGCCCGCGTCTGGTTCATCAAATCGACGGAGCGGTTGGCGATGGGCGTCATCGCCTCACGCGGGTAGTCTTCGGCCTGGAGGTCGAGGAACGTATCCCAGGACTGGCGCCAGAGCGGTTCGATGTAGTCGTAAAGGGGGTCGCACATCGTCGGCATCCAGGTTGCGAGGCGATCGAGCTGCGGGCTTTGCCACCAGCCGGCGTGGAACTTCGCGATCGCGGGGATGACTGTCCGCGCCTGTTCGAGCGTGCAGCCGAGGAGCTGGTCTCCCACTTCGGCGTCGCGAATCTCTTCCAGGAGGAGGAGGAAGCGGTCGGCTGCGGGGTCGATGGCGTTGTAGTAGCACTTCGGCACCCGGAGGTCGACATGGGGGGCGACTTCGTCGTAGAAACGGCCTTCGCGTTCGTAGAAGCGGAAGGCGTTGCCGACGTCGCGCGCCTGCTGGAAGGCAGTGGGGATCTTCGAAATCAGCGTGGCGGGGGCGCCGGCCGCTGGGCGGTCATAGGTGAGCGTCAGCTGCGTGAGTTCGCCGAGGAAGCCAATTCCTTCGCCGACGATCGCCTTCTCCACGGCTGTCACCGTCGCGCCGCCGATGTGGCCGCCTTCGCGGAGGACCGCGGTGAGCCATTCGGGGGTGATATCGGCGGACGAATAGGGGATGGTGGTGGTGCTGGCGGCCATCGGCGGGTCCTCGGGGGAGATGCGACGGATGTTCCGGGCGGCTGTCCGTGGTGTCAACGTCAGGGGCGTTGGCCACGTAGAATGGGCGACACCCACCCCACGGAGTCAGACACCCATGAAGTTCGGCGTCCAGATGTTCCCCGCGGACTACGCGATCCCCGTCACCGAACTCGGCCGGGCCGCCGAAGACCTCGGGTTCGAATCCCTCTTCTTCCCGGAACACACCCACATCCCCACGAGCCGCCGCACGCCCTGGCCCGGTGGCACGCCCCTGCCGCAAGAGTACTGGCACACCCTCGACCCCTTCGTCGCCAGCGGCGCGGTGGCGGCGGTGACGAAGAACCTGAACGTCGGCACCGGCATCTGCCTGGTCATCGAACGCGACCCCATTTCCCTCGCGAAGGAAGTGGCGAGCGTCGACCACCTTTCCGGCGGCCGCTTCCTCTTCGGTATCGGCGGCGGCTGGAACATCGAAGAGATGGAGAATCACGGCACCCGGGGGCCTGTCCGCTGGAAGGTCCTTCGCGAACGCATCCTCGCCATGAAGGAGATCTGGACGAAGGACGAGGCCGAATACCACGGCGAATTCGTCGACTTCGACCCCATCTGGTCGTGGCCGAAGCCGGTGCAGAAGCCGCACCCGCCGATCCTCATCGGCGGTGACGGCCCCCGGACCTTCGACCGCGTCATCGAATACGGCGACGAATGGATGCCCATCGGTGGCCGCCTCAACCCCGCAGACGGGCGCACGCTGGACGACAAGATCGGCGAACTCCAGGCGCGGGCGAAGGCAGCGGGCCGCGGGCGCATTCCCGTCTCCATCTTTGGCGTGCCCCCGAAGGCGGAAAGCGTCGAGCACTACATCAAGGCGGGCGTCGATCGCTGCGTCTTCGGGCTGCCGCCCGCGCCGGCGGAGACGGTCCTCCCCATCCTCAAGCGCTACGCGGAGATCGCGAAGTCGTTCGGGTAAGGCCGCCGGCCGGGCGACTCCTGAGCAACTGCACCGCGGGCGCCGTTCCGGCATCGTTACGGATGTCAGGGAAGTGCATACAGGGGGACCACCCTAGCGAGGCCCATGGCCGGAGCCGCGCTGGCCGCGCCAGCGGTCGACGTCTTGCATGAAGAGATCACCCGCCCGTTTCGCCGCGCGGTGCCGTGCCCTCGCCCGCATCCAGAGCTGCGCCACCATTGCCAGGACGAGCACGCCCAACAGTCCGGCGATGCCCAGCCGCACCCAGGGCATGCTGCCCTTGTCCGGCTCCGAAGCGCCCGCGGGTTGGGTTTGGTTGGTGCCGGCACGCTGAGAACCGCTCGACGCAGCGGGCGGGGCATCCCTGGGGATGCGGATCTCCAGGGATGCCGACTGTGCCGCTGTCGCGCCCGACGGGGCGGAGAGCTGGAGGCTGGCGACGTACCCGCCCTCCAGCAAGGTCGTCTCGAACGGCACTTCCACCCTGGTTGACGTCCCGGCGTAGAACGTATCCATGGAGATCGGATAGCGCGTCACCTCCGTGCCCTGGGCATCGCTCAGCACGAACTCCCCGGACGGCTTGAGCCGCACATTCCCGGTATTGTTGACGATGGCGGAGATGACCGAGGCCCCTGCGACAACCTTGTGCTCGAAATCGCCGATGCTCAGTGCCGGCAGTCGTGGTCCGGGGACCGTGATCGCCACCGCAATAGCCTTGCGCTGAACCTGTTGGATGGAGATGCCTCCGCCGGCGGAGGGCGAAGTCGTGGGCGTCTCGTTCTGCACCACGAGGCTTGTGATGTATTCACCCGGCGTTGCGTCGGCCGGCACATGGACCGTGAAGGTTTGCTGCAGCGCCTTCCCCCCCTCAAGGTCCACTGTCTTCGCCGGGTAGTCCAACCAGAGGGTGGTCCCGGCAGGCTGGTCGCCATCGAGTTCGGCCCCAAACCCGCCGTTCACGATCGTGTACACGTCGGCCGGATAGGTGCGGGCGCGAGTGGCGTCCTTGCCGTAGTTCCCCAACTCAACCCTAAGCTCCCGCGTCTCGCCGGGCTGCAGGGTGATGTCGAAGTACTGCCCGGGGTAATCGAGCGGGGAGATCCCCAGGCGGACGTCCGGGCCTTCGGCGAGGGCGGGCGCAAGGGAGATGAGCCCGATGAGGAGCCCGGAGATGAGCACTGCGAACCTGGCGAGCATGGGGGCGTCCTCCGCGTTCCTGGAACTGAGTTCAGGGGCCAGCTGCGATGGTCGTCGTCAGCGTACCGGTGTAAGTCCCGGCTCGAGACTGGGCGGGGATCGTCAGGGTCACACCGAGGGCCTGGGTATAGGTGCCCTGGCCGAAGCCTGCAGCCGCCTGGATCGTCTTGCGGGCGGTGTCGAGCGTTCCCACCGGTGAAACGGCCGGGACTTTCGGGCCACCCGTGGCATCAATCGCCTGGCCGGCCGTCGCCACCGGGGCGGCGGCAGAGGTGAGGGCGAAGTTCGCGGCCGGGATGTTGGTGCCGCCGTTCGTCCCGCTGTAGACGAAGGCGGAGGAAAGGATGGTGACGTTCCAGCCATCGGCGGCGTCATCGGAGGCGGTGAGGACGAGGGTGCCGCTGTTCTGCTGGGCCGAGTGCGAATAGCTGATGCCGCCGAGTACGAGGTCGGCGACGCTGGCGTTCCGGACCGCGAGGGCCGGCTGCAGGAAGGCGAGGAGGGCGGCCCCCGCCGCCAGCGTTGCGACGGTCGGCACGATCCACCGTGAAGTCACTCTCATGGCTTATACCTCGGCGGCCGTGGCAAAGGTTTACAGCCCCCGCCACGGCCTGCGACGGAATTGCTACGGGGCGGCCGAGATGGTCGTCGTCAGCGTGCCGGTGTACGTACCAGCGCGGGACTGGGCAGGGATCGTCAGCGTTACGCCGAGAGCCTGGGTGTAGGTGCCCTGGCCATACGCTGCGTTGGCCTGGACCGTCTTGCGCGCCGAATCGAGGGTACCGACCGGGGACGTGACCGGGACCTTGGGTCCGTTGGTCACGTCGACAGCCTGGCCGGCCGTGGCAGCCGGGGCGGCGGCAGAAGTCAGGGCGAAGTTCGCGGCCGGGATGTTGGTGCCGCTGTTCGCGCCGCTGTAGACGAAGGCCGAGCTCTGGATGGTGACGTTCCACCCGGCGCCAGACCCGGAGCTGTCATCGGCGGTCAGCGTCATTGTGCCGGCGCTCGTCTGTTGCGAGTGCGAGTAGCTCGCTGCGATGAGCGTGAGGTTGGCAACGCTCGCCGAGCGCGTGCCAGGGTTGAGCGTCTGGGTGACGCTGTCGACGGCGAGTGCGGAGCTGACGATGCCAACCGCCGCCAGCGCCCCACCCAGGGCCGTGATTGTTCTGCGTCTGATGTTCAACGGAGAATCCCTTTCGACTTGATCCGATGGGGGGTCCCGCCGGTCACTTCAGACGCTCGTCTCGATAGCGTGGGCACAAGTATTCATGTGGTGGATACCGCGTCTAAACCGGGGAAACGCAGCGCCCCGGGAAGCCGCCGGGGCTACTCCCACTCGATCGTGGTGTCCCCGAAGGTGACCTTGTCGCCGACCTTCATGTCCACCCGGGGCAGGGCCCGCAGTCCTCGGCGGGTTGCGAGGATTCAGCGAGCGGTCGACGCCTTCACGACGTGCTGGTAGCCGATCAGCCGCTCATCGGCGGTTAGCAGCGGGAGATCGAGCACTCTCGAAGTTGCCACGATGAGCTGATCGGCGGGGTCACGGTGGATCGGCTGCAGCAGACGCGTGGACTCGACAACGATCCGGGGCGTGAGGGGCACAAGCTGGACCCCAGGATACGCCAGGGCTCCATCGATCCATTCAGCCACGTCGCGATCGAGCGCGAGCTTTCCGATCTCCACCTTCTTGGCGACTTCCCAACAGGAGATGATGCTGACGGCGATGCCGTCCGTCTCGCTGTCCTTGATCAGGCGGGCTGCTTCGTCAGCCAGCTCCGCGCCCCCGTTGACCCACCAAACCCACACGTGGGTGTCGAGGAGGATCACTCAGCTGCTTCCCAGTCGTCTGGCGCGACTGGTTC
>CAYTMI010000007.1:0-197812 GCA_964438865.1 uncultured Anaerolineaceae bacterium | reverse complement strand
TGACAGCGGGGCTCTTCCACACCTGCGCGAGGCTGGACAACGGCGCCGTGAAGTGTTGGGGATCTGGTTCCAGCGGAGAGCTCGGTCGCGGCGACACCAGTAATCGCGGAGACGGGCCGGGCGAGATGGGTGACAACCTGCCCGCCGTGAACCTGGGCACGGGCCGAACGGCGGTGGAGCTGAAAGCGGGGGGGTTGCACACCTGCGCGAGGCTGGACAACGGCGCCGTGAAATGCTGGGGGCATAATCTCCGTGGACAGTTGGGTCGCGGTGACACGGACGACCGTGGCGACGGGCCGGGCGAGATGGGTGACAACCTGCTCGCCGTGGACCTGGGCACGGGGCGTACGGTGGTGCAGCTCTGGGAAAGCGACCACACCACCTGCGCCCGCCTGGACAACGGCGCCGTGAAGTGCTGGGGATCTAATCTCAGCGGAGAGCTCGGTCGCGGCGACACCAACAACCGCGGGGACAATCCGGGTGAAATGGGCGACGCACTCCCCGTCCTCGACCTGGGCACCGTGCCCGCGCCCGAGCGCTACGAGGTCATCGTGCCCGCGGTGGTGAAGAACTGACGGTTGGCGGTCGGCCCTGACCCCGTGTGGCGGTGCCGTTCCGCCAAGGGGGAATGCCTGCCTATCCGGGTGCCGCGAACAGCTGCACCTGGATCGTCGCCTCTGATTCGACGGTGACGAACCCGGCGAGGTCGGGCCTGGTGATCCGGAATCGGCGGAGTCGCCTTTCCTCGTCCCTGTGGACTCCGAAGGCGCGTGTTTCGTCACGTGGTAAAGGTCGAGGGTGCCGATGAGCTGCGGTCCGCCGTAGAATCCGGGAGCTTCGCATCCACGAGCTCTCCGTCCATGACTTAGGGGAGGACGACGTGGCCGCAGGCATCGAAGGAGCCAACAACAGTGCCTCACCCAGCAACTCCCCACCCGCTAACCAACCGGCCCTACCGCCGCCTCGGTGCGTTCTTCTTGTTCGCTGCCCTTCTCTCCGTCGCCGCTGTGGTGGCATCGGACCGGCCGGCGAGAGGTTCCACGCCGCCGCCTGTTGCCGAGGCGAACGGAGCTGGCAGCGCCGCAGCCGCGGAGACGCCGCTGGTGGCAGCCGAGATTACGGGCGGGTTCTATCACACCTGTGCCCGGCTGGACAACGGCGCTGCGAAGTGCTGGGGACTGAACGACGCCGGCCAGCTCGGAATGGGCGACACCAATCAACGCGGTGACGGGCCGGGTGAGATGGGCAACTCCCTGCCGCCCGTGGACCTGGGCACGGGCCGGAAGGCGGTGGAGCTGAAGGCCGGGGGGGAGCACACCTGCGCGAGATTGGACAACGGGGCCGTGAAATGTTGGGGGCTGAACGACAAAGGTCAGCTTGGAGTCGGCGACAGCGGCAACCGTGGCGACGGGCCGGGCGAGATGGGTGACAACCTGCCCGCTGTGAATCTGGGCACAGGCCGCACGGCGGTCGCGTTGACAGCGGGGCGCTTCCACACCTGCGCGAGGCTGGACGACGGGGCCGTGAAATGCTGGGGACTGAACGAAGACGGCCAGCTCGGAATCGGCGACACCAACAACCGTGGCGACGATTTGGGTGAGATGGGTAATGCACTGCCCTCCCTGGACTTGGGCACGGGCCGAACGGCGGTGGAGCTGAAGGCGGGCGGGTTCCACACTTGCGCGAGGCTGGACAACGGCGCCGCGAAGTGCTGGGGACATAATCTCATCGGACAGCTCGGTCGCGGCGACACCAGTAACCGGGGAGACGGACCGGGCGAGATGGGCGACAACCTGCTCGCCGTCGAGCTGGGCACAGGCCGCACGGCGGTCGCGTTGGCGCCGGGGCGCTACCACACCTGCGCGAGGCTGGACAACGGCGCCGTGAAGTGCTGGGGCCTGAACAAAGAAGGCGAGCTCGGAATGGGCGACACCAACAACCGGGGCGACGGGCCGGGCGAGATGGGCGATGCGCTGCCCGCCCTGGACCTGGGCACGGGCCGAGCGGCGGTGGAGCTGAAGACGGGCGGGGGTTACCACAACTGCGCGAGGCTGGACAACGGCGCCGTGAAATGCTGGGGACATAATCTCCGCGGGCAGCTCGGTCGCGGTGACACGGACGACCGTGGCGACGGGCCGGGCGAGATGGGCGACAACCTGCCCGCCGTGAACCTGGGCACGGGGCGCACGGTGACGCAGCTCTGGGAAAGCGTGTACACCACCTGTGCCCGCCTGGACAACGGCGCCGTGAAATGCTGGGGCCGCAACGACAGTGGTCAGATGGGAATCGGCGACACCAATAACCGTGGCGACAATCCGGGCGAGATGGGCGACGCGCTCCCGGTCCTGGACCTGGGCACCGCGCCCGCGCCCGTGCGGTATGAGGTCATCGTGCCCGCGGTAATCAAGAACTGACGGCTGCCGGTCGGCCCTGACTCCGTGTGGCGGTGCCGTTCCGCCAAGGGGGAATGCCTATCGCCTATCCGGGCGCTGCGAAAAGCTGTACCTGGATCGTCACTTCTGATTCGACGGTGACGAACCCGCCGATGTCGGGCTTCGTGATCCCGAAGTCGGTGTACTTGAATTTCACCGTCACCAGCCCGGAGAGGATGTCGCCGTCCTTCTTCACCTTCAGCTCCCAGGTGACCTCCTTCTTGACGCCGTGGAGGTCGAGCGTGCCGGTGAGCTGCATCACCGAGTCCAGGGCGCCGAACTGCGCCGGCATCCCGGTGAGCTTCGCCGCCGTGAAGGTGGCGGTGGGGAACTTCGATGTCTCGAGCGCGGATTGGGCACGGTCGTCCCGGCGCGACTCGTTGCTCTTCAGCTTCGCCAACCCGACCGTGAACTTCGTCGTCTTCGCCGGGTCCAGGCCGTCGGCGGTGAAGTGGAACTCGCCGCTAACCTCGCTCGTCGTGCCCTTCGCGACCGACGACGTGGGGAGGCTGGCGAGCTTTTCCGGCGCCAGGTACCAAGCCAAGGACTGGCCTTCGACGAACTTGTAGGACTGGGAGCCGATCGACGACCGGGCGGACGCCGATGTGCCGGACCCGCCGCCCGCCGTGGGAGAGGCAGTGGCCTGCGTGGAGGCCGGCTTGGTGGTTGGTGTGGCCGCGGCGGCGGTCCGCACGGCGTCCGTGACGTCGCTGGTGGATTCCTGGACTTCGTTGGATTCGCGAATGAAGAACCACCAGCCCGCGCCGGCCAGCACGAGCAGGACGAAAAGACCGCCAAGGAGGCGGATGGGAAGAAGGCGAAAGAGGATCACTACGGCTCCTGACCCGGGACGCCGGGCAACGGCCATTGTGGCGGGTGGCGAGGTAAACGGCCGTAAAGCGACGCGCGCAGCGCCCCAGGCAGGCTGAGGACGTATGCTTCGTCGCCATGTGGAGAGGCCTCGGGCTGACGTTGGGCGCATGGTGTGCTGGCGCGGTGGCGCTCCGGGCCGTGGTCATCCCCGCGGAACACTGCCCGGCCCCGGCGGCGGCGGATCTCCACGCTTCGGCGCTCGCGGCCGGCGGGTGGATCGAGCGCGCCCTGCAGCCGGACGGCACCTTCGTCTACGAATACGATGCCGGTGCCGACACCCGCACGCCCGCCTACAACGTCGTGCGCCACGCCGGGGTGACGATGTCGCTCTACCAGCTCGCGGCTGCGGGGGATCCGGAAGCCCTGCCTGCCGCCGACCGAGCGCTCGCCTGGATGGAGGGAAACCTCGTCCGGCACGACGATTGGGCGGCGTTCCGGGACCCGAACAGCGGCGGGGTGCAGCTCGGCGCCAGCGCCCTGATGCTGATGAGCCTCCATCAACGCCGGATCGCCACCGGTGATGCCCGCCACGACGCCGAAATGCGCGAACTTGCACGCTTCCTCCTGGTCCTCCAGCGCGACGATGGCAGCTTCCTCAACCGCTGGGACCCACCAACGCGGGCGCCCTACCCCGGCGAGACCTCCCGCTACGCGACCGGGGAGGCGTTCTGGGCGTTGGCGATGATGCAGCGCTTCTTCCCCGGCGAAGGCTGGGATCGGCCTGCCCGGCTCGTCGCGGACTACCTGTCGCTCCGGCGGGACGAGGTGGAGCAGAACAAGTTCCCGCCCTGGGCCGACCAGTGGGCCGCCTACGGGCTGGCGGAGATGGCGGAATGGCCGCGGGCCGGCGAGGCTCCGCCCAACATGACCGATGCCAACATCCGCTACGCCCGGGACCTCGCCGCGCGCTTCGGGTTCCTCGTCCGGGCCGAATCCCAGCGGCGGGACAACTGGTGGTCGCGCGCCATCCACGGTCGCCAGGCGAGGGCCGCCGGCATGGGCACCTGGGTCGAGGGCCTGACCTCGATCTGGCGCCTCTCCCTGGCCGATCCCCGGATGGCGAGCGACACCGCGAAGCTGGCCGAACGGGCTTCCTGCGCGGCGGGGCTGCTCGCCGAGCGCCAGGTGACGGCAGCCGGGCCGCAACGCTACCCACAACCCTGGCTCGTCGAGGGGGCATGGTTCACGGACGGAGTGACGCGAATGGACGACCAGCAACACGCCATCTCCGGGCTGCTCCGGACGGAGGCTATCGTGCAATGGCGGGAGGGACAGGCTCGATGACGGACTATCTGAAGCTGACGTTGATCTTCTTCGCCGCCGTGAACCCGGCGAGCGTGGCGCTGGCGATGGCCGCGGCGCCGGGGCCATCGGCCGGGGGACGGCGCACCGCTGCCATGGTGGGGATCGTCGCGGCGGGGGCCCTGCTGGCGGTCGCCGCCCTCGCGTCGGACGGGCTTCTCGACCTCCTGGACGTTGCCCCGGAGACCTTCCGTATCGCCGCCGGGATCGTGATGGTGACCGCCGCGGTGCGGGCGCTCTGGAGCCCCGGCGAGGGTGCACGAGACGTGGCGCCGGGCTGGCGTGGCGGCCTCTTCCCCCTCGGCATCCCCCTGCTCGCGGGGCCGGCGACGGTCGTCGCGGTCATGAGCTACGGCGTGGACGAGGGGACCGGGCTTGCCCTCGGGGCACTGGCGCCCGCCGTCTTCATCGCGACGGCAATGTTCCTCGCGGGTGGAGGGCGGCGGGCGCCTCAGGACGCGCTGCGGGCGATGGCGGTGTTGACCGGCGCCCTCCTGGTGGTGGCGGGCGCCGGCCTGATCGTTGAGGGTGTCCGCGCTATCTAAAGCGGGATGTCGGTGGCGAGGCTTTGGCTCACCAGGGTGGCGACGCCGGTTGCCTGGGCCGAGGCGAAGAACTTCAGCCATTCAGCATCCGCCGCGCTCTTGTCGGTGAACTTGGCGAAGGCCGTCATGTCCGCATGCTCGATCGAGTAGACGATGTTGCCGGTGGCGGGCCCGCCAATGCTGATTTGGCCGAGGCGGACCGAGCCGCCGAGCCGTGTGTGGATGGCCTTGGCCTGCGCGGCGAGGGCGATGAACTCCGGGATACGCCCCGGCTGAACTGACCAGATGGTCACCGTTCGAACTGCCATTGACTACCTCCCATGCCCGATATGTCAGGCGGGGGGGAGTGTACTCTCTATGTCAAGTGGATTCTGTGGCACCGGCCACACAAGCCGGACACCGACCGCCAGCCGGGTTTGCCGCTCTTCAGCTCTGCCAGTGGTCTGCGTGGACGAAGTCGTCCAGGGGGATGCGGGCGCGGCCAAGATTGAGGCTCGTGCCCGGTTCTGGGTAGCCCAGGGCGAGGACGATGGCGACGGAATGGCCCTCCGGCAGGCCGAGGACGCGGTTCGCGCAGGCGGCGTCGTGCATCGAGGTCGGACAGCTGGTCACGCCCTCGGCCCAGGCGGCCACCATCATGTTCTGGGCGGCGCGCCCCGCATCGAAGGCGCCCCCGCCCGGCACGAGGACGACACCGATCGCCGCCGCGCACCCGGGAACGTGGGTTGCGAACTGGCCGCAAGCGGCAAGTTCGGCCTTACGGGCGGGGTCGGTTACCAGCACTGCCCGGACTGGCTGGGTGTTCTTCGAGCTCCCCGCCATTCGCCCGGCCTGGAGGATGCGGGTGAGGACCTCGCCCGGGATCGGCTCCGGCGAGAACTTGCGGGTGTCGCGCTTGCTGACGATGGCGCGGTAGGCGTTCATGGCTGCTCCGTCCCGGCGGTCCCGGGCAGTGCAAGCCTACCTGTAACAGCGCTGGCGTCCTACACTCAGGAAACCACCAACCCACTTTACGACGAGGTTCGGAATGTCCGGACATTCGAAATGGTCCACGATCAAGCGCCAGAAGGGCGCTGTTGACGCGAAACGCGGGGCGCTGTTCACCAAGCTCTCCCGGGAAATCATCATCGCCGCGAAGCATGGCGGCGGTGACGCCGTGATGAACTTCAAGCTTCGTCTTGCCGTGCAGCGCGCCAGGGCAAACAACATGCCCAGCGACAACATCGAGCGGGCCATCGCCAAGGGCACCGGCGCCGGCAGCGACGAGCAACTCGACGAGATCATGTACGAAGGCTACGGTCCCGGCGGCACCGCCATCCTCGTTGCGACCCTCACCGACAACCGCAACCGCACCGTCGCCGAGATTCGTCACCGCTTCAGCCGCGCCGGGGGCAACCTCGGCGAAACCGGTTCAGTGGGCTGGCAGTTCGAAGCCAAGGGCGTCATCACCGTGCCCCTGAACGGCCACGACGCCGACGAGGTCGCGCTCCAGGCGATCGATGCGGGCGCCGACGACGTCGAGGTGGAGGGCGACGCGGTCGAAGTTCGCACCGAGCCGGCAAACCTCGAGCCGGTGCGAAAGGCGCTCGAAGCGAACGGCCTCGAAGTGGAGAACGCCGATTTCGCCATGGTCCCGAAGGTCACGATCGAACTCGACGAAAAGACCGCGCACCAGGCCCTGCGGCTGCTCGAGGCGCTCGAAGACCTCGAGGATGTCCAGCGCGTCTATTCGAACGCGGACTTTACGGACGCCGTGCTGGAGTCCTTCGAAGGCTGATCAGCCCCTGACAACTGCCATAGGTCATCGGCGACTGCGGGCGTACGATGCTGGGCATGAGGATCATCGGTATCGACCCGGGGCTCAACGCGACGGGCTTTGGCGTGGTGGAAGTGCTGGGAGACCGTTGCACCCATGTGGCGCACGGCGTAGTGCGCACAAGAGCAGCGGACTCCATCGCCGAGCGGTTGACCGCGATCCGCGATGGAGTGCGGGCGGCCGTGGCCGAATGGGCCGCCGTCCAGGGCGCGATCGAAGCTTCCTTCGTCGGGAACAACGCCCGCAGCGCCATGGCCCTCGGACACGCCCGTGCGGCCGCGATCCTGGGGATGGCCGACGGCGGCCTGACCGTCGACGAATACTCGCCCGCGCTGGTGAAGCAGACGGTGGCGGGCTATGGGCGCGGTGAGAAGTCCCAGGTCGCGGAGATGGTGCGCCTCCAACTCGGCCTCGCGGCCGTGCCGTCCCCGGCCGACGCGTCGGACGCGCTGGCGGTGGCGATCACGCATTGGGCCCACACGAGGTTGGCGGCACTCAGGTAGGCGGCTGCTATATGGGCACCCATACCGTGTGGTACAGTACGCCCTATGAAGACCACAATCGAACTGTCCGATGCACTGCTGGACCTCGCCCGTGAGGTCGCCGCCCGCGAGCACACAACCCTGAAGTCGCTTCTGGAGGAAGGTCTCCGGGTGGCGCTGGAGAGGCGAGGGCAGCCTGAGAAGTTCGTCCTCCGGGACGCGAGGTTCGGGAGCGGTGGACCGACGTCCGAGTTCGCCGACTGGGACATCAACCGGATGCTGGACGCGACCTACGCAGGGCACGGCACATGATCGCGGTGGACACCAACATCCTCATTCATGCCCACCGGGCCGAGTCGCCGTTCAATCCGACGGCGGTCAAGGTCGTCAGCTCGCTGGCCGAAGGCCGCGAACCGTGGGCAATCCCGTGGCCCTGTGTTCACGAATTTGCGGCCATCGCGACGAATCCCCGGCTCTTTAACGTCCCGTCTCCCTTGCCGGCCGCGCTTGCCCAGGTGGCGGCGTGGCTTGAATCTCCGAGCCTCCAGTTGCTTGCCGAGGGGCCGGGGTACTTCAGGCAGTTCACGCGGGTAGCCGTCGCCGGCCACGTGGCAGGGGGCAGGGTCCACGACGCTCGAATCGCCGCGCTCTGCCTCTATCACCGCGTTGATGAGTTGCTGACGGCGGATCGTGACTTTGGGCGGTTCCCGGAACTCCGGGTCCGGAACCCGCTCGTGGAGGCGTAAGACCGGCAGCGGCGATCAGGTAGGGGGCGGCGGTGGCTCCGGTTCGTGGCGGGCGAAGTCGCGCGCTGTGGTCCAGAGCAGCGGCGGCCCGATGACGAGGAAGGCGAGCAGCGCGGCGATCCCGGGCACAAGCTTGGACATCCCGACGGCGTCGCCGGCTGCCCCCAGGGGCGCCGCGCTCAGCTGATTCAGCGCCGAGGACAGCGTCCGCAGCGAGGTCACCCGGCCGATGTACTGGTTCGCGACGATGACCTGGAGGAGCGAAGTCGATGCGATCATGTTCGCCGTGAAGAACGTCCCGTTGAGGGACCAGGCGATGGCGGCGACCGTGATGTTCCGGGTCAGGCCGAACACCAGGAGCGTGAGGGCGAACCCCGCGGACCCCACGAGCACCGTCGGGCCGAGGTGGGTGAATGTCCGCCGCGTCGAAAGAAAGACGGTGCTGAGCACCGTCCCGCCGCCCCACGCCCAGCCCATCAGCGTCCAGCTTGAGGCGTCGAGTCCGAGTTCGTTCTTCATCCAGTAGGGCGCGAGCGTGCTGATAATCGGGAAGCCCAGGGCGCCGACGAAGAACCCGTAGGACAGGATCCAGAGGACCTGCCGGCGCTGGGCTGCATAGCGGATCCCGGCCGCGACCGCTTTCGGAAGCGCCTCCCGGCCGGCCAGCGGGATGGTGGCGCGGGTCTTCATCACCAGGAGCGCGATGATCACCGCGGCGTGGCCGAGGAGGCTGACCGCGAACGCCCCGCCCGTCCCGATCTGTTCGATCGCGATCCCGGCGAACGGCGGGAGGAAGGCGTAGGCGCTGATCTGGGCGGCGATGAACAGCGAAATCGCGTTCGGGAGGTGTTCGCGCGGGACCAGGTGGGGGATGAGCGCCTGCCGGGCCGGGCCGTCGACCGATTCCGCGGAGGCCGAGAGGAAGATGAGCGCGAACGCCCCCCAGAGGTTGATCCGGTCGGCGATGATCAGCGCCGAGAGCACAGCGTAGATACCGAACGCGATGCTCTGGGTGACGATGAGCAGGCGGCGGCGGTCCATGCGGTCGGCCAGGGCGCCGCCGTAGAGGCTGAAGACGAGCATCCCGGTGCCGCGGACAACGCCGAGCATGCCCAGCAGCGCGGCGGACCCGGCAAGGCTGAGGATGAACCAGCCCTGGGCGTAGAACTGGAACATCATCGTCCCGCTCGAAAAGAACATCCCGAACCAGAGGATGCGAAAGTCCCGGTGCTGGAGCGCGGGCACACGGCTGAGGATGCCGGTGTCCCAGCGCGTGGGGGGCTTCGCGGCGGTGCCGGTCATCCGGGCGCGCCGAGAAAAGCCCTGAGTGTGCGAGATGGCATGGGCGCATTCTGCATGCCCGGACGGCCCAGTCCATGATGGGGATCAGCGCCGCGCCCGCCGCGTCTAACCGTCGCGTAGAATCGGCGGGACTTCGACACCCGGGGGCGACAGATGGGCAACTTCACTGACCGGTACGGCCTGGCGCTGAGCACGCAGTCGGCAGCCGCGGCGGCAAGCTATTCCGAGGCGGTGGACCTCAACCTTGCCGGCAGCGTCGGCGTTGAAGAAACGCTTGCCGAGGCGGTCGAAGCGGACGCGGGGTTCGCCCTGGCCCACGCGGCGCTGGCCCGCACCCATCAGTTCCGCGGCCGGTTCCCGGAGGCCCGCGAGGCCATCACCAGGGCGCGAGAGCTGGTCGAAGGCGCGACCCGCCGCGAACAGTCGCATGTGGCCGCCGTGGCGGTAGCGGTGGAGGGGAATTCGAAGCGGGCACTCGAACTGGTGAAGGAACACGCCGCCGAATTCCCCCGGGACGCCTTCGTCCTCAGCCAGGCGAACGGCCCCTTCGGGCTCATTGGCTTCGGCGGCGGCCCCGATTGGCGCCAGGAACAATTTGCCCTCCTGGCACCGCTCGAAGCGGCCTACGGCGACGACTGGTGGTTCCTCAGCGCCCTCTCCTTCGCCCACAACGAGCTCTACCACTTCGAAGAGGCGCGGCGCCTGGCGGAACGTTCGCTCGCGCTCCATCCCCGCAGTGGGCATGGCTCTCACACCATGGCCCACGTCTTCTTCGAAACGGGCGGCTACGGCGAAGGTGGCGCCTTCCTCGATGGCTGGCTGCCGGGCTACGAGCGGGCGGCCTCGCTCTATGGGCATCTCTGGTGGCACCGGGCGTTGTTCGGGCTCGCTTCGCGCGACTACGACAGCGCCATGGCGATCTACGAAGAGCGCCTCCGTCCGGGCATCAACGAAGGCGCGCCGATCATCGTCATGGCCGACTGTGCGGCGCTGCTCTGGCGCTGCGACGTCTATGGCGAAACCGATCGGGCCCTGCCGTGGGAGGAAGTGAGCGCCTTCGCCGCCCGATCGTTCCCCCACGCCGGCCTCACGTTCGCGGACGTGCATGCTGCGATGGCCTTTGCCCGCGCCGGTGACGGCGAGCAGCTCGAACGGCTCGCCGCCGAGGTCCGGGAGCGGGCCGCCGCGGGCAAGCTCCCGGCCGGCGACGTCGCCCCGGCGCTCGTGGAGGCGCTGGCGATGTTCGCACGCGGCGAGTACGGGGCCGCCGCCGGACTGCTGGAGCCGTTCGTCCCCCAGATCGTCCGCGTGGGTGGGAGCAACGCCCAGCGCCAGGTCTTCGAAGACACCCTGCTGGAGGCATACCTGCGCGCCGGGTGGATGGAGAAAGCGGAGGCGCTGCTGCGTGATCGTCTCAACCGGCGTCCTTCGTCGCGCGACGAACGCTGGCTGGAGCGGGCCAGAAGCGGGGCCGGAGCCTAACGGGAAGGGCCATGCGACCCATCTTTCCCCACGCTTGCCGGTCGCAATGTCGGGCCGGACAAAAGTCACAGGGAGCCGTGTGGGCGCGCGCTACGGTGGAATCAGAGTGAACCCGGCCGGCTGACGCGAGTTGGCAGGCGTGAGACGAAAGGCGCGTGAGTCGCGAACGCAGGGGTGTGTTTCCTATGACCAGGGAGCTGTCGGGCCTCCAGCGATGGGGTCAGTTCGCGGTGCGGAGGCGGTGGTACTTCCTGCTCGTGTCCATGGTCGTGCTGACCGTGCTGGGAATCACGTCGATCAGGATTGCCCAGGGCACGACGAGCAGCCTCGTGATCCCTGGCGCCGAATCGCAGGAAGCTGTGGACGTGCTCCAGGCGTCGTTCCCCGAACGGGCTGGCGACTATGCCGACATCGTGATCCAGGCGCCCAGTGGGATAGACGACCCGGCCGTTCGCACCCGCGTGGAACAGCTCCTCCTTGAAGTGGCGAAGGTGCCCGAAGTCGCCTCTGTGGCTTCGCCGTATGCCCCGGCCGGACGCATGGTTTCCCCCGACGGGACGGTGGCAATCGCGCGGGTGCAGTTCTCCGCAACCGCTGATCAGGTCGGGGCGGAGAACGCGACGGCGTTGGACGACCTCGTCGCGGCCGCACGATCCTCCACACTCGAGCTGGAACTCGGGGGCCCTGTCCCGGCGGCGCAGGAACGCGAGGGGCCGAACGAGTCGACGGTGCTCGGCCTGATCGCCGCGCTGATCATCCTCTACATTCTCTTCCGAACCCTGGTGCCAACGGTGATACCGATCGCGACGGCGATGGTGGGCCTGGCGATCGGCTTCACCATCATCTACTCGCTGACAGCCTTCATCGACCTGAGCAAGTTCGCACCGAACATCTCGGCGATGCTGGGCCTTGGGGTCGGGATCGACTACGCGCTGTTTATCGTCGCGCGCCACCGCGAGAACGTGATCGCCGGGCACACCGTTGAAGAATCGGTGGGGATCGCCCTGGCGACCGCGGGGAAGTCGGTAGCGTTCGCAGGGGGCGTGGTCGTGACGTCGCTGCTCGGACTTTCGCTCATGGGGATCCCCTTCGTGGGCTGGTTGGGCGTGGCCGCGGCGTCGATGGTGGCAGTGGCGGTCGTCGTGGCACTCACGCTGCTCCCCGCGCTGCTGGGCATCGCCGGTGAGCGAATCGTCCACCTGCGGCTCGGCCGGACAGCGAGGCCGGCGGCCCACAACCCGGACGAGGGGGTGTGGGTACGCCTGGGCACGGCCATCATGCGGCGGCCACTTACGTTCCTTGCGGTGAGTTCGGTCCTGCTGGTCGTGCTCGCTGTGCCCGTGCTCGACATGCGCCTGGGGTCCGCGGATGCGGGGAACAACCCCACGACCTCGACCACGCGCCGGGCCTACGACATCGTTGCGGAGGCGTTCGGACCCGGGGCGAACGGGCCCTTGCAGGTCGTGGTAGAGGGCGCCTCCGCGGAAACCCTGGACGGCCTGGGCAAGGCCATTGCTGCGACGCCCAACGTGGCGTCGGTGAGCGCGCCTGCGGTCAATCCCGGCGGCGACGTGGCCGTGTTCGCCGTCGTCCCGAACACGGCACCGCAAGACGCGGCAACCACCAGCCTCGTCCATACGCTGCGGGACGACGTCCTCGGGCCCGCCGCTCGCGAAGGCGGCTTCACAACGTACGTAGCGGGCACGACAGCGCGATACGTCGACATCGCCGACCGGATCAGCGCCCGGCTGCCACTGTTCTTCGGGCTGGTCATCGGGATCAGCTTCCTCCTGCTGATGCTCGTGTTCCGCTCGCTCATGATCCCGGCGAAGGCCGCGCTCATGAACCTGCTTTCGATAGGCGCGGCTTACGGCGTGGTGGTGGCCGTGTTCCAGTGGGGTTGGGGGCTGGGGCTTACCGGGGCCGACCACACGGGGCCGGTGGAGTCATTCCTTCCCATGATGCTCTTCGCGGTGCTGTTCGGGCTCTCCATGGACTACGAGGTCTTCCTGGTGAGCCGGATGCGCGAGGAGTGGTTGAAGACGGGGAGAAACGACATCTCGGTTACACGCGGGCTGGCATCGACGGCGAGCGTCATCACCGCCGCGGCCTCGATCATGATCGTGGTCTTCCTGAGCTTCGTCCTTAACGACCAGCGTGTCGTGAAGGAGTTCGGACTCGGGTTGGCGGTGGCCGTCTTCGTCGATGCAACCATCGTGCGGTTGTTGCTGGTCCCCGCGACGATGGAACTGATGGGCCGGTGGAACTGGTGGCTGCCAGGTTGGCTGGACCGGGCGCTGCCGAACATCTCCATCGAGTAGTGAGGAGGCGCCGCCGGCAGACTGCCCCCGGGTAGCCCTCGCCCGGGCCGCTACTCGAGGATCCGCTGCCAGTAGGTCGTGCTGTGGCGCCGCCCGAACTTCCAGCCGGCTTCGCGAATCTCCCCCACGTATTCAAACCCCAGCGCCTCGTGCAGGGCGATGCTCGCTTCGTTCGATGACGTGATCGACGCGACGACGACGTGGGTGCCCTGCTTCCCTGCCAGCCCGAGCAACTGGCTCAGCAGCGCCCGGCCTACGCCGCGGCCGTGGTAGGCGGGGTCGACGTAGATGGTGTCTTCGAGGGTGAACCGCCAACCCGACTTCTGGCTCATCCGGCTCAGGTAGGCCATCCCCGCGACCTCGCCATCGGCCTCGGCGACGATGACCGGCGTCAGCGCGTCGGCCTGGTGTTCGGCCCACCACTCACGGCGGCGTTCCATTGTCCATGGCTCTTCGTCCCACGTCGCGACGCCGGTGACGATGGCGTCGTTGTAGATGCGGAGGATGCCGGGAAGGTCGCCCTCGGTCGCGAAACGGATGGCGGGGGTTGCGGACGCTGCCATGCTGAAAAGCATACGCGGGGCCTGTTTCGGCGGCGTTACGCCCGCCGTCCATCCCGCGGCCACGCACTTTCCACCAGTGCGTCGATTGTTTACGGACCGGTTACTCCCCTGTGCTTGCCCGGCCCCCGGCCGCCGACGAATCTGATGGCGACCGCCGCGGGACGGCGAGGAGGGACCACTTGAAGCGACGCTGGATGATAGGGGCCGCCGGGCTCGGCGCGGTTGCAGCGCTGGGCGCGTTTACCGTCTTCGCCGCCAGCACGTCCGCCACCTTGCGCGGTGGCGACGAACTGCGCCTCGGCTGCTCGGGTTCGAAGCTGACGGTGACGCGGGTGGACACGAAGACGATCGTGGCGAAGTGCACTGGCACCTCATCGAGCCTGCCGGCGACGTCCACGGCCACGCGAACCGTCGCCGCCAACGTCACAAAGACCCCCCTCCCCACGGCGACGCCGAATCCCACCGGGACGACCGGCACCACGCTCGGCGGCTGCCAGGTGTTCCCGGCCGACAACGCCTGGAACAAGGACATCTCCAGCGCGCCGCTGCACGCGAACTCCGCGAACTACATCGCCAGCATCAACGCGACGCAGTGGTTCGTCCACGCGGACTTCGGTTCGAACCCCACGTACGGCATCCCCTTCGTGGTCGTGCCCTCCACGCAGGCGAAGGTGCCGATCACGTTCACTGCCTACGGCGATGAAAGCGACCCCGGTCCCTATCCCGCACCCCTGAACGCGCCGGTCGAGGCTGGCGGCGACCGCCACGTGCTCGTGCTGCAGCAGGGGTCGTGCAAGCTCTATGAACTCTATGGCGCCGCGCGCAACACTACGGGCTGGAACGCTGACTCCGGCGCCGTGTTCGACCTCTCGTCGAACGCACTGAGGCCGGACTACTGGACCTCGGCGGACGCTGCCGGGCTGCCGATCCTGCCCGGCCTGGTGCGCTACGACGAAGTGAAGTCGGGCAAGATCACCCACGCCCTCCGGGTCACCGTCGATGCCACCCAGCGGGGCTTCATCCACCCGGCGACCCACTTCGCCAGCGGCAGCACGAACGCGAGTCTGCCGCCGATGGGCCTTCGGCTCCGCCTGAAAGCCGGCTACGACATCTCCGGGTTCACGGGCGACGCTCGCGTGATCCTTGAGGCTGCGAAGACCTACGGGCTGATCGTCGCCGACAACGGCAGTTCCTGGTTCATCAGTGGGGCCACCGACAGCCGCTGGAACGACACCGACCTCGACCAACTGAAGTCCGTGCCCGGCAACGCCTTCGAGGCGGTCGACACCGGCCCCATCATCAAGTGAGTGAGCGCGGCCCGCGGGGCACCGGGAGGACTGAGATGCCAGGCAAGCACCTGTTCAGGTTCCAGCGGAACGGTGGAGGCCGCTCGTCGCGCGGGGAACGCGACGACGGGCCCAGTCCTTCGTACAACGTGCCCATCCCCATCACACGGACTCGCGGCGGCGGGCGGGACGCGCAGCGCGAACGTGAGGCGCTCAAGGCGTACCGCGGGCGTCTGCTGGCCGAACTGCAAGCGGTGGACCGCCAGCTCGACGATCCGGAGGAAGAGGTCGCCTGAGGCGGTTAGACCTTCTGCCGCCAGACGCGCGGCGGAGTGCCGGTCATCAGTTCCTGGAGCCCGTGCAGTTCGATCCGCCATGGCCTCAGCTTCAGCACCCCGAATCCGGGGTCGGTTGGCCCGCCCTGGAAGAACATGGCGGGGTCATAGCCGTAGGGCGCGGGCGTGTTCTTGAAGAGGTCCCAGATTCGCTGCCTCTCGGCCGCGGCCGGTTCCCAGCTAGTCACGCAGTCTGCGACGACGAGGCCGTGTTCGAGGCTCCAGTAGCCGAAAGAAGCGTTCGGGTTCTTCGCCAGCTGCTTCGCCTTGAACGACTCCGGGCCGGTGAGGCAGTAGCCCGTCGTGCCTTCCCAGAGCGGGTGGATGACGCGGCTCCGGGGCCGCCCCTTGCTGTCGACCGTGGTCATCAGGCACCAGACGATGGCGCTGACCCGCTTGTTGAAGTCCTGTTCGATGTCGGCGAACGACGCGACGTCCATGCGGTGCTCCTGAGCTGCGACTGTGAGCGGCGAGTATACGCGAGGGCCGGGGAACCAGTCGCCGCCCGGGTGGTAGGATGCGCGAACCAACCCTGGGAGGCGAAGAATGGCAGAAACACCGGACCAACTGCGGGCGGCGCTGGCTGAGGGCCGCGCGGCATTGAAGGCTGCAATCGAAGCGGCGGCGGGGGCCTGGGAAACCCGTCCCGCTTCTGGCGAAGGCGAGGACGCATGGTCGCCCCGGCAGGTGGCGGAACACGTGGTCCCCGTCGAAGCCTACTTCACGACGCTCGTCTGCAAGGTCTGCGGCTACCCTGGCCTCGACCGCGTCACCGGGTCGTATGCGACGGCGGCCGAGGCCCTGGCGGGGCTTGAGTCGGTCGTCGAGATGTGTAACAAGAAGCTGAAGTACGTCTCCGAGACCGACCTCGAGAAGACGGACGAGAAATACGGAAGCTGTGCCGGCCTGCTGCAGACCAACATCACCCACCTGAACGACCACGCGGCCCAGATCCGCGCCGTGACTGGTGGCTAGCAGGCCGGAGGTGGGCGCGCCGTTGATCGGCATCACCACCGGCTCCGCCCCGGCGACCGCGAGCAGCCCGGAGCGGGTACAGGTGAACGCCGCCTACCTCCACGCCGTGCAGCAGGCGGGCGGGGTGCCGGTGCTCCTCCCACCCCACCTGCGGCCGGGGCAACTGGTGGAGCTCCTGGGGATGCTTCACGGGCTGGTCCTCACCGGCGGGGGCGACGTCTCGCCGGCGCTCTACGGCGAAGCGCCTCACCCGACCACCGAGTTCGTCTCGGAGCAGCGGGACACGCTGGAGACCGCCTGCCTCCGTTACGCCCTCGACCAGGATCTCCCGCTCCTGTGCATCTGCCGGGGGATGCAACTGCTGAACGTCGCCATGGGCGGCTCGCTGGTGCAGGACATCCCTTCGCTGGTACCGGGCGCGATAACGCACCGGCAGTCCGGGTCGCGGGCCGAACCCGCCCACGCGGTCTGGATGAAACAGGGAAGCCGCACGGCCGCGTTCCTCGGCACGGCCACGCCGATGGTGAATGCGCTCCACCACCAGGCGATCAAGGACCTGGGTCGGGCTCTCGAAGCCGTTGGCCAGGCGCCGGACGGGGTCATCGAAGCGGTCGAAATGCCGGGGCGCGAGGCCTTTCTCGTCGCCGTTCAGTGGCACCCGGAGGAGATGGTCGGTAATTCCGAAGAAGCGCGGCGGATCTTCGAGGGACACGTCGCGGCGGCGAAGGCACGCTTGGAGTCGAGCCGCGTATAGTGGCCGCATGACCACCGAACCGAGCGCCAGCCCCGCCCGCACCTCCCTGATCGTCGTCTCCGACTTCGTCTGACCGTGGTGCTACGTCGGCCTCGTTGAGGTCGAATCGCTGGCCGCGAAGTACGACCTGGATGTGCGTTTCGCCCCCTACCTACTCGACCCGGCGACGCCGCCCGAGGGCAAGCCCCGCAAGCAGATGACCCAGCCGGGGGCGCCGAAAACGAACCTCGAAGAGCGCGGCGAGTTGTTGGGGATCACGTTCACGCGCGGGCGCCAGTTGACTTCGAACTCCCACCTTGCGCTCCAGGCGCAGGAGTTCGCGGCAGAACGCGGCGAGGACGGCTTCCACTTCCACCGCCGGATGTTCAAGGCCTACTTCGAGGAACTGGCCGACATCGGCGACATTGAGACGCTGGTCCGGCTGGGCGAAGAAGCGGGCCTCCCCGCGGCCGAACTCCGCGAGGCGCTGGCGACCGGCGTCTACCGGGAGCAGGTCGACGACGGCATTCGCTGGGCCTACGAAATCGGCATCACCGGCGTGCCGACCTTCATCTTCGACGAACAGTATGGCGTGGTCGGCGCCCAGGACCAGGCGGTCTTCGAGGCCGTGATGGAGAAACTCGGCAACAAGCGCCGGTAGCCCGCCAGTTACAGCCGGGCGAACTTGGCCGGCCGCTTCTCGAGGAAGGCAGCCACCGCTTCGTGGTGTTCCGGGCTGGCGTAGGCCTGGGCGAGCGCCTGGCCTTCCCGCTGCTGCACGCGGCGGAGGTCGCCATCGGTCGCGTTCTCGCGGAAGAGGTCCTTGATCAGCTTCAGGGCCAGCGGCGACTGGCTCGAGAGTTCTTCGCCGAGGGCGATGGCGCGATCGAGGAGCTGGTCGGCCGGCAGCACTTCGGTCACCAGCCCGCCGTCCTTCGCTTCCTGCGCCGAAAGCATCCGGCCCGTGAGGCACCATTCGAGCGCCCGCCCGTAGCCGGCCATCTGGGCGAGGAAGTGGGAGCTCGCCAGTTCGGGCACGAGCCCCATCCGCACGAAGAAGAGGCCAATCCGGGCGTTCTCGCTCGCGATCCGGATGTCGAACGGCAGCACCTGGGTGATCCCGATGCCGACGGCGGCGCCGTTGATCGCCGCAATCGTGGGCTTCGCCATGCTGTTGAGGAAGCTGATCCAGTCGCCGCCTTCACGGTTGGCGCGGCCACTGACGGGGCTGTCGGCGTCGCCCTTGATCTGGGCCTGGAAGCCGCCGATGTCGGCGCCGGCGCAGAAGGCCCGCCCGGAGCCGGTCATCACGATGGCGCCGATGCCCGGATCCGCGTTCGCGCGCTCGATGGCGTCGCGGTATTCGCCCATCATCCGGTCGGTCCAGGCGTTCAGCTTTTCCGGCCGGTTCAGGGTGACAAGGCCGACGCGGCCGCGCTGTTCGAAGGTGATCTGCTGGTAATCCATGGTGGGCTCCGTCGCGGTGAAAGTTGGGACGAAGCTTAGCGGCGCGGACCGGAGATGTCGCGGCTGGCCGCCAGGGCTCAGACGGCCTCGGCCGCCCGCGGCGCGCTTTCGAAGCCGCAGGTCTTGTGGGTGCCGTCACAGAACGGCTTTTTCGTCGACTGGCCGCAGCGGCAGAAGAAGACGGTGTCCTTCATTTCGTAAGTGTTGCCGGACGCGTCGGTAATGGTCACACCGCCGCGGATGATGATGGGGCCGTTGTCGCGGATTTCGACTGTGACGTCAGACATGGGTTTGCTCCGTGCTGGTTGTGGGATCGACTCTACCGGATCTGGCGGGGTCTGTTCGCTGCGACCAGGGGCATCGCCCGGCTGTTGCGGGCCGGCTGGCTGGCGGCTAGGGTTCGACCATGGCCGCCGTGGCGCTCTTCGATCCCTGCTACATGGCGGCGATCCGGCCGCAGGATGCCGGCCACGCCCGCCGCGTGCTGCAGTCCCTCGGCGACACGGTCACCCTGATCGACGGGCGCTGCTGCGGCCAGCCTGCCTACAACAGCGGCTTCCGCCCGGAAGCGAAGATGGCCGGGCGTGAACTCCTCCGGGCGGTCCGGGAGCATCCGACCGTGGTCACGCTCTCGGGCTCGTGTACGGCGATGGCGCGCCACTACCTCCCGGACCTGTTCCCCGCCCACCGTGGGGATGCCGCCCGCGCCATCGGCGGCCGGTTCCGCGAGTTCGGGGACTACGTGGCCTCGCATCCGGCGCTGGCGACACTCGGCTTCCGGCTGCGGGGTGTCGTCGCCTACCACGATGGCTGCCACGCCCGCCGCGAACTGGGAATCAGCGCCGCCGTGCTCGGCCTCCTTGGACGAATCGAAGGCCTCGAAGTGCGCCAGCTCCGTTACGAAGACGAGTGCTGCGGCTTCGGCGGGACGTTCAGCGTGAAGCTGCCCGAAGTCTCGGCCGCGATGCTCCGGGACAAACTGGACGACATCCGGGGGACCGGCGCCCGGGTGCTGGTCTCGACCGACCTCTCCTGCCTCGCGCATCTCGAGTCGGGCGCGCGGGGGACGGGCATGCCGCTGGAAACGTGGACGCTCCCGGAACTCCTCGCGAGGGCGCTGGAGTGACCACCTACCGCCAGCGCGCCGCGAAGGAAATCGCCACCGCACGCCCGGCCGAGAGCGTCGGGCCGATCATGCGCGGGCTGGTCCGGGATTCGGCCGCGATGTTGCAGCGCAGCCCCGCCGCCGCCCGCGCCCGGGCTGCCGCCGCCCGCGACGACGCCATCGCCCGCCTGGAGGAGTTGCACGACCAGGTGCGCGCTAACTTCGAACGCCGGGGGATCGGCTATCACCGCGTCGCCACCGCAGCCGAGGCGGTCGCCACCGTCCGCGCCCTCCTCGGGGACGCGAAGCGTGTCGCCAAGTCGAAGACGATGGTCGGCGAAGAGGTTGGGCTGACCCACGGCCTGAGGGCGGCAGGCATCGATGTCCTTGAGACCGACATCGGCGAGTACATCGTCGACGTGGAAGGACGCGGGCCGAGCCACATCACCGCCCCGGCGCTGCACCTCAACCGCGCCCGGATCCGCGAGCTTCTCGCCAGGGCAGGCGCCGACCTGGAGGACGACGACCCGGGCCGGCTCTCCCGCCACGTCCGCGACGTGGTCGGGGCGTACTTCCAGGATTGCGACGCCGGGATCACGGGCGCGAACGCGGTCGTCGCCTCCAGCGGCCGGGTGGTCATCGTCGAAAACGAAGGCAACGTCTCGCTCGGGGTCAGCCATCCGCGGCTGCACATCGTCATCACCGGGCTGGAAAAGGTTGTCGCCGACGAAGCCGGCGCTCTCGCGATCCTCGAAGTGCTGGCCCCCAGCGCCACCGCCCAGCCGCTGACGGCCTTCACGCACTTCCTCGCCGACCCGGCGCCGGGACAGGAGCGGCACGTCGTCTTCGTGGACAACGGGCGGTCACGTGTGCTCCGCGACCGCCGCTTTCGGGAGGTGCTGAAATGTATTCGTTGCGGCGCCTGCATGAACGCATGCCCCGTCTATCGCGTTGCCGGTGGCCTTTCGTACGGGTCACCCTACATGGGGCCGATTGGCGCGGTGCTCTCTCCCCTGCTCTGGCGCGACGGGCGTTTCGCCGACCTCCCCGGCGCGTCCAGCCTCTGCGGGCGCTGCACAGAGGTCTGCCCCGTCGGCATCCCGCTCCACCGGATGCTCCTCGACCTCCGGGCCGACGCCGTCAGCCGCGGCAAGAGCGGCGGCATCGCTGAGCGCGCTGCCTGGAAGGCGTGGGCCACGGCCTTTTCCGGCGCCACCCGGGCCCGCGCGGTCACCGCCCTTGCCCGAATCGGCCTGCGCAACGGCGCCCGTTTGGTCCGGCCCCGCGGTGGCGCCGCCGACCCCCGCATGCTCCCGGAACCCGATGTCAGCCGCGACCCGGCGATGCTCCAGGCGGCCGCCGCGGGCTATCCCCCGGCCCCGGCGCTCGTCGAGCTGCTGCTCGACACCCCCACGGCCGGGATCGAAGAGCTCTTTCGCGAGCGGGCAGCGTTGCTCGGCGTGGAGGTCGTGACCGCCCTCGACGAGCGCCCGGGCGACCACCGCTTGCGGGGTGCGGCCGGCGTCGCCTCGACGGGGAGCGTGCTGCTCCTGGGCGATTCCGCCGCCCGGCGCCCGTTGCTGGCCGCAAAGCGCGTTGTCGTCGAACTCGACCCGGCGGAGATCGTGCGCTACCCCTCGGGGCTGGGTGGCCGCCTGGGCGACGCTGAGGCGCTCATCCTTACCGGCGCCAGCCGCACCGCCGACATCGAGAAGCAGATCGTCCGGGGCATCCATGGCGCCGAAGAGATGGTCGTCGTTCTCAGGCCCGCGGCCGGTTCAGGCGCCGGTTAGCACCGCGCACAGCACTTCAGGGTCGACGTTCCCGCCGGAGGCGATCACCCCCACCCGCTTCCCAGCCAGGTCACCGAGTCTTCCCGCCATCACCGCTGCCGCTGCAACCGCGCCGGTCGGCTCCACCAGCATCTTCATGCGCGTGACCATGAACCGCATGGCCTCGCGGACCTCGCCGTCGCTCACGACCACCACGCCGTCGAGCAGCGCCCGGCATTGCGCGAAGGGCCGGACCCCGGGCTGGCGCGTGCGGATGCCGTCCGCGATCGTGGCCGGCGGGTCGATCATCACACGTTCGCCCCGGGCCAGGCTCTGTACCCAGTCGTCCGCACCGTCGGTCTCGACGCCCAGGACCTTCGCCGCCGGGAGCAGGCCCTTCACCGCCGTCGCGCATCCCGACATCAGCCCTCCGCCCCCCATCGGCGCGAGGAAAACGTCGAGCGCGCCCACCTCCTCGACCAGTTCCAGGGCGGCGGTGCCCTGCCCGGCCATAATCAGCGGGTCGTCGTAGGCGGGCACCCAGTGCAGGCCATGCGCCTTCGCGTACTCCTGGACGAACGTCTCCGGGTAGACCTGCTCGCGGTCGTAGAGCACGACGTTGGCCCCGTAGCCACGCGTCGCCGCGAGCTTGGTGGCGGGCGCGTCGGAGGGCATCAGGATCGTCGCGTGCGTGCCCAGCAGACGGCAGGCGAGGGCCACGCCCTGCGCGTGGTTCCCGGACGAGGTGGCGACGATCCCTCGGGCGCGTTCTCCAGGCTCCAGGCTGGCGATGTGGTTGTAGGCCCCGCGGAACTTGAAGGCGCCGACGCGCTGGTAGTTTTCGCACTTGAAGAAGACCCTGGTCCCCGCACCGGCGCGTGTGTCGAAGGTCCGCGAGGTCATGACCGGCGTCCGGTTCGCCACGCCCCGCAGCCGCTCCGCTGCGATCCGCACGTCATTCAGCCCGATCGGAAGCGCCGCGTCCGTCATGGCCACATCCTACCGCTCGCCGCCCGGCAGGCGGTACCCTCGGCTCGATTTGATTCACACGGCCACTTCGAGCTATAGTCACCAACGAAGTTCGAGGAAAGGGCGCCAGTACGCAGATGAACGTTGCAATGGTTACCGCGATGAGCGCCCGGCTGCGCTTCACCCCGCCTATTTCCATCCTGGATTCTGTGCCTTTCGGTTGAGTATTTGACATAACATTGTCAGTCAGCCGTGGGCACGACCGAATCGCCCACGGCTTTTTCGTTCCTCCCCCCACGACAGGTAACGAAGCGCCGCGGGCATCCCGCCGGCGCTTCGTCCGTTTCTGGACCGCCCCACAAACCGAGGGAACGATGGAACCACTGGCCGCCACCCACGAGAGCCCCCCACCGCCGCCCGCCAGCCACAGCAGATCGGAGCCTTCCATGACCGCCATCGCACCGGAGCCCGCCACCCACCGCCTCCTTCCCGCCCGTCTCGATGGTCCTGCTCTCGAGATCCGCGACGTGAGCAAGGTCTTCTCCTCCGGTCCCGGCGTTATCGGGCGCCTCCGTGGGAAGAGGGCTCCTTCACGCCGCATCGTTGCCGTGGACAACGTTTCCTTCCGGGTTGAGCGCGGCGAGATCTTCGGCATCCTCGGCCCCAACGGGACCGGCAAGAGCACCCTCATCCGCCTTGTCTCGACCCTCCTCCACCCGGACACCGGCACCATCACCATCTTCGGAAAGGACGTGGTCACCGACGAAGCCGAGGTCAAGCGGCTGATCAACCGCGTCTCCGTCGACCCCTCGTTCTTCAAGAAGCTTTCGCCCATGGAGAACCTGATGTACGGGGCCCGCATGTACGGCGTGGACCCCTCCTACGCCCGCACCACGATCGTCGAGATCCTTGAGCGTCTCGGGATCGAAGGGCGCTCGATCTGGTCGCCGATGGAAGACATGTCCCGCGGGATGCAGCAGAAGGTGGCCATCGCCCGGGCCTTCCTTTCCGCCCCCATCCTTCTTCTCCTGGACGAACCGACGACCGGCCTCGACCCCCACTCCCGCCGCGAAGTCCAGGCGTTCGTCCGCGAAATCCGCGACCTACACGACGCCACGATCATCCTCTGCACCCACGACATGAACGAAGCAGAATCGCTCTGCGACCGCATCGCCATCGTCGACCACGGCCGGATCGTCGCCCTCGACACGGCCGCCGCCTTGAAGGACATCGTCCGTACAGCCGACCAGCCGGAGCCCACCCTGGAGGACGTTTTCCTCCAGCTCACCGGCCGCAGCATCGAAGAAGACATCAAGGTGGAGGAATCGAAATGACTCTCGCCGCGCCGATACAGGAACTCCGGGCGTCCTACGCCTTCGTCGAACGGAACATCAACCTGACGAAACGGTACTGGGGCTGGGAGGTCGTGTGGATTCTTTATACGATTGCCAACTCCCTCGCCGTCGTCCTCATCGCCCAGAACGTGAACGCCGCCGTCGGCGCCGCCGCCCTCAGCGACGTCCAGGTGGACGAACTCGTCCTCTTCCTCGCGGTCGGGGCGCTGGTCTGGCACTACCTCGCGGTGGTCTTCGAAACGGTCAGCGACATGATCAGCTGGGAACGCTGGGAAGGGACGATCGAGTACACCTTCATGGCGCCCGTCCGCCGGTCGACACACATGGTGGGCACGGCCCTGTTTTCGCTGGTCTACGGGTTCATCCACACTGCCGTCGTGCTGGTGGTCATCGTCGTTGCTTTCGACCTGAACATGAGCAACGCCGATTACCTGGCGGCCGCGCTGGTGCTGCTCGTCGGGAGCATCAGTCTCATCGGGATCGGGATCATGGGGGCTACGCTACCGCTGCTCTACCCCGAACGCGGGATGCAGATGACCCACGTCATCCAGGCGACGCTCGTGCTCATCTCGGGGGTGTACGCGGTTCCGAAGGAGATGCCCGAGCCGCTGGCGACGCTTTCGGTCATCAGCCCGGCCACTTACGTCATCCAGGGCATCCGCGGCGCGCTGATCGAAGGCGACTCCGTGGCCGACCTCTGGCCGACGATGCTCGGGCTGCTCGCCGCGGGGCTCGTGCTCATCCCCATGGGCGTCCAGGTCTTCAGCTGGGGCGAGCGCTACGCAAAGCGGACCGGCCGCCTCAAGCGAAGTGGGTGACGACCAGCCAACCGCTGCGGGGGTGTTCCGAGAGGACGGCCCCGCAGCGCCGGTCCCGGGCAGTGTTAGCGGCTGAGGGCCGCTTCCGACTCCCGCAGGTTCCGCATCAGCGTCCGGGCCGTCACC
This sequence comes from uncultured Anaerolineaceae bacterium, assembly GCA_964438865.1. Classification (GTDB taxonomy): domain Bacteria; phylum Chloroflexota; class Dehalococcoidia; order Tepidiformales; family Tepidiformaceae. The sequence goes on along the minus strand of CAYTMI010000007.1, from coordinate 173,007 downwards.
ACCCCGTGGTCGAGGAAGTCGGCGAGGACGGCGTTGAACTCAGCCGGGGCTTCGTATTCCATGCCGTGGCCGACACGGCTGAGGACGTGGAGGGTGGCGTTCCCGAGGCGCTGAAAGTCCGCGAGGTTCGCGGGGAGGAGGCTGTCGGCGGCACCGGCCATCATCAGCGTAGGCGTCTTGATCTCGCCGAGCCGATCGCCTGCGCGGTAGTTCACCAGGTCCTCCCATGACTCCTCGAAGTGCCCTTCCGAGGCCGAGAAGCCACGTGCGATGTTCCGCCGCAGGAGGTCGGCGTCCGGCCGCCCGGCGAGGGCTACCGCTTCCCTGAGGCGAGCGGAGACGTCCCGCTCCCGCCGCATCTTCCGGGCGCGGTCGCGCTCCTGTTCCATGCCCGGGTACTGGATGCCATCGGCCGGGGCCGGCGCTACCAGGACCAGGCGCTCCAGCCGGTTGGCGTAATTGAGGCCAAGTTCTATGCCGATGACGCCGCCCATGCTGTGGCCGATGTAGGTGAACGTCGAGACACCCAGGTGGTCCGCCATCGCCACGACGTCGGCGGCGTACTGCCGGATGTTGTAGCCGTCGGCCGGGTGGGCGCTGTCACCGGCCCCCCGCGCGTCCATGACGATGCAGCGGTAACGGTCCTTGAAGGCCGGGACGACGTTGTCCCAGGCGTCGTGCGAACCCGTGTAGCCGTGGTGGAAGAGCAGCACTTCGCCCTCTCCCTGCTGGTCGTAGAACAATTCGGTCCCGTTGATTGGCGCTCGTGGCATGGCGAAGCTCCCCGCGTGAAGTTGCCGCGATTGTACACGGCCCCGGGGAGGGAGGAGGGAGGAGGGAGGAGGCCGCGGCGCTGCCGGCCGCCCGTGGCAGCCTTCACCCCCGGCCGCATCCCGGATCCCCTATCATCTGCGCATGCGCATTTCGCCCTCCGTCCGTGCCATCCAGGTGCCCGATGAGAACCCGATGCACCCCGACTTCACCGACATCTACCTCGTCGGGGACGGCCAGGTGCTTACGATCGATTCGGGCGAGGCGATGGAGCGCTATCGCTGGATGATCCGCGGGTACCTCGCCGCCACCGAGCACGCCGAAGTCGCGTTCGCCGCCATTACCCATCACCACTCAGACCACAGCGGCAACCTTAAGTGGGCCCGCGACGTGCTGAAGGCCGACATCCTCGTGCCCGGGAACGGGGTCAAGCTCCTGAAGGGCCGACTGCCCTCGACCGGCGTCCAAACCCTGCGCGAAGGCCAGGTGCTCGAACTCGGCGGCGGCACCCGGCTGCAGGTGCTCGTGACCCCCGGCCACAGCGTCGACAGCCTCTGCTACTACCTCGAAGAGGAAGGCGTGCTCTTCACCGGAGACACCCTCCTGGGGAGTTCGACCACCACGGTCTGGGATCTCGGCGACTACCGGAGCACCCTCGCCCGGCTGCTCGAGCTGCCCAACCTGAAGGTGATTTGCCCCGGCCACGGAAAGATCGTCAACGACCCGCGCGAGCGGCTGCAGATGTACGTGGGCCACCGCAACATGCGCGAGCGCCAGATCCTCGGCGTGCTCGAAGGTGGGGGCGCCGTCAGCAGTTGGGACATCATGCTCCAGCTCTACCCGGACATCGACAAGCGCCTGCGAAGGGCTGCCGACAACAACGTCCGGGCCCACCTGGCTCAGCTTGCGGGCGAGGGGCGGCTGAAGCTCTACCCCGGCCGGCCGCGGAAGCAGAACCCGGCGAAGGCCGCCCGCGAGGTCGAGCACGCGAAGGCGCGGTCAACGGTCATCCGTCAGGCGAAGAAGTACGAGGCGGAACAGCTCCGGGCGGAAGTCCGGGCGCAGGAGAACCCGCCTTCGGACGAATGGATCGAACCGCCGCGCTACGAACTGATCGGCACGGCGAAAGACGCGGTACGATGAGGGCTCGGGATCTCTGATCGAGGGGGAGCACCATGAAGGCCGAACCGTTGAGGATCACGTATCGAGTGGAGGTCGCGCCCGGCGAGTGCCTGGAGCTCCCGGAGGACATTCGTGCGTGCGTTGGGGAGGGAAGCTGGCTCGTCACCGTGGAGCCGGCGCCTCCGGGAGGCGGACTGTTCCGCGACCACGAGGCCTTTCTTCGGAGCTATGCCCCCGAGGATGAGGGACTTTACGACGACCTCGTAACCGCCAGTGCGTCCCGGTGAGCGATTAGGATGGCCTCCGAGATCAGCCTGTTCTCCGGCTACGACCAGAAGGAGAATCGAACCACCAACTACTGCCTGCTGATCCTCAAGCTTCTCTACGAGGAGCACCCCCCGTACCTCGGGGAGTTCCTGAGTGGTCTTCTTGGAGAGGATATTTCCGATCACGTAGGAGTACGATTCACCCAGCAATCGCGAAGAGAGAACGCCGTCCCAGACGGTCTCATTCTCCAGCAACCGTTGTTTATATTTTTCGAGACGAAATTATCTGACTGGTTCCACGATGATCAACTGAAAAGACACCTTGGGCAGCTTGATCAACTTCCTCCAGGTATGCGAATCCTGTTCGCTCTATCGAACTTCGAAGCCACCGAGGCGAGCCGCTTCGAGCGCATTCGAGAGATATGCCGCAAAGATTACGACGACCGAATTCGCTTCGCGGCTGTGTCGTTTGAGGATTTCGTTGCTGCGATTCGCAGGAACCGGATCTCGCCGTCGCTCGTAGCGACAGTCGCGGATTTCGAGCAGTATCTGGATAGCGAGGGCTTGCTTGGGACGTGGAAGACTCGTCTCGATGCGGTCAACTGCGCCGGGACCATGGAACGAGTGCTTGACCTGCAGGCCTATGCGTGCCCCACATCTGGGGGAGCATACAGTCATGCTCGCAGCCGCTTCTTCGGCGCCTACAAGAACAAGGCGGTCAGCCACGTCGCCGAGATCGAGGCGGTCGTGGATGTTGCCTCCGACACCGAGACCATCCTCTGGAACAACGGGGCGGGAGACGAGCGCGAACTGAAAGAGCGCGCGCGGAACGCGCTCCGGCTTTGGGGGGATGGGCTCATGCCGGGCCGAGTGTTCCTCCTCGGAGGCTTGCTGGAAACTGACTTCCGCAAGACGACGAAGGGGGGAATGTTCGGCAGCAAGCGCTACTTCGATGTAGCCAGCCTGAAGGTGGCCGACGCTGGGACGCTGGCCGCGAGCCTGCGCGGACGTCCCTGGTCGGACCTCGATGACCGATACCCGTCTGATGAGACGTCGGCCCCCGCGGGCCGGTCGGGGGACTGAGTCGCCATGCCCAGAATGAAGCCCGAAGACCTCGAAGACTTCCTCCAGCAGCCGTTCGTCGGCGTGATCGCCACGCTCCGGCGCGACGGCATGCCCTACACCGTGCCCGTCTGGTGGCTCTGGAAAGACGGCGCGGTCTGGATCACCGGCACCTACTCCCGTGTCTGGTGCAGGCAACTGGAGCACGACGGCCGCGCCTCGCTCTGCATCGAGTCCGGCCCGCCGCTCACCGGACACGTCGAGTTCGACGGCGTCTGCACCGCCTTCGAACGCCCGGACTTCGACATCTGGCCCATCTCTCGCCTCCTCGCCGAGAAGTACGTGGGGCGGGGCGACCCCGCCAACGCAGATGCGGTCGACAAGTTCTTCGCCAACATGCAGACCGAGCCGCGCCTGCTCTTCCGCCTCACCCCCCAGGTCACCCGGGCGATCGACATGCGCGTCTACCGCGGGAAACGTGCCGACCGCGAGTACCAGGAGCGCGGGCAGGACGAATGATTCAGCCTCCGCGCGTTGACACCGCCATCCCATCGCCTACGATCGCCTGTACACCCTGAACCGAGGTCACGCAGCGCACCGGGAGCCCACCCCCGGCCTGCTAACGTTTACCTATGACGCAGCCGCACCCCCACGACGTCCACCGCCGCCTCTCCGTCAGTGTCCAGCCCGTCCCCAAGCAGGATGCCGAAGTTCGCAAGCGCAACTTCGACGAGACCTACATCGGGTTCGACGTCAACGCGGCGATGGTGGAGGCGTCCCGGTGCATCCAGTGCCCTTCGGCCCCGTGCCAGGAAGCCTGCCCGGTCCAAAACGACATCCCGGGCTCCTTCGCCCTGCTCGAAGTGGGCGACATCGTCGGCGCTGCGGACAAGTTCCGCGAAACCAGCAATCTCCCGGAGATGTGCGGCCGCCTCTGTCCCCAGGAGAAGCTCTGTGAAGGCGCCTGCGTGGTCGGTTTCGCCATCCGCCCCGGCGGCCAGAAAGAGCCGGCCGTCACCATCGGCAAACTGGAAGCCTTCGCCACCGATTACCAGCGGCAACAGCTCGGGGGCTACCCGCCGCCCCGCTACACGCCCCAACCGACGGGGCGCTCCGTCGGGGCGATCGGTTCGGGGCCGGCCAGCCTCGCCGTCGCCGAACAGCTCGCCCTCGAAGGCCACGCCGTCACTGTCTACGAATTCTGGCCCGAACCCGGTGGCGTCCTTGTCTACGGCATCCCCAACTTCAAGATGCGCAAGTCGATCGTTGACGAATACATCGCCCACCTCGAAGCGCTGGGGGTGAAGTTCGTCTGCAACACCTACGTCGGCCGCGACATCACCATCGACGGTATGCTCGAGGGCCAGTTCGACGCCGTCTTCCTTGGCACGGGCGCCGGCGTCGGCAACGCCATGGAGATCGAGGGCGAAAACCTCGACGGCGTCCACAAAGCCACCGACTTCCTCGTCCGCGGCAACCTCCCCCCCGACCAACTCCCGGCCCACCTCCGGGAACCGCTCCCGAAGCTCACGAACGTCGTGGTCATCGGCGGCGGCGATACCTCCATGGACTGCGTCCGCACGGCTGTCCGGCTCGGCGCCGAACACGTCACCCTCGTCTACCGGCGCACCGAAAACGAAATGCTCGGCCGCGGGGAAGAACGCAGGAACGCCCGCGAGGAAGGCGTCGAGTTCGCGATGCTGACGCTGCCGACGCGGATCATCGGCGACGAAGCGGACAAGGTCGTTGCGGTCGAACTGCAGAAGATGGAACTGGGCGAACCCGACGCAAGCGGCCGTCGTTCCCCCCGCGCCATCAAGGGCAGCGAATACATCGTCCCCGCTGACGCCGTCGCGATCGCCATCGGCTACGGCGCCGACCCCCTGGTCCCCCAGACCACGTCGGGCCTGAAGTCGGACCGCAAGGCGCTCATCCAGGTGGACGAAGGCGGCCGCACCTCCCGGCCGGGGCTGTTCGCCGGCGGCGACAACGTGAACGGCGCCGACCTCGTGGTCACTGCCCTGGCCGACGGGCGCCGCGCTGCCTCCGCGATCAGCGCCTACATGGCGACGCTCCCTCCCCGGAGGAAGTAGTCGCCGCAGGATTTACAGAGAGGTTACACAGGCCTCCTATTGGGCTTCGCCCCCCGGCCCGAACTTCAGATCAGAGAGCCGGGGGTACATTGGTGAACAAGCCAGCGGGCCTGAGTATTTTTCTTTTCCCGTCGAGTGACCAGAAAGCGCTCGGGTCGGTGCAGACTCCCACGGTCATGCGTTTCCTGCGCCCGGCGACCTTCAGCCTCTGGCTGATCATCTTCTCTGTGCAGCTGACGGCCATCGTCACCACCGGCGCCAGCGGCAACTGGCTGGTGCTCCTGCTCTCCACCGCGCTCTTCGCCGGGGTCCACATCCAGTTCTGGTACGAAGAGTCCGACCAGGGCCGCCGCGTCCACCACACCATCGAACGGATGCGCGGCCGCCTCTACGAAGATGAGGCCACGGGCCTCGCCAACAGCCGCCATTTCGTTTTTGAACTCCGGCGCCAGATGACGCGTTCAGTCCGCAACGGCCGCGGGTTCTCCCTCCTCCTCACCGACATCGCCGGGCTCCAGCCGGGCACCGAGGACGACCCGAAGATGCTCCAGACCATCGCCCGGGCCCTTCGCCCCGTCGTCCAGGACGGCGACTTCCTCGCCCATCTCCAGGGGCCGATCTTCGCGGCCATCGTGCTCGACGACCGCGAAGCCACCGCTGCGGCGAAGTCCGACCACGTCTTCGCGGCCGTAGCCTCCAGCATCCCCCACTCCCTGGCCGACACGCTCTACCCGGTCGTTTCGTTCACCGGCTACGAAGGCGAACTCCAGGTAAGAGACTTTCTCCGGCGGTCACAGCGCGACCTCCTGGCGAACCGTTCCCGCGGCGCGAGCCCGCTCCACCGTGAGCGCGGCCCCCAGAACAGCGTCGCCGCCGCCTGATTGACGCAGGTCCTCTGCCCCCGCTCCTTGTTGGAGTATTAGAACCCGGCGGTCTGGCCACCGCCGGGTTCTTGGCTTTCCGAGCGACCGCGGTGGTCGCGACAGGTGAAGCACGTCCGCGGTAGGATCGGCGAGTGACGATACTGGAACGGCTGGAAGGCCTCGCTTATAGCAACGGTCGCCCCAACTGGTGGGGCCGGTTCCTGAACCGGATCGTGCGTGGCTGGGCTTCGACGGGCCTCTCCCCGACGTTCCATCAGATCGCCATCGAAGTCCCGGGCCGGCGTTCGGGCGTGCCGCGGCGCACGGTAGTGCTGGTCGCCGAACACCTCGCCGCCGAGTACCTGGTCTCCATGCTTGGCTCCGATTCCGAATGGCTGCTCAACGTCCGGGCCAGTGGCGGGCACGCGGCCATTGTCCGCCGCCGCCGGAGAATCCCGATCCTTCTCGTCGAAGTCCCGGTCGAAGAGCGGGCGCCCATCATCAAGAGCTGGGCCCGGCGGGCGGTCGGTGGCCGGCATTTCCTCGGCGTCCCAGTTGACTCCGACCTCGCGGAGTTCGCTGCTACTGCGCCGCGGCATCCGGTCTACCGGATCGATCGAGCCCCGGCGTCGACCTCGAACTGAGCTAGCCCACCCGCGACGTTTTCGTGAACCCAAACCGGACCGCATGCTACAATCGGTTTCCTGCCGGCGGGTGTGGTTCAATGGCAGAACGCGACCTTCCCAAGGTTGAGACGAGGGTTCGATTCCCTTCGCCCGCTCCAGTCCCCCCGTCCCCGGCAATTGGCGGCAAGCGGGGGCTCCGCTATCGTAAGAAGTCCTTCGTGGGCGGTTAGCTCAGTTGGTTAGAGCGCTGCGTTGACATCGCAGAGGTCACTGGTTCGAATCCAGTATCGCCCACCATCTACACACGTGAGTACGCGCGTTAGCAGATTCCGGGTCCGTGATCGCCCACTGGGAGAACGTCTACATGGCCTGCACCTCCGTGGCGCCACGCTACTGGCCACCGGAGTTCGTCCAGTTCATCAACACCCGGGGGAAGGAAAAGATGATGTTCGGGACTGAGTTCCCGACCATCGGATGGCAGCGGGCACGGTCCGAGATCGACGAACTTGGGCTACGTGCGGACGCCATCGCCCCGTTCTTCGCGGAAAATGCTCAACGCGCCTACGGGTGGGAGGCCGACCTCTCATGACCGCGCCGCAGCCGCAGCCCGGGGCGTTCGAAGGGCTCAAGGTCCTCGAAATCGCGCAGGTCATCGCCATCCCCATGTGCGGCCTCCTGCTCGCCGACATGGGAGCGGACGTCGTCAAGGTCGAGCCACCAGAGGGCGACGCCCTTCGCTACACCCAGCAGCCGATCCTTCCCGCCGAAGGGAAGTCCTTCACCATCTTCAACCGCGGCAAACGGAGCGTCTGCCTCGACATCACCAGCGCCCAGGCACGGCCAGCGATGGAGGCGCTCCTGAGGTGGGCCGACGTCCTCCTTATCTCGCTCAAGCCGACGGATCTCCCGCGATACCGACTCCGCTACGACGACGTCCAGGCGCTCAACCCCGCCATCATCTACCTGGAGAACGTACCCGTCGGGATGCTCGGCCCCATGGGCGGCGACGGTGGCTATGATGTCGTCGTCCAGGGCATCTCCGGGATCGGGGCCGTCACCGCCCGCTCGAATGGCGACGCCCCCGGGACCATCCGTCCCGCCTACGCCGATATCGGGACCGGCTTCCTCTCCGCATTCGCTGTGGCGACCGCGCTGTATCACCGGACCCTCACCGGCGAAGGCCAGCGGATCGAGGCCTCCCTCCTCGCGACCTCGCTCGCCCAGGCCAGCCCGCTCGTCAACTGGTTCGGCGCCACCGACCCCGACGTGGAGGTCCGCTGGCGCCGGGAACTCGCCGAGGCCGTGGCTGCCGGGGCGAATTACGAACAGCAGCGGGCCATCTGGGACCGCAACTACCAGGGCGGCGCCTATGGGAACATCTACTTCCGCCACTACCGCACGAAGAGCGGCTTCCTCTCCGTCGGCTGCCTGAGCCAGGCGACGCACGCGCGCTTCCGCGCCGTCACCGGCCTGGCAGACCCCCGGACGCAGCCGGGTTTCGAGCTTGGCGCCCCCGCGGCCTATGACGCGATTACCCTGCTCATCCGGCAGGCCGAAGACCTCTTCCGTACCAGGACGACGGCTGAATGGATCGAGGCGCTGCGGGCCGGGGGGGTGCCGTGCGGCCCCTTTAACTTCCCGCCCGACGTCCTCAACGACCCACAGGTGCTCGCGAACGGCTACGTCATTGAGCTCGAGCACGAGCTTCTCGGGCCCTACAAGACGTTCGCCCCGCCCATCCGTATGAGCCGGACTCCGCCTCGCGTGCGGCGAAGCTCCCCGGTTCTCGGCGCTCACACCGCCGAGGTGCTGACCGAAGTAGGCATCTCGCCTGGCGAAGTCGACAGGTTGACCGGCGGCGGCGTGGCAGGCCCCAAGGCAAGGTGACGCCCCTCGCCCGGGCCTGGGGGGCCTCCCCCTTCAACCACGCTATCCCCGGGGCAGCCCCAGCCCGCGCGTCGCAACAACGTTGCGCTGGATCTCCGCCGCCCCCTGGCCGATGGTGTGACGCACGGAGTCCAGGTAGAGGGACCCCCACGCCATGTCTGGGGAGTCTTCCGCGTCCCTCTGGCCTTCCTCAGCCAGCAGCCCGTGCATCCCGCTGAGGTGGACCGCCGCGTTCGTCGTCTGCTGGATCGTCTCGGTCACCGTTAGCTTGGCGATCGACACCTCATAGTTCGGCAGCCCCCCCGCGGCCTGGAGGCCCGTCACCCTGTGGGACAGCAGTCTCCCGACCTCCGCGCGGATCGCGGCCGCGGCCATGCGCTCCCTCGCGGGAGACGAAAGCTGGCCCCCTGGCGATTCGGCTGCCACAGCCCTCGCTTCCCCTATCGCACGGTCAAGTGTTCGCCGGAGGAACGCGTACCGGGCGATGCCAGAGCGTTCGAAATCGAGCGTCGCCGCGTTGACGTACCATCCCCGGTTCTCCTCGCCCACGAGGTTCTTGGCTGGCACCCTCACGTTCTCCAGGATCACCTCGTTGAAGTGGTGTCGTCCCTGCAGGTCGATCAAGGGCTCAACCCGCACCCCCGGCGCATCCAGCGGGACGATGAGCATCGAGATCCCCCGGTGCTTTGGTGCGTTCGGGTCCGTCCGCGTCACCGTCCAGAGGAAATCCGAAAAGTGGGCGCCGCTCGTGAACCGCTTCCTGCCAGTAACCAGCCAATCGTCTCCATCTCTGACCGCCATCGTCGATGCCGACGCAAGGTCCGAGCCCGCATCTGGCTCCGAAAGCCCCATCGCGAACGAGATCTCCCCGGAAGCCACGCGGGGAAGGTAATCGAGTTTCTGCTCCTCAGTGCCGAACAGCATGATCGACGGTCCGACCTGCTGCACCGCCCGCCGGTGATGCTCCATCGGCGCCCCGGCCAGGGTCATCTCCTCCATGTAGATCGACTGCTCGAAGAACCCCTTGCCCTGCCCCCCGTACTCCTTTGGCCACGCGATGGCCAGCATCCCCGCCCGGCCGGCAGCGCGGCTGAACTCCGGTGATGAGCTTCCCCCACCCTTCTTCCGGTGGCGTTCCCAGAAGGCCGGAGTCAGTGTCCGGGCCAGGAACCCTCGCACTTCAGCCCTGAACTTCTCGTGCTCGTCCGTGAACTTGAAGTCCATCCCTGCCTCACTTCTCCCCTGTGCGGGCCATGGCCAGGTCGCGCCGGGCGCTGGCCCAGAGTGCCGCGATTCGGTCTTCTTCCTCGTAGTCGAACCTGCCAGCGGCCCCGCTGATCTCGCCCTCTTGCGGCGGGTGCTCGCGGAGCCACCGGGCAGTCAGGCGCGTCGCCGTCTCGACATCCACGCGGTCTCGGTATCCGAGCAAAGTCCGGGCCTTCGACATGTCGAGGATAAGCGGAGCCTTCTCAGCCAGCGGGAAGACGCCCGAAACGAAGTCTGCCGGGATGCCCACCAGCTCCATGTCTGACCCGAGCTCCTCGACGATCAGCTCCGCGACCTTCCGGGCGCTCAGGACCCGCTCGTCCCCCGAATTGAACGCCTCGCCCGCCGCTTCGGGCCTCGTTGCCGCCAGGAATACGAGCCACGCCACATTCTCCGAATACCCGCGCTGGAAGTAAGACATCCCGTCGTGTGGCATGAGCATGAAGGGACGTCGATCGACGACGCGCTTCACCACCGCCCACTCATGGTTCATCGGCGCCCGAGGCCCATAGACCCCCGGGTACCGGACAACCACCGCCTCGAACTCCCGCCGGCCGTGCCGTTCAAACAGCTGATCCTCTCCCTCGGCCACTTTCCCGGTGTAGCCGGCCTGGTCATTCTGGCGTGGAGCCCACTCCGGCACCGGGAGACTCAGCCCACCGTCCGGTGTTCGCCGGGCTGCCCCGCGGTACACCGGCTGCCCCGTCACGCCGACCAGGCGCCCGGTCTTCCCCGCCATCTCGCCGGCCAGCATGCGCAAACGGCCGTAGCTGCAGATGGTCACGTCCCACGTCCGCCCCGCGACCGCCGCGCTGAAGCTCTCCTCATCCCGGGCATCGCCATAGAGACGTTCCACTCCCCCCGGGAACCCCGCGCCGGAGTCGTGGCGCCCACTGTTGAAGACCGAGACTTCGAACCCTGAATCGACCAGGAAGCGGACGATGTGCACGCCCGTCGGTCCCGTCCCGCCGACGACCAGGGCACTCCTGCTCATGGCAGATCCTCCGCAGTCTCTTCAACCTGTCGAACGACGCCACGAGCGAACAGCCCGTCGATTTTCGCATCGGTCAGCCCCGCCTCAAGCAGAGCGTCCCGGGAGTTCTTCCCGAGCGGCACTGGCGGCCGCACCGCCATTGGCGAGTCCGAAAGCTTGATCGGCGGCGCCACGACAGTCAGGCTGCCGAGCACCTCGTGTTCCACTCGAGTGAGGAACTCATTCGCAGCCACCTGCTCGTCGAAGAACAGTTCGTCCGAATGCCGCACCCGGCCAATGGGGAGGCCCCGCCTCTCGAACTCGATCATCCAGTGACTCGTGGGTGCTCCCCGGAAGGCAGCCGCCACCTGCTCGTGCACGAACTCTTCGTGGGCATGCGCGTCCTCGGGAAGCCAGCCAGATTCCGTCGTCCACCTGTCGTCGATCCCGAGCACATCTATCAGCTTGAGCCGCAACGTGCGCGCGTTGCAGGCGATCCCGACGGCCCCGTCCTGGGTCGCGAAGAACCCGTAGTAGGCCCGCATCACCTTGTGCGGCAACCGCTTCTCGCGTTCCTCGATGACCTCGCTCCACGTCTTCCCCTCGGCGAACGCCTGCTTCAGGTATGCCACGAAATCCGCCCGCCACCCGTCGATGGCGTCCACATGCGTGAGCTGGTTGTTCTCCAGGAACATCGCGGCGTGCATCAGCGCGACGTTCAGGCGCTGCCCTCTCCCCGTGCGCTCCCGGTGGTAAAGCGCCGTCGAAACCCCCCAGGCCATCAACATCGCCGCCGCGTGGTCGATGATCGGGTTCACCAGCGGTTCCGGGCCGGCCTCCGACATGTGAGCCAGGCCCGTGAGCCCCTGCAGGACGATGTCCATGCCCGCAAGTTGGGCCATCGGCCCTTCAAGCCCATAGGCCGTGTTCTCGCCGTAGATCACCTTCGGGTTCGAGCGGCTTACCGTGGCGTAGTCAAGCCCCAACTTCTCGGAGATACCCGGCCTGAAGTTCGCGAGGACAATGTCCGCCTGCGCCGCTAACTGCTGGATCGCCGCCAGCACCTCGGGATCCGTGATCTTCACGGAGAGCGAGCGCTTGCCGCGGTTCTTGTTGAAGAACTGGCGGCCCTCGAACGGCAGAATCGGGCCGTTGTGCCGCGTCTGGTCCCCGTCCAGGTCCTCGACCTTGATGACGTCGGCGTCTCCTTCGGCAAGCATCTGTCCACACAGCGGGACGGCGATGAACCGGCCAAGCTCCAGGACCTTCAACCCTTGGAATGGGCCGGTCATAGCTTTCAGCGTCTCCTTCGATGGGGGTCCATGGCCTCGTTGGTCGCATCAGCCACCAGGTTGAGGCCGACAAGGAACAGCGCCAGCACTGTTCCCGGCAGTGCGAAGTACGTCCACCGGTCCAGGTGGGCGCGAGCGCCGTTAATCAGGTTCCCAAGCGACGGCTGCGGCGGTTCCGTTCCCAGGCCGAGGTACCCCAGGCTCGCCTCGATCAGCACCGCCCCTGCCATTGCTAGCGCCGCCTGCACCAGTAGCGGTGGCAGGGCGTTGATCGCCACGTGCCGGAACATGATCCGCATCTCGCCCGCCCCGGTGACGCGCGCAGCCAGCACGTAGTCCCGGCTGCTTTCCGAAAGCATCTGCGCCCGTCCGAGCCGGGCGAACCTCGGAAACGACCCCACCCCGATCGCAAGCGCCACATTCTCGATCCCGGCTCCGAGCGCCGCCAGGATCGCGATCGCCAGGAGCAGCCCCGGGAACGCCAGCATGCTGTCCACCACCCGCATCACGATCGTGTCCAGTGCCCCCCGGAAGTAGCCGGCCGCGAACCCCGCGATCGTCCCCAGGATGCCGAACGACCCCACCGCGAAGATGCTGACCAGCAACGACGCCCGCAACCCGTACACCGTCCGGCTGAAGATGTCCCGGCTGAATTCGTCCGTGCCGAACCAGAACTCGGCCGAAGGTCCTTCCAGGCGGTGCCCCCTGATCTGCTGCACCGGGTCATACGGCGCGAGCAGTGGCGCCGCGAACCCCACCACCAGCAGCGTCGCCACGATCCCAAGCCCAACCGCCCCCATCGGGTTCCGCACCGTCTCGACGACCGTCGTCAGAAAGAGCGAGTCCCTTACCCGCGACCCCCCGCGGGTCGGTCCGAACTCCTGGGCGATGGCCGTCGTGCTCCCCATCTCAGCGCACCCGGATCCGCGGGTCGAGGACTCCGTACATGATGTCCGCAAGCAGGTTGATCACGATGAACCCGAAGACCAGGAACAGCAGCGCACCCTGCACCACGGGATAGTCCCGCGCCTGGATGGCCCCAACGACCAGCCGCCCCACCCCCGGGCGGGAAAACACGTTCTCCACGACCACCGACCCCGTGAGCAGTGCCGCGAACTGCAGCGCCATCACCGTCACCACCGGCACCAGCCCGTTGCGCAGCCCGTGGCGAATCACCACCGCCCGGCCCGCCAGTCCCTTTGCCCGCGCCGTCCGGATGTAGTCCTGGTTCATCACCTGGGCGATCGACGTCCTCACGAACCGCGCGAGCACCGCCGCCCCGGTCATCCCCAGCACGAATGCAGGCAGCACCAGGTAGCGAAGGCCACCAATCGGGTCCTCCGTCAGCGCCACCCGTCCCCCGACCGGCAGCCAGCCGAGCTTGAAGCTCACGAAGTACAGCAGCACCAGCCCCAGCACAAAGTGCGGGATGGCTATGCCCAGCATCGTGAAAGCCGACAAACCCCAGTCCCAGGCCGACCGCAGCCGCGTCCCCGCCATCACGCCAAGCACGACCCCAGCCGCCAGCTCGATCGCGAACGCCACAAGCGTCAGCTCGAGCGTCGGCGCCATCGCGTCCCGGAGCAACTCGCCGACCGGCCGGCTGCTCCGGAACGAATCCCCGAGGTCCCCCGTCAGGGCGTTCCCGATCCATCTCAGGTACTGGTCCGGGATCGACCTGTCCAGCCCGAGACGCTCCCGGATGATCTGGACATCCTCGTCCGAAGCATCGGGACCGGCGAGGTTGGTCGCCGGGTCGCCCGGCACCATCTGCAGGATGCTGAAGACGAAGATGCTCGCGAACAGCATCACCGGTATCGCCTGGATCAGGCGCCGCAGGACGTGGACTGCCATGATTGCTCCGTTACCCTCAGGCTAGGCTACGCGTCAATCCAGAATTCGGAGGGCGGCGGCGCATCCCGCGCCCCGTCCGGCATCGCGATCACCTGCTTCCGCATCGCGAAGAACGTGTTGTTCGGAGCCAGCGGCGCCATCCACGGGTCATCCACGAGATAGAGCTTGTTCCACTGGTGCAGCAGCTCCTTCCCCGCGGCCGACCGCGGGTCCGTCTCCGCGATCTTCGCCAGCAACGCCTTGTACGAATCCGGCTGGTAGTGCGAGGCGTTCGGGATCCGCACCGGCTGCGCGAACTCGAAGAACGTCGCCGGGTGCATGTTGTCCGTAAACCCAAACGGCGCAACGAACATCGCCTCAATCTTCCGCGTCCGGAACCGCTCCAGGTAGGCCGAGTACTCACTCACTTTCAGTTGCGCGTTGACGCCGATCGCCTTCCAGTCGTCCTGGACGAACTGTGCCAACGCCTCCCGGCCCTGGCCGATGTCCATCGGCAGGGTGAAGCCCTCCGCGCCGGCCTCTTTCAACAGAGACTTCGCCTTCACCGGGTCGTATACGAGCAGCGCTTCGTCCTCGGGGAGGTATGCCGGGGATTCCTTCGGCCACGGGAGCACCTGCGACGGGATCACGCCCTCGCCCCACTCGGCAGCAATCCGCTTGCGGTCGATGGCGAGCGTCAGCGCCTGCCGCACCCGCGTGTCCTTGAGCGCCGGGTAGTCCACCACCAGCCCCGCATACCACGACCCGCCGATGCCGCCATCCCCGATGACGATGTCCTTGTTCCCCTTGAGCGCCTTCACCATCGCTGGCGTCACCTGGTTCGTGTGCATCAGCTCCCCCGACTGCAATGCCAGGGTCCGCGCCTGCTCGTCGGAATAAATGCGCCCCTGGATCTTGTCCAGGTACGGTTTGCCGGGATCCCAGTAGCTCGGGTTCCGCTCCAACACGTAGCCCTGGTTCGGGGTGTAGGAGACGAACTTGAATGGCCCTGCCCCATTCAGGGCCTTCATCTGGGCCGCCTGCGCCACCGTCTTCTCATCCACGATCGGCAGCAGCGCGAAGTAGTCTTCCATCAGCGGGCGCGCCGCGGTGAACGTGATGTCCAGCGTCAGCGCATCGGAGATCTTGATCTCCTTGATCAGCTTGCCCGGGTTCTTCAGCTGGCTCGTCGTCGTGTCCGCCCGGAAAGTCTCGATGCTGAACCGCACGTCCTCTGCCGTCAGCGGGCGGCCATCGTGGAACTGCAGCCCCGGGCGCAGCTTGATGTGGACGCCTGTGAAGTCGGGCTTCATCTCGAACGCCTCCGCCAGCGCCAGCCTCGGCCGGTTGTCGGCCCCCTGGATGATCAGCCCATCCCAGATCGTCGAGCGCAGGTAGAAGTTGTTGGCGTTGAACGCGTAGACGAGCGCGTCGGGGGCGGGTTCGCCAGAATCGACGATCAGCGTGCCGCCCCGCTTTGGCCCTTTTGGAGTAGGGCTGGCGCCAGGCGTCTGTCCCGCGCCGCCCCCATCCCCCTCGTCGTCGTCGCCGCAGCCGGTGAGCGCGAGACCCGCCAGCCCGAGGCCCGCCGACGCGGACGTGGTAAGTAGCCCGCGACGTCCAAGTCGCATGTCGAAAGCGCGCGGTCGGTTCTTCACTGGGTCCCTCCTGGCCATCGCCACTTTCGCGGCAACGTTTGCGCTTTGTACCGCTCACGTGCCGTCGTTGTCAATAGCAGGCATCGACCGGGGCGGCTGCACCCCGCCGGGCCGGCCTTCGAGCGCCTCTCCGCGGCCGGCGCTTGTCAATTGCAGGTGAGTTGTGCAAAGGTTTGCGCAAATCGGAGGGCAGAACCCATGGAACGCTCACCCATTCACACCACGCTTTGTGACACCCTCCAGGTCCAACACCCCATCTTCGCCTTCAGCCACAGCAAAGACGTGGTCGTCGCGGTGTGCCTCGCCGGCGGTGTCGGCGTGCTCGGTGCCACCCGCATGTTCCCGGAAGAGATCAAGTCGCAGCTTGCCGAGATCCGGGAGCGTGTGGGCCCGCGCCCCTTCGGCGTCGACCTCGTCCTCCCCCAGGGCATGCCCGAGCGGAACAACCGCGAAGATATCGAAGCCCAACTCCCAGGAGAGCACCGAGCCTTCGTTGACCACCTTTTCGAAAAGTACGACGTCCCACGCGACGGCCAGGCCGGCCCCCGGTCCCGGTTTGTCCGCTCCGGCGAGATAGCCCGGCGGCAGACCGACGTCGTGCTCGCTTCCGGCGTGGACATTTTCGCCATGGGCATCGGCAGCCCGCCCGAGTTCATCGCTGCCGCGAAGCGCGCCGGCAAACGTGTGCTCGCCCTTGTCGGCTCGCCGAAGCACGCCCGCCGGGCCCTCGACCTCGGCGCCGACATCCTCGTCGCCCAGGGCCACGACTCCGGCGCCCATACCGGCCCCATTGGCACGTTCTCGCTCGTCCCCCAGGCGACGAAGCTGGCGGGCGATGTCCCCGTGCTGGCTGCCGGCGGTGTCGCCACCGGCCAGCACATCGTCGCCGCCCTGGCGATGGGCGCGGTCGGCGTCTGGGTCGGGACCGCGTGGCTCGTCACCAGGGAGTCGCACACCTCCGCGAAACTCCTCCCCAAGCTCCTGGCAGCCGGTTCGGAAGACACAGTGATCACGCGCGCAAAGAGCGGCAAGACCAACCGCCAGCTCCGAACCGCCTATACGGACGAGTGGGCCGCACCCGATGCCCCTGTCCCGCTCAAGATGCCCTACCAGGACATCCTGGTCGGCGACCTTCTCGGTGCCATCGACCGCTACGAGGTTGAACCATTGCTCGGCACCGGCCTCGGCCAGGGGATTGCCTGGTTCAACGAGGAAACCACCGTGGCCGACGTGATGGAACGCTTCGTGGAGGAGGCCCGGGCGAGCCTGGCCCGTATCGCAGCCCTGGGCGGGCGGCCCACAGCGCCGTCGGGGACCGCCCGGTGAGAGAGTCCTGGCGATGACGACCAACGAGCAGCGGCCGGAGGGCGGCACGGGAGCGGAGCGCGCCCCCCGGGCATTGCCAACGATCCACGATGTGGCGCGCACCGCAGGCGTCGCGACCTCGACCGTGTCGCGTTCTCTCTCCGGGGAGTCGCGAGTGAGCGACCAGACCCGCGAGCGAGTCCGCCGCATCGCGGACGAACTCGGCTACCGCCCCAACAGGTCGGCGCGGGCGCTTCGTTCCTCCACGACTGGGACAATCGGATTGCTGGCCCCCAACCTCGAAAACCCCATCGCCTACGATCACCTCCGCGCGACGATCCGTGCCGCCCACGACCTCGGCTACACCGTGCTCGTCGCCGACGGCCAGGACTCCGCCGAAATCCAGGATGCGGAGCTTGCGAGAATGCTCGACTACCGGGTCGATGGCCTGGTCATCGGCCGCGGCATCCTCCCCATCACCCACCGGCTGCGCGACGTCGTCAACCTCTCGATTCCCGTGGAGCCGGCATTCCACCCCGGCGATCTGGAGTCCCCCCTCGGGACCCGCATCAACGTCTACCGCAACCTCACATCCGATGCGGTCGGCGCGACCATCGGCTACCGGCGCCTCGTCCGGCTGGGCCACCGGAGGTTTGCCATCTTTGTCTTCGCCTACTCCATTTCACGACTCGCGCGAGCCCGAAATGAACTGCTGGAGGAGGTCCTGCTCTCCGAAGGCGTCGCTCCAGGGGACATCGTGACCGTCCCGATCAGCGATCCCGAAGAGTGCAATACCGCCCTGCAAACGCTCATGGCCTCGCGCGATGCCCCGACTGCGATCATCTCGGCGAACGGCCGCTTGACCCCCTACGTCCTCGAAGGAATCCAGTCAGCCGGTCTCCAGATCCCACTCGACGTTTCCCTCCTTTGCTTCGGTGACTCGCAATGGCACCGGGGATATGCCCCGCCGCTTGCGGTCATCCGCGAAGACTACGCAGTCGTGGCCCGGCAGGTCGTCGAGCGCCTGGTCGCCCGCATCGAAGGGAGAGAGAGACCTCAAGACACGCCCCGCCCCTCGGAGTTCGTCATGCGAGCCTCCCTCGGTCTCGCGCCCGAGCGCCGGGCCGGCAGGCTCCTGCGGCTCCGATCGAAGTGACGCGCGTAAGGAGGCTCGCATGACCCGCCGTATCCTCACCGGCCTTCGCGTGTTGGACCTGACCCAGATCGTCGCAGGGCCCTATTGCACCCGCATGCTGGCTGACCTCGGCGCCGACGTGCTCAAGATCGACCCGCCGCCCGCCGGGGAAGAAGCCGTGCCCCGGCGCAGCGCCGGCCCCGCCGCCCAGAACGCGGGCAAACGGTCCATCGTCATCAACTTGAAGACCACGGCCGGGATCGAGGTCGCCCGGGCGCTTGCCGCCACCGCCGACATCCTCGTCCAGAACTACCGGCCGGGGGCACTGGAGGCGCTGGGCCTCGGCTATGAAGCGCTCCGGACGCTCAACCCCAGGCTGATCTACGCGACCATCAGCGGGTTTGGAGAGGACACAACCTTCGCGAGCCGGGGAGCCTTTGGTGCCACCGCCCATGCCGAAGCCGGCTGGCTCTGGGTTCAGCAACAGGCTCAGGGCGGCGATCGGCCCTTTGCGCCTGGCGTCACCGTGGCCGACATCGCCACAGGCATGAACGCCTGTACCGCGATCGTCGCGGCACTCTATGACCGCGAAAAGACCGGCGCCGGCCAGTCGATCAACGTCACCCTCATGGACAGCCAACTGGCGTTCCTCGCGGAAGCCGCCGCCCCGGCGCTCTCCGAATCCCCGGCTACAGACTGGGCGCCATTCCGGCACGGGCTCCAGCGCACCGCGGACGGTTACGTTGCAATCAACGCCGGGTCGCCCAGGAACTGGTCCCGGCTCGCAAGGGCCATGGGCCGCGACGACGCGCCCCCGCCCACGGAACGCGGCGGCGGCGAGCGAATGCTCGACGAGTGGGCAGCCACCCGGACCACGGCCGAAGTCGCGGCGGCGCTGAGCGCGGAGGGCGCACCCTTCGGCATCGTTCGGACCATCCACGAAGCCCTCGACCACCCCTACTTCGCCGAGCGCGGCATGATCGTGACCGTGCCCGACCCCATCGACGGGACCTCCCGCGTCGTTTCGTCCCCGCTCTACTTCTCCGCATCGGAGAGCTCACCGGCCCGCGGCGCCCCGCTCGCCGGGGAGCACACCATCGAGGTCCTCCGCGAATCCGGATACGACGAGGCGGCCATCGCTGCTCTCCTCGCCTCGGGAGCCGTGCAATGCAAGAACCACCCACCGGCGGGTGCACAGTGAGCCCGGCCATGCGGGGAGGCGCCCCCGTCGGCCCCCACGCTCCAGGAAGACGGTGTGCCCCGTGATCTCCGCGACCGCTTGCAGCGACGTAGTACGGGCATATGACGCCCAGGGCTGGCACCGGACCGGCACCGACGTGGATGCCGCTTCGGCCGCCTGGCTGGTTGACGAGCTGCGCGCCCGCGGTGTCGCCGGCGAGGCCGAATCCTTCCCCTTCCGCCGCGTGGACCCCGACCCCTGCCGCGTGACCGATGGCGACTGGGAGGTGGCCGGCTACCCGCTCATCGACTGTCTCCTCCCACCGCCTGGCGTCATCGTCAAAGGCGTCCTCGGCGGCACGCCCCGCCGGGGGCACATCGCCCTTGTCCGCACCGACGGCCACGGCCGGGTTTCGGACATCGACAGCCTCCGCGACGAGCCCTGGGAAGCCATCATCGCGGCTGTCGATGGCGCTCCCGGCGGTCCCACCCTGCGGAACGCATGGCGATACGAGGCACCGGCGGGCCCGCCCGTCATCCAGGTTCCCGGCGAGGCCTGGGGCCGGCTCGAAGAGGCCCGGGCAGGGGGCGCCGCGATCTCCCTCGCCTGTGGAGCGAAACAGCTTGACGTGACAGCGTTCAATGTGGTGGCCACAGTCCGTGGCAGAGACCCATCACTCCCGCCGGTCGCCATCCTCACGCCAAGAAGCGGATGGTGGCATTGCGCCGGCGAACGCGGCGGCGGCATCGCGATCTGGCTGGAAGTCGCCAGGGAGGTCCGCGAGGCCGCGCTCGCTCGGGACGTCGTCTTCGTCGCGACCACCGGCCACGAACTCGGCTTCTGGGGCATCCGGCGCCACTTCGAACGCCACCCCGGCGCGGCCTCCGCAGCGCTCTCCTGGGTCCACCTTGGCGCAAACATCGGCGCCTCCGGTTCTCCCACGGTCGTCAGGTCCTCGGACGAGCCGCTCCTGCAGGCAGCCAGGGCCGCCGATGCCCGCCTCGGCGGCTCAGCCGTCCTCCCAGAGTGGGAATTGAGGGCCCAGCCGCCCGGCGGCGAAGCCCAGGTGGTTGCCGCCCACGGCGGTACCTATTTGTCGCTTGTCGGGAGAGGCTTCTCCTTCTTCCATTCGAGCGAAGACCGCTGGCCCGGAGCGATCGATCCCACGGCAATCGCGAGCAACGGGCGCCTCGTCCTCGAATACGTGAAGCAACTGGAACCGCCGCCGGCTTGACTCGGCCAGCCGCAAGCGAAGACAGGAGGAGACCACTATGGAGTTCCGATTCAGTGCCGCCGACGAGTCCTTTCGCGACCGGGTGCGCGCCTTCCTCGGTGGGTGGGCAGCCGACGGCGGCGAAGTCTCCCGCGAGCGGTTCGACGCGCTCGAAAAAGAAATGGCGGCCCAGAAGTGGCTCACCGTCGCCTGGCCGGTTGAATACGGCGGTGGCGACGCCAGCCCCCTCCAGCAGCTCATCTTCAAGGAGGAATGCTGGCGCGTCGGCGTGACCCTCGGCTCACAGGGGGTCAACCTCCTCGGGCCCGCTCTCATGGTCCATGGCACCGAAGCGCAGAAGCGTGAGCACCTCCCGCTCATCGCCTCGGCCGAGGTACGCTGGGCCCAGGGCTTCTCCGAACCAGGCGCCGGTAGCGACCTCGCCAGCCTCCAGACGCGCGCCCTCCGCGATGGTGACGACTACATCATCAACGGCCAGAAAATCTGGACCTCCGACGCCCACAACTCCGACTGGATCCACCTGCTCGCCCGCACCGACCCCGAAGCCCCCAAACACCGGGGCATCAGCTACTTCATGATCGACCTCCGCTCCCCCGGGATCACCATCCGCCCCCTGATCCAGCTCACCGGAGTCCACGGCTTCAACGAAGTCTTCTTCGACAATGTCCGAGTCCCGAAGCGAAACATGATCTCCGAAGAGAACCGCGGATGGTACGCGGCCACCACCACCCTCGACTTCGAACGCTCCGGCATCGAACGGAACCTCGTCGCCCAGCGGGATTGGAAGCGGCTCTACGACCACGTCCGCGCCAGCGGCCCCAGCTTCGGCAGCGGCCGTCCGCGCCAGTGGCGAGAGAGGATGGCCGACCTCCGGATCGAAGTCGAAGTCGGCCAATGGATTGCCCGCCGCGTCGCCTGGATGCAGGGGCAGGGCCTCGTCCCCAACTACGAGTCCTCCATGTCCAAGACCTACAACTCCGAAGTCGGGCAGCGCCTGGCGGAATTCGGCGTCGCCCTCCTTGGCCTGAGCGGGCAACTGCGTGAGCCCGAGCGCGAACTCGGCGGCATGATCGCGTTCCGCTACCTCGACGCCCGCCGCCTCACCATCGGCCAGGGCACCAGCGAAATCAACCGCAACGTCATCGCCACTCGCGGGCTCGGCCTCCCCCGGGGATGACGCCCCGCAACGCTTCCAGCCTCGATCCAGGCCGGCAAGGAAGGAGCCCCGGATCATGACCAGCGACTTCGCCGCGATGCAGGAGGTCACCTGGGAACTCGACGGGGGAGTGGTCACGCTCACCCTGAACAGGCCCGAACGCCGGAACGCCATAACCACCACCATGCTTGCCGAACTGCTCTGCGCCGTCGAAGCGTCCGCCGCGGACGACTCCATCCGCGTGGTCGTCATCCGCGGTGCCGGCAAGGGCTTTTGTCCCGGAGACGAGCTTCGAGGCATGGGCGCCCTGCCCGGCGGCTTCCCGTTCCAACCCTCAGCCCCCCTCTCCCACGCCTCCCTCCAGGCGGCCCTCCGCTCGATGGCCAAGCCCACCATCGCCGCCATCCATGGATTCGCGTTCGGCGTTGGCCTCGACCTCGCAATGGCTTGCGACTTCCGAATAGCCACCGACGATGCGCAGCTCCGCGACCAGCGTGTCATCGAACGCGGCATGCATGCAGTCACCGGCTGTGCCTGGTTCCAGCCCAGGGCCATCGGCCTGACTCGCGCACTTGAGTTCCTCATCCTCGGCAGGCCGTACACCGGCGCCGAAGCTGCGGTCGCCGGCATGGTCACCATCTCAGCCCCTCCCGAGGCTTTCGAAGACACCGTGCGTGAGTTGGCGGGCCGGCTGGCCGTCGCCCCAACGAAGGCGATTGGGCTCATGAAAAAGCAGGTCTATGAGGGCCTCACCATGACCCACGCCGGCTTCATGCGCTTCGCAGCGCCCCTGCCCCGGGAAGTCCCCATCGAAGACCGCGCGGAAGGCATCCAGGCTTTCCTCGAACGGCGCCCGCCACGGTTCACCGGCCGGTGAGCGGCGGAAACCATCCCCCTCGGCCAGCCGAAGGGCCTTCGCGCCTCATCGGTGTCTCGATCCGTTGTGCGGACGTTCAACGACCTGCCGACACCTTCGCCGCTCTCCTGGGCAGCCGGCCACGGTACTTGCCCGTCGAGGCCGGCGCTCCCGCGACCGTTGTCTTCGCTGTCGGCGACGCCCAGCTTGTGCTCCACGAGCAAGGTAGGGGCAGCCACGCCAGCACCCGCGCGGGCGTCGAGACCATCCATGTGGCCGTGCCCGACTTCGATGCGCGCCTGGCCCAACTCCGAAGGGCGGGCGCCGAAGTGGAGCATTCCCCCGGCATGGTCCGCGTCTTGCCCAGCTGGGCCAACGGCCTGTGGGTGGAACTAACGTCTGCCGGCCAGCCTCCCGAAACGGGCCCCGTGTGCAAGGTTGACCTCGACCACGTGGCCCTGCTTGTCCGCGACCTCCAGGTAGCCGTCGAACGATGGTCCGGCATCGTAGGTGCGGCCCCGGCCATGCTCGGGCCCCACCCGCTGGGCGGGAGCGACGCCGCCCGCTTCCTCCTCGGCCGCAGAATGATTGAGATGGTGACCCCGTGGCCGAGCGCGTCGTCACCGATGCGAAAGCGCCTGGACACCGCCGGTGAAGGCCCCCTCGCTCTCGCCCTCGTCGCCCGCGATCTCGGCGCTTCAGTGCGCGATTGCGAGGCCGCCGGCGCGACCCTGGTCCGACAGCCACCGCACGTGTTTCTCCATCCCCGCGATACCGGCGGCGTGCTCGTGCAGTTGACCCCCCGCCTGGAACACTGAGCCGGTCAGACCCGCGGCGTTCCCCGCCCCGGCTGTCCCGAGAACCACTTGAACCCTTCGCGGAAGTACGACTCCGGGTCGCTCAGTTGGCGAAGTCCCCGCATCGTCGCCTTGACTCCCCGTACACCCCCAGGAGCGTATGAAGCGATCGACGCCGCGAGTTCTCTCGCCCGCGTCAGCACCTGGTCGTCCGGCACCACCTCGGTCGCGATTCCCAGCCGGTAGAGTTCCGGGCCCATCACCTTGTCGCCCGTAAGCGCCATCCGCGCCGCGACCGCTTCACCGTGGCGCAGCACAAGCCACGCGAGATTCATCGCCGGTGACGTGTTCTGCCGGATCTCGCCGACCTGCAGATACGCGGTTTCTCCCGCGATGAGCAGATCGCAACAGCTGGCCAGCGGTCCGCCCCCGTTGATCGCGAACCGTTCCAGCGCTCCCACGATCGCCACGGGACACTGGTAGAGCTTCACCTGGAGGTCGACCCACTTCTGTCGAAACTCCGGCAGCCACGCCGGCGGCGGGTCCGCCCCAAACTCTGTCAGGTCCACTCCAGCGCACAGCGCGCCGCCCTCGCCCCGGAGCAGGACGACGTGAACCTCCGGGTCGGTCGCCGCCGCATCGATCGCCTCGTGCAGCCCGTCCAACAGGGGCGCAGTCAGCGCGTTGCGCCGGTGCGGCCGGTTCAGGACCACCTCCAGGACCCCGCTATTTCGAAAACAAAGCACTTCGTCGGCCAAGTGAGCCCCTCCGGACGTCGGCCCCCGTTTCCGCCACGGGGCCCCGGGAGCCAGTCGCCGCAGCATACCGGCACTCCCCCTGGCCCGCATTCGGCGCCCGGTTCTAATAGACCGCCACCAGCGACGCCAACACCCGATCCTTCAGCGCCGCGTCCGCTGTCGACACCTCCGCCGCCGCGAGCCGCCGCGCCGGCGCAAGCCGCCCGCTCGAAGCCCGCATGAAGTCGAGCACGCCCGCCGTCACCGCGACCTCCTCGCCCTTCCCGAGCGTCCACGTACCCCCCGCGGCTCCCTCCACGGTCAGCCAGATCGAAGCGCCCGGCAGCCGCTTCCGCACGTTCCGCTCCATGTCCCGTACCACATGCGCCACCAGCACCCCGTCGTGCTCCGCCGACATCACGAAGGGCAGGCCGGTGGCGTCCGCGATGTCCAGCCGGTGGATTCACACGTCCCGCGGAAACACCACCCGCAGCAGGTAGTCCACGCGGATCAGCCCGTAGTCCGGCGCCGGTACCCGGACGATCCGCGGGGGCCACCCCAACCCCCGCCGCGACGTGATCGCCCGCGGCGTCCCCTCCCGGATCTCCTCCACCAGCCTCCCAGTCGGCCAGTCGTGCCGCAGGTCCACCTGGGCCTGGTTCATCGCGTCCAGCGTGTTCATCCCCCGCAGGCCCATCCCCGCCTCAACGTGGCCACCCTGGTGCGCCACGACATCCCGCACGTTCCACAGCTCACAGGCCGTTGGCCGCTCGCCAGAAGCGCCGCCACCCGGGCGCTCGAGTCCGCCAGCAGTCCTTTCGCCTCCGCCATCGAGGCTTCCGAAGGTTCGAACCCCGGCCATTGGCGTCTCGGCAACGGTCAACACGCACGGATCGGTCCATCCTCATCCCTTGTCACGCGGCGGAGACCTCATCGTTGAGCACGAACGCGAAGTCGGCAGGCGGTTGTACTATTCGAGGGTGCAGCCACCAGAATTCGCACAAATGTGCTGCCAAGCGCCGGTACGTTCGCCCCGAAGCGCTGGGGATGCCCGACGGGCCACCAGCCGCGCCAGGAAGGCGGCGACCCCGCGCCGGTGTTCGATGTACCAACTGGGTCTCGCCGTCCACGCCTGCCGCAGTGGTTCACGCTCAATCAGGCCGTCAGGAGGGGCGCAAGCCCGCCCGTTCGAGAAGTTCGCGGGCGAGGACCGTTCCGATGTCCGAAGCACCGTCGGCTGGCCCGGTCGCATGCCCTCGAACCACATGATCTCCGCGGGCGACGAGGCCCTCAAGGTACAGGCTGTCGCGATCGAGGACGGCATACGCCCCTGCCGGGAATCTGCAGCCCGCTTCGAGCGCGGCCATGAACGTCCGCTCGGCGAGGAGGGGTGCTGTCAGCACGGCGTCCTGGATGGAGTTCAGTGCGTGAATTGCCTCGCGGTCCGCTTCTCGGCATTCGACCACGAGGGCACCCTGGGCGGGGGCTGGCAGCATCTGATCGAGCGTGAACACCTGAGTGGCACGATCTTCGAGGCCCAGCCGCCGCAGCCCGGCCAACGCCAGGACTGTGGCGTCATATTCGCCTGCTTCGACCTTGGCGAGTCGCGTCTCGACATTGCCGCGGATAGTGCGGAATTGGAGGTCTGGGCGCATCGCGTGAAGCTGGGCTTCGCGGCGAGGGCTGCTCGTTCCAACAACGGCTCCCCCCTGTAGCTCGTCCAGGGACAGTCCACGAGCGCTGACAAGGGCGTCGCGGGGGTCCTCCCGGGCCGGCACAGCCCCGATGACGAGGCCGGCGGGCTGTTTCGTGGGGAGATCCTTGTAGCTGTGGACGGCGATGTCGACCCGGTTGTCCAGCAGTGCCTGCTGGATGGCCCGCGTGAACCACCCGGTGCCGGTGTCGAGGGGGCTCGACTGGTCCCGGTCCCCCTTAGTTGAGACCTCGACGAGTTCAACCGACAGATCAGCATTGGCACGTTCGAGCATGGCCGCGACGGCGCGGCTCTGGACAAGTGCTAGCTTGCTGGCGCGCGTCCCGAGCCGCAGCCTGGTCATCCAGTTGCAGCTTCCCGCATGGCTTCGTGGGCGGCCATCACCGTCTGGTCGATGTCGGCCGGCGAATGAGCGGCCGACACGAACCAGGTTTCGAACTGGGACGGCGGAAGAAGTATGCCCCGCGCGAGCATGGCGCGGTGGAAGCGCGCGAAGACCGACGTGTCGGACTCAGCTGCCTCGGCGAAGTTACGCGGGGCGCCACCGCGAAAGAAGACGGTGACCATGGAGCCGCGACGGACTACGGCCGCCGTGAGTTCGGCATGCTTGATAGCGGCGTTGAGCCCGTTCTGGAGGTGGGTGGCGAGTTCCTCGACGCGCGAATGGACGGAGCCATCTGCGAGGGCGTCGAGCATGGCGCAGCCGGCAGCCATCACGAGCGGGTTCCCGCTGAGAGTCCCTGCCTGGTAGACCGGACCCGCGGGAGCGATCCGCATCATGAGGTCCTCGCGCCCGCCGAATGCGCCGATGGGAAGGCCGCCGCCGATGATCTTGCCGAGGCAGACGAGGTCTGCCCTGGGGATGACCGCCGATAGGCCGTAGCGGAGTCGAAAGCCGGTGATCACCTCGTCAGCGATGAGCAGTGCTCCATGGTTCCGGGGCTCGGACTGGAGTGCTTCGACGAACCCCGCGGTGGGTTCGACGACGCCCATGTTTCCCGCGATGGGCTCGACGATGACGGCAGCGGTCTCGGAGCCCCGCTTGCGGAACCAGGTGTGAAGCGCCTCCGGGTCGTTGTACGGGAGGACTGCCGTGAGGTCGGCTATTCCCTGGGGCACACCTGCGGAGTCGCTCAGTCCCAGCGTGGCGACCCCGCTCCCTGATTTCACGAGGAGGCCGTCGCTATGGCCGTGGTAGCAACCGTCGAACTTAACGACGAGGTCGCGGCCGGTGGCAGCACGGGCCAGCCGGATAGCGGTCATGGTCGCCTCGGTGCCTGAATTGACGAAGCGGACACGGTCGATGCCCGTGGCCGCGACGACGCGCTCTCCAAGCCAGACTTCGCCCGGGGTGAGGGCCCCGAAGGCCGTACCCGAAACCGCTGCCCGGTGTATCGCATCGAGGACGGCGGGGTGGGCGTGACCGAGGATGAGGGGGCCGAATGCGGCGACGTAGTCGATGTACTGGCGGCCCTCCACATCGAAGACGTAAGCGCCGACGCCGCGGGCGATGGGCACGGGGTTGCCGCCAACGGAGCGGAAGGAGCGGACAGGGCTGTTCACCCCGCCGGGAAAGAGCGCGCGGGCGGCTTCGCAGACCGAGGCGTTATTCAAGGTTCGCCACCTGGCCCAGGATCGAGGCAACATCCGATTTCGCGCAGGTGAACATCGGTGTGTCCCTCAGGGTGTATAGGCTGGCCTCGGTGTGGCGGAGACGCTGGACAAGATCGACGAACTCCTGGGGATAATCGGAGTCGAACGCGACGATGAACTCCTGATCGTCGATGCCATAACTGTAGCTGGTGTTGAGGCGGATCCCCTTGAAGGGCCCGGCGGCGTGGATGTGCTCGTCCATCATCCCCTGGCGGGCGTGGGGGGAGAGGTTGTACCAGGCGCGAGTCTTTACGAAGGGGTAGACGAAAAGAAAATTGCCCTGGCCGGGAAGCAATTCGAGACCTTCGCCTGAGCCCTCGATCCGATTGACGTACTGGGAGCGCTTCTGGAGCGAGAGAAAGTTGTAGGGCTGCGTGAGATAGGCACCGAGGCTGGTGCGGTTGAGGCACGCCTGCATCTCCTGAAGGCGGCGAAGGTCGTTGGAGATGCGCCAGAACATGAAGTCTGCGTCACCGCGAAGCCCGACAAGCGAGTAGGTACGAAGGAGGAGGTCGTTGTGGTCTTCCCAAGCGCCGACGACCTCCATGAACTCATCGGCTGCGGCTCGGCGTTCGGGGGCCGGGAGCCGGCGGAAAGCCGGGTCGACCTTGTAGAAGGCATAGTTCAGGAACTGCCTCTGCGTACGATCAGGCTCCTTTCCGGTGACCTGGCCGCTGGGATCGAGGTCTACCATCGGGCCACGGCGAGGTGGGCCGGCGTCCTGCGGGGAGTTGGGGGAATGCGACATCGGAGCTCCTTTATCCGGCGGCGATGGCCGGGGTTAAGTCGAAGTTGCGGGCGTAGAGGGCCTGGACGCGGCCGTACTCCTCCTCTGAGAGTGGGCGGGCGCTGCCGAAGCTGGCGAATTCTTCGAGCATCGCCGCGTCGTAGATGTTGGGCAGAACGGAGGCGACGATTGGCTGATAGAGGACGAACTGGATCGCAGCCTGGCCGATGGTGCGGCCCTCGGTGAGGAAGCTGAGACGGTCGAGCTTGCGGAGGCCGTCCTCCATCCAGAGACGGCGGCGGTGATTGGTGGTCACGCGCCAGTTGCGGTGGTCTCCAGCCTCGAAGGTGGTGTCCTGGGTGACGGAGCCATCGAGCAAGCCAGAACAGTGGGGTACGCGGACAAGGATGGAGACACCGTGCTCGTAGGCAGTCGCCACGACGCCGGCACCGACCCCCTGTTCGAACATGTTATAGATGACTTGGGGCGGGGCCTTGCGCTTCGCGATCGACTCGACGCCTTCGTGAGCCTGGCGCAGGTCGAAGGCCGGACCGAGGGCGGTGCCGATGCCCCGGATCAGCCCCTCTTCCTTCGCGCGGAGCAGTTCATCCCAGAGGGCGTCGTTGTCGATGGCGTCGGCGCGTGGGTTGTGGAGCTGGTAGAAGTCGATGTAGTCGGTGCCAAGGCGGCGGAGCGATCCCTCGAGCGCCTTGCGCATGTACTTCGGCGACCAATCGTGCGGGCGCTCCTGCTGGCCGGGCCGGTCAGGATGGTTGTAGATGTCGTACCCGAACTTCGTGGCGATGACGATGTCATGGCGGCGGCGGCCGAGGGCTTCGCGAAGGATGGTCTCCGCGTCGCCGCTTGCATACGTATCTGCGGTGTCGAAGAACGTGACGCCGAGGTCGAAGGCGCGGCGAAGCAGACCGATTCCCACATGGCGGTCTTTCACCCCCCACCAGGTCGTGCCGACGGTCCAGACGCCGAAGCCCACGGCGGAGACGGTGAGATCGGTGCCCTGAATCTTGCGATATTTCATTGTTCAGTTGCCTCCAGCGGGGACTGGTGTTCGTGATTGCGCGAGCCACGCCTCGCGCATCTCGTTCCCCGTGACGTCCAAAGCCGCGAACGGTAAAGCAAGGTCGATGGGTGAGGGAGGAGGCGGATCCTGTTCCCAGATGGCTGCCTCGCGGCAGAGCGCGACCATGACGCTGCAGGGTTCAGGGCAGGGGATCCGATACGCCGCAGTGGCCCGCTCTTCGGACCACTGCGGGGTCCGCACGCAGTTATCGCAGAGGGCGGCGACGGCTGCGCGACGGCCATGGGCCGTGAGCGCCGAGGAGTCTTCGTAGCGGCCGGACTGCCGGGGCAATGTTTCTGCGAGGGAACAAGGACGGAGGGATCCGGTGGCGGCCTGGTCGATGTGAGCTATCGCCAACGGGTAGACGACATCGACTACACCGAAGACTGCTTGGTCGCTGGTGACGGTGATCTGCCAGTGGGAGGGGACGGTTCTCGCTCCGGAAAGGGGGCGATAGCGGCTGGCGTCGTCGTAGCGGACGTGCTGGCGGACCACCGAAGGAGAGGGTTCGACCGCCGGAGCTTCACTCCCACTGCGTGGGCCGCGAATTCGCCACCCGCCATCAATGGGCTCGACGGTCAGTTCCCCGAGGACGAAACCGTGCCGGGATCCGATTGAATCTCGCAGCCAGCTCACCATGTCCACGCCTCCTGTACCAGTTCGTCGATGACGCCGCTGACGGCCGGGTGGGTGCCGACGGCGGCAGCGTAGCGCAGACGCTTCCCGTCGCGGCGCGTTTCCCCGCCATCGAGGGACATGTCTTCGGGTATGGTCTCGCCGACGTGCCAGCCATCGGCGATGAAAAGAGGGACCATCACCACGCCGTCGGCAGTGACCAAATCGAAGACGCCACGCATGTTCGGTTCCTGGTCGAGGAAGACGGGCATGACCTCCCGGAAGCGGCCAAGGGCTCCGACGTTTTCGGCCTGGAGATAAGTGTTTCGCTCGGAGCGTGGGTTCCGCGGCGTACCGTGGCCGAGCACGGCGACCGCATCGGAGGGGCACGCGCCTGCCTCTTCGGCACGGTGGACGATTACCTGAGCTAGCGCAGGATGGGCACCGATGGCGTCCGTATAGCGGACGGTGCGGCCGCCCACCTCGGAGACTCGGCCGGTGAGGCGCATTTCACGGGGGATCACCTGCTCCGTGAAGTAGCCCGTTGAGATGAACACCGGGACGACTGTGACATCGATCGCGTCGCAGGCATCGAGGGCGCGGGAGAGGGAGGGCTCTTCCTTCCAGAAGGCGACGCGAACCTCCTCGTGCCGGCGTTGACGACTTAACGCGTCGGCGTGTTGATAGACGGGTGCGCTCGAGTTCGGGTGGAGGTGGGAGCCATGGCCCACCAGCAGGACGGCGCGGCGCGTCACTGCAGGACCGCCTGAACGGCGTCGATCAGTGATGCGAGAGTGGGGCTGGCCGCCTCCCGATCGACACGTCCAAACGCGTCGCGGAGCGCCGCGGAAGTCTTGGGGCCGATAGAGACGAGCTGTGTAGATGGCGCAACGGATGCTTCGCCCAGAGCTTCACGGAGGTTGCAGGCGGTGGAAGCGCTGGTGAACGTGATGACATCGGCTTCCGCAACCTCGCGGCGTTGCTGGTCGTCCAGGGGCTCGAAAGTGTTGGTGTAGGCGACGATCTGGGTGACGTCCGCGCCTCGTGCGCGAAGCACGGAGGCCGCCGCTGCGCCTGCCTGCGATGAGGCGGGGAGGACGACCCTCTCCCCTGGTTTGACCGGCAACTCGGCCGCCAGGGCTTCGGAAGCAGCCTTGGAAGGGATGAAGTCAGCGAGGAGACCGCGTCCCCGAAGCGCATCCGCCGTGACCCCGCCAACGGCGGCGAGCTTGGACTGAGCGAAGGCGCGGGCATCCAGAGAGCGAGACTGGAGGGCTTCGAACGATGCGGCGACGGCGTTCACGCTGGTAAAGGCAACCCACGCCGGGTGGCTTGTGATGGCGTCATAAAGGGCGTCGCCGGATGCGTTGAAGCTAACGTCGATAGCGGGCGTTTCGACGACATGGGCACCAAGCGCCCCAAGCTCGGAAGAGAGACGGCTCGACTGGTGGCGGGCGCGGGTGACTGCGACGCGCCGGCCAGCGAGTGGTCCCGTGGCGAACCAGGCAAGGTTCTGGGAGAAGGCGGCCACGTGCCCGACGACGATCACCGCTGGTGCTCTGAGCCCGGCGCGGGCGACTTCGTCAGGGAGGGTGGCAAGCGTAGCGCAGACGACCTGCTGGTCTGGCCGGGTACCCCAGCGGAGAGCGGCTGCCGGCGTCTCTCGCTCCTTGCCCGCCGCGATGAGAGAGGCGCTGATGTTCCCGAGCGTTTCGACGCCCATGAGAACGATGAGCGTGTCCGCTCGCGCCGCGAACTCCCAGTCCACGTCGCGGCCTCTGTCAGCGTGGTGGCCGGTTATAACCAGGAGGTTTTCTGCGACGTGCCGGTGGGTGACGGGGATGCCGGCATAGGCAAGCGCGGCGAAGGCGGAGGTGATGCCTGGGACCCCGACGACGGGCACGCCCCTTTCCCGGCAGGCAAGTGCTTCTTCAGAACCATGTCCGAAGACGAAGGGGTCGCCGCCCTTCAGCCGCACAACCGACTTGCCCTCCTGAGCGAGGCTGACCATCAAGGCCTGGATGTCCTCTTGGGAGACGGCGTGGTCGCCGGATCGTTTGCCGACAAAGCGAAGATCAGCTCCGCTGGGCGCGTGGCGCAGGAGAGCGGGGGAAGCCAGGGCGTCATACAGGACGACGTCCGCCTGTGCGAGCGCTCGCGCGGCGGCGAAAGTGAGCAGTCCGGGATCGCCAGGGCCTGCGCCGACGATCCATACCTTTCCCCGACCCGTCACAGTCACAGTGCGACCTCCTGCTTCTCCAGGCCAAGTGTCATCTGCCGTGGATCGATGCAGTGCTCGACGCACCACCGCTGGTAAGCGATGGGGGAAATCTCGGACGGTTTGATTTCGCTGCGGCCGCCCCAGAAAACGTTGGTGTATCTCACCGTGACCCCGAGTTCGGCCAGGTGTGCGTCCATTGCGGCTTTGTGGTCGAGGAGGAGTTGCTTGTCGGTCCCATGGGCGACACCCATGACGTTAACGTTATTGAACTCGGGACCTGCTTCGCGCCAATAGGCATGGGTCATGACGTCGTGGCGGCCGACTTCGCGACCGGCGAGCAGTTCTTCGCCGGGCAGCACCGCCCAATGGAAGAGGGCATTGTAACGCGTGACACGGTCACCGTCGGCGAGGGGCTTCACGTGCTCGAGGAAGGTGGAGAATCGGCCGAGGAGGCCGCGTGCATCGAGCGCCTCGGCCACTTCGAAGAAGGTTTCAAGCGAAACGGCGGCTTCCACGGCACGGGAAGCCCAGAGATCCGCAGTAAGTTCCATGGGATCGAATTCGCGCTTGAGTGCTGTGAGCACCCGCCACTCGAGTTCGGAAAGGCGGACCGTGTGCGTATCTACTGCGACCGCGGGTTCGGTGGCACGACTACCCGCTGCCATGCCACGGCGGCGGATGTGGCCAACACCAAGGACGAACAGCTTCTTCGCCGGCATCAGCCTGAAGTGCGTCGCTCCGACCGTCCCCGCAAGGTACTCAGCGTGCCGGGCGATGGAATAGCCCTGCGGGACTTTTAAGGTCGTCCAAAGGCGGTAACGCGAGCCGGGGGTCGCGGCCTCAGTTGTGCGGATGACTACATGCCCGCTGAAGGGATCGGCCTGGAACATGTAGTCGAACGCAGCGTGGAGGCGACCCTCCGGGATCTCCCAGGCGACCAGGGCGCCCTCCGCGAGATTGGTCGACATGAGCGTCTGGCGAACGCGGCGGATGGTGCCCGCCTCCAACAACGCTCGGATGCGTTCGACGACCAAGGGAAACGGTACGCCGGCACGACTGGCGATTTCTCCGAGCGGGTCGCGTTGGAAGCCGTGGATCCTGTCTTCGGAGACGGCGAGGATTGCGCGGTTCACATGGTCATCGAGCGAGGTGGGGATGAGCGGGACAGTCACGGGCATGCCTCCTCGGTGGTGAACAACTCGACCAGCCGCTGCTTAAGTTCCGGATCTGCGATCCCCCGAAGCCGCTCCGTAGGACGGTGAAAGAGCTGGTTAGTGAGCGTCCGGGTGATCGTGTCGATGGTTTCGACCGGAAGGTCAGGATGAAGGCGGGCGATGCGAAGCGCCTCGGCCTCGCGTACCCGCTCGACCTCGAATCGCAGGCGGCCGATGGGTGACTGCCCGTCGCTGCTGACCATCTCCAGCCGCCGCTCAAGAGTGGCGCGCAGCCGTTCGCGCAGCTCGGCGCGGCGGGCATCAGCGAAGGGGTGTGCGGCCTCGTCAGCCAGCATGTCGGCGATCGTAAGTACAGGCGCGGCGAGCGAACCTTCGATGTTCCGCGGAGTACCGAGGTCGATGACGAGACGCCGCACGACCGGGAGCGTGTCAATTCCGAGCGGTTTCGCGGCCGAGCCAAGGCAGCCCACGAGGACGTCTACGGGGGCGATCTCAGCAAGGCCGTGGAGCGGTTCATAGCGCATGCGCGAGGGGTTGAACCAGCCACGGTTGGGCTGGCGCCGCGCTACTACGGTTACATCCGGGAACCCCAACTCGACCGCTCGTTCGGCGATGAGGCCACCGACAGCTCCTGCTCCCACCACCGCCACCCGGTCAGGCCACGCTACGTTGGACAGGCGGAGCGCGAGATCTAGCAGGTGCCCCGAATGCGCCTTAAAGCGTGCCTCGGCACGGAGCGTCCGCGCGGCAGCGACTGCGATGCCGCCGTGGCTTGCGACCTGCCCCCCGGCGGCTGCGAGTCCAGACCGAACCTGACCGAGGACCTGTGCCTCGCCGAGGACCAGGGAATGGAGTCCCGCGGCAACTTCCGCCAGGCGTAGCAGTGCCTCGAAGCCCGCCCAGGCGCCCGGCGCTCGGCAATCACACCGGTCAACGTGGAACACCTCGACGCGCTGGCAGCTTGCAACAATGGCGGCGCCGGGCCGGTGCGAGCGGGCCGCCGCGAGGACCGCGTCCAGTTTCGTCTGTGAGACCGAGGCGACCGGCCAGGCACACGCGCGGAAATCTTCCAGGCCGTTCAATGGACCGCCTCCCGGGCAGAACCAGCTGTGCGTTCGACCGCATTCCGCCAGTCATCCCATGCCTCGGTAAAGTAACGAACGCGGGCTTTCTTGAACTCCACCAATGAGTACAGAACCCGGTGCTCGCTCAGTCCGGTCTCGCGGTGAATAGCGGTGATGCAGTCCTGTACCTCGTCGTTGGTCCGGCCATGAATCATCGTGAAGAGGCTGTACGGCCAGTCCTCGTAGACCGGCCGCTGGTAGCAGTGCGAGACCCTGGCGAAGCTGGCCATGACTCGGCCTGCGGTCTCGCACTCCTCTTGGGGGGCCTTCCAGACGGCCATACCGTTCGCGCCGAAGCCCGCTGTCCGGTGGCGCAGGACCGCCGAGAATCGCCGCAAGGCGCCCCGGGCATGGAGCTCGTCCCCTACTTCGATAAGAGCTTCAGCCGAGGCGAAGCCGTGGAGCTGCGCGACGGCGTCGAACGGCCTGGGGACGACCCGGAACGGCTCCTGGAACGCGCGGACGGCGGCGATCTCGCGGGCGGTCGGAGTCTTGCTGCCAGCCGCAGCGCCCCCTGACACCGGTTCCCCGGAGCGCGTGTCGGCCGGGGTCTCGTCCATGTCGAGCCTCACACCGAGCTTGAACATGCGGAGCGCGGGGAGGGGCCGCGTCGACTTCGCGCGGGTGAGGCGGTGAAGCATGGATGTCTCCTCAACCACCGACTGGCCTGGCGGGACCGCGAGTGTGTACCAGAGGTTGAAGTCGTGGTCCCGCTGGTAGTCATGCGAAACCCCTGGGTGGCTGGCGATGACCCGCCCGGCCGTCTCGAGGTCGTCGGGCGGATACTTCGCGGCAACGAGGCAGGAGTCGTAGCCGAGCGCGCGCCCGTCGAAGATCGCGCCGACCTCGCGGATGATCCGCGCGTCTATCAGCGCCTGCGTGCGTTCGATAACCGCGTTCTCTCGCAGACCGAGTTCCCGGCCGAGCGCGAGGAACGGGCGCGGCACGAGCGGGATGTGCGCCTGCAGACGGTTGAGGAGCGCCCTCGAGATCTCGTCCAGGGCAAGCACTCGATCGGAGTCACGGTCTGTGCTCATCGCCTTCGCCTTTGGGCCGGGGCTGGTTGTTTGACCCGGCCGACAGAGTCTGCTATACCTCCGAGAAATAGGCAAACTTTCTGGTTAGTACAGCGGAAAAGAGAGGTTTAAGAGCTATGCAACATCACATGCTGACCGGAGTCACGTCGGAAGATCGGGCGCTCTCGTGACCGAGCCAGTAACTCAACGCCCGAATCCGCGGCCCGACTTTGCATCCGTGGACTTTGCCCGCTCGCCCTTCACCGTCGCCTGGGAGATCACCCGCGCTTGCGGCCTCGCGTGCGTTCATTGTCGAGCCGAGGCCCAGCCGCGTCGCGACCAGCGCGAGCTGACGACCGAGGAAGCCTTCCGTGTAGTCGACCAGATCGTCGACATCGGCGGTCCGATCCTGATCGTCACCGGCGGCGACCCGCTGATGCGCGACGACTGCTTCGACATCATCGAACGGGCGGCGTCCCGCGGTCTTCGCGTCGCCTTCTCGCCCTCGGCGACGGGTCGTTGCACACGGAAAGCGATCAGGCGCGCCCGCGATGCCGGGGTGTCGCGCATCCATATCAGCCTCGATGGACCCGACGCGGCCTCGCACGACGCATTCCGCGGAGTCAGAGGATCGTTTCAGCGCACGCTCGAGATCCTGCAGTCGATCCAGGACGCCGGAGTTCCGCTCCAGGTGGGAACCACTGTCTCGAGGCACTCAGTCGCGCGCCTGCCCGAGATCGCGGCCCTCATCGCTGCCTACGGGCCGGTGATGTGGAGCGTCTTCTTTCTCGTCCCGACCGGGCGCGCCCAGGCCGGCTACATGGTCAGTCCCGAGGAGCACGAGCAGGCGTTCAACTGGCTCTACGACACAGCGAAGACGAGCCCGTTTGACGTCCGCACGACCGCGGCCATGCACTACCGCCGGGTGGTCATCGAGCGGCGGCGAGCCGAGGCGGCCTCCGGCGCAGCGGCTCGACCCAACGGCGGCCCCGCGGCGTTCGCAAACGTCTCCGGCGCCGGCTACTCGTTCCAGGGTGAGATGGGCATGTCGATGAAAGGTGTCAACGACGGCGACGG
Organism: uncultured Anaerolineaceae bacterium; assembly: GCA_964438865.1. GTDB lineage: Bacteria > Chloroflexota > Dehalococcoidia > Tepidiformales > Tepidiformaceae. Next base: position 136,492 of record CAYTMI010000007.1, on the reverse strand, counting down.
CTTCGCCTTCATCGACCATGTCGGCAACGTCTGCCCGAGCGGCTTCCTGCCGCTGCCTGCCGGCAATGTCCGTGAGCGGAGCTTCGCCGAGATCTACCGCGAGAGCCCGCTCTTTCGCGACTTGCGCGACCGCTCGCTCCTCAAGGGCAGGTGCGGCCGTTGCGAGTACAGGCCGGTCTGCGGTGGCTCACGCGCCCGGGCCTACGCCCTCACGGGCGACTACCTCGAAAGCGACCCTTCCTGCGTCTACGAACCCCATGGAGGTTATGCAGCATGCTGAGCGTCTCCCGGCTGCTCAACGGCACCGTCACGGAAGGCGACATCCTTCGCTACGGGCGCTCGTCCCAGCGCGGCCCCGCCCACCTGCTCCACTTCAGCGCCGACAAGAAGCCGGTTGTGGCCTGGAACATCACGGGGCAGTGCAATCTTAAGTGCATGCACTGCTACGCCAGCGCGACGGCGAAACCGTTCGACGGCGAACTGACGACCGCTGAGTGCTATAAGGTGCTGGACGACCTCGCCGCCTACAAGGTGCCCAGCGTGCTCTTCTCGGGAGGCGAGCCGCTCATGCGTCCGGAGTTGTTCGAGTTCGCTGAGTACGCACGGAGGATCGGTCTGCGTACCGTGCTCAGCACGAACGGTACGCTGATCGACCGCGCGACAGCGCAGCGCATCCATGACACGGGCTTCACCTACGCGGGCATTAGCCTCGACGGCATGGAGTCGACCCACGACCAGATCCGCGGCGCGCGCGGGTCATTCCAGAAGTCGGTTCAGGCGATCAGGCACCTGCGCGAAGCGGGCGTTCGGACCGGCCTTCGGTTCACAGTCCACGGGAAGAACCGGAGCGACATCGGGGCGATCTTTGACCTCGTTGAGGAGGAACAGATCCCGCGGATCTGCGTATACCACCTCGCCTACGCCGGTCGCGGAGGCAAGATCTCGGCCTTCGACATCACGGCCCAAGAGACGCGCGACGTGGTGGACTACATCTTCGAACGCTGCGAGGACTTCCATCGCCGCGGCATCGACCACGAGATCCTGACCGTTGGCAACCACACGGACAACGCCTACCTGTACCTGGCCGTCCAGCAGCGCGACCCCGCCCGTGCGGCGGAGCTGAAGCAGATGCTCGAATGGAACGGCGGCAACCAGAGCGGCATCGCGATCGCCTCGATCAACCCCAGGGGGACGGTCCACGCCGACCAGTTCTCGTGGGACTACAGCCTCGGCAGCATCCGCGAGCGCTCGTTTGGAGAGATCTGGGACGACAGCAGTGACCCGCGCTTGGCCATCCTCAAGGACCGCTTGAGCCATCTGCCCCCGCGCTGCCAGGAGTGCCGCTTCGTCGGGATGTGCAACGGGAACTTGCGGGCGCGCGCCGAGTACGCCACAGGCGACTTCCTCGGCATGGACCCCTCGTGCTACCTGACCGACGACGAGATTCGCGGACCGACCGCCGCCGTGGTCTGAAACGTGCTTCTGAGGACAGCCTACCGTTGGATGTCCTCTTCAGTTGGGACGCGGAGACGGCCTCCGGAGACCTCCATGCTTGCGGCGAGGATCCTGACCGACATCGACGTCTGCTTGGGAGCCGGCAGGGACGCGAGCCCTGGACGCATGGGTCGATAGGAACCTGAAGCAAGGATCCTACGTAGCCTGCCCCGGCGATCATTGCCGTCTCGGCAACGGTCAACACGCACGGATCGGTGCATCCTCAGTCTGCCTACGCGGCGGGGGCCGCATCGTTGAGCACGAACGCGAACTCGGCAGGCGGTTGTACTATTCGAGGGAGCAGCCCACTATTCAGGCACGTGAGCAGGCGCGTGAGCAGATGAGACCAGTTTCCGTGGCAAAAGCACCCGGCCGGGCTGTTCCATCAGTGCCGTGGGCAGCCGGAACTCCGGGAGCCTGGAGGTTGAGGAGTTCGCCTCCACGCCGCTCGCGGCGAGCCGTCCGAGCAGCGGCACCACCCACCCCTACGGTTTCAGGACACGTCTGCGTTTAGCTCGGGACCAACCTGGGCGGATCGGGAACCTCTCTCTGCCAGGCGCACAGTAATCCGGGTGCCCTCCCCAGGACTGGAGTGCAACTCGAAGCGGCCACCTACGAGTTCTGCCCGCTCTTTCATGCCCAGCAAGCCAAGCTTCCCCGTCCGAGCCAGATCCGAGACGCTCTTTGGTGCCGCAAACCCACGGCCATCGTCGGTCACCGACAGCCTGACCTCGCTGTCGCCGAACTCCAGTTCGACCGTGGCCGACGAGGCGCCCGCATGCTTCTCGACATTCCTGAGCGACTCCTGTCCAATCCGAAAGAGCGCCAGCTCCACCGGACTGTCGAGGCGGCGGGCGGTCCCCGTCACCACCACCAGGGCTCCCTGGCTCAGACGGGCGTTGGCTTCTTCCACCACGACTTCGAGGGCTGCGAGAAGGCCAAGGTCGTCAAGCACCGACGGTCGGAGATCCTGGCTGAACCGGCGGACCGACTTGATCGTGTTGCGGGTCATGCTCAGGAGGTCTTCTATCGGCGGCGCGAGGTCTGGACCAACCCGGTTGTGCAGCTGCTCCAGCTTGCGGACGATATCCACCAGCTCCTGTGCGGTCGCGTCATGCAGTTCGCGCGCGATGCGGAGGCGTTCGTCCTCTTGAGCCTGGGTGACTTGCCTGACGTACGACTCAAGGTCCTCCTGCCGCTGCCGGTAGAGCGTCGCGTTTTCGAGAGCCACCCGGATCTGGCTGGCGACAGTGGTCAGGAGGTCTACCTGTTCGTCAGTGAGCAGGGCCCCACCGCCGGCGCTCGCGCCCAGCGAGCCCAGCGTGTCAGTTTCGCCCGACAGCGGGATGACCACCGTGCGGTCGTCCCGCAGGATCGTTCTCTGATCGAGATCGAGGCGCCGGTGGAAGGTGGCAAGCAAGTCCGCCGGCGGACACAACCTCGGCGACGAGGCCTCTACGACGATGAGTGGGTCGGCGCCGTCAGTTTCCGGCTCCAGGAAGAGCCAGGCCGATTCGAGTCCGAGGCCTGAGAGGAGCCGCCGGACCACCCGAGGCAACTGCTGTTCCACCTCCATCGTGTGGCTGAGGACATCGCCCACTTCATTGAGGAGGCTCAAACTGGCACTGGTCTGCTCGGCCCGCTGCCGCTGTTTGGCTTCGAGGGCCACTCTCCAGGCAACAAGGATGCCCACCGGCAGCGTGATTGCCAGTTGCCCGACCTCCGTCAACCAATGCCACTCGCTTTGGTGCCAGATCCACGCGCTCGGCGAGGTCAAAGCCGCACCCCAGAGCGCCGTCAGGATCGCGCCCTCCCAGCCAAAGCTGAGCGCGGCATAAAGCAATGGGATGACGTACAGCGTGATCGCCAGTCCATGAAGCGTCTCGAAGGGGTTCGTGTAACCGGAGATCTCGATGATGTAATGCGGGGCCGTCGCGCCAAGAACGAGCAGCTGGACATACCAGAAGTGCCGGTCGCGGGACCTTGCCGGGATTCGGCGGACGGGGTCCATGAGCCGTGACGGCCATGAGGCCCGTGAATGCCCGATCGGGCTGCCTGAAGCCACGCCCAGGTCAGCTTTCATCGAGGTCGTCCAGGTTGAGTATGCCATGCCTGAGGCCGGCTATGACGGCCTCTGTGCGCGAGCCAACGCCGAGCTTGTTGAAGATCTGAGTCAGATGAGACTGGACCGTCCGCACGCTGAGGTACAGCTTCCCGGCGATGAGGGCATTGCTCATGCCGCAAGCAGCCAACCGAAGAACCTCGCGCTCCCGGTCGGTCAGGGGCCCCTCGCCGTGAGATTCCTCGTCTTTTCGAACCTCGGCTTGCGTCGCGAAGCGCGCCAGCACCTTCTTCGCGATAGCCGGGTGGAGCACGGGCTCGCCGGCAGACACGCAACGGACCGCGCGCACGACTTCTGCAGAGGGCACGTCCTTCAGCAGGTAACCAGCAGCCCCGGCCGCCAGGAGCGCGAAGACGTACCGATCGTCATCGTACGACGTGAGGATGAGCACCGCCGTGCCCGGGCAGGCCGCCTTAATGCGTTCCGTCGCCTCAATGCCACCCATGACAGGCATCGAGATGTCCACGATCGCCACCTGTGGATTGAGATGCTGTACGAGGGCCACTGCCTCTACGCCATTGGCGGCTTCGCCGACGACCTCAATGTCTGGCTCCTGCTCGAATATGCGGCGTGTGCCTTCCCGAACGACCGCGTGGTCGTCGGCGATGATTACGCGAATCTTCTCCAATACCCCGCCCCTTTTTCCTCGCCTTTTCTCATAGTAATGGACTGTGCCGCGGCGAGTCGCATCCGCCCAGCCGGGGAGCGCCTACGCGGTTCGCGCATGCTGCCGCCGGAAAGTCTGCGCTATTTGCGGATGCCCCCTCGCACACTCGCGGCCCAAAGTAGCCGTGAGACCGACGGGCGCGCTCTGCGATGAGAGCGCGAAGGACAGCAACACATGTCCCGGGACAGCCACAGCGGGGAACATCCGACCACGAGACCTGACCCTGCGGGGTCACATCGGGTGGGCCGTCGAGGTGTGATGCGCCTGCTGGGCCTTGGGGCCATCGCGGTGGCGCCACTGGGGATCCTGCCGTCCATACTGCGGGCAACGGTTGGACGAGGCCCGGTGCGGTCTCGCGGCGAACCGGCGTTTGCCCCGAGCGGACGCATCCGCCAATGGGTCATGATCATCGACCTGCGGCATTGCGACGGTTGCCAAAAGAATCAGACGCCACCCCAATGCACCGCGGCATGCATCGAAGGGCACTTCGCGCCGGAACCGATGGAGTGGATCCAGGTGTTCGAGGCAAATCTGCCGGGGGGCGGCAGCCAGTTCATGCCGACACCGTGCCAGCACTGCCAGAACGCGCCGTGCAACAACGTCTGCCCTGTGGGCGCCACCTTCTCGACACCAGAGGGCACTGTGCTCATCGACCAGGACCGCTGCATCGGTTGCCGGATCTGCATGGCAGCCTGCCCGTACGACCGGCGGTTCTTCAACTGGGGGACGCCGCCGGCGCCGCCGGAGTCGCTGCTCGCGCACTACAGCCCGGAAGAGCAGGTGCCTGCGAGGAAGGGCACCGTCATGAAGTGCGACTTCTGCCCGGACATGGCGCGCGCCGGAGTCCTGCCGTATTGCGCCCAGGGCTGTCCGAACCGCGCCATCTACTTCGGCGACCTGGAGGAGGACCTGGCGACGAACGGGAAGGACATCGTCGCGGTATCTCGATTCCTGTCTAACAACCAGGCCTATCGCCAGAAGGAAGAACTTGGGACCAAACCCCGCGTCTACTACATCGCAGGCCATGGGGAGGCCGTGGGGCGCGATGCCTTCACCAGGGGCCGGATAGCCACGCGGTGGCCCTGGGTCGAGCGAATCACAGGAGCGCGGACATGGAAGCGATAGACGCCGCGGTCGGCCGGTTGGAACGGACAGCGCTGGCGCCGGTGTTGAAGACGAGCCGAGGGTACTACGCGTGGATTGCGTTTCTCCTCGCAGTCATCGCCTGGGGCGTCTACGCCTACTCCGTGCAGCTCCGCGACGGGCTGGTCGTCACCGGCATGCGCGACCGCATTTCGTGGGGGCTCTATATCACAACGTTCGTGTTCTTCATCGGCATCAGCCACGCCGGCACCCTGATCTCCGCGATCCTCCGGGTGACCCAGGCCAAGTGGCGAACGCCGGTGACGCGGATGGCCGAGTTCATCACGGTCGTGGCGCTCATTTGCGGCGCGATGTTCGTGCTCGTCGACCTGGGACGGCCTGATCGGGCGTTCAACGTCATCAGGTATGGCCGCTGGCAGTCGCCGATCATCTGGGACATGATCTCGATTACGACCTACCTGACCGCGAGCATCGTCTACCTGGGACTGCCGATGATCCCGGACCTGGCGCTGTTCCGTGACCGGCTGCAGGGCAGGGCACCGGCCTGGCGGGTCTGGGTGTACCGGGTTGGCGCCGTCGGCTGGCGCGGAGGTGCATCCCAGAAGCGCTCGCTGGCCGCGTCTATCGTGGTCATGATGATCCTGATTATCCCAATCGCCGTATCCGTCCACACCGTTGTGTCGTGGATCTTTGCGATGACGCTGCGAGTGCCATGGAACAGCACCATCTTCGGAGCGTTCTTCGTCGCTGGAGCAATCTACTCCGGCATCGCGATGCTGATTATCGTCATGGCGATACTGCGAAAAGTATATCACCTTGAGGAGTATATCACCGAGAAGCACTTCGTTTATCTCGGCATCATGCTGGCAGCATTTTCGGTCATCATGATGTACGGGAACATCTCTGAATATCTGACCACCGGCTATAAAATGGATGATGCGGAGGAGTTCCACTTCAGGCAGCTCTTCCTCGAACAATTTGCAGGGTTCTACTGGTACTACTTTGTGGGCGGTCTGATACTTCCGGGCCTGCTGGTTCTTTGTCCCTGGACGAGGAATATCACCGGCATGGTCGTGGCATCAGGGCTCGCCGTGGTTGCGATGTGGGTGGAGCGCTACTTCATCGTGGTGGCGGGACTGCGCGTACCCTTGCTGTCTTACGAACCGTCGAACTACGCGCCAAGCTGGGTGGAGCTGTCGGTCGTGGCAGCTGGATTCGCGCTCTTTGCCCTGCTCATCTCAATCTTCGTCAAGATCTTCCCAATTATCGCCGTGTGGGAAGTGGCAGAAGATCTCGCAATGGCCGAGGCGTCGCCAGCCGGGGAGCATACCCCGCTGGAAGGCGCCTGGCAGCCCGCAGGAGGAAGTCAATGAAGTCCAGCATCACCAGGTCAACTCTCATCTCGATTGCGCTGTGCGCGGCCTTGTTCGGCCTCGCCGGCACAGCCACCGCCGCTCATTTCGTAGTGGAGATTGTGGGGCCAGCCCAACTCTCCGTCGGGCAGGCGACTGACGTCCGCGCGGTGGTTCGCAGCGCCGACGATGGCCTGCCTGTTGCCGGCGCACCCGTAACGTTCTACATGCGGACATCCTTCGACGGAATCAATGGCCAGTTCGAACTCGGAAAGGCCGTGACTGATCGAGACGGTGTCGCCGTCCTTCGCTATCAGCCGCGTTCGGCCGGCGAGCACGAGATACGAGTCGAATACTCCACCCCGGGGGAGGACGAGCCCGAGGTGGCTACCTGGTCGCACACTGCCACCGGCACCTCTCAGCTCTACCAGTCGACGGCCGGGGTGCGGGTGCCCGGCTTCGACGACCGGGTCGTCATCGTCGTGGTCGCGGCCGTGTGGTTGATTCTCTTTAGCGTGGCGCTGCGAGTGATTGCGATTGCCCGATCCGGTGACGATGCCGACGCGACCGCCGGGCATTCCGGCCCCGGACGGGAGCGGCCCGCCGTCTCGTCGGGGAACAAGAGCGGCCAGCCATGAGTAGATGGATCTGGGCTGAAGTGAGGTTGTTTCGCTCACGCGGCGTGCAGGCGATCATCCCGACAGTCCTCATCCTGGCGATCAGCGGCCTCGCCCTCACGCTGACCGTGGCCGTCATCGCGAGAAGCCCCTATACCTACGGGAACCTCTCGTCGTCGGGCTACGACCGGACGGAGGTTGTGTATCTCGGGGAGAGCCAGCCGGTGCAGCGCAGTTCGATGGCGACGGCTCCCAAGGGAGACCTCGCGAAGCAGGGACAGGCGCTCTTCATCGGCTGCGCCGCCTGCCACGGGCTCAAGGGCCAGGGGGCCGTGGTCGCACCGGTCATCGTCGGGACGGACGCTGGCTCCCTCAGAACATCCACGCGCAGGAACCCGGCCGGGATGCCGGCGTACTTGGGACTGACGGACCAGGACTTCGAGGCGCTCGCTGCCTACCTGAAGGCCGCAGCCGAACCCAGCGGATCGAGCAAGTAAGGAGGCCAGTTGACCGGACGAAACAACGACGACGGCACACGTGTTCGCTCGCGAACAACACCTGAAAGGATTAAGAACATGCGGAGGAAATTTCCCTGGCTAATTCTGGCGGTCGCCGTGTCAACGGCAGTCCTGGCGGCGTGCGGTGGTGATGATGACGCTTCGCCGACGGATGTCGCTGCAACGACCTCCAGCGGCTCGCCGACCTCTAGCGCCTCGCCAACTTCCAGCGCCTCACCTACCGACCTCATAGCGATGAAGAAGGCGCCGGCCTCGCTGGCGGCGGACGACGCTGCCTGGAAGGCTGCTCGCGTGACGACCGTCAAGACGACCGTCGTCGTCGGTTCGAAGGCGACAGAGCCCAAGGATTTGACCGTACAGGCGCTCTACAACGACACCGACATCTGGTTCCGCTTCGAATGGGCGGATTCCACGCAGGGGTCTCGCGCCTGGCAATTTGACGGAACCGCCTGGAAGAAGGTGGCGTCGAACGAGGATCGTCTCGCCTTCTACTGGCAGATCACGCCGAACGCGGACTTCCAGACGCGAGGCTGCGCGGCGCTCTGCCACAACCCTGACGCCGACCCAATCGACAAGTGGTACATGATCGGCCCCAAGGCCGACGACCGATTCGACAACTGGCACTGGAAGTCGGTACGTACCAATCCCGTCGGCCAGGCCGACGACAAGTATCTCACCGGCGTCCTCTCGGACCCGAATGACATCGAGTCTGCAAACAAGGGCGATGCGAAGGCAAGCGGTGGCTACTCCGACAACCTGAACGCAGAAAAGACCGGCCCTGCGAAGATGCAGGACCCGGCCAAGAACCCATCTGCGGGCAGTGGCAGCCTCCTCGTGTCCGAGGCAGTCACGCTGGACGTATCGAAGCTCAAGGCCGGCGACAAGGTCCCGAGGGAGCTTCTCGCGCCCTATGTCGGCAGCCGGGGCGACATCGAAGCGAAGGGCGTCTGGGCCGGCGGCAAGTGGACGGTGGTCATGCGTCGCAAGCTCGATACCGGCAACGGCGACGATGTCAAATTCGTCCTCGGGCAGACGTATCCCTTTGGGCTCTCAGTCTTCAACGACCTCGATGGCGAAAACCATACGGTCTCGAAGGGCGTTTACATCCTGAAGTTCGAGTAATGCCGGCCCGGCCGGCGCCACCGCGGGGACTGGTGAGCGGAGGCAGCACTGCCCTCCACCCACCCGCCCCCCTGGGGGTAGAGGAGACAGCAGCGCAGCGGCCCTCCGCTTCCCTCACGCCTCACGGAGTGACTCGATGGAGTGACTCGGCATGACGACGCTCACGCACCAGCCATCCGCCGCCAGGAGCATCCGGCCACGCAATCTCGCATCGCCGATGTGGCATGCCATGGCCTCCCTGCGCCTGGCGCTGACGCTCATCCTTGCCCTCGCCGTCCTCGTCTTCGCCGGGACGCTCCTGGACCAGGCCCCGCCCTCCATCGCCTCCGACCCTGTCGCCTACGACCGGTGGCTTGATCAGGCCCGCGGCAAGTACGGGGACTGGACCGGCACCTTCGACAGCCTCCAGCTCTTCAACGTCTTCCACTCGTTCTACTTCCGCGCGCTCCTCGCCCTGCTCGCCGTCAGCATCGTGGTGTGTACCATGAACCGCTGGCGGGGCATCTGGGCCACGGTGTTCCACACGCGCGTCCGGGCGACGGAGACATTCCTCTTGCACGCCCGATACAACGCGCGCCTCGAGGTGGCGATGCCCGCGCCCGAGGCCGCCGAACGGCTGCGAAAGAGCCTGTCCCGTGCCCACTACCGCGTCGGTGTTGAGGCTTCCGCGGGTTCCGTCGCGCTGTTCGCTGACAAGAACCGGCTTTCCCGCTTTGGTACGCTCTTCACCCACCTCAGCCTGGTGCTCATCCTCGTGGGCGCGATGGCCGGCGGGATATGGGGGTTCGAGGACCCCCAGTTCACCGTGGCGGAGGGGTCGACTCGGGATCTTGGACTCGGCACGGGCCTTGGTCTCCGGCTAGACGAGTTCTCCGACGCGTACTACGCGAGCGGCGCCCCGAGCGACTATCGCACCGACGTGACACTCCTCGAAAACGGGCAGCCCGCCAAGACGGGAGTGATCCGCGTCAACTCCCCGTTGCGATACAAGGGCGTGGCCTTCCACCTGGCTCTTTTCGGGCAGGCAGTCGTGATGAAGGTCCAGGATAGCTCCGGCCGGGTGATCTTTGACGGTGGCGTTCCCATGGCGATGCAGACGAGCGACGGGCAGCTTGCCGTGGGCAATTTCGAGCTTCCGGACGAGGGCCTTTCGGTTTACGTCCTCGGGCAACGCCCGGGCGAGGCCGTAGGTGCGGTCCGGGCGGGCGAAATCCGCATGGAGCTGTACCGCGACTACGTACGGGTGGCGAAGCCGGCGTACCTGTCGCAGGGGACGCCGATGGAGTTCGAGGGTCTCACGTTCACCTTCGAACGCGAGACCCGCTTTGCCGGCTTCAAAGTCGTGAAAGACCCCGGCATGAACATCATCTGGGTGGCCTGCGCGCTCATGGTGGCGGGCCTGGTGATGCTTTTCTACCTGCCCCGCCGCCGCCTCTGGGTGCTCTGCAGCGACCGGGCCGATGGCACCTCGGAGGTCCTCGCCGGTATGCCCGCCCAGCGCGACTTCTCGCTCACGGCTGAATTCGAACGGTTGGAGGCGCGGCTCGCTCGGGCCCTATCGGCTGAACCCGACCAACCCGCGCCTGGAGGTGATACCCGTGATTGAACTCTCCCACTACGCCTTCTTGGCCGCGCTCGTCGCGGTCGCGGGAGCCCTCGCGCTCTATCTCGCAACGGCCGCCGGCCTGGGCAGCGTGCGGGTCGTGCGATTCGCGGGCGGCCCCGTGGCGACCGCGTCGGTTCCCACCGGCAGCCGCGACGCGCTGGGCCGGTATGCCACCATCCTGGCGGTTAACGCCGCAGTCTTCCTCAGCCTGTCGCTTGTTTTCCGCGCTCTCGCCAGCGGTCATGGGCCGTTCTCCAACATGTACGAATTCTCCCTGGCGTTCGCCTGGGGAGCGCTCGTCATCTATCTCTACTTCGAGTTCCGCTATCACTTCCGGACGCTTGCGCTGCTGGTGCTCCCTGTGGTGTTCGGGCTCCTCCTCTACGCGACGACCGTGCCAAACGACATACAGCCGCTGGTCCCGGCGCTCCAGAACAACCTCCTGCTCACGGTCCACGTGGTGGTCGCGATCATCGCGTACGGCGCCTTCACGGTGGCGTTCGCGGCCGGAGTCCTCTACCTGGTGCAGCGCAACAACACCGTCGGTTGGCTCCCGAAGAACACGGTGCTCGATGAGATCGGCTACCGGGCCGTGGTTGCCGGGTTCCCGATGCTCGCCCTGGTCCTCATCCTCGGCGCCATCTGGGCCGAGATCGCCTGGGGCTCCTACTGGAGCTGGGACCCGAAGGAGACGGCTGCCCTGTTCACGTGGCTGATCTACGGGGGCTACCTCCATGCCCGCGTGATGCGCGGCTGGCGCGGCGACCGTAGTGCCCTCTTCCTCATCGCCGGCTTCGCGGCGACGCTCTTCACCTACTTCGGCAACCTCTTCTTCGGAGGCTTGCACAGTTATGCCTGAACCTGAAGGCACACCGCCCCCGGGGGCGGCCGCATCCCTTCCCGCTCCTCCCGGGAGCGCCGGCGCCAACCGCTCCGGGGCCGGCGCGGGGGATGCGGGCGGCCGCACCGGAATCCTGCAAGGCGTGCTCTTCACCGTGCTCGCGGTCCTGGTCTTCGGTGGGCTCGTGTGGTTCCTTGATCAGCCTGGGAGCACGCCCACAAGTCAGGCCGTCGCGCTCACGGCGAAGGCGTCCGGCCCGGCGCCGAAGATCGGCCAGCCGGCGCCGGCTTTCCGGCTGCTCGGCCTCGACGGCCAGCCGGTCGAACTCGAAAGCTTCCGGGGGCAGCCCGTCTGGATCACCTTCTGGGCGTCGTGGTGCCCGCCTTGCCGGGCCGAAGCCCCCGACATCGAGGCCGCATACCTGCGCCACCAGGACGCGGGCCTCGTGGTCCTCGCGATTGACGTGGGCGAAGGCCCCGGCACGGTGGCAGGCTACGTCGAACGCACCAGGCTCTCCTTCACGATCGCGCTCGACGAGTCCACGGAAGTGGCGGCCACCTACCGCCTGGCGGGCCTCCCCACGCACTTCTTCGTGGATGGCGACGGCATCCTCCGCGACTGGAAGATCGGCTCCATGAGTCCGAAGGAGATGGAGCGCCGCCTCGAGTCGATCCTGCCCACAACGCCCGGCGAGTAGCAGGATGAGTGGCGGCGGCCGTGTCTCTGAGTCGGAGACGAGCGCCGAACGGACCCGCGACGTTGGCTTCCCAACAGGTAAACAACTGAGCCACGAAGCAGATGTCAAGAGCCGTCTCGTGCACGTGGTGCTGTTTGGCTCGCAGGGTCCGGACCATCTGAGGCGACGGTACGGCGCGGCCTACGCGAGGCGGTCGCAGGGGCAGACCGAGGCAGAAAGCGGAAGACGGCCCCTGCCTTTCCGACGGCCCACGAGCGGTGGGAGGGGTGCGAAGACGCGGACCGCGACGCGTTGGACGGTGATCTTCACGGGTAGGTAGCAAGCTGACCGAGCTGTCGTTGTCGTGGTCCTCTGCGGACGCTGGGCGGCGGGGATTGCGCGTTTGTCGCTTTGTGGATGGTCATCTGGCCATGTCCCGGCGGGAGGTGGCGGCACGCTATCTCGCCGTAGTGCCGCGCCGACCCCCCGGGTGACCCGGCCGGGGTCGGCGCTTCCTGGCCGGCCCCTGACGCTCCTGAGAGCCAGCGGAGAAGGAGAGGTGGAACCCGGCATCATCCGCCAACTTCCGCCTTGTAGCTTCTGATTGCATCGATGTGGTCCTGGGGCGACCGCAAGTCTGCGTTCATGGTCCGGACACAGATGTAGTTCGCTCCAAGCTCCCGCCAGGACTGCGCCTGCGCGGCCCACTTCTCCGGGCCGGCTGACAGACTGACCTGGGCCTCAATGCCAAACGAGGAGCGGTCTCGCCCGTTCTCCGCCAGGTATTCGTCCAGCCTTGCCAGCGCCGCCTTGCCGGAATCATTGGGAGCAAACTGCGGGATCATGCCATCTCCCAGGCGGGCCGCCCGCTTCATCACCCGCTCGTCCGAACCTCCGAACCAGATGGGGATCGGGCGGCCGGGAAGCGGCTTGATGCTCGCGCGGTCGATCCGGTGCCACTTCCCCGTGTAGTCCAAGAGCGGTTCGGACCAGAGCTTTCGCAGCAGCTCGACCTGTTCCTCCTGCCGCTTCCCGCGGTTGTGGAAGTTCTCGTTCAGGGCTTCATACTCGACATAGTTCCAGCCAGTGCCAATGCCAAGCCGCAGCCGGCCGCCTGAGAGGATGTCGACTTCAGCCGCCTGCTTTGCGACGAGGGCAGTCTGCCGCTGCGGAAGGATGATGATGCCCGTCACGAGCCCCAGCGTCCTAGTCTGACCGGCAAGGTAGCCGAGCAGGACGAACGGTTCGTGAAAGGAGGTCTCGTGGGTGTACGGGCCGGTGAGTCGCGGTTCGCGGTCCGGATGGGCGCCGAGCACATGGTCATAGACAAGGAGATGGGAGTAGCCGAGCGACTCGGCCGCCTGGGCAAAGTCCCGGATGACGGAGGGATCGTTACCGATTTCGGATTGAGGAAAGACGACGCCAATCTGCACGGTCTACTCCAGGAAGGTGATGCCGGGAGTGTACTCCAATCATCCGCCGGGTCCCCGCGTCGAGGCTGGACTGGTCCCCGGGGCAGCGTGGAACAGCGGAGAGTCTCCACACCCGGGGGTAGGGTGCCGGGGATAGATGCGCTGCGTCATACCGCGTACGGCGCTGGTTGGCACATACAGGGTGCATGGTCAACGACTGGGACGTCATCGTTGTCGGTTCAGGCCTGGGTGGCCTGAGCGCGGGCGCGTACCTGGCCGCACAGGGTCGCCGGGTCGTGGTGGTCGAACAGCACTACGTGGCCGGTGGCAACGCCAGCGTCTTCCGCCGAAAGCGCATGTTCGAATTCGACGTTGGAACCCACTACCTCGCCCAGTGCGAGCCCGGTGGAAACATTCGGTCGATCCTTCACGGGCTCGGACTCGAAGATCGGGTGGAGTTCCTCGAACTGGACCCGGACGGCTTCGACACGATCATGTTCCCGGGTGTCTGCGTCCGGATGCCCAAGGGCTGGGAGCGCTACCGTCAGCGACTGGTCGAGGCGTTCCCGGCAGAGGCCTCCAGCGTAGCGAAATGCGTCGACACGCTCCAGGCTATTGCGACCCAATCTCGCGCCCTTCGCGGCACGGAAGGGACTCCGGGCGGGGGCATGGCGGAGTTGGTGGAGTGGGGATTGCGCCCCGTCACCGCCCTCTTCGATGCATGCGGGCTTGGGGCGGAAGTCCGGGCCGTCCTCCTCGCCCAGAGTCCGTCGTATGCCACGCCACCTTCCCGCACACCGACGGCCGTTGCAGCGGGATTCCTCGACGGCTACCTCGCCGGCGCTTACTACCCCAGGGGTGGGGGCCAGGTGCTCCCGGCGCGGTTCCTCCAGGTCTTGCGCGCCAACGGCGGGGCGCTCCGTACCCGGACGCGTGTGCGCCGCATCCTTGTGGAGGAGGGGAAGGTCGCGGGCATCGAACTGGCCGGGGGCGAGCGGCTCCGCGCGCCGATCGTGATTTCGAACGCAGACCTGAAGCGCACCGTGACAGAACTCGTGGGCGAGGAGCACTTCGCTCCGGCTACGGTCGAGCGCGTCCGGCGCTACCGCATGGCACTGCCGTTCTTCGTGGTCTATCTCGGGCTGAACATCGACCTCCGGACTCGTATTCCGAAGACGAACTTCTGGGGTTCCGACTCCACGGACCTCGAAACCACCTACCAGGAGACCTTCGCCGGGAAGCTCCCCGAGCACCCGCTGGTCTTCATTTCCATCGGGTCGGTGAAAGACCCGGATTCGCCCTGGATCGCCCCGAAAGGCTACACGGCGATGGACGTGATGACGCTCGTCCCGCCCGGACACGAACTCTGGGCGGTGAACGAAGGCCCTGCTCGTGGTGAGCGCTACCACCGCAACCCGGCCTATCGGAGCCTGAAGGACCAGTTCGCCGAACGCCTGGTCTCCGTTGCCGATTGGATGATTCCCGGGATTCGCGACCACATCGTCTGGCAGGAAGCATCGACGCCGATCACGCACGAGCGTTTCACGCTTTCCACGGGCGGGACCTCGTACGGGATCGAGATCGGCCTCGACCAGCTGGGCCCGAATCGGCCTTCTTCGGTCACGGAGATCCCGGGGCTCTACCTGGCCGGGGCGAACACGCAGTCTGGCCACGGCATCTCGGGCGTCATCAAGAGCGGCATCGACTGCGCCGGCGCCATCACCGGCAGGGATCTCTTCGGCGAAGTGAGGGCCGGCGCAGTCTTCAGCGACCCCGAACGGCTGGCCCCCGACCCCGGCGATTGGGACCCGTGGAAGATGAGCCGCTGAGCCGGATCCTTCCATCCTGGCGATTGGCCGATGCCTTGCCGAGAGTGGGGTAATTCGCGGCCGGGCCAGGGTAGACTCTGCCCCATGCCTTTGCGACGCGGCCGTCCGCCACATCCAGAGCCGATCACGCCCGCCGAGGCGCGTGTCCTCGAACTCGTCCTCGATGGTCTTCCGAACGCCGAGATCGCCGTGCGACTCGGGCTGAGCGTGAACACGGTGAAGTATCACGTTTCGAACCTGCTCACGAAGGCGGGTGTGGCAGACCGCGCGGACCTCCACCGCGCCCGCTGGGATGCAACCGGCCGCGGCGGCCGCCTTGCATGGCTGCCGACGATCCCGGCCTGGCTCAAGATCGCCGTCGGAGTCGTGGCCGTCGGCGCGGTCGGCATTGGCGCCGCGACCTTCCTGGCGGGCGACCCGCTCCCGGCGGTCAACTTGGCGGACGACCCGCCACCGCGCCCGAGTCCCCTCGCCGGCCCCGCCAGCCGCTACGCCGTCCTCGCCGCCGACAGCGGCGGCGCCACGGGCGGCTCCAACCCCATCAACGTCGGCCGGGGCGTGTTGACGAACGTCTCAGAGTTCTACCCCCAGGGATGGGACATCTCCGCGCTCCTCCTCGACGGAGCTTTCAGAGACGTGGAAGTCGCCCGGGCCAGCCTCGGCCAGTGGGGCTTCGATAGCCGCTACGGCACGTCGCTCGGTTGGGGTGACCGCTTCGCCACCGTGTTCTTGACGCTCTTCGAGTCGGACGCGGGCGCCGCCGAGGCGTACACCCACCTCGCCTCGCTCCGGCAGTCCCTCCCGGTGGAGTCAGTCGCAGCACGCGTAGGCAGTGTCGCCCTCGTGTACGGCGGCATCGGCGAGAAGCCCGGCCAAGTGGGCTTTGGAGTGCTCTTCCGCCGCGACAACCTCGTCGTGCTCATTGAACTCCGGGGCGCGCCCGGCGCGGCGACGGCGGAGGCAGTCGTGGCCCTCGCCGCCATCGTCGACGCCAAAGCCACGGGGGTTCGTCCATCACCCACGCCCACACCGGCCGCCCCACCGACCCCGGTCGCGCCGCCACCGTGGAAGGACCGGCAGGGCCAAACGCCGCCGCGGGAAACGCTCTCGGAACACCAGGGCCCGGACCATTGCGACTGGCAGGCCGCTGTCTTCCTCACCTTCATGGGGTTTTCCTACGTCAAGGACCCCTATGACGTTATGAAGGACGCCCTGCCTGTGAAGTTCGAACCCAAGGCCCGTCTCCCAGGCGACGCGCAATTCACCGGCTACCGCAGCGGCGACCGAGAACTCTGGACCGCCCCCTCAGACCCCGCCGGCATCTACATCCGCGCGGCGGGCAAGAACGAACGCTGGCCCCGGCTGGAATCGTTCTGTATCTGACAGTTGAGCCTCGGTTCCGTCCCCTCAGCCGAGCCCTTTGTTCGGGTTGATCAGGTACTTCTCTCCGGTGGCCTGTTTCCCGTAGACCGCAATCTCCTTGAGCTGCAGTGCCTCGGCGAGGGAAACCTCCCGGGTGTAGCTGCTCGCGAACGTGGTCTTGATCTCCGCCGCGACCCGCTCCCGTAACTTCTGGGTGGCTTCGTCTCCGATTTTCTCCATGAACGGCATCAGCAACCAGCCGCCGATACCCCACGCCGTGCCGAAGTTGCGGGTGAACTCAGTCGGGCTGCGGTCGAGTCCGCCGTAGATGTACACCTGCTTGTGGACGGTGGAACCGTAGCGGCTGTACTCCGTCGCCGACCTGTTGGCTGCAACCTCCATCGCCGTGAGGATTTGCCCGGCCAGTCTCCCGCCGCCGGTGGCATCGAAGGCCAACGTGGCCCCAGTGGCGACGAGCGCCTCGACGAGATCCTCCCTGAAGGTAGGAGAGGTCGAGTTGCACACGTGGGTGGCGCCGATCTTCCTCAGGAGGTCGACCTGCTCCTGCTTTCGAACGATGTTCACCAGGCCCACGCCGTCCTTGAGGCAAAGCCTGACGAGCATCTGGCCAAGATTCGAAGCTGCCGCCGTGTGCACCAGCGCCTTGTGCCCCTCGGCGCGCATCGTGCCGACCATGCCCAGCACCGTCAGCGGGTTGACGAAACAGGAGGCGCCTTCGGCGGGCGTTATCCCGGGCGGCAACACGAGGCACTGCGCGGCCTTGATGCAGCGGTATTGCGAATACATCGCGCCACCGAGGATTGCGACCGTCTTGCCGATCAGTGCCTGCGCGGCCGGAGACGTACCCGCCTGGATGACCACCCCTGCCCCTTCGTTCCCCACGGGCAGAGATTGCCCGACGCGGCCGGCCATCGCTGTCATCACCGCCGGTGAGACTTTCGCTGTCACGACGGGGCTATCGGCCGTGCCGGATGCCTCGGCCGTGGCCATGTCGGCCCCGCCAAAGAGGAGCCCCATGTCCGACGGGTTCAGGGGAGAGGCCTCGACACGCACGATCACCTCGTCCGCTTCGGGCTCTGGGGTGGCGACGCTGGCCAGCGATAGCTCGAGAACGCCCTCTTTCTTGATGATCGAACGAAGCTGAAGTCCCATGCCTGTGCTTGTGTTTGCCATGTGCTGTCTCCGAATCTAGTCGTGGCGATGGCGCGGCGCGGACCGTTGCATGTGGATGGCCGCACCGTCATCGCGTGGTGGAGACCAGCATACCTGTGGAGACGGGGACCATGCTCGCAAAGCCGGGGGCTGCAGGAATGCCCCTCAGAGCCGGCCGCCTCAGGGAATCGCTGCCACCGCGCGGCCCGGCAAGATCGTTCGAACGACCTCTTCCGCGGAATAGCTACCATCGGGATGCACAGCCAGCCCGGCGTAGAACCCCAGGTCCTTCCCGAGCGTGACGATGACGGGTTCGCTGTCCGGCCTGGTCGTGTGTCCGTGTCCGACGGCGGCGCCCAGTCCGTTGCAGAGACAGACCTTCCCGTCTGTTTCGGCCTTGCTTCCACCCTTCTTCACAAACGCATCGATCGGCTCGCCGGGGCATCGGAAGCCAATCCCGCCGCCCACCCGCTCATCCTTCTGATACGCCTGCGTGAGATGGCCCACGTTGCAGATCCGTTTGCGGCGTTCGTACACACACGATTCAGAGAGACTGCCTTTGAGCTGGACCACCTGGAAAGGAAAGCCAGATGGTGACGCGGTCGCGCTGGTCTTGATTTCGAGTGCATCGGCCGCGATGCGCTGCCTCAACTCCCGCTTGATCTCTTCCCGGAGCCCGGATTCGTTGCAGAGCGCGAACGCCGACCCCACCTGGACACCGGTCGCTCCCAGGGCTTTCGCCTCTGCGAGCCGTCCCGGACTCGCATAGGACCCGGCAAGCCAGAACGGCTTCCCCAGTTCTGCCACTTTTCCCAGGTCTGGCCTGTCCCGATCCCCGTAGATGGGTTGCCCGTCCTCAGCAAGCGCCTTCCCGCGGGCGGGTGCGTTATGGCCTCCCGCACTGGGCCCCTCCATCACGAAGCCATCGACTTCCACCGTTGCCGCGAGCCTCATCGCCAGGGCGTGATGCGAGGCGATGAGGAGGAACTTCGGGCGCCGGAGGATTCTCCCCGGGGCCACGAACCGTCGAGGATCGAGCGTCAACAACAGCTTGGTAGCCGAGCCGGCGACGTCCATCCGATAGCTCGCCGGTTCGTTGCGCGCATAGTTTGCGAGCACCGCCGGCACCTGGTGCGGGATTCCTGCCCCCACCAGCACGTAGTCCACGCCAGCCATCATCGCGCCCAACAACACCGGCAGATGCATCAGTTGGACCTTCTCGAGGACGTTAATCCCGATCGGGCCGCTGTGGCCTTCCTTCGCAAGCCAGATCTCCACGAACGCGGAGGCGACGGCGAGCTTCGTCATTCTCGCTTTCGTCGCTTCGTTCCCCGTCACCAGGACTTCCGGCTTTGGTGGGAGCTTGGATCGCCGGTTCGCCGGGGACGGGCCTTCGACCAAATACTCGTCCAGGATCTCGCCGGCGATGCCCGGGTCGAAGGCCTTCAATGCGCGGACAACGTCCCGGTCGCCCCGCTGGAGACGATCAACAAGCAACACGGGAAGCCCGGTGCCCGAAACGACTCCCAGTACCTTCGCCCCAAGGCGCTGACCGGCCAGGGCGACGGCCCTCGCCAATTTCCAGTTCGACACGCCGACCCCCATCCCTCCCTGGATGAGTTCAGGGTGGGCGGGTGAGATCGCGGGAGGGGTGGCGGCGGGTTCGGGCATCACAGGCATGTTAGGGCAGACTGGCGCTTGAGTCAGTGTGCCCGCCCGCCCCTTCAACGCGGCGTCCGCGACGTCGATGTCCGCCAGCCCCTCGCCCATGCTCACCCTGCCGGCGAACTCGACCTCCGGCAGGGTTGCGTGGCCGTGTCCCACCGCGGCACCGGGTCCATGCGCCCGAAAAGTGCGGGATCCGGGGAACGGAGGAGGCTCGCCGACCTGAGTCGGTGAGCCTCCAGCGGGACGCGGTTGGTTGGCGTTGGGTTACCCGGGGTGCCGCGCTCCCCTGGCGCGCTTCGCCGCAAACGCTGAAGCGCCGAGGAACATGAGAATGAGCCCTGTTGCACCCAGCGCTATCGGGCTGGCGGCGCCGTCCTGCGCTAGCCCGCTGCCCGTCTTGGGCGGAGCCGGTGTCGGCGCGGCTGCCGGCACAGCACTCGTAAGCGGCTTCCCGGGGGTGCCGACCCAGGTGATGGCCCACGATGCCTTCTCCTGCGTCGTGTTCCCCATCCATCCCGCCATCCCTTCGTACATCACCGCCAGCTGTCCGGCGCTGAATCTTTCGACTGCGCCGGTGCCCAGGTACCCGAAATCGGTGATGCCAGTCAGCAGGCTGAACAGGTGGAACTCGTTCATGATGTGGTTTGGCGTCCGGAACCCGGGATCGAATTCCGACAGCACCTGAATGACATCGACAACGGCTGGCGCACCGGACATGCTGCGGCGCGCCGTCGAGAAGACAGCCACTCCGCTGCTATTGGGCTGATGCACATTTACGACGGCTGCCACCGGCAGAAGCGTGGACACAAACAGCCGGGCCTTGGCGCCGCTCGCGTTTGTCACCACCAGCGTGGCGCCGGCGGGCACCGAGAGGCCCTTGCCCTTGGCAACCACCTCTGACTTATCGCGAACCTGGATGGTCAGCTCGCCTTCCAGGACGGTGAGGTAGTTCGCGACGTTCATAGCGCTGGCGCTGGCCGTCGCCCCCGGGTTGTAGTCAATCACGCTCTGGACGACGTCGAAGTTAGTCCCGGGCGTTGCGACGTCACGGAAGGGAACAGGGAAGCTGGTTTGCTTCGGCGCCGGGGCCTGCGCAGCGGCGAAGCCAAGCGGCAGGACGCTGGCAATGACCGCCATGGCCGCTGCCAGGAGCAGCCTCTTTGTGAAGGGCGTTCTTCGTTGTTGTGACATGTGAACTCCTCTCCGTACGGGATGACCCTCCCGCGGGGGCTGGGCTTTGGCGGCGGGTACGTCTGTCGATGGCACGCCCGCCTTGATCATCAATCGCAGCCTGAGACGCCCACCGCGTGCCACATGCCGAGGTTTCCATTCCCGGAAAGGATGTTGCCGTCCGGGTTATTCCTCACCATCGGAATGGTCATCATGGTGGCGTCGTGCAACATGTTGCAGGCTCCGATCAACCCGCTGGGGGTCGGGCTCGGTCCCGAAGCTTCCGCGCTGCCCAAGCCGAGGCCGGCGAGTCCGATGGTGAATGCACCGAGGGTGCTGAGCAGAAGTTTGCGAATCATTGTCTTTCTCCTTGCGGGATACCCCTCCCGCGGGGCTGGGCCGGGGGCGTGGCGACGGAGGTCGCGTAACCCACGGCGACGTTATCGAGAACTGGCCGCCAGGCGGCGGTTCTGGTTCCTGCATCGGCGCCTCCTCTTGCCAGGCTGGCCGGTAACCCGCCGGGCGCTGATGGCTTGCGTCAGTGCGCGTCCGGCGAATCGTCTGGCGAGAGGAGGTTAGGTTGTGAAGGGCTCCGTTGGCAGGCCAGCCTGTTGCCAGCCGGCGAGACCACCCTCCACGAAGCTCACGTCGCGGAAGCCCATGTCTTTGAGGTTCGCGGCGCTGATAGCGGACAGCGGGCCCAGGTCACAGAGCGTGATCACCGGCTGCGCGCGGTCCTGTAGGCGAGCGTCGCGCCAATCTTCCGGCACTTCCTGGTCGGCCTTGTAGAGGAGAGAGCCGGCGGAGATGGGGACCGCGCCAGGAATCTTGCCGGTGGCGCGAATGACCTCCGCATCTCGTACGTCAATCAGGAGCACGGCCCGATCTTCCTGGATCCGCCTTTGCGCCTCCGCGGGGCTGATAGCCGAAACCTTCGCCTGCGCCTCGGCGACCATCTGCATGAACGTCTTTGCCATTTGAATCGTCCTTCCTGTTCGACGCCGTATTCACCGCGACCGGGGCTCGCGAATTCAGGTCGTCGAGACTCGCCCCGGGAATCTTGACGCCGGCTCCAGGGCCGGAGTGGGCAGGACCTTAAGGTTGAAACGCTGGGCGGCGTGTGCTCAGCGGCATTTGGTCATCCTTCTCTCCCTTCTTACCCACAGCGGCGTTATGGGCGCCACCTGCCGGGTGGCCCTTCCGTGTTCTGCATGCGCCCCGCCTGGTGTTTTGCTGGCCGGAGAACCCGCCGGGCGCGGCGGCCGTTTCTGTCCACCCCGTCCGGCGAGTCGACCGGCAGGCCGGATAGTAGGGGCGCGTGATGCGCGCCGCTTCCGTAGAACTACGCAGGTTAGTGGGCGGTTTGGGAGATCGCCGGGCAGAGTCGCGCCTCAGGGATTAGGAGAAGAGAGACCATGGGATATGGCGTAGTTGGCGACCTGGGCTCGGCCGTGAAGGTTGGTCTTCACATAGATATTCGCGATGTGCCGTTCGACCGTGCGAACGCTGAGCACGAGTTCGGCGCCGATCTCCTTGCCGCTCTTGCCGGCTGCAATGAGCCGCAGGACCTCTGCTTCGCGAGGCGTCAGGTGGTCTGGCAACTGCTCCCGCACGTGGTCGTCAGCGACGCCGATCACGTCCCGCCCGTAGGCGTCGAGCCGATCGAGCCAGGGCTGGCCAGCGCCTATCCGCTCGTATACGGCTCGGGCGGAATTCAGCGTTTCGATGAGAAAAGCACGCCGGGTGCGGCCGCGGTAGAACCGCTTGCAGGAGCGCGCCCGGGTCTCGAATGCCTCTGCTTCGTCCCACGGAAGGCTCAGGCGGCGAAACACAACAATTGCCAGTTCAAATCGCTCACTCGCATTTTCAGCACAGCCGCTCGCGGCGGCATGTACTGCCTCGGCGAGCGCAACGCGGCCGGCCAATCCCCGCCAGTCCTCGCCCTCGGCGAGGATCTCCCGGCAGCGGGCCAGGTGGACCTCGGACTTCTCCGGCCGGCCGCTCTCAGCGAGGACGATTGCCAGCTCGGCGCTCGTCATCAGTTGGACGAGGAGACTGGGCCCATCGAGACCGATAGCGAGGGCGTCGGACAGGAGGCCGATGGCCCCGGCAGCGTCTCCCCGTAGTCGACGGACGCGGGCGAGCCAGTAGTCCGCAGTCGCCTGGATGGAGCGAACAAGCTCAGCGGGTGCAGTTTCGCGCACTTGCTTCCAGGCGGCTTCGGCTTCGTCCCAACCGCCGTCGAAGAATGCCATCTCGGGCATAGTGCGGATGCCCTCGTCAGCGAGAATGCGCTGGCAGCTCTCCATGTCTCCGGCACAGGCGAACGTGGCGGCGATGCCGCGCTGCAGGGCCCGGCGCCGGGTGGGCGCGTGGACCTGGCGAGGCTGAGCGACCTCCTTCTGGTACCAGGCTCTTGCTTCGAGCGGGTCCCCCAACTCCAGGAGGCGATCGCCAAGCCAGCCGGCCGCCACGAACGCCCGGTAGGTGTTGTTCAACCCGTTGGCGGTCTCCCACGCCTCGGCCATGAGCGCGTTGCCTTCGCCGAGGCGGCCGAGGGCGTGCAGGTGGTAGCTCCGCATGACCGCGTTGGTGACCCAGCGGTCCTCACTGCCCAACTCGAGTGCTATCTCCATAGCCCGGGCTGAGGCGGCAAGCCCCTCTTCCGTGTTGACTTGCCACACCGCGATGAGACCGAGGGCGCTGAAGAAACTCAGTTGGGCGTCGCTGGCGGTCCCGTCCTTCAGGAACGGGGCGGCAGCCTGCAGGTGACGCAGTGCTGCCCGGTTGTCACGGGTTGGGCCGCCGGCCCCGAGGAGGAGCCCGAGCCGTGCGTGCATGGCAGCCGCGCCCGCGGCGTCTCCCATTTTCTCGCGCAGCACGAGGGCCTGCTCGAAATACGCTACGCTCTTGGCGTAGTTGGCAAAACCCACCACCTGCATGAGCTCGCCGAGCCTCTCAACCAGGCGAACACGGACCGTGTTCGCCACACGGTGACGTTCCATCAAGTCGAGGGCCGCCTCCCAGTGAAGCTGAGCCTCCTCATAGGCGAGTGCCGTTGCAGCTGCTTCGCCCGCCCGTAGTGAGTAATCGATCGCCTTCTCGCCCGCGGCGAAAGGACCGGCGAAGCGGTAGTGGATCGCGATGGCCGACAACCGGGGCTCCAGGGCCCGAGCGTAGACCTCCTCCATCGCTTCCGCTGCGCAGAGGTGGAGGCTCTGCTGCCTCGGGAGGCTCATCTGCTCGACGATCGCATCGCGGATGAGCGCATGGGCAAACCGGTAACTCCTGCCGTCGTTCCGGAGAATTCCCGCGCGGACCGCATCCTCCATGGCGTCGACGAGCGTCGAGACCTCGACCGCGAGCATGCGCCCGATCACGGGGAACATGAGACTGAACTCATCGCCAAGCACGGCTGCCGCCTGCAGCAGCCGGTGATCCCCAGGACTGAGGCGGGCAAGGCGGCTGCCGATGACCTGGCGCGCGCCTTCGGGGAGTCCCCAATCGCCGGACGCGAGGGCAGGGTCGTCGAGGTCACGCCCCTCGCCCTGGAGGTGCCGGACAACCTCCTCCACGAAGAATGGATTGCCCTTCGTCCTTTCGTACAATGCCTGCAGGAATGCCGGCGGTAGCTCTTTCTGGTTGGTCAGTAACCCCACCATGGCTGCGGTCTCAAGGGGTGAGAGCGCATCCAGGTCAAGACCTTCGTAGAGGCGCTCGCCCTTGAGGGCGGCGAGGACAGGGGCCAGCGGATGGTCCTCACCGACCTCAAGCTTGCGGTAGGTTCCGACCACGAGAAGGCGGGCTGTCGGCAGCTTTCGCGCCAGGTGCTGGAACAGCAGGAGGGTTGACCTGTCGGCCCAGTGAAGGTCGTCCAGGCAGAGGAGAAGCCCGCGAGTCTCGGAGGAATGGGCGGCATGGAGGAGAAAGTCGGAAACGCCCTGGAAGAGTGCGTAGCGCTCCGATTCGGGGCTTAGGAGCCGCCTGGAGGGAATGGCGGACAAGCGCGCCCGGATTTCCGGGACGAGCGCCGCTATCTCCGGCGCGTTATCCACGATTGGCTGGAGCTCGTCGTCAGAGGAGCTGCGGACGTACTGGCGAAGGATCTCGACGAAGGGGAGGAACGGGGGCATACCCTCGCTGTCGCAGGCCCGGCCGGAGAGCACCAGCCACCCGTCTCCCAGCGCTCGGTTGGCGAACTCCCGTAGCAGCCGCGACTTGCCCACGCCTGCATCGCCCCCAACGAGCGCAACACCCCCATTGCCGCGCGCCGCGTCGTCGAGCATTGCCTGCAGCGCGACGAGTTCCGGCACCCGGCCAACAAACGCGCTCAGCCTTAACGTGATCGCCACGGCAGGCATTCTAGCCTACGCAAGCAGGCAGGAGGACACCGCCCGTGATTTCGAGTGCCTACAGGCCGCCACGAGCCGGCGGTCGATCAGATGCGTTGGCCCAGATCCCCGCCCTACCCCTCTTCGAACAGCTGGAACAGTACCCTTCCGCTGTCCTTCGGGCGGATGAAGGTGAGCATTTTCCAGTCGCTCTTGACGATGCCGCCGAACGGCTCGATACCCTCGGTGCGCCGTAGATGGGCTCCCTTCAGACATCGCACACCCGCCGCTGGAGCGTGATACCATCCCCTTGGCGGCCAAGCTGGAGGTGAAGGGTGAGCGCGAGTGCCTCAAGCCCGGGGGCGGCGCTGAAGCCCCTACGTCCCGGCATGTTCAGGCTCCCCGACCGGCTCGACGCGCCGGTCCATTTGCTCGGTGGCCGCTGCCGCGCCTGCGGCGAGCCATTCTTTCCCAAACGCGCCTATTGCGCCGCCTGCACAAGCGGCGACCAGGAAGACGTCGAGTTCGCCACATCCGGCGTCGTTGAGACGTTCACCATCGTCCGGCAACAACTGCCGGGGTCGGCGATGGTGCCTCCCTACGCCATCGTCAGGGTCAAGCTGGACGATGGCCCCGGCATCCAGACCGTGGCCACGAACTGCGACCCTGAGTCCATCCGGATCGGCGACCGCGTGCAGCTTGTCGCCCACCGGGTGATGGACGACGAAGCCGGGAACACAGTCGTTTCGTTCATGGCACAGCCAGTGAAGCCCGCCTAGACAGGGCTCGAGAGGAAAAAGCGATGCGCGACGTAGTTGTGTTGGGCGCCGGACTGCACCGGTTCGGACGGTTCCCCGACAAGAGTCTCCAGGACCTCGGCCGCGAGGCCATCAAGAACGCGCTCGACGATTCCGGCGTGCCCTTCAAGGACATTGAGGTGGCCTATGTCGGCCGCGTCCTTGCCGGCATGGGCGCGGGCCTCAGCGTCGTTTCGGAAATGGGACAGACCGGCATCCCGGTCATCAACATTGAGATGGCGTGCGGCAGTTCCACAAGCGCCTTCCGCGAAGCCTACCTCTCCGTCGCCCACGGCGTGTACGAAACCGCCCTCGTCGTCGGCTTCGAAAAGATGCAGCGGGGGATGCTGCAGATCTCCGAGCAGGCGAGCTACCAGACCGTGATGGGCCTCGCCGTGATGCCAGCGACCTATGCGCTCCAAGCGCAGCGCTACATGGCCGACTACGGCGCCACCCCCGAGATGTTCGCGCAGGTGGCCGTGAAGTCGCACCGCAACGGCGCCATGAATCCCTACGCCCAGTACCAGAAAGAAACGACGCTCGAAGAAGTGATGGGCTCACGGATGATCGCGGACCCGATCACGCTCCTCCAGTGTTCGCCAACGACGGACGGCGCCGCGGCGGTGGTCATCGTGGCCGCCGAGAAGGCCGCGAAGTACAGCGCTCGCCGGAGCATGACTGTCGCCGGTTGGGCCACCGGCTCCGGCAAGTTCGAACCGAAGGGTGAGAGCGACGGCGACGCCGAAACCAATTCCGGCGAAGTCGCCCGCCTCGCGCGCCAGGCCTACGAACGCGCAGGCATCGGCCCCGAGGACGTCGACGTCACCCAGGTGCACGACGCTTTCAGCCCCGGTGAGATCTTCACGGCAGAGGGCCTCGGACTCGTCGGCCCGGGCGAAGGCGCTCGCGCCGTCTGGGAAGGGCGGACCGAGATCACCGGCGACATCCCCATCAACACGGACGGGGGCCTCATCTCACGCGGCCATCCCATCGGGGCCACCGGCGCCGCCATGGTTACCGAGATCTTCCGCCAGCTCACCGGCGAGGCAGGCCCGCGGCAGGTGAAGGGCGGCAACGCGAAGGTGGGGCTCATCCACAACGCCGGGATCGGCGGAGTGAACATCCTGGCCTTCAAGCGGTAGCCCCCAGCCCACCTGGCCCGTGGCCCCAGGGGAGGGAACTGATGGAGTTCAAGTCCGTTGTCGGGTCGCGCCGGTCGATCCGCTTCTTCGAGCCCTGGCGCGAAGTCGAGCGAGAGAAGATCCAGGCGATCCTCGAAGCCATCTACCGCGCCCCGCGCGTGCTCGAGGTCGACTTCGTCCGCGCCATCGTCGTCCACCGCGATCGCCTTACGCCCGAACAGATGGCGACGCTCAAGACGCCGACGACCACCGCGCAGCTCGATATGGCGCCCGTCTACATCTTCTTCTACGCCGACATCGACGCCCTCGAAGAGGCGGCCAGCGGGGAGGGATATCGCCAGCTGGTGCGCGCCGGCGTCCTCAACCGGAGCCACGGCTGGAGCCCGGAGTTCGTGACCGGGACTGCCGTCCCTTACCTTCGCGCCATCCTCGACCATCCCGACCGCCTCCCCATGGGTCCGCCCGGCCGCGACGGCAGCGCCCGGACCGTGTCGCGCGAAGCCCTGCGCCTTGGGCGCACTGCCATCGGGATCGCCCAGGACCACGCGCTCCTCGCCGCCTTCGACGAGGGCCTGGGGGCGCTGCTCTCGTCGGTGAGCGTTCCCGCCGCGAAGGCGGTGCTCGAAATCCCCGACTCGTGGGTTCCGTCGTCGCCGATGCTGTTCGGTTACCCGGGCGAATCCCGTGAAGCGGGCGGCCAGCGTCCGCGGGAACCATTCGAGGAGGACTTCTTCGAAATCCGCTACGGGCACCCGTTCTACCGCGAGCCGGCCGTGGTGGAGCGCCTCCGCGCCGCCGGCATGATCCAGGAGGAAGCTCCCTTCCCCTGGCGGATGGACGAAGTGCGCGGCCTCGCCCGTAAGTACGGGCTCCCCGATTAGCAGGATCAGGAGGGCGTAATGGAGTTCCGGAAGACCGTTGGAAGTCAGCGCACCTACCAGTACTTCGTCCCCTGGCGACCGGTCGAACGCTCGAAAGTGCAGGTCGTCCTCGAAGCCGCGCGGCGGTCGTCGCGCGCCGTGAACACGGCGTTCTCCAAGGCCATCGTCACCTATCGCGACAGCCTCTCGGCGGAAGAACGGGACAGGCTGAAGACGCCCCTGTCCGCAGCGCTCTTCGACACCGCGCCCGTCTGCATCTTCTGGTACTACGACATGGACGCCCGCCGGGTCGCCGTGCAGGAACGAAAGTGGCCGACCGTCGCGTCGGGAGCGCTGGTGGACATCGGCGCGCTCGGCCCTCCGCACGGCTGGAGCCACCGCTACGTCCAGCAGGTGGTGCTGCCCGAGGTGCTCATGCCGGGCCTGGACGCAGGCCCGCAACGCGGAGGCAACCCCGACGCCGGCCTGGCGATGGCCCAGGGCATGCTCGCCGCCACCGACGAGGGCCTCGCCGCCTGCCTTGCGCCGTTCGACGAAGCCGGTGCGAAGGAAGTCCTCCGCACGCCCGACACCTGGGAGCCGGTCATGGCGATGTTCCTGGGCTATCCCGCAGAGTCGGTGGAGGCGGCGGGACAGGAACCTCGCCCGGACTTCGACAAGATGTTCTTCGAACAACGCGCCGGCGAGCCCTTCGACCGTGACGGGAAGGTGACCGCGCAACTGCGGGAGGTCGGACTCGTCCAGCGCCCGGCCCCGGTTCCCTGGCGCGAACGCGAGGTCCGGGCCCTCTCCCGCATGCTCGGTCTGCCATACAAATAAGGAACACAGCCAATGCCTGAGCCAGACATCGCCACCGTTCGCAACGCCGAGTCAACCGGCCGCTGGCTCGCGAGCCGCCTTGATCTCTGGGGGCCGAAGTCCGTGACCGACGACCTCATCGAGACGCTGTCGCGCTTCTGCGCACGCGTCGCGAAGACCCCCGACGAGATCATCGACGACTGTCTGAAGCCGGGGAAGGACCGCGACACCTTGGTCCTCCGCACCCGCGCGCGCCGTGAGTACATGGAACACATAGAACACTTCGAGGCGGAAACCGGGAGCCGCGACGAGGCCAACATCGTCCGCAGCTTCCTCATCCACAACGGCGTCGCGATGAACCCCAGCCTCCTCCCCTGAGCGGGATGGCCCCCAGCACGCCAAGCGCCAGTAACCTCCTGGCAGCCAGGGCCCGATCCCGGATTGCGAACCGATAGGTACCCCCGCTTGGGCCGGTCGGCCGTGTCCCGGTTCGGGGCGGCGCGCGAGATTGGGGTGAGGAGACTGAGATGCGCGGTATCGTCTGCACCGACGACTCCGGCTCCTGGGGCACAATCGACGACTGCGACTAACCGAACTGCACGGACCGGAGGCCGCGGTGGCCACGCGCTGAGCCGAGCTTCCACAAACACAAACGGGGGCGCCCAACCGGGCGCCCCCGTCGGGCGTTCCTGTCGATCGAGAAGTAGGCTCAGGCGAGCTTCTTGATCTCCTCGATCAGCGCCGGGACGACCTTCCTGTAGTCATCGACGATGGCGAACTTGCTGACCTTCACCATGTTCGCGTCACCGTCCTTGTTGATGGCGACGATGGCCTTGGAACCGGCCATGCCGGCCATGTGCTGGCTGGCGCCGCTGATGGCGACGGCGATGTAGAGGCCCGGCGAGACCGTCTTGCCGGTGAGGCCAACCTGCTGGGACGGGGGATACCAGCCAAGGTCGCAGGCGGCCCGGCTCGCGCCCGTCGCGCCCTTGAGCAGGCCGGACAGTTCCTCCAGCATCCTGAAGGCGCTTGGGTCGCCGAGGCCGCGGCCGCCGCTGACCACGACGGCGGCATCTTCCAGCCGCACGCCCGTGGTCTCGGCCTGGGTGGTGCCGAGGACTTTCACGAGGGCTTCGCCGGCGACGTCGATCGCGGTGGTCGAGCCGCTACGGCTGGCGTCGGCTTCGAGCGCGTCGAAGGACTTGGCCTTGACCGTCGCCACCTGGGGGCTGGCCTTCCAGGTGTGTTCGGCGCGGGCGTTGCCGCCGTAGCAACCGCGGGTGACCCGCAGGCGGCCGCCGTCGATCTTGAGTTCGACGCAGTCCATGGCGACGGCGGTCTTCAGGCTGAAGGCGAGGGCTGGCCCGAGGTCGCGGCCGAAGCTTGTCTGGCCGAGGAGGACGATGTCCGCGCCGGACTGCTGGATGGCCGCCGTGACCGCGGGGACGAGCACTTCGGTGGTGCCAGAGGCGAGGGCGGCGTTGGTCCCTGCGATCACCGCGTCGGCGCCGCGGGAGATGAGTGCGGCGCCGAGCGATTCGGGGCCGGCGACGAATGCGGTGACGGAGCCAGCGCCCTGGGCGGAAAGCTGGCGGGCGGCGCCGAGCAGTTCGAAGGAGACAGGCGCGACCGCGCCATCAACGGTTTCAGCGACAACGAGGATCCCGGGCATCGTTCAGTCCTTAGATGAGCTTGGCGGCGCGGAGCTTCAGGGCGAGGTTGCGCGCCTTTTCCTCGGGCGAATCGCCTTCGATGATCTCGACGTTGCTTTCGACCTTGGGGACGTAGAGAGCTTCGAGGGGGAGCCAGCGATTGGCCGCACCGCCTTCATCAGCGCCGAGGCCGATGTCGGCGGCGCTCCAGATCTGCACCGTTTTCCTGGCGGCGAGCATGATCTGGCGAAGCTGCGGGTAACGTGGCTCGCCGAACTCGTTCGAGATCGAGACGATGGCGGGAAGCGGCGCCTCGACCGTCTGGAAGCCGTCGTCGAGGACGCGCTCGACCTTGACGCTGCTGCCGTTCTTCTCGATCGCCTTGGCGACGCTAACGACGGGGACGTCGAGGATCTGCCCGACGCCAAACGGCACGACACCCATGTCCCAGTCGGCAGCGGAGCGGCCCATCAGGATGAGGTCGAACTCGCCGACCTTGTGGATGGCCTTCGCCAGGGCGACCGCGGTCTGGAAGTTGTCGATGCCGTCGAAGGCGGGGTCGTTGAGGAGGATGCCTTCGTCGGCGCCCATCGCGAGCGCGTGCTTGATTGCGTCGCGGGCCGATTCGGGGCCAAGGCTGATGACGGTGACCTTGCCGCCGCCGTCGGCCTCATTGAGGCGGAGGGCGGCTTCGGTCGCCTGGGGGTCGAAGGGGTTGACCACAGGGGCAATGCCCTGGGCGGGGATGACCTTCTTCGCCGCTTCATCGACCTTGAAGGACGATGAGGGCGTTTCCGGGTCGGGGATTTGCTTGACGCAAACGATGATGTTCACGCGCTGGCTGAGCCTCCTGCGGCTGCGGTCCGGGTTTGCCGGACCGGGGGGATGTGATGCGAAAGAAGGATTGGGGGTAACCCGCGGAATAGTAGCACACGGGCCACGATTGTGAAATCTCGCACGGATTCGCCGGGGCCGCTGTGATGTGGGTCAAGTCCGGGTCAGTCGTAGGGGTCTCCGAGGCCCTCTTCGGCGCGGGCTTCGAGCTGGCGGCTGTAGGGCGCGCCGGCCACGCCTTCGGCGGGGAACCAGCGGCGGTC
Source organism: uncultured Anaerolineaceae bacterium (assembly GCA_964438865.1). Classification (GTDB taxonomy): domain Bacteria; phylum Chloroflexota; class Dehalococcoidia; order Tepidiformales; family Tepidiformaceae. The sequence continues at coordinate 105,061 of CAYTMI010000007.1, read as the reverse complement.
TTCGAGGTCCCGGCGGAAGGCGTTGGTGAGCGGCGTCGCCGGCAGGGTGGCGGTGTGGAAGCCGCGGGTTTCGGCGTAGATGGTGGCCCGGTCGATCATCCAGAGTTCGAGGCCGCGGCCGCGGTAGGGTTCGAAGATCGCGGGCTCGGCGATTTCGGCGGTGCCCAGGCGGTCGTCTCGAACGGTGATGACGCCGGTAACGCGGTCGCCGTCGGCGAGGACGAAGCAGCCCGGGCGGTGGCCCTGTTCGTAGGGCCAGGGGTCCTCGCCGGTGATGGCGGCGATGGCGGCGGCGTCGGTGCGCCGTTGTTCGCGGACGGTGAGCAGCGGCAGGCGTTTTTCGAGGGTGAGCGACCCCAACTCGCCCGGCGCACCCCGCGCGCGTCCGACCGGGAGATAGCCCCATCGCGCGAAGAGGTCGGGCAGGGGGTAGGCGTCCGGGCACTCAATACGGATGAGGCGGATGCCGCGGTCCTGGGCCGACGTCTCTAGCGCCCGGACAAGGGCTCGCCCGGCGCCGGGGCAGCGCGAAGCGAGGAGGTCGAACCAGGCGATGCCGTCACTGTCACGACGGCGGGCGGCGCCGCAAACCACGCCGCCGTCCATCGCGACGAGGATGTCGTGGCCGGTCTGGAGGAGGATGCCCACCGACTCCGCGGTTGCCGCTCGCACTTCCGGGGGGTCCTCAGGCTCCGGAAAGGCAGCCGTGAGGAGCGCCGCGATGGCGCCTGCATCTTCGATGGCGGCAGCGCGCACAAGGAAACGGCCGATGGGGCGGGGAGAAAAGCTCACAGTCCCGAGTATAGGGCCCACCCTCGGCCCGCCGCCGTTCGCACCGGGGGTTCGCCACGGGGACTTGCCGGGAGGGGTAGACTTCGAGGCATGAAAGCGATTGTCATCTCTGCTCCCGGTGGGCCCGAAGTCCTCCAGTATCGCGACATCCCGGAACCGTTGGCGGGGCCGGACGATCTCCTGGTCCGCGTCCGGGCGGCGGCGTTGAACCGCGCCGACACGCTCCAACGGCGGGGGCAATACCCGCAACCCGGGCCGAAACCGGAGTTCGAAGTCCCGGGGCTCGAATTCGCCGGGGAAGTCGTCCGCGCCGGCGAGCGCGTGACCGGGTTCGCGGCCGGGGACCGCGTGATGGGGCTGATGGCCGGCGGCGCCTATGCGGAGATGGTTTCCATCAACCAGCGGTTGGCGACGAGGGTCCCCGCGAACCTGTCGTGGGAAGAAGCGGGGGCGACCCCTGAGGTTTACATCACCGCGCACGACGCCCTTCGCCAGTGCGACATGGTGGCGGGCGAAACCGTGCTCATCCATGCGGTGGGGTCGGGCGTCGGCGTGGCGGCGGTCCAGATTGCGAAGGTGATGGGCGCCAGCCTGGTCATCGGCACCGCCAGCAGCGAAGAGAAGCTCGCGCGGGCGGCGGTCCTCGGCATGGATGTCGGGGTCAACTACAACACACAGGACTTCGCCGACGAGTGCCTCGAAGCCACCGGCGGGAGCGGCGTGGACGTCGTGCTCGATGTCATCGGCGCTTCCTACTGGGAGCGCAACATGCGGGCGATGGCGCCGAAAGGCCGGATGGTGATCGTCGGGCTGATGGGCGGCGCCGTCACCCAGGCGAACCTCGGGATGCTCCTCACCAAGCGGCTGCGGGTGTGCGGGACGACGCTGCGGGCGCGTTCGCTGGAAGAGAAGGCGCAGGCGACCCGCGCGTTCGAAAAGGGCGTCATCCCCCACATCGCCAGCGGCCGGGTGAAGGTCATCGTCGACCGCGTCTTCCCGCTGGCCGAAGCCGGCGCCGCCCAGGAGTACATGGAAACGAACGCGAACTTCGGCAAGATTGTGCTCTCGCCGTAGCGCGGGCGTGGGGGAGGCGTCAGTCGCGCGCGTAGCCGGCTTCGCGGATGCGTCGCCAGACCTCGCCGCTGCTGGAATAGCGCTCCATCAGGTAGGGATAGACGGCGGGGACGTTGAATAGCCGCTCCATGCAGAGCTGGCCGAGGTGGCGGTCGAGCACTGCCGGGTGTTCGTCCGGGTCGACGAGGTCGAGTTCGAGGCCGGCCTCGAAGCCACCGGATGCGGCCGGCATCCCCGCCGGCTGGCTCGCCGCGAGCACCCCCCGCTCCCCGAGCGTAAGGATGACATCGCGCAGAGCGTGCCGGAATGCCAGGGTCGCCCGGAGGCCATCGGCTTCGAGGTGGACTTCGCGGCGGTCCTGGGCGAGGAGCCCGGCCACGACCGCCGTCACGTGGTCGACGCGGAAGGTTTCGCTCCCGGCCACCCGCGCCGGGGGCAGGCCGATCGAGAGCACGCCGAGGAGCGCGACTTCCAGGTCGGAAAGTTCTTCGGGCTGGAGGGCCATGCTTCGAGCGTAGCGTCCACGCCCGCGGGGCGACAGCTCCAACGCGGGACGAATCTCAGCCGAGGCCGGCCTTCCCGTAGTCGACCGTCAGCCAGCGCTCGGGGGTGATCCGCACCAGGAGCTGCCCGGCGACGCTCTCCCCGCTGCCGCTGGACTTCAGGTACTGCTCGCCGAAGGCCGGGCCGAGGTAGCGGTGGGCCACCTGGCGGACGTCGCGGTCGTACTCCGGGACGCCCAGGCTCAGCGACCCTTCGACACTGGCGTACTTGTAGGGTGGGGCTTCGGTCTGGACCACCAGCGTCGCGCGCGTCGCCAGCCGGAGCAGTCGGCCCTTCCGGGAATCGGCGCCGGTGACCATATGGATGTCGCCGCCCGGACGGTACCAGTACCAGATCGGGACAGCGAGCGGTCCCCGGCCCGGTTCGTCGACGCTGAGGACGCCGACGTGGACGTCCGCGAGGAAGGCTTCGCGCTCGGCGCGCGTCATGGCCATGGACATGGGTTCACCTCGCGCGGAGTGTAGCGGTTCGCCCGCCCCGCCCACCAACCGGCCCGGAGCGCGCGATTCCCGTACCATCCGCTCCATGGCGAAAGTCCAGCGCGGCTACCGGTGTTCGGCCTGCGGCTCCGAAGCAGCGGCGTATGCGGGCCGCTGCCAGCAGTGCCAGGCCTGGAACACCCTCGAACAGTTCGAAAAGAGCGCCCGCCCCGGGCCGGCCACACGCGGCGGAGGGAGCGCTACGGCCCTCCCGGCTCGGACCATCGCTCTCTCGGAAGTGCCGGACGAGCCCGGGCGGCGCCTCCTCACGGAGATCCCGGAGTTCGACCGCGTCCTCGGCGGGGGGATGGTCCCGGGCTCGCTCGTCCTGGTCGGCGGAGACCCCGGGATCGGCAAGTCGACCCTCGTCCTCCAGGCGGCAGCGAGGCTGGCGGCAGCCGGGCGGACCGTCGCCTACGTCTGCGGCGAAGAGTCGCCCCGGCAGGTGCGGCTTCGCGCCTCGCGGCTGGGGGTCTCCGGCGACGGGATCACCCTCGTCCCGGAGACGAACCTGGAAAGCGCGCTTGCCGCGGCCGAAGCGATAGGAGCTTCGGTGACGATCATCGACTCAATCCAGTCGATCTACGTTGAGGGGCTGGAGACGCGCTCGGGGGGACCGGCCCAACTGGCGGAAGCAGGCGCGCGGCTGGTTGGCTGGGCGAAATCGAACGAGATCGCCACAGTCCTCACCGGGCACGTGACCAAAGGCGGCGAGATCGCCGGGCCACGTCTCCTCGAACACCTCGTCGATGCGGTGCTCTACTTTGAAGGCGCGGAAGGCGGGGCGCTCCGGGTGCTGCGGGCGGTGAAGAACCGCTTCGGCGCGACCGACGAGGTGGGGGTGTTTGAGATGACCGGGGAGGGTTTGCGGAGCGTCGAAAACCCCAGCGCCGCTTTCCTCGACGCCATCGACCAATCGGCGAGCGGCTGCGCGGTGACGGCTGTCATCGAAGGCACCCGGCCGATCGCGGTCGAAGTGCAAGCGCTGGCGGTGCCGTCGTTCCTCGCCTCGCCGCGGCGGATCGCATCGGGGCTGGAGACGGCGCGGCTCCACCTGCTGCTGGCGGTGCTGGCGCGACGCGGGGGGATGAACGCGGGGCAGATGGACGTCGTCGCCACCGTCTCGGGCGGGCTGCGGCTCCGGGATTCGGGCGCGGATCTCGCGGTCATCGCCGCCCTGGCCTCGGCGATCGGCGATCGGCCGCTGCCCCCGGGGACGGCATTCCTCGGCGAAGTCGCGCTTTCCGGGGCGATCCGGGGGGTGCAGCAGGCCCAGCGCCGGCTCGCGGAACTCGGGCGGCTTGGCTTCCGGCGCTGTTACGTGCCGCCAGGGACGAAGGGCGTCGAGGGCGTCACGGCCATCCCCACGGCGACCGTCCGTGACCTGCTCGCCGCGCTGAAGTCCGCCTGAGTTACGTCTGCCGGTAGGCCCGGTGGCGCATGATGATGCTCTGGAGGATGCCGAGCGAGATGAACAGGCTCATCAAGGAACTGCCCCCCTGGCTGACGAACGGCAGGGGGATGCCGGTCACGGGGAAGAGGCCGAGGTTCACGGCCACGTTGATGAACGTCTGCGTGAGGATCAGGAGGACAATGCCGACGGCCACCAGTTGCCCCGCGGCGTCTCCGGCGATCTGGGCGGCGCGAATGCCTCGCCAGAGCAAGAGGATGAAGAGCGAGAAGAGTACCATCGCCCCCGCGAAGCCCGTCTCTTCGCCGAGGACGCTGAAGATGAAGTCCTTGGTCGGGACCTTCAGGTAGCCGAACTGGGTCTGTTCGCCGTTCGTGAGGCCCTTGCCGAAGACCTGGCCTGAACCGACCGCGATCTCGGCCTGGATGTTGTTGTAACCGGCGCCGAGTCCACCCTGGTCTTCGTAGGGGTCGACCAGCACGGAGATGCGTTCGACCTGGTAGTCGGCCACCGCGAAGGTCCAGGCGAATGGGGCGATGGCGAAGCAGGCGGCGCCGAGCACCAGCAAGTGGCCCCGGCTGACACCCGCGACGAGGACGACGCCAACCCAGATGGCGCCGAAGACGATGCTCGTCCCGAGGTCGGGTTCGATGAAGACGAGGCCCGCCGGGGGCACCACGATGAGCAGCGACAGCACCAGCGCCTTCAGGTCGCGGGCGTCGCCGCCGTGTTCGCTGAAGAAGCGAGCAAGCGTCAGGACCGTCGCCAGTTTCGCGAACTCCGACGGCTGCACCTGGATGGGACCGAGGTCGAACCACCGGGTCGACCCGTACTGCGTCTGGCCGATCAGAAGGATGGCAACCAGCGAGAGAATCGAGAGCCCATACAGGACCCAGGCGTAGTGGGTGAGGTAGTGGTAGTCGAGCTTCGAAACGAGCAGCATCACGCCGATGCTGACCACCGCGAAGAGCGTCTGTTTGGCGACCGGGTTGGAGAAACTGGCGACAGGGCCGCTGTAGGCCTGCACCGAGCCACTGTAGATGAGGACAAGCCCGAACCCCACCAGGCAGAACGACGCCAACATGAGCAGGTAGTCGAACCTGTCCCAGCCGCGGAAGGCGCCGGCGCGGGCGGTCACGGGGTCACGTTTTCCGAGAAGTATTCGAAGATGCGGGCCGCGACGGGGGCAGCCTTGTCGCCGCCGACGCCGAGGTCGAAGTAGACGGTCACCACAACTTCCGGGTCGTCATACGGCGCGAAGCCGGTGAACCAGGCGTGCTGGGCCTGCTTGCCATCCGCGAGGACCGGGCCAAATTCGGCCGTACCTGTCTTGCCGGCGATCCCGAGTCCGGCGACGTAGGCTCGTTGGCCGGCGCCTTCGTTCACGGAGAGGAGCATGCCCTGGCGGACGGCTGCGAGGTTCGTCGCATCGACCGGCACCTGCTTCCATTCCGGCTTCAGTGTCTCCACGGTCTTGCCGTCCGGGGAGACGACGTCCTTGACGAGCCGCGGCGTGAGCAGTTTTCCGCCGTTAGCAACGGCGGCGGTCATGCGGGCGACCTGGATGGGCGTGGCTGTAACGTCGCCCTGGCCGATGCCCATGAAGCAGGTGTCGGCCAGGAACCAGTCGCGGTCGTTTTCGTTGAACTGCGGTCCGGCGAAGAGGCGGCGCTTCCAGTCCGGAGTGGGGACCCTGCCATCGCCTTCGCCATAAAGGTCAATGCCGGTGGCCTGTCCGAAGCCGAAGCCACGCGCGTAGTGGGCGAGGACAGCAGCCGATTCCTCCGGGTTCTTGCCCATGCCGCGGATGCCTTCCTGGGCGATGCCGCAGGACGCCTGGAAGAAGAAGTGGTTCGAAGACCAGGCGATCGCCTTGTAGAAGTCCACGTAGCCGTGCGCGCGCCAGTCGGTCAGCGGGTAGATGACGCCGTTCTCACCCTTGATTTCGAGGATGGTCGAGGTGACGGTGCGGTTGGACGCCGTGGTGATGTTCCCGTTCTGGAGGCCGGCGCTGGCGGTGACCAGCTTGAAGGTTGACCCGGGGGCCTCGGCCGTGAGGGTGCGGTTGAGGAAGGGCTTTCGCGGATCGTCGAGCAGCGCCTGATATTCCTGGCCCCGTGCGTCGGGCCGGCCGAAGATGTTGTTGTCGTAGACGGGGAGGGTGACGATGGAATAGATCGCGCCGGTCTTCGCGCTCATCACCACGGCAGCGGCGGTGGTAGCCGTGGTCCCGGCCGATTCGAGCGAGTCTTCGAGCAGTTGGGCGACGAACTCCTGGAGTCCCGCATCGATGGCCAGGGTGAGGCTATTGCCGGCCACCGGTTCCTTCGTCTTGAGAGCCTGGATGACGTGCCCCTGGGCGTCGCGCTCGGTCGCGCTCAGGCCGATCTGGCCCCGGAGTTCGTCCTCGTACCACGCTTCGATGCCGTCTTTGCCGACGGGTTCGTTGATGGCGTAGCCCTGCTTCTTCAGTTCGGGCCGCTCTTCGGGAGTCTGGGCGCCGATGAAGCCGAGAATGTGGCTGAAAGCGGTCCCCGCGATGTATTCGCGGCCGGGAGTGATGGTGAGGCTGACGCCGGGCATGTCGGTGGAGGCTTCCTCCAGCTGCAGCGCCTGCGGCTTCGTCAGGTACTTCTTGATGGCGAGTTCGAGGTGGGCCCGTCGCGCGTCCTCGGCGTCGACCACCCGCTGGCGGATCTCGAGTGCGGGCACCCCGAGGAGCTGCTCGAGACGCTGATAGATGGCGTACCTGTCGTCCTCGCCATCGGGGAGGAGTTCGGGGACGATCGTGGCTGTATATATGCCAACATTGTTGACCAATGGTGCGCCGTTGCGATCGAGGATCAGGCCGCGCGGCGGGAGGATGTTGGTCGCGATGATGTGGTTTTCCCGGGAACGCAGGGCGTAGGCGTCGCCGTTGACGATCTGCATGTACCCGAGGCGCAGCACGAGGATGCTGAAGAGCAGGATGACCGCCAGCTTGAGCGCCGCGAGGTTGCCGTGGGGGCGGTTGCGGCTGGTCCCCGGGGCACCCCGGAACCCGTCACCGAGGATGCTCATGACCCGCTCCCTTCAGACGCTACCCCTGACGCGACCATCATGATCACCACCTCCCTTGTTGGAGCGATGGGCCCCGCGCTTCCCAGCCGAAGGCCCGGACGGGGAGGTAGACCATGCTGAGGAGCAACCCATCGAGCACGAGACCGGGCAGCACTAGCCGGAACACGACGACGCTGAGGTCGGCGCTGGCGCCCTGTGCGATGGCCCCGAGGGCAAGGACGACCCGGGCCCAGGCGCCTGTCGCCAGCCCGGCCAGCAGCCAGGTCGTATAGCGGTTCAGTGGTAGGGCCGTCTGTTCGAGGCTGGCCGCGATCGGGAGGAGTGGGAGGTAGGCGAGGAGGATGAGCGCCGGCGACCGGTCGGACGCGAACCCGAGGGAGAGGGCGAGCAGCGGGAGCCCGACCATCACCGTGGCTGGCCCGGCGAAGGCCGCGAACAGCAGGAGCGTCAGCAGCGCCAGGTCCGGGAGCGCCGCCTGCCACGGGAAGAGGCTCGCCACCGTCACCTGGGCGAGGGCCGCGAGGAGGAGCGCCGCACCCGTCATCGCCGCTCTCATTCGGCGTCCAGGTCCAGCCGCTGGGGCACGAAACTCGTCAGGACGAGGACCGTCCGGGCCGTGGAGACGCGCACGAGCGATTCAAGCTCGACCTTTCGGAAGAGGTCCTGGGACGTTCCGGAAACCTTCGACACCCTGCCGATCGGGATGTCGGGGGGGTAGTTGCCACCCAATCCAGACGTGACCACGAGGTCGCCAACCTTGATGTCGGCCTGCGCCAGTTCCAATGCGAGGCCGCGGTTGGCGGTGCCCCGGACGACGCCATCCGCGTGGGATTCCTTGATCTCCGCCGCCACCTTGCTCTGGCTGTCGGTGATCAGCCGGACGAAGGCGTGGTTGTCGAACGTCTTGGTCACCGTGCCGAGGAGCGTGCCCTGTGACGAAAGCACGACCATGCCGGTCTTGATCCCGCTGGAACTGCCGCGGTCGATGCTGACGACGTCGGTGAAGGCGGAGGAATCGCGATGGACGACGGAGGCGGCGACCGAGGCTTCGATGGCGGTGCCGCTCTGCACCTTGAGCGCCTCCTCGAGTTCCTTCACCCGGTCGGCGTCGGACTGGAGCGCACTCACGTCGTTCTGGAGGCGTTCATTTTCGAGCCGCAGGCGGCGGTTCTCGTCCTGGAGTTCGTTCAGGCTCCCGGCTTCGGAAAGGAAGGAGGCCACGGGCCGGAAGACGGCGTTGAGGCCGCTCTCGATCGGCTGGGTGACGTTGAGGAAAAGCCCCTGGAACGGCCGCAACAACCCGGTCTGGCCGACGACGGCGAGGAACAGGGCGAGGCCGACCATCGCTCCGACCCACCACGTGTACCGAGAAAAGAGCAGCATGCGACCACCGTAACAGGGCGCGACGAGATGCTAACGCCCGCGCTGCCTCGAAGCTAACTGAGACTGAACCTTGCTGAGCATGGTTTGTTCTTCTAACACTTCGCCGGCGCCGCGGACGACGCAGAGGAGCGGGTCTTCGGCGACGTACACGGGGAAGCGGGTCTCCTGGCTGAGGCGACGGTCCAGCCCGCGGAGCATGGCGCCACCCCCGGCCAGGGCGATGCCGTGGGCCATGAGGTCGCTGACGAGTTCGGGCGGGGTGACTTCGATGGACGAACGGACGGCTTCGACGATGGCGCTGATCGATCCGGCGAGAGCGTCGCGGATTTCCACGGTGCTGACCTCGACGGACTTTGGAAGCCCCGTAGCGAGATCGCGGCCCCGCAGGTCGACTGTCTCTTCGGGGTCCAGCGGCGCCGCAGAACCGGCCGTCTTCTTGACCTCTTCGGCAGTGCGTTCGCCGATGAGGAGGTTATGGACCTGGCGGGCATAGGCCATGATGTCCTGGTCCATTTCGTCGCCAGCGACGCGAATGGAAGTGCTCACGACCATGCCGCCGAGGGAGATGACGGCAACCTCGGTGGTGCCGCCGCCGATGTCGACGATCATGCATCCGGCCGCCTCCATCACCGGGAGGCCGGCGCCGATCGCCGCCGCCATGGGCTCTTCGATGAGGTAGCAGTTGCGGGCGCCGGCGTTGAGGGCGGCATCGTGGACGGCGCGTTTTTCGACTTCGGTGACGCCGCTGGGGATGCCGACCACGACGCGCGGCTGGGCGAGGAAGTTCCGGTCGTGCACCGAGCGGATGAAGTAGGAGAGCATCTTTTCGGTGACTTCGAAGTCGGAGATGACGCCATCGCGGAGCGGGCGGACAGCGATGATATTGGCGGGGGTGCGGCCCACCATGCGCTTGGCTTCGGCCCCAATCGCCAGGATCTTCTTGGTGTTGCGATCGATGGCGACGACCGACGGCTCATCGATGACGATGCCGCGGCCCCGCACCATCACGAGCGTGTTCGCCGTGCCGAGATCGATGGCGATGTCGTGGGAGAGAAAGCCGAACAGGCGAGAGAGAGGGTTCAAGAAAGCCAAAGGTGCCTCGCCGGATGAAACGCCTCACGAACGGCGCCGCGTGACGATAACTCAGTATACCGCCGGGGCGGTCCCGTGCGAGCACTGGATTGCTCCACGTTGTGAAAAGGGTTGATTGCCTTTTCCCACCGGCAAATTCTGACCGAATTGTGAACCCGCGGGGCCGTTGCCGGGCAGATCCGGGCGAGGTTGTGGTACGCTGGGACCGAATCCCGCGATCGACGCGGAACCAGGAGTCCCTGTCCCTTGGCCTTTGCCGATAAGCAAATCGCTTGCCGCGATTGCGGCACGAACTTCGTCTTCACCGCTGGCGAGCAGGAGTTCTACGCGAACAAAGGGCTGATGAACGAGCCCACGCGCTGCCAGTCCTGCCGTTCCACCCGTCGTGCCACCCAGAACACGATGCAGGAGACCGACGGCTACGTCCGTTATGGCAACTTCGCCAGTTTCGGCGGCAAGACCCCTCGCCAGATGCACCCGGCGGCCTGTGCCGAATGCGCGCAGATGACCGAGGTCCCCTTCGTCCCCCGCGGCGAACGGCCCGTCTACTGCAGCTCCTGCTACAACAAGATCAAGCCGGCCGCCCCGCGCGAAGAACGCGTCGCCCGGCCCTAACAGCCACCCGGCGCCCGGTGGCGGGGAGGAAGCAGCGTGGCCGCGAATCCTCGCCTCGCGCAGCTCTCCCGGATGCTCGGCGTCGGCCTGCCCACGGTGGCAGACGCCCGCCGTCTGATCGCAGCCGACCCCGCCCGGCTGTCCGCGGCGCTGGTGCGTGAGGCTGCGGACAGCGACGACGTCACCAGCGCGCCCGCGGCCATGGACTACCTCGAATCGCGCCTCGCCGACCTCGGCGAGTTCCTCGACGACGCGACCTCGGAGGCTGTGCGGCGACCGTTCTCAGCCCACGTCGCCGCGTGGGGGCCTCCGCCGCCAGGGTAAAGCGTCGTTCGCGGAGATCTTCAGGCGGGCTTCGGCCGTTGCCGAATTCCGGCTACCATTGTGACGCGAGGCACAACGAGTGGCAGACCTCTCCATCTACCTGTTCTGGACCGGGCTGGCGACGTCGCTGTTGGCCGGCTGCCTGTACGCCGGGTACGTGCTCAGCGGCACTGTCGCCCTCCGCCGGTTCAGCGCCCAGACCGAGGCCGGGACCGTAACGGTGTCGACCCCCGCAGCGACGGCGAACCCCGGCACCGGGCGTCTTGCAACCTCGTTCCTCGGGATCACGGTGGCAGCCCTCGCCGGAGCGGTCGCTTCCCGCTGGGCGGCGGTGGACCATGCGCCGGTCGCGAACCTCTACGAATTCACGGTCGCGTTCGCCTTCGGGATCGCGGCTACGTACCTGGCGTTCGAGGCGTGGTCACGGCAGCGGCGCTTCGGGATCGTGGCCATGCCGATCGTGATCGCGATGCTGGGGATCGCGACCCTCTTCCCGTCCGAGGTCGTCCCACTGATCCCCGCCCTCCAGAACGGCCCGCTGATGGCGCTCCACGTGAGCGTGATGATGATTTCCTACGCCGTGCTCACCGTGGCGTTCTGCGGGGCGGTGGTCTACCTCGCACAGGGCGGCGAAGGGCACCGCCGTTTTCGCAGCCTTCCCAGCGCCGAAGCTGCGGCCGACCTCGCGCACAAGGCGGTGATGGTTGGGTTCCCGCTCCTCGCCCTTGGAATCGCCCTGGGGGCATGGTGGGCGAACAGCGCCTGGGGCCGCTACTGGGGCTGGGACCCGAAGGAGACGAGCGCCCTCGTGACCTGGCTGAGCGTCGCCGCCTACTTCCACGCGCGGGCGGGAACCGGGTCTGTCGCCGGCGCGCCGGGCATCCGCAGGGTCGTCCCGAAGCGCTGGCGCGGCGGCTGGCGGCCTGACCCCATGTGGTGGCTGGTGGCGATGTGGGCACTGGTGATGTTCACCTACTTCGGCGTGAACCTCTGGGTTTCGGGCCTCCACAGCTATGCCGGGGTCTGAGCGAAGCCGGCATCCTCTCCAGAACCGCGTCACCCCGTTCGGCGAGATCATCGCGACCCCCGCGCGCGGCACGCTGATGGGCAACCGTGGCGGCTGCCTCCACGACGGTGAACAGGGCCTCGGGCGGCGGCGGTGGGTCTCCCGGCGCTGGATCGCATGCCTCCTGGAGTACAAGGGCTGGCACCGCGAGGTAATGACGCCCGGCCGCTACACCGAACTCTTCTTCCTGGACGAAGCGACCGCGTGCGCCGCCGGGCACCGTCCCTGCGCGCTCTGCCGCCGCAACGATTTCGAACGCTTCGCCGCCGCCTGGCTGGAGGGAAACCAGGGATCCGGGCTAAGTCGCACTGGCGGGATCGACCCCATCGACCGGGCGCTCCACGAAGAACGGGTCCACCGGGACCGGGGTCCGGGGCTCGTGACTCAACTGTCCGGCCTGCCCGCGGGGGTCTTCGTTGTCACTGCCGAACAGCCGGCGCGGCCATTGCTCTGGACCGGCGGGGGGCTCCTCCCCTGGGCTGCCGAGGGCTACGGCGCGCCGTTGGCCGGGCCCAGCGGCAGCACGTTTGCGGTGCTGACCCCACCGTCGATCGTGCGGGCCTTCGCCGCAGGATACCGCCCCGGCACGCACGCCTCGGCGGGGTCGTAGGGACCGAATCGTAGAAGTCTCAATGGCAGGTAGGTTCTCTTCTGCTTCGAGGGAACCCTCGGCGGGAGTCAGCTGTCCTGGGCGACTGCGTCGTCCAGCGCGGCGAAGAGCTCGCCGACATCCAGTGCGAACTCGCTGAGGACCGGCGCCGCGTCGATGACATCACCAGCCCGGTGGATGGTCGACGGCTGCCCGGGGCGATGGGCCGCGATGGTGCGCTCTTCAAGGTCGACGATCCACACAAGTGGGATCCCCGCCCGCAAGTAGAAGGCGAGCTTCTCCGCGACCCTGCTGGGCCGGTCGTCGGGCGAGAGGACTTCGATGGCGATGTCGGGAAGAGACTCGATAGGCCCGCGACTGAGCGCCGCGGCGCTGGGGAGTCGGGAACGGAGGATCACGGCAAGGTCCGGCAGGAACGCTCTACGCTCGCTCCGTAACACGTGGCGGGATTCCGGGAATACTATCCCCTCGCGAGTACGTTGGAGGTAACCAAAGAGCATGACGTTCAGCACGGACACAACAATGCTGTGAAATCCGGTTGGCATCGGCCTCTCGACGACCTCCCCGCAGATGAACTCCGAAGGCGGCTCGGTCTCCGGCAGCGCGAGGAACTCGTCCAGCGTCAGGCGTGTTGCCGTGGTCATGGGGCCAGTATAGCGCCCGGCAAACCGGCCCGGCAGCCTCACATCCGGAACAGGCCCCACTTCGTTTCGGGGATGGGTGCGTTCAGGGCAGCGGAAATCCCGAGCGAGAGCACCCGCCGGGTGTCGACGGGGTCGATGACGCCGTCGTCCCAGATCCTCGCGGTGCTGAAGTAGGGAGACCCTTCGGCTTCGTAGCGTTCGATGACCGGGCGCTTGAACTGCTCCTGCTCCTCGGCGGTCATCTGGTCGCCGCGGTCCAGCCGGACCTGGAGGAGGACGCTCGCCGCCTGTTCGCCGCCCATGACCGAGATCCGCGCGTTCGGCCACATCCAGAGCTGGCGGGGGCTGTAGGCACGGCCGCACATCGCGTAGTTCCCGGCGCCGAAGCTGCCGCCGATCACGACGGTGAACTTCGGCACCTCCACGCTCGCGACGGCCGTGACCATCTTCGCGCCGTCCTTCGCGATGCCGCCGTTTTCGTACTGCTTCCCGACCATGAAGCCGGTGATGTTCTGGAGGAAGACGAGCGGGATCCGTCGCTGGCCGCAGAGTTCGATGAAGTGCGTCGCCTTGAGCGCGCTTTCGCTGAAGAGGATGCCGTTGTTCGCGACAATGCCGACCGGGAAGCCGGTGATACGGGCGAACCCGCAGACGATCGTCGTCCCGTAGCGCGCCTTGAACTCCTGGAAACGGGAGCCATCGACCAGGCGCGCAATCACCTCCCGGACGTCGTAGGCGTGGCGCATGTCGGGCGAGACGACGCCGTAGAGGTCCTCCGGGTCATGGACCGGGTCTTCGCTGGCGGCGACTTCCCACGGCGGCTGCTTCGAATGCGGGACACTGGCGAGGATTCCCCGGACCATGCGGAGCGCCTCGCCATCGTCCTCGGCATAGTGGTCGGCGACGCCGCTGATGCGCGTGTGGACGTCGGCGCCGCCCAGTTCTTCGGCGGTAGTCACCTCGCCGGTCGCGGCCTTCACCAGCGGGGGGCCGCCGAGGAAGATGGTGCCCGTGCCGTGGACGATCACCGCTTCGTCGGACATCGCGGGGACGTAGGCACCGCCGGCGGTGCAGCTGCCCATCACCGCGGCCACCTGGTAGATGCCCTGGGCGCTCATCCTCGCCTGGTTGTAGAAGATGCGGCCGAAGTTGGTGCGGTCGGGGAAGACGTCGTGCTGGAGCGGGAGGAAGGCGCCGCCCGAATCAACCAGGTAGATGCAGGGCAGGCGATTCTGCTCCGCCATCTCTTGCGCCCGGAGATGCTTCTTCACCGTGATCGGGTAGTAGGTGCCGCCCTTGACGGTCGCGTCGTTGGCGACGATGACGCATTCATGGCCGGAGACGGTCCCGAGGCCGGTGACGATGCCCGCGCTGGGGACGACGTCGTCGTAGACGCCGTCGGCCGCGAGGGGGCTGAATTCGAGGAACGGCGTCGCGGGGTCGACGAGCCGCTGGATTCGCTCCCGGGCGAGCAGCTTGCCCCGCGCGTGGTGGCGGGCCACGTACTCCTCGCCGCCGGCCAGCCGCACGCGGTCGAGCCGGGCGCGAAGGTCGTTGACGAGGGCGAGGTTCGCCTCGCGGTTCGCCCGGTAGAGGGGGTCGCGAAGGTCCACGTGGGTGGGGAGTTCGGGGATGTCTTGGTAGGTCATTCGGTCACGGTTCACGAAGAGCGAATCGCGAGCGAGTCCACTCGGGGCGCTCTCGCGGTGCCAGAAGCTTACGGGATTGGGAGCGCCTGAATCACCGGCGGCTTAGCGCACGAACGCGGTCACCAGCGCGAGGACGCCGCTCGCGAGCAGGACGCCGATCACTACCCGCCGGAACTGCGCGGGATCGAGGCGGCCGTAGACGCGGTTCCCGGCCACCCAGCCTATCCCGAGCGCCGGGAGGGAGGCGAAGGCGAGGAGGACGATGTCGCTGGTGAACCGGCCTCCCACCGAAAACAGCACCACGGCGATCAGGCTGCTGGCGCAGAAGAAGGCGGCGAGCGTGGCGCGGAAGCTCTCGGGGGCGACGCCGCGGCCCTGCAGATAGAGCACCACCGGCGGGCCGGACATCGAGGTGCTGGTATTGAGGATGCCGCTGACCACGCCGACCGCGACATCGCCCAGTTTGCCGGCGCCGTGGAGCGTCGCGCCCCTCCAGACGAGGACCGTGGACACCAGCACGGTCACGGCAATCACCACCTGCAGGGGCGTGGGGTCGATGACCACGAGCACGAACAGCCCGAGAGGCATGCCCGCGGCGGCCCCCGCGAGCAGCGTGAAGCCGAGGCGCCACTCGATGTGGGCGTGGGCGCGCGCGATCATCGCGAGGTTCACGGCGGTGCCGAGGGCGTTCGCCAGCACCACCGCATCCTTCGGGCCGACCACCAGCGCGAGCGGCGGAACGATGAAGAGCGAGAACCCGAACCCGCTGAGCGACTGGGTGAACGCCGCCAGCCCGGCAAGGACGATGACCAGGCTCGCTTCGACGGGGTCCACCTGTCACTTGTACGTGCCCACGCCGGTACGGCCAACGGCAACCGGGACGATGTCCTATCCTTTGGATCATGGAAGTCGCGAACGAACTGATGGTCCGGGGCATTGTTGTCGGGGTGTTCCAGGAGAATTGCTGGGTGGTGGGCAGCCGCCGCACCGGCGAGGCGATTTGCATCGACCCCGGTGACCAGCCGGACGAGATTCTCGCGCTCGCCCGGGACATGGGCGTAACCATCAAGCTCATCGCGAACTCGCACGCGCACATCGACCACGTGATGGGCGTCCACGGGATTCACTCGGCCACGGGGGCGAAGTTCCTCCTCCACGAGGGCGACCTCGACCTCCTCCGCAACGGCTGGAAGGGGGCGGCGGCCAGGTTTGGGCTGGACGTGTCGCAGGGCCCACCCGACCCGGACCTCTTCGTCAAGGAAGGCGACGTGGTCGAAGTCGAAGGGCTCCGGCTCCAGACGTTGGGGACGCCGGGGCACACGCCCGGGAGCGTGAGCTTCTACACGGAGGGCATGCTCTTCAGCGGCGACACCCTTTTTCGCGGCTCGATCGGCCGGACGGACCTGCCGGGGGGCAGCTTCGAACAGGAGATGGAGAGCATCTGTGGCAAGCTGCTGACGCTCCCGGAGGAGACGATGGTTCTGCCCGGTCACATGGACGAAACCACGATCGCCTTCGAAAAGAAGCACAACCCGTTCGTCCTGGAGTGGCTGATGCGCCGGGGCGACGCCAGCCACTGGACCAGCGCCGAGTAGCCGCCTGCGATGAAGATGACACCCGCCCAGGTCGACACATTTCTCCGCGACACCCGCATCGCGAAGCTCGTGACGCTCTACGCCGGCGGGCGGCCGACCTCGGTCCCCGTCTGGTTCGAATGGGACGGCGAAGCGGCGCGGCTCTTCACCTCCGTCGACTCGGAGAAGGTTCGCCGGATCGAGGCGGACCCGCGCGTCTGCCTGTCCGTGGAAGAGGCGGTTGGCGTTGGCGAGGCCTGGGTCACGATTGAAGGCGACGCGACGATCGAATCCGAGGGCGGGATGGAACTCGCGCGCCGCCTCGCGCAGCGGTATTACAGCCCCGAAAAGGCGGCGAGCACGCTTCCGGGCTGGGAAAGCATGGCCGCGAAATGGGTCGTGGTCAGGGTCACCCCCACACGCATCCGGTCCCTGGCCTCGGGGTAGACTCCGCGGCCGCGGGGGACGGTACGATACGGCGGCGATGGAGATTCCCGAACTCGTGGACATCCCGGGTGGGACCTTCCTGATGGGGAAGGAAGGCAGCCGTCCGGACGAACGCCCCTCGCACCTCGTGACGGTGGACCCCTTCCGCGCGGCCATCGCACCCGTGACCAACGCCGAGTACCTGGCTTGCGTCGCAGCGGCTGGCGCGCCGATGCCGCCGTTCGTCGCTGAGGAACGGTTCGGTGCACCCCGGCAGCCGGTGGTTGGGGTCAACTGGTTCGACGCCGTGGCCTATTGCGAACGGCTCCAGGAGATGACCGGCACCCGCTTCCGGCTCCCGACCGAGGCTGAGCGCGAGTTCGCCGCCCTCGGTGGCCTGGCCGGCAGCGACTGGCCCTGGCCGGGCGATCGACATCCCATTGCCGCCGAAATCGACGCCATGCCAGGGCCACACGTCCCCCGGCCCGCGTGCGCCAACGGGTACGGCCTGCGCTGCATGGCGGAAAACGTCCACGAATGGTGCAGCGACTGGTATGACCCCGCCTATTACGCCGTTTCGCCCGAAGAGAACCCGCGGGGGCCGGACGAAACGCGGCGGCGCGTGAGCCGTGGCGGGAGCTGGCGCCACCGGGAGAAGGTCACGCGCATCAACGCCCGCGCCAGCCTGGACCCGTCCTTCCGCTACAGCGACTTCGGCTTCCGCGTCTACGCCGGCGCCTGACCGCGGCGACGGGTTCCAACCGCCTGCGCGCGCGGCTGCCGCCCGGTTCTGGTACAACGGGAGGCACTACAAGAACGGGGCACTGCCAACATGGAAATGCGACCACTGGGCCGGACCGGCGTGAAGGTGAGCAGCCTTTGCCTGGGCTGCATGATGTTCGGGGGCAAGACGACCCCCGCGGATTCGGCAGCGATCATCGACCGGGCGCTCGATGCCGGGATCAACTTCCTCGACACGGCGAACGTCTACAGCCGCGGCAACAGCGAAGAAGCCACCGGCGCGGCCCTCAAGCGGAACGGCAAGCGCAACCAGGTCATCCTCGCCACCAAGGTCCACGGCGTCATGGGCGAAGGACCGAACGACCTCGGCAACAGCCGCCGCCACATCATCGAACAGTGCGAAGCGAGCCTGCGCCGCCTCCAAACCGACTACATCGACCTCTACCAGATCCACCGCCCGCAGCCCGACATCCCGATCGACGAGACGCTCCGGGCGCTGGACGACCTCGTCCGTTCGGGCAAGGTCCGCTACCTCGGGACCAGCACATTCGCCGCGTGGCAACTGGTGGAATCGCTCTGGGTTTCGAAGGAACTGGGGCTGAACCGATTCGTCTGCGAACAGCCGCCCTACAACCTGCTTGACCGCCGGATCGAACGCGAACTCATCCCGATGGCCCAGACCTACGGCTTCGGGATCATCTCGTGGAGCCCGCTCGGTGGCGGACTGCTGACCGGCAAGTACAACCGCGACGAAGCGCCGCCGGAAGATAGCCGCTTCGCGAACTGGGAGTCGAACCCGATGCAGCGCCGCCGGATGAACGACCGGATCTTCGACGTCATCGACGGGCTGAAGCCGCTGGCCGATGCGAAGGGCGTGACGCTCTCCCAGTTCGCGCTCGCCTGGTGCGTCCAGCAGCCGGGGGTTTCGAGCGCCATCATCGGTCCACGGACGATGGAGCAACTCGAAGACAACCTCGGGGCGCTCGACGTCAGCTTCTCCGAAGACGACCTCCGCGACGTGAACCGCGTGATCCGCCCCGGGCAGATGGTCTCGCCCTTCTACGAAGCTGAGTTCGGCCCGCACCCCTACCGCCTGTAGGATTGCCCGTCGCTGGTCATATTGCCGAGTGGATTGAGAAAATCCACTGACTGGCATCGGTATCGGCTGTGGGCCGTGCTACTCTACGCCCCCCGTTACGGGTGAGGAGAATGCCATGGCATCGAAAGTCATGCTGCTTGTGGGGACGAAGAAGGGCGGCTTCGTGTACACCTCCGACGAACGGCGAGAGAAGTGGGAGCTTTCGGACCCGATCCTTCCGGGCTGGACGTTCCTCCATCTCGCAGCCGACCTCAGAGACACGACGCCGCGCCTCTACGCCGCCGCAAACCACTGGGCCTGGGGCCCATCGGTCGCGAAAAGCGAGGACCTGGGCAAGACCTGGGACTTCCGAAGCGAAGGGCTCAAGTTTCCGCCGGACATGCGGAGCACGAGCGAGCACCCCATGGGCGAATGGTCGCAGGCGGCCCCCGGGGCGATCGGCAACATCTGGAACGTGACTCCGGGACACGCGAGCGAGCCCGGGGTCGTCTTCGCTGGCACCCAGCCGGCCGGCCTCTTCCGGAGTGAGGACTGGGGCCGGTCATGGGCGCCGGTGGAGTCGATCAACCGGCACGAGTACCGGAAGTACTGGTCTGGCACGGGCGGCGGCGACTCCTGCATTCACTCCGTCGAGGTGGACCCGCGCGACGCGAAGCGCATCTACCTTTGCGTCGGCGCCGGCGGGTCGTTCAAGTCGGTGGACGGGGGTGCGAGCTGGGAGGTTTTTTCGCAGAACGCCATCCCCACACACCCGGTGGCGACGAAGCTGCTCGCCGAGGCCATCGGGCAATTCCCGTCCCTCTTGCCCCCCGGGAAGGACCCCGCCGGGCTGGACGAACTGCACCGGATGAGGCTTGACCCCAAGAACCCGGATCGGCTCTGGGGACAGGCGCACTGGGGCGTCTTCCGTTCGGATGACCTCGGTGCCACCTGGGTGGACGTGACCGAGGGGCTGCCCTCGTTCCACGGCTTCCCGATCGCGGTGACGAAGCAGGGCGCGGACGCCGTCTTCGTCGTGCCGCTGGACTACGGCGCCGACAACTTCCGGGTGGCGCCGGGCCAGTTTGCGGTGTACCGGACAGGCGACGCCGGGAAGACGTGGGAGCCGCTCACGAACGGACTGCCGGGCCCGCACGACTACCAGAGCGTCTATCGTGAGGGACTCGACACCGACGGACTGCCGTCCGAAGGCGTCTACGTGGGCACGAGCAACGGCGCCGTCTACTACGGCGCGAACGCGGGCGAACGCTGGCAGCGGCTCCCGGGCACACTCCCGCCAGTGGTGAGCGTGACCGCGGCCGTGGTGTAGGCGCCGGGTCCCTACCGCGGGTCCCGGAAGTTCAGGTAGTGCGCCTCCCGAGTAGAATCCATTGGGTATCGAAGGAGGAGCGCATGGCAGGACCGCTAACCGGCGTGAAGGTCGTGGAGATGGGCGTCTGGGTGGCGGGGCCATCCTGTGGCGGTATCCTCGCCGACTGGGGCGCCGACGTCATCAAGATCGAACCACCGGAAGGCGACCCCTTCCGCGGGCTTTTCGCGGGGCTCCTGGACCTCCCCTATAACCCGCCGTTCGAACTCGACAACCGCGGGAAACGGAGCGTCGCTCTCAACCTCGACAGCGAAGAGGGCCTGGCCGTCGCCCGCCGCCTGATCGCCGGGGCCGACGTGTTCGTTTCGAACTACCGGCCGCGGGTCCTGGAGAAGTTCGGGCTGGGGTACGACGACTGCGCGGCGCGTAACACCCGGCTGATCTACTGCCAGGTCACCGGCTACGGGTCCGAAGGCGAAGAAGCGAACCGCGCCGCCTACGACATCGGCGCCTTCTGGGCCCGCGCAGGGGTGGCGGCGAGCCTTACCGCGCCCGGGATGGAGCCTCCGCAACAGCGCGGCGGGATGGGCGACCACATGACCGGGTCGAACGCCGCCGGGGCCATCTCGGCCGCGCTCTTCGCCCGCGAACGGAACGGCAAGGGACAGCGGCTCGCGGTCTCGCTCCTCCGCGTCGGCGTCTACATGATGGGCTGGGACACGAACACCCACCTGCGCTTCGGCACGCCGGTCGTGCCGTATGACCGCCGCCACGCGGTCAACCCGATCATCAACAGCTTCCGCGACCGGGACGGCAAGTGGTTCTGGCTGCTCCTCTTGCAGGCAGACCGCCACTGGCCCGACCTCATCCGCGCCCTCGGCGTCGAATGGATGGCCGCGGATGAACGCTTCAACAGCATTCCCGCGCGGATGCAGAACGCAGAGGCACTGGTGGCCGAACTCGACGCGGTCATGGCCTGGAAGACGCTGGCGGAATGGGCGCCGGTCTTCGACCGGGAGAACGTCTGGTGGGCGCCGGTGAACACGATCGAGGATGTGACGACGGACCCGGTCGCGGAAGCGGCGGGGGTCTTCGTGCAGGTGCCGGGGCCAGACGGGCCGGTCCGCCAGGTAGCGACTCCTGCGGACTTCTACGGCACGCCGATCGAGCTTCGCGGCTGGGTCCCCGAACTCGGGCAGGACACGGAACAGGTGCTCCTCGATCTTGGCTACGATTGGGATGGGATCATCGCCCTCAAGGAACGCGGGGCCATCCCGTGACCTTCGAACGAAATGTGCGGCTCACGCGCCTGCCGGAGATGCGGCTGGCCTACATGGAACACACCGGCCCCGCCGAAGAGATCCCGGAGCTCTGGGAACAGTTCAACGCCTGGCGGCTCAAACACCGGCCCGACCTCGGCCGGGTCGAAATCGCGGGCATCGGCTGGCTGATCGCCGGCGACGAAGAGGACGAGGAGCGAGTCACCTTCCGGACGCTCGTGCCGGTGCGGAGCGACTATGAGGCGCCACCACCGGCGCGGACGATGTTCTTCCCCGGGGGCCAGTTCGCCTACTGTTACGCGGACGACATCGACGAGACGGACGACGCGATGATGGCCGTCGCCGACTGGATGGAAGCGAACGGCTACGAGCCGGCGAGCGGGCCGATGGAGCTGTACAAGTTCCACTACAACCTGGACCAGCACCCCTGCGACTGCGGCTTCCTGGTGGAGAAGGCGTAGTCGCAGGGGCCACGGGTGGTAAGCTTGAGCCATGACGAAGCTTCTGCAGAGAGCATTCGAAGCGCTGAACGAGCTGCCTGAGGATGCACAGGACGCGCTCGCGGAGACGCTGCTGGCAGACCTGGCATCAGAGGAAGCGATCGATGACTTGATCGCTTCTCGGCCGGACGTGCTCGATCGCCTGGTGGCCGAGGCGACGGCATCGGTGGCCAAGGGCGAGGGCCGTCCTCTTTTCTCGTGAACTCAATCACGACACACGAGTTCCGCCAAGCTCTGGATCACTTGCCTTCGCACGTTCGGGCCCACGCCGATCGCGAGTGGCGGCGGTTCCGTTCGGACCCCTGGCACCCCAGCTTGGCGTTCAAACAGGTGCGGCCCGATCGCGCAGTCTGGTCCGTACGGGTCGGTTTGGGCTACCGCGCCCTCTGTTTTCGCGAGGGAGACCAGGTCACGTGGTTTTGGATCGGCTCCCATACCGAGTATGACCACATCCTCCGCCGGTTCTAGGCCGTCAGGCGAACAGCAAGCGTCCCTTTGGCTCGAGGATCTCGCGGCCAAGCTCACGCGCTGTCTCGATCCACTCCGCGATCACGACTTCGACGTTGCTGACGGCCTCGGCGTAGGTCTCGCCATCAGCGGCACAGCCCGGCAACTCCGGCACCTCCGCGATGAACGCATCATCGTCGGCGCTCCAGTAGATGATGATCTCATACCTGACCATCCTGCACCCCTCCGGCCGCGTCACATCTCCTACCGCGTCAGCCAGGCGAACTGTTGCGGCTTCCGCTGGCTGCGGGCGTCGATCATGATGTTGACGATGCTCGGCTTTTCCGTCGCCAGCGCTTCCTTCAGGGCCGGCCCGAGTTCTTCGGGCCGGGTGACGAAGAAGCCCTTGCCACCGTAGATCTCGGCCATCTTTTCGTAGTGCGCGGCCGGGGTGTACGCCGACGGGGGCACCTTCGCGGGGTCGAGTTCGTCCGGCCCCCCCCCGATGCCGTTGTTGTTCACGATGATGAAGGTGATGTTCAGACCGTAACGGGCCGCCGTCTCCACCTCCATGCCGCTGAAGCCCCAGGCCGAGTCGCCTTCGACGCAGACGACCTTTTTGCCGGGGTGGACGACCGCGGCGGCAATCGCCTGGCCGAGGCCCACCCCCATGGTCCCGAAGCTGCCTGCGTCGAGCCGGTGGCGGGGAAGGTAGTTGGGAAGCATGGTGCGGCCGATGTCCATCGTGCTCGCGCCTTCGTTCTGGATGATCGCGTCGCGCGGGATGAGGTCGCGCACTTCGCGGAGGACCCGGTAATAGGTCATCGGGACCGACTCGTCCTGGGTCATGGTCTCCACGGAGGCGGCGTTCTCTTCGATCTTCTTCTGGAGGCCAGTCCACCAGGTCGTTTCCGAGGGGTACTGCCAGGGCTGGGCCTTCAGCGCGGCGTTGAGTTGGCCGGTGATCGCCTTGGCGTCGCCGACAAGCGCGACTTCGGTCGGGACGTTCGTGCCGATCTCCTCGGCGGAGATGTCCATCTGGATGACCCGCACCTTTTCGTTGAAGCGCGGGGGCAGCCCGAAGTGCATCATCCAGTTGAGGCGGGCGCCCATCAGGAAGACGACGTCGGCGTTCTGGAGGGCGAAGGAACGGGCCGGCGCGATCGAGAGCGGGTGGTCGTCCGGCATAACTCCCTTGCCCATCGGCGAGGCCAGGTAGGGAAGCTGGGTGGCTTCGAGGAATTCGCGGACTTCGTTCTCGGCGCGAGAATAGGCCGCGCCCTTGCCGACGATGACGAGCGGGCGTTCGGCGGACTTGAGGGCGGCGATGGCGCTCTCGACGTTCTCCTGGGGGGTCAGCATCCGCGGCGGTTCCGGGCAGCGCGGCGGGTAGTGGACCTGGTCCTCCTCCACGGAGCCGGTGATGACGTCGCCGGGGAAGTCGAGGTAGACGGCACCGGGGCGGCCGTAGATGGACGTGCGGACGGCCTGCTCGACGAAGAAGGGGATGCGGGCGACGCTATCGGGGCGGGCACAGTACTTCGCGAAGGGCCGGGCCGCCTCGATCTGGGGGGCTTCCTGGAACGCTCCCTGGCCGTTCTGGTAGGTGTCGTTGGCGCCGCCGATGAGGATCATCGGCCAGTTGTTGGACCAGGCGTTGGCCATCCCCGCGACGCCGTGGATCATCCCCGGGCCGGAAACGCCGAGGCAGACGCCGGGGCGGCCGGTGAGGTAGCCAACGGCGGCGGCAGCATACCCTGCGGCCTGTTCGTTGCGGAAGCCGAGGAACTTGATGCCCTCGCGCTGGGCCATGATGGCGATGGGGACGACCGGGATCCCGACGATCCCGAACATGTACTCGACACCCTGCTGCTTCAGGGACCTGGCAATGATCTGGGCGCCAGTAACGGTGGCCATGGAAGACGCTCCCGGGAGATGTAGTGGTCGAGCCGCATCATACGGGAAGCGCGCCAAACTGGCAGAGCCTGCCGAGAAGCGGCGACGCGGCTCTCTCCCTCGCGATCCCCGGAACCGGCAGAAAAGCAGGAGACCGGGTAGAAGCCCGGTCCCCTGCACCTCTCTTGCCGCGCCGGCCCTGTATCAGCCCTCGCCCAACGCCCGGCGCAACTTCGCCTTCACTGTCCGCTCCTGCCGCTCGGCGAACCGATCGCGCGTCGTGATCGCCCGGATGAGGCAGTAGGGCACGCACTTCCCGCAGCCGGTGCAGAGGCGTTTGTCGACGATGAATTGGTTGGGGGCCTGGACGATGGCGCCCTCCGGGCACATGAACTCGCACACGCCACAATTCAAGCAGTCGGAACTGATGATGTAGGACGTAGCAGTCTCTGTAGTTGAGGTTGGCCGTGCTCGACCGGTCATGTCCAGGCCCTCCGGTTGCGTTCGCTCAGGCGGCGAAATCGGTTTCCACGCAGGCGGCCTTGTCCAGGTAGGCCTGGAGGCTGCTGTTGACGCGGAAGAAGATGTCGGCCTTGAGCTGGTCGGCGGCCTTGAGTTCGACCTGCCCGAAGTGGAGGTAGTTGATGGTGTGCTTGAGGTCTGCTCCGTCGTTTGCCGTGATGTTTTCCACCATCGCCCTCCATGTCGAGTATGGCGCGATCAGTCTGAAGTCGGCCTCGTCGGCGGATGCGGGCGGGATCTCCTTCACGCTGTCGAGCGTGTAGGGCCCGAAAGTGAGGAGCCATGCCCGGCTGGCGGCGAGCCCCCCGCCCGCCTCGACGACGATGGCGGCGGCGGTGTCAATCCATCCGAACTTGCGGAACGTGTCCTGGTCGCGGGTCATCTCTTCGCCGAGCGCTTCGAACCACTCGGTCGAGGGGAACCGGCACCTGGTTGCTGTGGTCATGAGTTTTCTCCTGTCTCGGGCTTCGGTCGTCGTGGGTTCAGTACGGCGCTTCGGCGGGCAGCTTGATGCGTGAGCGCCGATCGAACCCGGCCGCCTCGCAGCGGTTCAGGTACTCGTCCACGATTCGCTGCCAGACAACCTTCACGGCGTCCATGCCCCGGTCGATGTGCTTGATGCCACCGCCGGCCAGGACGGCCAGCGGTTCCACGAGCCACGGGTTGACCAGGAAGGTCGCGAAGCCCCGTTCGAACGTGTCCGCGACGGCATGCAGTTCTTCCTCGGCTTCCGGGCGGTTCGGGTGATGTTCGAGGAAGTACTTGAGGTGCATGGTGCCGTAGGAGACGTGGCGCGCTTCGTCCTGCATGCAGAGCCGGTAGATCTCCTTCTCGCACTTGTTCTGCGCGAGGAACTCGCCGGCCCGAAAGAGGTCGAGGACCAGCCCTTCGCCGCCTACGTGCATCAGGAAGGACCCCTGGGCGTACGTGGGCGCCAGCAGGATCCCCGCCAGGCCCATCTCAGTGTTCGCCCGGCACCGGAGCAATCCGCCGCCATTCGCCAGGGCGCGCTTCCTGAACACCTCCAGGTGCCGGGCCTCGTCCATCGCCTGGGTGCTCAGGAACATCTTCACCTCGTGGAAGTGCTGGTTCATCCGCCAGACCCACTTCGACGGGAAGTCGCTGGCGATCATTTCCACTTCGGTGAGGAACGTGGAGACCTGGCATTGGGCCCGCTCCAGGTCGTCCGGCAGGGGTTGCAGGGTGTCCCAGGGGATGTCGCGGGCGGCGCTCCACTGGCGCTGCACGGCCTCTTCATAGAGGGGCACGACGTTTTCAGCCCAGACCTGGTACTTCTCGTTGAAGATGTAACCCATGTCGGGATACTGGGTGTCCGGATCCAGCGTCGATCCTCGGGCGGCCATGCTGCGGCCGGTGGGCTTGTCCTCCGGCTCGCCGGCGTACGCGTCGTTGATGTCGATCATCGTCAGTCCGCGCCGCGGGTCGCGCCGCTTGGCCCGGATGCCCCATACCGGGCGGTCGTCGTTCAGCCATTCGAGGTCGTAGCGCCCGGACTTCACTTTGTCGATGTAGGCTTCCTGCTCTTCGTCGTAGACTTTGCCTTCGAGGGCGATCTCCTGGCGCTCGATGAGCTTCTCCGCCTGGCTGAGGGAGATCTCCATCTCCATCGCCTGGCCGATGCTTTCGGGGGTGAACCCGGCAGCGAACGCGCGCTGCACGAGGACTGCGCTCCAGCCCCGTTCGAGGCCCTTCTGCAGGACGTCGGTGGTCGTTACCATGCTCTGTGCTCCTCTTCCTGGCGGCGGCCCCGCGCCCGCAACGCCGGTTTCAATGTGAACGATGGTTCACAGGAAGAGCCTACCGAGCGGTAAGGAGCGCCCGCATGATGCATTTGCCGGATCTTTGGAGTCCGCGGGCGGCGAGAGCGTGTTAGCCCTCAGGCGTCGGCGGGCGGCGCGGGCGAAACTTCCAGCAACCCGTGATGGGCAGCGTAGACCACCGCCTCCAGGCGGCTATGCACGCTCAGTTTGCCCATCAGGTTTTCGATGTGGGTGCGGGCAGTGGCGCGCGTCACGACCAGTTGTTCGGCGATGGCGCGCACGCTCCCGCCGCTGGCGAGAAGCCGCAGCACTTCGAGTTCGCGCGCCGTGAGGGCCGGGGGAACGGCCGGTGCAGTGCCGTTGCCCGCCACCGCCGCCACCATTTCGCTCGCGAGGATCGTACTCTCGCGCCGCCTCGCTTCGACTTCGCGGAAGACGTGGACGGCGATCGGCTCGGCATACTCAGCCGCCCGGAGCGGGATGATGCTGACGTTCACCCAGAGACGCCGGGTGGGGAGGGGCCGGGCGAGCACGTCGTAGTTCTCCACGCTGATGCCGCCCAGGACGCATGTGATGGTGGTGCAGCCTTCCTTGCAGAAGCACCGCCCAAGGAAGTCCGTCCCGGAAATGACGTCGTAGCACTGGCGCCCCACGGCATCATCGGCGGGCAGGCCCGTAATCCGCTCAGCGGCGGCATTCCAGAAGACGATCTCCTGGCCGGGGGCGACGAAGTAGACGCCGTCGGCGGCGCCTTCGAACAGGTCGGCCAAGCGGCGCAGTGGCAGCGGGTTTTCGACCCCGCGGGCGACAGGGGACTTCACGGGTCGAAGCTTACGGACGCGCGTCATACGGCCGCAAGGGACGAACGGCCCGGTGGGAAGGGACCGTTCGCCCCTGCCTCTGCGAGTAGCAACGGGTCGGAGGCCCACGACCAACCCACTTGGGCCGGGTGACGACGGTCCCCGTAGGCCGGTCGGGCGACCCGCTCGTCTCCCCAAAGATCGGGCATTTGTAGGAGGCGCCTTGACCCTGGCCGGCTCACACTATGTGAAAAATCACACAAAGAGGGGAATCAGACCATGGAAGCCGCGATTGGCAACGGCACACTTGGCCGCCGCAAGTTCATCAAGAGGGCCGGGCTCGTGGGCGCGGCTCTTCCAATACTGGCCAGCGGCGTCGCGGCCGCCTGTGCCGACTCGTCGGCGCCGGCGGCGGGTCGGACGACGACCTCGGGAAGCCCCACCGTCACCACGCCGGCCGGCGGAGGGGGCCATGGTGGCGTCACGGCCCAGGTCGACTGGCAGAAGATGGACAACGACCACAAGAAGGGCGTCGAGGACTTCCTCAAGAACCAGACGACCCCCTTGACCAAGGGCAAGGGCATGGTCGAACTCAAGCCCAAGCTCGAAGGCGACGTCAAGGTCTTCGACCTGACGATGGACGAAGTCGACTGGGAAGTCTCGCCGGGCGTGATCCTGAAGGGCCGCGGCTACAACAACATGATCCCCGGGCCCACGATCCGGGTCACCGAAGGCGACAAGATCAAGGTCAACGTCAAGAACAACCTGACCGAAAGCTCGGCCGTCCACTGGCACGGCATCCGGCTGCCGAACGCCATGGACGGCGTGCCCTACGTTACCCAGAACCCGATCCAGCCGGGCAAGACCTTCACCTACGAGTTCCAATTGCGAAACCAGGGTTCGCACATGTACCACTCGCACCACAACTCGTCGGACCAGGTGAACCGGGGCCTGCTCGGCGCCTTCATCGTCGAGCCCAAAGACAAGTCCACGTACCCGAAGTACGACAAAGAAGCCATCCTGATCATGAACGACGTGGCGCTGGGCTTCACTCTCAACGGGAAGAGCTTCCCAGCGACGGACGCGCTCGTGGCGAAGAAGGGCGAGAAGCTGCTGGTGCGCTGGATGAACGAAGGCATGCTCTACCACCCGATGCACCTGCACGGCCTTTCGATGACGGTGTTCCAGCGTGACGGCTACCCGGTGAACCCGCCGTACGAATGCGACACGATCGACGTCCCGCCGGGCAACCGGTTCGACTGCATCATCGACTGCAACGAAGTCGGGCTCTGGGGGTTCCACTGCCACGTGCTCTCCCACGCGGAAAGCCCGGCCGGGTTCTTCGGGCTGGTTACGGTCCTGGTCATCCAGGAGTAGCGAGTCCCACTCGCGCCCACGGGTGCTGGGGAGTCCGGTAGAATCGCCGGACATCCGCAGGAGGACCGTCCATGCCCACCCCCGCACGCGTTGTCGTCGTACCGGGCGAACCCGGCCCGCTCCAGGTCCACGAAGTGAAGCTGCCGGACCCCGGCCCCTACCAGGTGGTGGTCAAGCAGTTCGCGAGCGGCATCTGCCACAGCCAGCTCCACCAGATGCACCGGCCGCGCACGGGGGCCGCCCAGATCCTCGGCCACGAATCCACGGGCGTGGTCCTGGCGAAGGGCCGCGAAGTCCGCCACGTGACCGAGGGAGACCATGTGATGGTGACCTGGGTGCCGCGCGACGGCGAACGCGCCACCCGCCGGGCGGAAGGCGTCGCCCTCGACATCGGTGGCGGCGTGATCGCGCGAGCGGGCAACGTCTTCACCTGGGCCGACAACACGATCGCCGACGAGCAGTATGTCGTGAAGATCGCGAAGAACGTCCGGACCGACGTGACCTCGATCATCGGCTGCGCGGTGATGACCGGTGCGGGCGCGGTCTACCACACGGCGGGGGTACGGAAGGGCCAGAGCGTCGCCGTCTTCGGGGTTGGCGGCGTCGGGCTTTCCGCGATCGCGGCGGCGAAAGTGGTGGAGGCGGACCCGATCATCGCCGTGGACCTTGACGATGCGAAGCTGGCGTTCGCGATGAAGTTCGGCGCCACCGTGGGCATCAACGCCTCCCAGGTCGACCCGGTGGAGAAGATCCGCGAGCTGACCCAGAGCGCGACGGAGTTCGACATGCTGGGGCAGCCCCTGGCCGGGGTCGACTTCGCTTTCGACTGCATCGGCGTCCGCAAGACGATGGAACAGATCCTCCCGGCGGCCCGGAGCGGAGTGCTCGGCGCGAAGAGCGGCGGGACGGCCGTTCTCGTCGGCGTCCCCCAGACCCCGGCGGAGATCCAGGCGGTCGACCTCTTGCTGAACGAGAAGAGGTACATCGGGAGCATCGGCGGGTCGTGCCGTCCAGACCGTGACTTCCCGATGTTCCTCCGCTGGTTTCACGAAGGCGACCTCGACCTGGACGCGATGGTCACGGCGCGCTACCGAATCGACCAGATCGTCGAGGCGACGGCCGCGTTGGAGCAGGGCAAGATCGCCGGGCGCGCGATCATGGAGTTCTAGCGGCCTCCACCATCCGTCCACCGGGCGTCCACGCGACTGCCACTGAGACCCGGGAGCGATCCACTCGATGCTCAGGGAGATGAGCGCTCGTTCGATAGTTTTTGACCCCAACCGGAAGGATCCGTTCGGTGCCTACCCCGAGCCGCTGCCGCAGCACCTCGGTTTCGCACTGCCGGATCCCGGGGCCCTTACCCTCTTCTGCCGCAAGTACCGGCTGAAGGAACTGGCGATCTGGGGACATGCGCTCGAGCCCGCCTACCCGAAGGATGCCGCGATCGAAGTGATGATCGGCTACGGCAA
The DNA here is from genome assembly GCA_964438865.1 of uncultured Anaerolineaceae bacterium. GTDB lineage: Bacteria > Chloroflexota > Dehalococcoidia > Tepidiformales > Tepidiformaceae. The sequence goes on along the minus strand of CAYTMI010000007.1, from coordinate 75,077 downwards.
CTCCCGCCAGTGGGTCCGCGTGACCTCAGACCAGATGAGCGTGCTCCTCACGGACTTGTTCGGCCGCGAATGCAAGGTGCTCGAACGCCCCGAAGTCGATGTAAGCGAAAATCCCATCCTTCGCCGGCGGTTCTTCCGCTCGGTGAAGACGCTGTACCTGGAACGATGACGGACCACCGGCCGCACGGCGCGGCATAAGCGGAGAGCTCTCATGCAGGTTGCGAAAGTCACGGTCGCCGAAGGGGCGAGAGAAGCTGTTGGCGCCCCGGACCGGCCCCGCCTTGCCATCGCCGGGCCGATCGTCGATGCCGCCGGCCGCGTCCTCATGCAGATGTGCGGGCAGACCGTGCGCAAGGGCCTCGTTCATCGCCTGCGGTCCAGCCGGCCCAGCGGCGAGGTCAGCGCCCTCATCGCCGTCACCGGCGGGATTGCCGGTTTGGTCATCTACTCGATGTCGCTGGACACCGCGCGGCGGCTCTCTTCGGCCATGATCGGCGAAGACGTGAGCGAACTGGACGAGATGGCCCAGAGCGCCATCGCCGAGCTCGCGAACGTCATCACCGGCCAGGCCGGGATTGCCCTCCAGCGCGGGGGCATCCCCAACGACATGTCCCCGCCGGTGCTGATGGTGGGCGCCGGCATCTCCTTCGCCACATTCAACCTGACGCGGCTCGTGGTCCCACTCCTCCTCGACGCTGGTGAATTCAACATCGACATGGGGATCAAGGAAACGTAGCCACGGGCGGGTGGCATAATCGGGCGCTGTGAACCAGCTCGAACGCCCCGCCTTCGCCCGAATCCTCCCGCTCGTCCCCGCGCGGCAAGCGGCTGGCCACATGGCCTTCGTCCATTCCGTGCTCGACGGCTCCATGCCGGGGAGCGTCCACGTGGATGACACCGCGGCGCCGCGGTCGGCGGTCGTCGTCAACAACTCGGGCTGGGCCTTTGCGATCGGCGAACCGCGCGGGGACCTTGTCGATGCCTGGATGCCGGAGTTCCTGGACCGCTACCTCCCGGACCAACCGACGGGGCTGTGGGCGGCCAGCGATGGCTGGAGGCGCGCGCTCGACCCCCTCTTCGCGCGGTACGAGTGGCGAAACGAATACCACCTGGGGACGGCACTGGAACCGGCGCCACCACCACCCGCGCTCCCGGAAGGATGGTCGCTTCGCCGGATCGACGGCGCCCTCGCGCGGCAGTTCCAGGGACGCGTAGACCCGTGGGTGGCCGACGTCTGGGGCGGGCCGGATGCGCTCGCAGGACGCGCCGGGGGTTGGGCCGTGGTGCGTGCCGACGGCGTGCTCGCGAGCTTCTGCTGCGCCTGCGCCGTCGGCGGCCCGCCAGGCGAAGTGGAGGCGGAGATCGAAATCGGGACGGCGCCGGACTCGCGCCAGCGTGGCGTCGCGGCGGCTGCGGCGCGGGCGTTCTTTGGCGAATGCCGCGAGCGGGGGTGGCTCCCGTCCTGGACCTGCGGCGCCGGCAACGTGCCCTCGGCGCGCCTTGCCGAACGGCTGGGATTCGTCCCCTTCCGGCAGGTAACCGGCTACCCGATCAGCAGGGAGATGCGGCGGACCGGCAGCTGGTGGGTATAGCCAGGGTCTGCCCGGTCAGCACTCCGGCTCGCGCTTCTGGCGGGCGATCTCCTTCTGGCGGTCGAAGTCTTCCTTCTGCCGGGCAAGCTGTTCGGCGCTGAGTTCGAGGCTCCAGAAATCCTTCTTCCAGGAATGATCCGGCGACCACTCGTAGGGCGTCTGCACAGTCGTCCGCGGCGCGGTCGCGGATTCGAGCAGGTCGAGCGCCATGCCCACGATCGAGCGCTGCATCGCCTTGTCGCCGGGGCGGCCGCAGGGGTTGCCGAGGGGGAAGTCGCTCCAGACAAACCGGGCGACGCCGCAGCGTTCGACGATGTCGCGGGCGGCGCCAATGACGACGGTGGGGATGCCGTTCGCTTCGAGGTGGCGGGAAACCAGGCTCACGGTCTGGTGGCAGACCGGTCAGATGGGCACCAGGACCGCGGCCTCGGCGCCGTCTTCGCGGAGCCGCGCGAGGATCGCCGGGGCGTCCTGTTCGATCGTGGTGCGCTGGCTGCGCGTGGTCGGCGCGGCGTGGAAGCGCGCGGTGAGGGAGCCGATGCGCCCTTCGGCCTGGAGCGCCTGCAGATGCGGGAGGGGAAAGTAGGCGTCCTGGTCGTCGGCGTAGGTGTGCTTGCGGTCGTAGCCGACGTGGGAGATGCGCAGGTCGGGCCGCACGGCGGTGGGGAGGGAGTAGACGCGGTGGAACTTGGCCTCGGCGTTGTAGGGGGCGCCGGGGCCCTGGTCGGCGAGTTCCGGCTGGAATGGCGCGGCGGTGGTCACAAGCCCGAGGCGCGTCTGCGAGAGCGGCTTCTTGAGGGGCGCGAAGGGGACGTCGTCGTGCTGTGCCCAGTTGTAGGGGTTGTCGTAGCCCTGGGCCAGGTAGTACGAACGGCTGCGTTCGACGTAGGGGATCGGTTCGCGGGATGGGGAAGTGTCCATGAGCGCGCTCGGTGCGGGTGATGGGGCAGTTATACGGCCGGTGGGTGGGGGTGTACAGGCGCCGCCTACGTCGCTGGCGCAGCCTTGACCCTGTCCGCGTAGGGGCCGCATTCGCCGATGAGCGACTGGACAACGAGGCCGGCCTGGATTCGCAAGCCCTCGACCGTCTTGTGGACGCCATCCGGGAGGTAGAGCGCCTCGCGGTCGGGGGCTGCATCGTAGCTGGGGCCGGAGTCGGCCCAGAGGAAACGGCGGGCATCCACGACCGTCTGCACCCGCTTAGTGACCGCGACCAGCGCCTCGGCCGCGCCGGGGTTCTCTTTCGCGGTGCGCTTTGGCCATTGCGGCTCTGCAAGGGCGACCACGTGGAGGCCTTCGCGCTGGGAGAGGAGCCGCAGGAGGTCGCTGAAGACGTTCACGACGTCGTCGATGGTGGTGATCGTGGCGGTGCCGATGACCCGGCGCGCAAGCCAGCGCCCGGCGCGGTTGACGCGGCCAAAGGCGTCGCGGCGGTTGCCGGTGCGCGATTCGAACCAGAGTTCGGTGCGGCGAAAGAGACCGTAGGCGCGCCCCCCAAATCGCCGCCGCACCCGCTCGCCGACGGTGCCAATCGCGCAGAGATACGACCCCACCGCGATCACGACGACGTCCGGGTCTGACTCCTCCACCTTCGAGAGCGCGAAGCCGGCTGCGCGACTGCCCATGGGGGCGAACAGGACGTGGCGCACGTCGACGGGTTCGTCGATGGACGCGGAAAGCTGGGAGGCGGCGAGCCACGGCCAGGCCAGCGACTGCTCCGCGAGCCCCAGGCCGGCCGTGGCGCTGTTGCCGATGACGCAGATGCGCATTCCCGCTCCCCCCGGCCCCTCATCCGGAGCCTCCGGGCGCATCGTCGCAGAATCAGCGACTGGCGGGAATGGCGAGCGCCCGGGAGGAGCGGCCGCGAAGGGGGTCCGGGGCGCCAGCCGCGGGTCCGATGAACGATAGGTGTCAACGCCCGCGCGATCTGATCACCTTGCCGAGGGTCGCTCGACGAGCGGTTCTTCCGCTACTGGCAGGACAAACTGAACCGACATTGGCGGCAGGCAGTCGGTCGCGGAACACGCCTGGTACGAAACGGTGACCGCGACGTTGAGCGTCCCGCCGTCGACGATCATGAACGTGAGCGGCATCGCGACCCGGACCCGGCCATCGTAGACCGCGAACTGTTCGTCGAGCCCCGCGATCCGGAACGGCCTTGGGGGCGGCAACACCGGCGCGCCGACCACGACTCGTTCGATGGGCGCGACCGTTACCTCCAGCGGGTAGTACCCACCCGGTATCGGCCGGCCGTAGACGTGCAGCCCGGGAGCGACCTCCAGTTCCACGTTCAGCCAGACGCGCTGCCCCCATGCGTAGGTGCCCTTGTCGAACCACGCCCTGGCGGTGATGCCGCTCGCCGCGGCCTCGCGGTGCTCACCGTGGCCGCCGCCGTCGATGCCGAGCAGGTGTTCGAGCACGCCCACACCGGTGTCGCGCTCCCGGTAGCTCGGGTAGAAGTGCTTGCTGCGGACCGCGCCGTCGGCGTCAAGGACGAAGGTGCCGGGATGGGGGATGCCGAAGACCGGCTCAGCCGCCTCGTGGTTGAGGATCCCCAGCTCCCGGATGACCCTGCTCCCGTCATCCGAAAGGAGCGGGTAGCTGATGCCGTACTTCTGGGCGAAGCCGGCGAGAACCTCCACGCTGTCGTAGCTCACCGCATAGAGCGCGTACCCGGCCCGGGCCAGCTGTTCCACGATCCCTTGCAGCTCAACGAGCTGCGTCTTGCAGAACGGTCACCACCGGGCGCTGCGATAGAAGACGACCAGCGCGGGCCTCCCCGCGCGGTCCGCGTGGAGGCTGACGGGCGCGCCGTCGAGGCCGGTCAACACCATCTCCGGGAACCGCTCTCCGGCCGCCGGTCCAAGCTCGTTGGAGGCTACATCCGCCATGCCATCGCTCCGTTGCGGCGGACAGGTGTCCCGCTCGCGTGGGCATCTTGGCGGTCAGCCCCCGCTTTCGCAACCTCACGACGTGCGAGCGCGGAGGCTAGCCCGAGAGATGCGCGAGCCACGGGTGCCCGGGACGGGCGAGCGAGATCGCCTGCGAGAGCCACCGCCGTTGGTCGTCCGCGAGTACCGGGAGAAGCGCGAGGAAGTCGGCCTCGTCCTGGGGACGGTCCTTCATCCCCTCCATGCCGAAGTAGGCCGTGGCTTTGTAGAAAAGCAGCAGTTCCGGGGCCGCGGTCGGAACGCCCCAGGCGGATCGTCCCGCACTCTGGCGTAGCGGCAGCGTGACCCGGGGTTCGCGCCCCAGGACCCAGTCGCCGCCGGAGTGCTCGTTGATCAGGACTTCGAGCGTGAAGTCGAGGTCAGGATGGGTTCCGTGGAGATGGGTCGGGGCGTTTCGCGTCCCGGGCTCGAGGAACCCGAGCGGACGGCCGTCCCATGGATCGTCGTGGGAGGCGTCCGGGGTGTCGTGGGCGACCAGTCGCCAGCTGCCAAGGTGGTCGAAGATCGCGCGTTCGTCGTCGCGAAAGATGGCGATGTCGACATCCCCGTGCTCGCGGGTCTGGCCGCCGAGCCAGGCATCCACGGCCCAGCCGCCGCACAGGAACCAGGCGGGGCGGAAGGTGGACATCAGGTCGGCGACGCGGGCGACGGGTTCAGGCCGGTCAAGAGGAGAGGACAGCATGAGTGACCCCAGGACGGCCCCGCATCGCGGACGCTCCCCGGCCATCGTGCAGGGTCACGGCCGAACGCGCGATAGCATCAGCCGCGCATCCGCACCCTAGGCGGCCTTAATCGGGGGGCGTAGTATGCCCGGCACGCAGCCACGACCCAGGGAGGTCTCTCTCGCATGTCCGTTTCGCTTGCAGGCAATGTCGCCATCGTCTCGGGTGGAGGTCGTGGCCTCGGCCGCGCTTACGCCCTCGACCTCGCCCGCCACGGCGCGAAGGTCGTCGTCGCCGACAACGGCTGCGATCTCAACGGTCGCGGAGAGGACGGGGGCCCCGCGGACGAAGTCGTGGCCGAAATCAGGGCGTCTGGCGGCGAGGCCATCGCCGCCTATGAGGATGTCGGCAGCGACGAGGGGGCATACAACGCCATCCGCCAGGCGGTGGACACCTGGGGGCGCGTCGACGCGATCGTCTGCAACGCCGGCATGTTGCGCGATGCAGCCCTCCATAACCTCAACGAGGCAGACTGGGACGCCGTGCTCCGCACCCACCTCAAGGGCTGCTACACGCTTATGCATCACGCCTGGCCCGTCTTCCGCCAGCAGTCGTATGGGCGCGTCGTCCTCGCGACCTCGTCGGCAGGGCTCTATGGCAACTTCGGGCAATCGAACTATGGCGCCGCGAAGGCGGGCATGGTCGGCCTGATGAACGTCGCCAAGCTCGAAGGCGCCAAGTACAACGTGATGGTGAACATCATCGCCCCCCTCGCCGCCACGCGGATGACGATGAGCCTGATGTCCGAAGAACGGCAGGCCTTGACCCGTCCCGAACTCGTCGCGCCGGCTGTCACCTATCTCGCTTCCCCCCAGTGCTTGGAGAGCGGGATCATCATCGAAGCGGGCGGAGGCGCCTTCAACCGCTGCTCCTTCGTCAAGACTCCCGGCGTCACCGTCGATCCCGCCAGCAACCCGGACGCGAACTGGTTCGAAGCGAACTGGGCCGCGATCACCGACCTGGCCGATGCCGTTCCCATGTGGGACATCGCCCGCACCCGCGCCCAGCACGCCGCCGCCGCGACCCCCGGAGCGGCCGGAACGCGCAACGCGCTGTAGCCGCCCCTCGCGTCCTGTTCGGCAGGCCCAATCGATCGGCTCGGACGAACGTCTCACCCACCCGCGGCGGCCGTCTGGCGCCGCTTGAGAAGGAGCACATCATGGGCCTCAAGAATCCTCAGTGGTACCGCGAAAGCCTGCGCGACGGCCGCGTCACCTACATCGCTGGCGAGTCCGTACCCGACATCACGAAGAACGAGTGGTTCGACGTCCCCATAGCCAACGCCGCCGCGGACTACGTCTACGACGATCCCGCGACGCGCGACATCCGGACCTACGAGACGGAGGACGGGACGCTCGCGCACCGCATTTTCAAAATCCCCAGGAGCGTCGACGACCTCGAGAAGCGCATCGAGCTTTCGCACATGACGAGCATCAGTACCGCCGTCTCGGCCGTGCTTATGGCGCTGTACAACATCAAGGACGACGTCGCGAAGGTGAACGGCCAGTACGCCGAGAACATCGAGCGCGTCTACAAGCACTGCCGCGACAACGACCTTCGCGCCGACCAGTGCATCACCGACCCGAAGGGCGACCGTTCGCGCCACCCGAAAGACCAGGACGACCCGGACCTCTACATGCGGATCCTCGACAAGAACGCCGACGGCATCGTCGTGCGCGGGGCGAAGCTGCACATCAGCGGTGCGAGCCTCGTCCACGAGCAGACGGTCATGCCGACGAAGGCGATGGGGCCGGGGGAGGAGCAGTGGTCTGTCTCTTTCTCGATCCCAACCAACACGAAGGGCGTGAGAATCATCAATCGCGCCTATGCCCGCCCGAACCTCAGCGAGATGGACTACCCCCTCAGCGCCAAGCACAACGCGCCGGAAGGCTTCGTGGTCTTCGACGATGTCTTCGTGCCCTGGGATCGCGTCTTCCTGGCGGGCGAATACCAGCTGGCAGGCGTGCTCGCGCACTCGCTCGGCCTCTGGGAGCGCGTGGGCGGCCTCATCGCACTGGTCGAGCGTTCGCGCCTCCTCGTCGGGACGGCGCAGTTGCTCTGCGAGATGAACGGCATTCACAAGGCCTCGCACATCCAGGAGAAGATCTCGGACCTCGTCTTCTATGCGGAGATGCTGCGCATGTCGCTCGACCACGCCATCAAGAACTTCAAGGTGACGGAGACAGGGATGGTCTACCCCGACCCCATGGCCGTGAACGTGGGCAAGTTCCACGGGGCAAACAACTGGCACAGCATGGTGCAGAAGCTGCACGACATGAGCGGCGGGCTGGTGCTCACGCTCCCCACGGAGGCCGACTACCGCAACGAAGAGATCACGAAGACGCTGAACAAGTACCTCCACACAAAGAACGACGTGGAGGTCGAGGACCGCATGCGCGTCTACAACCTCATCCGGGACCTGACGGCGGACTCATACGGCGGTTGGGAGCTGGTCACGACGATCGCGGCGGGCGGCGGGCTCGCGGCCCAGCGAATCGTCACCATGCGCGAATACGACCTCGAACGCGCAAAGGACGACGCCCGGGCTGCCGCCGGCATCACGCGCTGAGGGGGAGCGCAAGGGAGGATCACTGCGGCGCGACGTGCCACACACTCTCGGTTGGAGGCGATCGTGACTTCACCGGCTCATCCGCTCGACGACCACCCCTGGCGAAACCTGTTCACGGCGACTCGGGCACGAAGCCACCGCGGTTCCTCGTGGGACCGAAGCGGCGGCAACCGTGACTACTTGACCATCGGACCCGGCGAGACGGCCACCCTCCTCGATCAGCCAGGACCGGGCTGTATCACCCACTTCTACTGCGCGCTCGCCTTCTATGAGCTCACCGACTATCGGGATGCCATCCTTCGCTGCTATTGGGACGGCGAGCAAAGCCCCTCGGTGGAAGTGCCGCTGGGCGACTTCTTTGCCATCGCCCATGCCCGCGTGAGGCCGTTCCACAGCCAGCTTGTGACCGTGAACCCGGGCGGCGGGTCCTCACATGGGCTCAACGCCTACTTCCCAATGCCGTTCGGGGACGGCGCCCGGGTCACGCTTGAGAACCGCGGCGATCGCCGCCTCGGCGGGATGCTCCCGGCATTCTGGTACCACATCGATTACGAGACGTACGCGGACCCTCTCCCGGACGAGACGCTTCGCTTCCACGCCCAGTGGCGGCAGGAACGCCCGACAGCCGCCGTCGGCGGTCAACCGAACGTCCAGCTCCACGATGCGGTCAACCTTGACGGTGCCGAGAACTACACCGCCCTCGAAGCCTTTGGCGAGGGCCAGATGGTGGGCCTCGTCCTCGAGGTGAACAATATTGCCGGCGGCTGGTACGGCGAGGGCGACGACATGGTGTTCATCGATGGCGAGCCCTGGCCACCCGCGATCCACGGCACCGGCTCGGAGGAGATCTTCGGCGGAGGCGCCTGTCCAGCCGTCGAGTACGCGGGGCCCTACAGTGGGTTTCATCTCATCGAGTCCCCCGACTACGCGGGCCTCGTCGGGATGTACCGCTGGTACCTGCACGACCCGATCCGCTTCCGGAGTTCCATTCGCTGGACCATCGAACACGGCCACGCAAACAACTTCGGGAACGAGTACAGCTCGGTCGCTTACTGGTACCAGTCCGAACCCCACGCCCTATTCCCGCCGCTTCCCGAGCGTGACGAGCTGAGGCCACCGCTCGGAGGGCGGTATGAGGAGGCGCGTGAGCTGCTGTTCGGCGCCATGCGGGCGGGGGGAGCACGGATCCAAACCGAGCCCGACGCTTTCTTCCGGGTTGCGGCCGCCGGCGAGGGGTTCTACAGAGGCGACTTCGCGGGCGTCATCGAGAGGCTTCGCGGCGAGGGTCTAATCTGACTTGCACCGGGGCCTGAAGGGGGCGCCGCGCCCGGACGACCGCGTTCCGCGAGATCCACCCCGACGACCCGCTACGGCCGGAACTGAAGCGCCCTCGGGACGAGCCGGGCGGGGTGCGAGGCCAGCTTGTACGCGGTCTCGACCCACTCGCAGATGAGGCGCCGGGTGTCCCTGGGGTCGATGATCTCCTCGATCTGGAACCGGGACACCGGCCCCAGTGGTCCGCGCGCGCTCTCGATCCGCGCGTTCAGCTCCGCTCGTAACGCAGCCGGGTCTTCAGCCTCCGCGAGTTGCCGCTTGTAGGCGGCCTCGATACCGCCTTCCGGCGGGATGCCACCGACATCCGCGGCCGGCCAGGCCACGCGAACCGACGGTCGTGACTGTGGCGTCACGTAGTTGTTCCCGGCCACGCCGAAGCTCCGGCGCATGAGCACCGTAAAGATGGGCACGCCGACCTGAGCGAAGGCGACCATCCATTCCCCGCCCTTGCGGATCGTGCCGGTGATCTCGTGCTCCAAACCCACGGCGAATCCCGGGTTGTCGACCAGGTTGAGTATCGGGATGTGGAACAGGTCGCAGAGGTCCAGGTGCCGCGTCAGCTTGCTACAGCCGTCCGCGGTGAGGGCACCGCCGTTGACGTGCCGGCTGTCCGAAGCGATGACGCCCAGGGGATGGCCGTTGAATCGAACGAACCCGGTTACCTGGTCCGTGCCCCAGAGGGGTCCGATCTCGAAGAACGAGCCCTCGTCGGCCATCAGTGTGATCGCCTTGCGGATGTCGAAGGTCGTGGTGCGTTTGCGAGGGATGAGGCTGAAGAGTTCCTCATCGCGGCGGTCTGCCGGGTCCGCGTGGTTCGGGGGCAGCACGGGGGGTGACTCGTAGACGCTCGAGGGCAGGTAGGAGAGGAAGCGCCTGGTCATCTCGGCCGCCTCTTGCTCGGTCTCCGCGAGGTTGTCTACCGAACCGTTCTTGCAGTGGATGTGCCACCCACCAAGGTCTTCCTTTGAGATGTCGTAACCCATCGCGTGGGCTACCACCGGAGGGCCGGCCACAAAGAGCTGGGCGATGTCGCGAACCATGACGGCGAAGTGACCAAGCACCGCCTTGGCGGCGCCAATGCCCACCACGCTCCCGAGCAGCATGTTGACCACCGGGACGGTCGTGAGCTGTTCCGTGAACATCGTGCTGCCCAGGTGCCCCGGCAAGAACGATCCGCCTCCACCAGTGACGCGCGGTCTGCCCGCGGTGATCGCACCCGTGCTCTCCTGAGCGCTGCTCTCGCCTTCCTTCTTCTGCGCGGGCACCATCGCTGCAACGCTGCCACCGCCGGACGAGCCATCGAGCAACCTGATGGAAGGGACGCGCAGCTCGAGGGAGAGGCGGTCCAGGTAACCGCTCTTCGCACTGATCGCCCCGTCGGCATGCCCACCACGCGACGTGAAATCGTCGGCGCAAACGATTGCCCTACGGCCATCGATGGCGCCCCAGCCTCCAACGTGGTTGGCGGGTGTGAAGTCCGCCACGCGGCCCTCGTCGTCGTAGGAGGCGAAGCCGGTGGCGCTACCCACCTCCCGGAACGAGCCGTCGTCCAGCAGCAGGGCGATGCGCTCCCTGCAAGTGAGCTTGCCACGACCGCGCTGCCGGACGACCCCGGGGTCGTCCGAGCCCGGTGCCAGCCTGGCGTGGGCGATGCTCTGGAGGGTGTAGATCTCATCCAGGACAGGGGCCCATGTTTGCTCGCCGTGCTGTTGGTGCGGGGCAGCGTGTCGCGCTGGCTGAACCTTCGCCGGCGTGATCACTGCGAATACTTGCCCGGCGGCGACCTGATGGCCGGGGGCCAGTCGCTGCACTGCGGTCACCACGCCCGAACACGGCGCGGCGACCACGGTCTCCATTTTCATCGAGCTGATCACCAGGATGGTGTCACCCTCGGCCACGGCGTCGCCCTCGCTCACCCCCAGCTCCACCACGGTGCCCGCCAGTGGACACTCCACGGCTCGCATTCCTGCAGCCACCTCCAGTGCGGGCATGAGGGATGGGGGAGCCGCGGCGGGCGAAAGAGCACGGGGGCCGGTGTTGACGGCCTTGATTGTTGCCTGCTGCTCAAAGAGGGACAGGGGCCCACTGCCGTTAGAGAACGACGCGCTCAGGATCTCGGTTTGCTCGGCGAGGAACGTCGTCCTGGCATCTCCACCGCGAAAGCGCGGGTGCGACAGGATGGCGCGCAATTGGGGGAGATTGGTAGGCAGTCCCGCGATGTGAAACTCGTCGAGCGCGCGGAGCGTCCGATCGACGGCCGAGACGAATGACGAGGAGGAGTTGGACGAGCCGATGACCTTCGCGAGCAGCGGGTCGAACTGCGGCGGGGGGGCGTAGCCGAGGTAACCGCAGGCGTCGACCCGCACACCTGGACCGGCCGGTTCCTTGTAGGCGGTGATGGAGCCCGGCCCTCTTGCGACCACGCGCGCCTGCACCGCAAAGCCACGCGGGCCAGGTACGGCTTGCTGGTTGCCAAGGCCCATCGAGGCGAGCGACGCGCCCGACGCGATTCGGAACTGCGCCTCGACAATGTCGACACCTGTCACCTGTTCGGTCACGGTGTGCTCGACCTGGAGCCGCGGGTTGCACTCGATGAAGAAGTGCTCGCCTGTCTCGGGGGAGACGAGGAACTCCACCGTACCAGCGTTGACATACCCGGCGGCCCGGGCGAGTTTCACCGCATCGGCCAGGAGCCGCTCTCGAAGGGGGGCATCCAGCCCGGGCGCGGGCGCGATCTCGACGACCTTCTGGTGTCTCTGCTGGACCGAGCAGTCCCGCTCGTGAAGGTGGATCACATTGCCATGTGCATCCGCAAGGACCTGTACTTCGATGTGCCGCGGCCGGGCAATGACTTTCTCGAGGAAGAGGGTACCGTCTCCGAAGGCGGCCTGGGCCTCGCTACGGCAGCGCTCAAACGACTCGGCCATATCCTTCGCCGCTTCGACCAGGCGCATCCCGCGGCCGCCGCCACCCGCCGCCGCCTTGAGCATGACTGGATAGCCGAGGCCGGCTGCCACCCGCAACGCGTCCTCCGGTGATGCCAGTGCTTCGGTGCTTCCGGGCACGACCGGGATCCCGATGGACTGCGCGAACGAGCGCGCCCGGACCTTGTCACCGAACAACGAGAGCGCGGAGGGCGGTGGGCCAACGAAGGCCAGACCCTCGGCGGCACAGAGCGCGGCAAATGAGGCGCTCTCGGAAAGGAAGCCATAGCCCGGGTGGACGCAATCGCAACCGCTCACCTTTGCGGCCCGGATCAGCGCCCCGGCATCCAGGTATGCGGCCACGGGGTCGCCCGTTCTCCCTTCGGTCCCACCGATCTCCAGCATCTGCGTGGTGACGCGGGTGTGGAGGGCGAGCGAGTCGGCGGGCGCGTAGACACCGACGGACTCCATGCCGAGTGCGGAGGCAGCCCTGGCGATGCGTATGGCGACCTCGCCGCGGTTGCCTATCAGCACGCGCTTGAGCAATTCCACCTCAACTTCTGCTTGAGCCAATGAACCCCTCCTTCGCCAGGGCCTCGTCTGTTTCCGTCGCCGGGTTGAGCGGGGCTATCACACCTGGCGTGCGACAAGCTCAACCCATGGCCCTCACCGCACCGCCTGGATACACGATGCGACTCGACGGTAGAGCAAGGGACCAAATCATATTCGAAATCGACGCCCGGGCCATGGCCCATCGCCGACCGTAGCGTAGGCCCGAATGTGCCAGCTGTGAGCGTGCGCGTGGTCCATGTTGGTGCGGCGTCCCACCTCGCCGAGGAGGCTCAGCTGCGGGCGCGGCCGCCTCAAGCCGCGCTGCCGGTAGAATTGACGCCGTGACTCGTGTCGAAGCCTGCAAGCATCGCGCGCTGGACTCCTGGCGTTTGAACCTTCGCCTCCCGGGTGTTGACGCCGCCGGCTTGCTCGCCGACGCGGAGGCCAGATGGGTGCACTGACCGGAACAATGGTGCTCGAATACGCGAGCTTCATTGCGGGACCGTACTGCGGCCGGCTGCTGGCCGATCTCGGCGCTGAAGTCATCAAGGTCGAACCGCCTGCGGGGGACCCGGCGAGAGCCTACGGCCCCTTTCCCCGGAACGTCCCGCACCCGGAGCGCAGCGCGGTGTTCGTGCACCTGAACACCAACAAGTTCGGAGTCACGCTCGACCTCGAGTCGGCCGAAGGACAGGCCCTGTTCCGGGAGCTGGCGACGGCTGCCGATGTGGTCATCGAGGACTGCCCACCGGGACATCTGCCTGCGCTGGGCCTCGGCTATGCCGACCTCGCCAGGCTCAACCCTGCGCTGGTGATGACGTCGATTACGCCATTCGGCCAGACTGGCCCCTACCGCGACTACCGGGCCCACCCCATTAACCTCTTCAACGCCACTGAAGGCGGGAGCGTGCCGAAGAGGAAGGGCGGGCGCCCGATCACGGCTGGCGGCTTCATCGGCGAGTATGACAGCGGGCTCAGCGCGGGCGTGGCGACGCTGGCCGCGCTTTTTTCCCGCCAGGCAGCCGGCGTGGGTCAGCACGTCGACGTCTCGAAGTTCGAAGCGCTGGCGGCGCTCCAGCGCGTGGACATCTCCAGCAGCCGGAACCGGGACGAATCCCCGGATCACCGGGCCCCGGCACGCCTCGGCGGGCTCCTGCCGTGTAAGGACGGACACGTGGTCATCACCGTCGTCGAAGACCACCAGTGGCGGTCCCTGGTCCAGATGATGGGGGATCCGGAGTGGGCCGCGGACCAGCGTTACGCGGACCGCGAGCAGCGAGGGAAGCTTGTCGGCGAGATCCAGCGGCGCCTCATCCAGTGGACCCGGCAGCACACGAAGGACGAGATCTACCACGTGGGACAGGCAGCCGGCTGCCCCGTTGGGCCGGTGCAAGACATTGCTGAGCTGCTCGACTCGCCGCAGCTGGCGGCCCGCGACTTCTTCGCTACGGTCGATCACCCGGAGGCGGGCAGGCATCGGCAGCCGAAGATGGCGTTCCAGCTTTCCGAATCTCCGTGGCGTGGCGCCCGCGCCGCTCCCTTGCTCGGCCAGCACAACGAAGGGATCCTTCGCACTCCGCTGGCGCGTCGTCCCGAGGAGATCGCCGGTCTGCGGGAAGCGAGGATCAGAAGCGGGAGTAACTTGACGACGACTCCTGGTAGCCCGAAGGCCCTGGAAGGAATCCGGGTGGTCGATTTCACCTGGGCATGGGCCGGGCCCTATGGCACCTTCCAGCTGGGGCTGCTGGGCGCCGAAGTGCTCAAGGTCGAAAGCGCCCAGCGGCTCGACCACACGCGCTCGACGTCCCTCACGACGGGACAACGCTTCACCGGCCACGACTCCTCGACCATCTTCAACGACCTGAACCTGAACAAGCGCAGCGTGCGTCTCAACCTCACGCGTCCGGAAGCGGTGGAGATCGCGCGCCGCCTGGTGGCAGTCAGCGACGTGGCGGTGCAGAACATGCGCCCGGGCGTCATGGACCGCCTTGGCCTTGGCTACGAGGATCTGCGCAAGGTGAAGCCCGACATCATCATGTTGAGTTCCTCGGCGCTGGGCTCAACTGGCCCGGAACGGACGTACGTAGGCTACGCCCCGGTCTTCTCCGCCATCGGCGGCCTGGCGTCCGTTACCGGGGTTGCGGGCGGTGCGCCCGTCCCGCTCTACGGATCGGTCGACCTGCGGTCGGCGACGATGAGCGCATTCGCGATCCTGGGCGCGCTCAACCACCGGGCCCGGACGGGTGAAGGCCAGCACATCGACCTCTCGTCCGCGGAAAGCGTGACCTGCCTGATCGGCCACCTCTTCGCCGAGTACCAGCTCACCGGCCGGCTGCCGCGCAGGCGCGGGAACGACGACGCCCATATGGCGCCACACAACAGCTACCGCTGTCGCGGCAACGAGTGGGTAACCATCGCCGTGGGCTCCGACGCCGAATGGATGGCCTTCCGCCGCACCCTGGGAGAGCCGGGGTGGACACGTGAGGATCGCTTCGCCGCCGGCACCGGGCGGCGGAAGAACCGCCGTGCGCTTGACAGGCTGGTGGAGGCGTGGACGCAGGAACACAGCGCGGAGGAAGCCACGCAGCTCCTGCAGGCGGCCGGTGTGGCTGCGCTCCCATGCCTTGGGCCCGCCGGCCTCGCTCATGACCGGCAGCTCGAAGCGCGTGGATTCATTGAGCCCGTTGTCCACCCGGTGCTCGGCAGGCGCGACCTGGTAGTGGCGCCATGGAAGCTTTCCGCCACGCCCGCGCGCATCGAACGCCCGGCGCCGCTGCTGGGCGAGCACAACGAATACGTGCTGCACCAGGTCCTTGGCATCCCACGTGACGAGATTGCATCGCTCGAAGAGCGCAGAATCGTCTATTGACGACGCGTTTCGGTCTCACGCCCGACCGGTGCTCCTTACTGCGGCGCTGAAACTTCAGCGAGAGTAGGCCCTCCAGTTGGGTCACCAGAGCCGGCTGAGCGGCGGGACGCGCGACGTTATCGTCAAGCGAAGACTCAGAAATGTGGTACGGCTGGAGGGATTCGAACCCCCGACCCTCTGTTCCGAAGACAGATGCTCTAATCCACTGAGCTACAGCCGCACGCCGCGACGGCCTTGCCGCGCGTCCCCAGTATAGCGCCAGCCCCGGCTCCGCTCTGGCTGGCAGACGCTCTGCCCGTGCGGCCGGCGACTGCCGTGGCGTACGGCGTCATCCCCCTTCGCATCCGGCCTATTCGTGTCCGAACGACCCTCGAAATCCGGACCATCTGCCCGTAACGGTCGTCGTCGCCCCCTGTCAAAGTACTTCCGTAGCCAGGTCCGCGAGGATGGCAATGTACGCCCACAGGCTCGTCAAGCTCGGTCTCGTCGTCAGCATCTTGTTCATCGCAGCCTCTGCCGCGAACGGCAGTACCGGCCCGGAGGGAGCATCCGTCCCCGCGGAGTCCCGTGGCTACGCCGCGCTCCTCGCGAAGGGCGACCCTGACCCCAACGCCGAGCCTCCGGTTCAGAACGTCCAGGCCACAGGCGCGGTCACCTGGCCCGCGGGTCCGACGACGGGGTTCAAGGTCCTCAGTTCGACAGCGGAAGCGCCGGTGGCGGCGGGCCGCTACGAATTGGAGGTCGTGCACACGGCCGGGCGGCCGACGCTCCAGTTCGCCACGAATACGCTGGGCAAACCCGTCCTGGCCGGGGTCTACATGGGCACCGGGATGCCCGTCATCGACTTCAACGTTGCCTCGACGGCGTTCGCACTCGCATTCTTCGACCAGGCGATCCTCGGCCTCCCGGACGACACCCGGGCCACGGCGGCGAACCTCGTCCGCCAGCACGCCGGGATGGCCGCCCTTGAAGCCGCGGTCGCCTCGGCCATCGACGCCAACCCCACCGACCCCCTGAACCGGGAGACCCACCCGGAACTCTACGAGCAGGGAGTCGCCATTTCGAGCGACGTAATGAACGTCGTCCAGCCGGTCTCCGCGGCGGTCGCGGCAGCCGCTTCCACAGCGTGGGCGACCGCGGACGACGACGAGACGGACCCGGCCACCTACGTCCACGTCAACGACGACGCAGACAACAAGACCGATGACGTGAAGCTCTTCAACGGCTCCTTCGCCTACTACGGCGTCAAGGTCACTCTCGACGGAAAGCCCTTCGGCGGGACCGACGAGTCCCCCATTTTCCTCTGGCGCCGCAAGCCGACCTCGTTCACCTGGACCTGGCCCCCAACCGCTGGCGTCGAACGCACGGTACCCCTCGGCGACGGCAACCTTGGGTTCGAATTCGACATGATGAAGGACCTGACGGCGTTCGACTTCCTCTACTCCCTCGCGACGCACGCGATAGGGATCGGCGCATCGAGCCCGGGGAAGCTGGAGGCGAACTACCGGCTCTTCCTGAGCAGCGGCGCCTTCATCCTCGCCGGGGTCAAGGAGTTCGTCTTCGCCACCGCGCCCGAGGGAGGGCTGTCGTGGACTGCCGCTGGCGAGCGAGTCTGGCGGTTCGCCTCCACCACCGGGTACGAGGCGATCAAGTTCATGATCACGTTCGTCCTTATCGCCGAACAACAGAACATCAAGGACGCCTGGGTGCCGATGCTGGCGAAGTGGGTGGGAAACCGCGCCTTCTTCGCCGTGAGCGCCGGCTACGCGGCCTTCGAACTGGGCTCAATGGTCTGGTCCGTCGTGAACGGCCCCGGAGAGTACACCGAGTCCGGGCCCCAGGTTGAAGGCTGGTATCCCGCCAGGATCACCGTCGATGTGGACGGCGACACGAGCAAGGCCGGCGACTTCGACCTCACGGGGACGCTCGGCCCCGGGCCGAACCCTGTGAACGTCAGCTTCCAGGTTGACGGCGCCAACGTCCCCGCGCAGATGGGCTCGGGGCGCACCTTCACTGCCACGACCAGGCTCGAAGCGGGTCTCCACATCATCGTCGCGCGCGCCGCGTTTGGGGACCGGGAGCCGATCGTCTCGGACAAGAAGGTCGTGGCAGTCGCCGGGACGTTCCCAGTCAGCGGGACGATTTACGGCGACCTCAGGCCACCGTTCGACCCGGGGCCCAACTACCGGGTTTCGAACCCCTTCACCGTGGAGGTCTCTGGGTCCGTCACCCCGGAGGGCGGCGCCGGTGTGGTGGCGAAGGTCGTGGCCAATGTGCTCCAGATCCAGGTTGTCGCCCAGGGATTGGTCGTCATCGACCTCAACGCTGCCGCCGACTTCTTCAAGGGGACCACCTGGGAGACCGGGCTGACGCCGGGCGACTTCCCGGACGCCGTCAAAGTCAAGACCACCCTCTCTGGCCAGCGCCTCGTCTACGTCCGCGGCGGGAACAGCGAGGAGGGGAGTTCGGACTCCATCAGTGTCGTGGTCGAAGCCGGGGTCAGCCAGAGCGGCGACGTGCGCATTGAGTGGGAATACAGCCACGTCTTCTATGACAAGGAGGGCAAGGTCATCGGCGGCGATAGCGGCGTGGCCGGCGCCTACATCGCCCACATCTGGGTGGCCCGGTAGCGGGGGCCGCCGACACCACGTCAAGTAACAACGACCTGCACCCCGACACCTGACGCTCCCCCGCGTCTCCCCCTAGAATCCGTATGCCCCGGGAAGGCAGCCGGGAGGGGAGGACGGATGGGCCCGCTCGAAGGATTCCGGGTCGTTGAGGTCGGTGAAGGCGTGGCGGGGCCGTACTGCGGCAAGCTCTTCGCGGGCCTCGGCGCCAGCGTCGTCAAGGTCGAGCCGCCCGCGGGGGACCGCACCCGCCGCGAAGGTCCCTTTCCCGGTGACCTCGCTCACCCGGAACGCAGCGGTCTCTTCCTCCACCTCAACACCGGCAAGGAGAGCGTCGTCCCCGGCGCGCTCCCCCTCGCCGCGGCCGTTGCCCGGCTCGTGACGAATGCCGACGTGCTCGTCTCCGCGCTCGACCCCGCTGCCCTGCGCGCATCCGGCATCGACTTCGCGGAACTGCTGCGGGCGAACCCCCGCCTCGTCGTCGTTTCGATCACCCCCTTTGGGCTCACCGGGCCTTACGCCAGCTACCGCGGCAGCGAACTCGTCGCCTATGCCGCCAGCGGCTACATGATGCTCACCGGCTCGCCCGAACGTGAGCCGCTCAAGGCCTATGGCGAACTCATCCACTACCAGGCCGGCGCCCATGCTGCCCTCGGTGCGCTCACGGCCCTCTTCGCCCGCGAATCGACCGGCCGCGGCCAGGTGGTCGACGTCTCCGTCACCGAAGCCGGCACCTTCCTCATCGGTGGCGTCGAACAGAACGCTCACTTCTTCGGCCAGGTGGCGAAACGAAACGGCACCCGTCTCCTCGGCTTCCCCGCGCGCCACTCTTACCCGTCGACCATTCGCCCCTGTCTCGATGGCTTCGTCCACTGCCATTCGAACAACCGCCACCTCGACCTGCTCGCCGCCCTGATCCCCCACCCGAGGCTCCTCGCGCCCGACCTCCTCGAATCGATGATGGGCCACGCCGACGAGATCGACGCGATCATGGACCCCTGGCTTGCCACCCGTACCCGGGCCGAGATCGTCGCCGAGGCCCAGACGTTGCGCCTGCCCTTCACTGAGGTCCGCGAACCCGGCGAGGTGATGGCCGAACCCCATCATCTCCAGCGCGGCAGCTTCGTCACCGTCGACCATCCCGGGGCCGGGCCTGTGCTCCAGCCTGACGCCCCGATTCGCTTTTCGGCCACCCCGTGGGAGACGAGGCCGGCGCCTACCCTCGGTGCGCACACCGAAAAGTGGCTCAGCGGCGAGGCGCCCGTCGAGCGCGACCCGGGCATGCCGCCGCTCTTCACGTCCGCGAAGCCGCTCGCAGGCATCCGCATCGTCGACTTCACCAACGCCGTCGCCGGGCCGATCGCGACCTTCATCCTTTCCGACCTCGGCGCCGAGGTCATCAAGGTCGAAGCCCCGAACGGGCGGCCCTTCCACGCAGCCGGCACCGCCCCCCGAAAGGACGGCGCGGACGACCGCAGCTACGACCGGATCATGCTCCTGAACGAGCTGAACCGTGGCAAACGGAGCGTCGTCCTCGACGTCGCGAAGCCGGGCGGGCGTGCCCTCTTCCTCGAACTCGCCGCCACCGCCGACGCCGTCGTCCAGAACTTCTCGCCGCGGGTCATGGGTAACCTCGGCCTCGGCTACGACCAGCTCCGCGAGGCCCGCGACGACATCATCCTCGTCTCGATGCCCGCCTTCGGGCTCGATGGCCCCTTCCGTGACCGCATCTCCTACGGCCCCGGGGTCGACGCCATGAGCGGCCTCTCGCACCTGACCGGCTATCCCGACGGCCCGCCGATGAAGCCGGGCAACTTCTTCTGCGACCAGAACGCCGGTGTCCACGCGGCCTTCGCCACCCTTGCGGCCATCCGCCACTGCCGCCGCACCGGCATCGGCCAGCACGTTGAACTCGCCATGATCGAAGGCGAATTCCAGGTGGTCGGCGACGCCTGCATCGATTTCGCCATGAACGGCCGCGAACGGATGCGGACCGGCAACGACCACCCGTGGATGGCCCCCCACGGCGTCTTCCCCTGCCGCGGCGACGATAGCTGGGTGGCCATCGCCGTCGAGGACGACGCCCAGTGGCAGGCGCTCTGCGGCGTCATCGGCCAGCCGCCCCTCGCCTCCGACCCCCGGTTCGCCCGCCCGCCCGGGCGTCACGCCAACCGCACCCTCCTCCACGAGCCGATCGAAGCATGGACCCGCGCCCGCGACCACTACGAGGCCCAGTCCGTCCTCCAGGAGGCCGGAGTCCCCGCTGCCGCCGTGCTCGATGTCGCCGAAGTCCTTCGCGACCCGCATGTGACCGCCCGCCACGGCTTCGAATACGTCGAAACGCCCGGCGTCGGGCCAACGCCCTACCCGCGTGTCGCCTTCACGCTCAGCGCCACCCCCGCGCCGGTCGCACGGCCGGGTCCCGCCTTCGGGGAGGCGAACCGCTACGTCATCGAGGGCCTCCTCGCCAGGACCGAGGCCGAATACCACCGCCTGCTCGCCGCGGGCATCGTCGCCGAAGTGCCTTCGGGCAGTCACTGACAGGAGGAGAACATGAGCGTCGTCATCGTCGAATCCAACGGGCCGGTCAAGACCGTCACCCTCAATCGCCCGGAAAAGCGCAACGCGATGAATGCGGACCTGCTTTCCGGCCTCCACGCCGCCTTCCGCGAACAGCCGCCCGCCACCGAGCGCGTCGCCGTCATCCGCGCGAACGGCCCGGTCTTCTGCGCCGGCCTCGACCTCCGCGAACGTGCCGACACCCTTGATTCACCCGGGGCCAGCCCGATCGAAGCTGTCCTCGAAGCGATCGAGCACTACCCCCTGCCGGTGGTGGCGGTCGTCCAGGGCGACGCGATCGCCGGTGGGAACGAACTCGCCCTCCACTGCGACATCGTTATCGCCTCCACCGCCGCCCGCTTCGGCATGTCGCTCGCCCAGATTGGCCTGGCCCCAACCTGGTTCCTCGCGAAAAAGCTGCTGGAGGTCGCCGGGCCGGTGGCCTCACGCGAAATCCTGCTCCTGGGCGACCCCATCCCGGCCGAGCGCATGCACGCCCTCGGCGTCATCTCGCGCGTCGCCGAGCCGGGACGCCTCGAAGAAGAAGCCGCGCTGGTCATCGACCGGCTCGCCGCGAACGCGCCCATTTCGCTCCGGGCGATGAAGGCGCTCCTCGTCCGCGAAATGGCCTTCCGCGACGGCATCGCCCACGAAGACGTCGACGCCCTCGTCGAAGCTGCCCGCCGCAGCAACGATGCCCGCGAAGGCATGGCCGCCCGCCTCGAAAAGCGCCCGGCGCGCTTCGAAGGCAAGTAGCCATGCCCCGGATCGCGTAGACTCCCCGCGATGGCAATCGAACTGACCAAGCCCTGGCGCGAGCTCACTCCTGCGGGCCTCGCCGCCGTCCGCGGCTACCTTGGCGTCTACGAAATCGGCGACGCCTTCGGCAACGTCCTCTATATAGGCTACGCCGGCGGACGCTCGCTCTTCGGCCTCCGGAGCGAACTCGAAGGGCACCTCGGCGACCCCGCCGGGCGCAAGACGCAGTTCCGCGTCGAAGTGAACACCGCCTACATCTCCCGCCACCGCGAGTTGCTCATGGCCCATGCCGCCCGCCACGGCGCCCTGCCCGAACTCAACCGCCTCGAGCCCGTGCCGCCGCTTGGCCGGCTCAGCCCCGGCTAATCCCCCCGGAGGAACCACGTGGATCTCGAACTCTCCGAAGAGCAGCGTCTCATCGTCGACACCACCCGCCGCTTCGTCCGCGACGAGATCGTGCCCCTCGAAGCCGACCTCGACCCTGACGCCAGCGAACTCGACCCAGGCGACCACGCCCGCCTTGTCGCGATGACGAAGCAGATGGGCTTCTACGGGCTCGACATCCCGCCGGAATACGACGGCCCTGACATCGACATCGTCACCCGCACCCTCATGGCGATCGAGATGGCGCAGCACCGCGCCGGGCTCTATGCCCCCTGCTATGGCGTCTTCGGCGGCGCCGGCCTCGCCCAGCTCTTTGAAGCCAACGAAGACCAGAAGCAGCGTTACCTCTTCCCCACCCTTCGCGGCGAGAAGCACGGCTTCTTCGGCCTCACCGAGCCCTCTGGCGGCAGCGACCCGGCCCGCGCCATCCAGACTACCGCCGTCAAGGACGGCGACGACTGGGTCATCAACGGCGCCAAGATCTTCATCAGCGGCGCCGACCGCGCCGACTATGGCATCATCTTTGCCCGGACTGATGCTAGGAAGGGCCGCGGCGGCATCACCTGCTTCATCATCGACTCCGGCACCCCGGGCTTCCACGTCCGGCGCGTCGTCCACACCCTCCGGTCGACTCACTACGCGACCGAGCTCCAGTTCGAAGACATGCGCGTGCCCGCCCTGAACGTCCTCGGTGAGGTCAACGGCGGGTTCGCCATCGCCAACGACCGCCTCAGCCGCCAGCGCATTCCCTACGCCGCCGGCTGCATCGGCGTCGCCGTGAAGGCCCAGGAGATGGCCATCGCCTACGCCAACCAGCGCGAGACCTTCGGCGACCGCCTCGCCACCCGCCAGGCCATCCAGTGGATGATCGTCGACAACGAGATCGACATCCGCACAAGCCGCTGGCTGACCCTTGCCGCCGCGGACAAAGCGAACCGCAGCGAACCGTTCCGCACGGAGGCGGCGATGGCGAAGCTCGTCAGCAGCGAAGCCGGCGGCCGCGTCGTCGACCGGGCGATGCAGATCCACGGCGGCTACGGGATGACCAAGGACCTGCCCCTCGAACGCTGGTACCGGGAGATCCGCATCCGCCGGATCGGCGAAGGGCCAAGCGAGGTTCAGCGCCTGATCATGGCCCGAGACCTCCTCGGCGGTTCATTCCACTAAGCCCGGTAGTCAGATCCAAGGGCTCAAGACTGCCCTGGTTGAGATACCCTGCGCCATCCTGGATGGCAATACACATCAGTTTTGGCAGACATCGGATTCGTTGTCCTGCTATCCTGCGCTTGGCTTCGACGCGTCGATCACATCCACGGCTGCGCAGCCCGCTGACCGGTGGTACCGCTACCGGCGAGGCCACACGCGGGAGTCGTTGCGAAGAGACCGAGGTAGTTGGGACCGTGACTACTCAATCCACGTCAACTGTTTCGCAAGGAGCTCTATCCGCGCGTGAGGCAGAGGTCCTGCGGCTGATCGCGGCCGGCCGGACAAACGGTCAGATCGCCGCGGCGCTGGTCATCAGTCCATCGACTGCCGCACGGCACGTTCACAACATCCTCACCAAGCTCGGCTGTGCCAACCGGACAGAGGCGGCCGGGTTTGCCGCCGACCGCCAGTCTCCCGCCTCGGTAGTGCTGGACAGCGGACGGCTTCACCGGGACGAATTTCCGCTCCTGGCGTCGTTCGGGGCGGGGCGGTGGACGCCCCTCGTCGGCCGCGTGCGTGAACTCGGGGTGCTGGCTGAATGGCTACACTCTGCTGGTCGAGGCAACGGCAACGTCATGCTAGTCGCCGGCGAGCCGGGGGTCGGGAAGACGCGCCTTCTCCGCGAGTGCGCAGAACAGGCGCAGGCCGGCGGCTGGCGAGTGCTTCTCGGGCACGCCTACGACTCCGAAGGCATGCCTCCGTACCTCCCGTTCACCGAAGCCCTGGAGGCCTACGCTCGCGGCTGCTCGGATGAGGGTCTGAAGGCTCAGCTTGGGGTGAGCGGCCCGAACATCTCCATGATCGTTCCCGGGCTCGACCGCCGCCCGGGCCTTGCGTTGACCGGACAGGCTCCAGCGAGCGACCGTTACCGGCTCTTTGAAAGTGCCACCGAGTTCCTGCGAAGCATCGCGCTTGCCGCGCCGAACGGCCTCCTCCTCTGTCTTGACGACCTCCATTGGGCGGACGAATCCACCCTCCTCCTCCTTGAGCACCTGGCCCGGCGGCTTGCCGGTGAGCGAGTGCTGATCGTCGGCACCTACCGCGACACGGACCTCGATTCGGCGCGGCCCCTCGTCCGCTCCCTTGAACAGCTGGCGCGGCAGCGGTTGGCGCGACGGATGGACGTGCAACGCCTTAACAGAGAGGACGTACGCAGTCTGATCGGGGCAGTGGCAATCAGCGAACCACCACCAGAGCTGGTCGATGCGATCTTCCGCGAAACCGAAGGCAACCCCTTCTTCGTCCTGGAAGTGATTGACTACCTGACGGAACAGGACCGCCTCTTCGATGCTGAACGGGGTTGGCGGGCAGACCTCGTAATCGGCGAGATCGAGGTTCCCCAGGGCATCCGGCTGGTCATTGGCAGACGGTTGGAACGAGTCAGCGAAGCTTGCCGGCGGACTCTCTTGCTGGCATCGACTATCGGACGCGCGTTCGACTACGAGTTGCTCGAGGCGGTCGTGGAGATGGACGAAGATGCGCTGCTCGATGTGATAGAGGACGCAGAGCGCGGTCACCTCGTGGCGTCCGGCCCTGGAGGCCGCCTCTCGTTCACCCACGAACTCGTCCGTCAAACGCTCGTGAGCAGCCTCTCGCTCCCGAGGCGCCAGCAGTTCCACCGGCGCGTGGCCATGGCGCTGGAGCGACTCTACGGACAGAAGCCGGAGGCGCATCTTTCCGAACTGGCCGAACACTTTCATCTCGCCGGAACCGCTGCGGACCTGAACAAGGCCATCGGGTACGGCGAACTGGCCGCCCGCCGCGCGCTCGCGGCTTATGCCTACAGCAAGGCCGAGGGGCATCTGGAGCAGGCACTCCAGGCCCAGGAAGTGCTGGCCCCAGACGACACGAGCAGGCGGCTCGACCTGCTGCTCGCTCTCGGCGCGGCGATGCTCCCGGCTGAGGAGCCCTTACGCGTGGTGAACCGCGTCGCCCCTGAGGCCCTTGCGATCGCGGAGGCACTCGGCGACGGTACCCGCGCTTCGGCCGCCTGCCGCCTGGCGGTGGAGGCGTTACGCCGTTTTGGTGCCGCGGGAATCGTTAGTTCGCCGGAGTTTCGTCCATGGGCGGAACGGCTCGACCGTTACGCACCCGCAGGCTCGGCAGACCGCGCCTACGCCGACCTCCAGATCGCCGGTCTCCATGAGAGGGCGAACCGGCTGCCCGAAGCACAGAAGCTGTTGCGGAGCGGCCTAGACCTGGCGCGAAGAGTTGGCGCCACTGAGACGTTCTTTGACGCTGGCTGGGATCTGCTCCTTCGTAACAAGCCCGAAGCGCGGGCCGAGATGGTGGCGCTGGCGCGGGAACTCGTTGGCTGGCCCCGCGAGGGAATTGGAGGCCTTGCCACGAGGGCAATGCTCTTCTGGGCAGGGCTCACTCTGCTCGGTGAGGGAGACCGTCAGCGGGCGGAGGGACTCTGGCGGGAGTGCGACGAGCTTGGGGCCCGTATTCATGACGCGAACAGCCTGATTGGGGCGCTCACGACCGCGGCGCTGCTCGATACATTGGACGGGCGTCTCGAGGAGGCAGCAGGGGCTGCCGCGCAAATCATTGCGCGAGGCGATGAGCTGGGCACCGCGGCGTTCGGCCGGGCGTTCGCCGCCGGTTCCACCATGCGAGCGAATCTCTACCTTGGGCATGCGGAGATCCCCCTCGCCGGGGCACCCCACGTACCTGGCAACGAACCGTGGGTGGCGCTCTGCAACGCCCACCTCGGCCGGCGAGATGAAGCACGGGCGGCGGTCGCCCGGTTCCGGCCAGGGGGCGGGTTCGAGGTTTCCGGGGACGGCCATATCTGCCAGCTGACCGGCCTCCTTGAGGCAGCCGTGATCATCGAAGACAGGGCAACGGCCTCCGCCCTCGTGCCGCGCCTCGAATGCGTCGCCCACATAGCTTCGGGCCCCAGCTTTCGTTCACTGACGACGGTCGCTCGTCACCTGGGAGGAGCTGCCGCGCTGCTGGGCCGGCCGACCGAAGCGCGAGCGTACCTCGAACAGGCCGCGGCGGTCGCCGCAAGTATCCGGTTCCGGCCGGAGGTCGCGCTTGCCCGGCTCCAACTCGCCGAGGTGCTGCTGGAGCACCACCCGAGCGAACGCGAGACGGCTCTCGACCACATCGAGTTCGCTCTCGCCGAGTTCCGCGAAATGAACATGCGGCCTTCACTCGAACGGGCGCTCCGCCGGCAAGCCCACCTCAAGACATAGGCGAGGGTCCGATCGCCGGTCCGCGGCTTTCCAGCCCGGTTCTACACACATCTGTGTAGGCGCGGCCGTCGCTCCGCCCGAAAGATTGTCTAATCTGGCGATGTCCGGCGGTGGCGGCAAGGTCAGGCTCTCTTGTGTAGCCCAGCAGGCTAACGACAACTGGAGACAAGCCATGTCGATCGACGCTCTTCCCACCACCGATCCCCCCAGTCGGACGTTCCGTACGGCAGCCATCGCTGCCGGAGTCATCGCTTTGACGCTCGCCGCGGCGGGCGCCACTTCGCTCCGCAACACCGGCGGTGCCGACCCGACAAGTCTCACCAGCCGAACGGGCAACCTCGACGTGCTGGTCGAAGGACCGCTGGTTTCATCGTCGGCGCCGCGCAGTCAGGACTTCTCGGTTCTCGTCGGAGGGCCCCTGGTTTCCTCGGCCATGGTTCTCTCCGCGGACCTGTCCGTGCTCGCGGAAGGACCGATCGTCTCCAACGCCATGCCCTGATCCGCGGTGGGGGCACGAGCCGCCGCCCCAGAAGCGCCGCCAGCCCGCCCATCCGTACCGGCCGGCCGCGCTGCTGCTCCCCGGGGGCTATCCCGCGCGCCGCTTCATCTGGAAGAACCGCTCCATTGAGACGACGTTTGCCGCCGCCGCCCCTGTGCGATCCAGGGTGCAGTCGAGGGCGATGTGCCCGTCCGCGTCGAACACCCCCGCGAGGTCGCGCCGTGCCAGCGAGAGGTTGTGGGCCACCGCCCCGGCGCTGTCGTCCAGCCGCCAGGGCGAATGGCGCGAAAGGTCGGGCCGCACCACCCGGACGGGCAACTGCTGGGCGATGTACGCCTCCATCGCGTCTGTGGTCGCGTGTGAAAGGATCGCGAACGACTGCTTGAGCACCCCGTAGACGGTCCGCGGGCGGCTGTTCCCCGGCGGGGGCGTGAGGTCGATCGCGAGGATCTCGGTCGCACCCATCGCCGCTGCCGTCACCATGTCGACCGACGCCGTCAGGCAGCCGTCCACGAACAACTCCCCGTCGATCTCCACCGGTTCGAACACCGCCGGGATTGCCGTCGAAGCGAGGATCGCTGGCCCCAGCGCGCCCGAACGGAAGACGTGCTTCGCCCCACGCAGGAGGTTCGTCGCCACCACCGCGAATTCGAGCTGGGTGTCCTCGAAGCGGTTATCGCCGATGTGGTTCGCGGTCAGTTCAGGGACGATGTTGTTGGTGGTCAGGCTCATCGGGTTGCGGATCAGGCGCGTTGCCAGCCGCAGTGGGTTCAGCCTCACCAGCCGCATCTGGTCGAGCCCGATCCAGATCCGCAGCAGTTCGTCGGGCTGGTCCGGGTGGAGCGCCAGCCATGCCCCGTTCAGCGAACCCACGCTCGTCCCGACGACCACCCGCGGGCGGAAGCCGTGCTCGTAGGCGGCGTGCATGTACGCGGCCTGGATCACTCCATAGGCCCCGCCGCCCCCGAGCACCAGGGCCGGCCGTGAACTGCTCTCACCAGGTGTGGGCGTCGCCATTCTGCCATCCCCCGCATCTGGGATTGTCGACCACTTCATGCGAAACATGATGGCCGCGCCCCAGAACCCGTGCCCCGGCCGTGTCCGTCACGTACTATTCGCCCATGACACCCACCCATCAGGCCGCCATCGACGTCACCCGGGCCTCGCTCCAGATGCTCCGCGCCACCATCGACGACCTCCCCGACGCTGCCCTCGATTGGTCCCCCGTTGCCGGGATGAACGCACTCGGTGTCCTTGTCGTCCATGCCCTCACCTCGACCCGCTTCTGGCTGGGGAATGGGGCCGGCTGGCTCCGCTCGCTCAGCGACTACCGCCAGGCCGACCGCCTCCCATCGTTCAAGAGCACCGGGATCACCGCGGACGAACTCCGCCGCCGCATCGACGAGGCCGCCGCCGAGGTCGAGCGCATCCTCGCCACCGGCACCGAGGCCCACCTCGCGGCGACCGTCGCCTTCCCTGAAGATCCCGCCGAAAGCCGGACCGGCGCTGCCTGCCTCGTCAGCGGCGTCGCCCACCTTCGCGAACACGTCGGCCACGCCCAGTCCGTCCGCGACTTCTGGATGGCCACCAGCCCCCAGAACTCCTGGCGCTGAGACCATGCCAGGACAGCCATCGCGCTTGATGCAGATGGCCCTCGACGCGGCAGCGTCGGTCCGCGGCTCCACCAGCCCGAACCCGTGGGTGGGCGCCGTCCTCGTGCGCGATGGCAGCGTCGTCTCCGTTGGCGCGACGAACCCCCCGCCGGGCGCCCACGCCGAAGCCGCAGCGATCGCGGGGATGCCCCGCGGCGCCGGGGACGAACTCTACGTAACGCTCGAACCCTGCTCGCCATTTCCCGGCAAGCGCACCCGCCCCTGCACCGAAGCGATCATCGAAGCCGGCATCCGCCGCGTCATCGTCGCCCTCGAAGACCCGCACCCCGGCGTTCGCGGCCAGGGCATCGCCATGCTCCGCACCGCCGGGGTCGAAGTGGAGGTCGGTGATGGCCGGGACGCCGCGGTCGCGCTCCTCCGGCCGTACCTCAAGCATCGCCAGACCGGCCTCCCCTACGTCATCGCCAAATTCGCCGCCAGCCTCGATGGCCGCACCGCCACCGCTACGGGCGATTCGAAATGGATCACGGGCGAGGCCGCCCGTGCCCGCGGCCACGAACAGCGCGCCTGGGTCGATGCCGTCATGGCCGGGAGCGGGACCGTCCTCGCCGACGACCCAGAACTCACCGCCCGCCGCGAAGGCGCCGCACTCCCACGCCAGCCGGTGCGAATCGTCCTCGACGCGCGCGGCCGCGTCTCCCCAGGGGCGCGAATCTTCGCCGCCCCCGGCAAGACCATCGTCGCGACGAGCGAGGGCGCGCCCGCCCCCTGGAAGCGGGCGATCGCCGCCGCGGGGGCGCAGGTCATCGAATGCGAAGCTGCCGCCGACGGGCTCAACCTCGACCAACTGCTCCGGGCGCTGGGTGAACGGGGCATCATGTCGATCTGGGCGGAGGGCGGCGCCACACTTCTCGGCTCGCTCTTCGATGGCCGGCATGTGGACGAAGCCTGGGCCTTCATTGCGCCCGTCATCATTGGCGGCCCCGGACCGGGAGCTGTCGCCGGCCGCGGGGCGAGGCTCATCAGCGAAGCCTCGCGCCTGGAAGAGGTTACGGTGGAGCAGATTGGCGCCGACGTGCTTGTCCGGGGCTACACTACCTGCTGGCGTCCCTGACCCACCACCATCCCGGGGATGCCGAGGAGTCGACCATGCCGCGTTACTGGATTGTCGTCGGCGGCCCCGAGATCTTCGGGAAGACCCGCGAAATGGGCTTCACCCGCCACGGGTTCAAGAGCACTCGCCGCAACATGGCGAACAGCATCCAGCCGGGCGACCGGCTCGCCTTCTACGTCACCGGGAAGAAGCAGTTCGCCGCCACCGTGACCGTCACCAGCCCGGTCGTCGAAGAACGCACGCGCATCTGGCAGAGCGACAAGAAGCCGGACGAGCTCTACCCCTACCGGGCGGGAATCGAGCCCACGATCGTCCTCGAAGAACCCCAGTGGCTCGACGCCGAGCCCTACCACGACCGCTTCACCTGGACGCAGAAATGGCCCCGGGCGAACTGGACCCTGGCCTATCAGGGCAACCTCCACGAGGTGCCGGAAGCGGACTTCCAGCTGCTCGAAGGCGACATGGAGCGGGCGCGCGGACAAAAGGTGATTGCCGCGGCAAAAGCAGGCTGATAGGATCGCCGCCAACCCGGGGAGGGGGTGGGGGATATGGACCAGTTTCCGAAGTGCCGCAAGTGCGACGAGGGCGACCTTGTGCCGTTCTCTGACTTCGGCAGCCAGGGCGCGGCGATCCACTACAAAGCGTGGGTCTGCACGAACCCGGACTGCCTGTTCAACATCAAGATTCGCAATGGCGAACTCTTCATCGAAGAGCCCGTGAACGACGGCCAGTACCACACCCAGCGACGCTAGCCCGCTGCCACCGCCCTGCTTCCCTTGCGGGGCGGTGTGCCAAGGCATTGTGATAGACTGCACGAACCATGGCCCAAGCGAACAAAATCTACCAGCCGTTGCCCGTCTTCAACTCCCAGGTTGACGACGAAGTCCAGCAGAACCTCCTCGTCACCAGCGTCGACCAGGTGGTCAACTGGGCCCGGCGGTCGTCGCTCTGGCCGGCGATGTTCGGCCTCGCCTGCTGCGCCATGGAGATGATTGCGACGGCCACGCCGCGCTACGACCTCGCCCGGTTCGGCGCTGAGATCTTCCGCGCCTCCCCGCGCCAGGCCGACCTCCTGATCGTCCCCGGCACCGTTACCTGGAAGATGGCGCCCGCCGTCCGCCGCATCTGGCTGCAGATGCCGGAGCCGAAGTGGGCCATCGCCATGGGCGGCTGCGCGATCATGGGCGGCCCCTTCGCCTACGCCTACAGCGTTACCCCCGGTGTGAACACCCTCCTCCCGGTGGATGTTTATGTGCCCGGCTGCCCGCCCCGCCCCGAGTCGCTGCTCACCGGGATCATGCTCCTCCAGGACAAGATCAAGCAGGACACGATCGGGAAGGCCTGGCAGCGCCGCGATGTCGAACCCCAGTTCCACCGCTACCTCCCCGAGGGCGACCCGATCCGCAAGGAACTCGAAACTCTCTTCCCGCCGTACGTCCAGTACGACAAGCCCTACACGGGCGAGGCGTTCCCCTCCTAGGGTCGCGCCCGCGCAGACGATCCTCACGGGCCGCTACGAGCGGCTCGAACAGTGTCCCCAGGGAGGCCACCGTGGCGAAAGCAAATTGGGCCGATGTCGAAGCGCTCGTGAAGGACTGGTTCGACCAGGGGCTGCAGCCCGACCGTGGCGACCTCGTCGACCTTGCCTACCAGAAGGACGCCAGCGACGACGTGATCGACGCCCTGGACACGCTCGGCGCCCGCCCCGTCGAGTCGCTCGCGCAGCTCAAGGAACTCCTGACGAAGAACAACGCGCTGGTGTAGCGGGAGCTACTCCGGCGCCATCCCTCCATTCCAGACTCGTTCCAGCTCGTTGGACGCACGGTCGAATCGCCACGCATCCGGGAAGGTCAGGGCGCACCAGAACGCCACCAGGTCGAACGTCGTCGTGGCGCCCTCGCTGCTCCTGACCGTTGGCCGGAGTGTGGAGAGGTAGAGGCTCATCGCGAGGCCGTGGTTCACGACCACGATGTCGCCCTCGCCCGGCGCGGCCAGCGCCTCATCGACGGCCGCCGCGAACCGCGCGGCCACCTGCTCCGGGTCCTCCCACCGGTAGGGGTTGTCCCCCGCCAGGTAGGCCGCTGCCACGGCGCGGTAGTCGCCTTCGAACCAGGCGGCTGGCTGTTCGACCTCCCGGACCCGCTGGTCGACGCGCGTGGTCAGCCCCCGGCGAAGCGCGATGACTGCAGCCGTTTCGTCCGTCTTGGGTTGGCCGCTGGAGAGTACCGGTGAGGCAAGCGGATCCGCCAGCGCGTGGGCCAGGAGCACGCAGTCCTCCTTCGCTGCTTCGCCCAGCCGCCAGAGCGTGGAGGACACTCCCGGCACGACTTCGGGCATCGCGTGCCGCACGAGGATGAGCCCGCGTGTCACTCGCCCTGAGAAAGGCGGCGCTGCGGCTGCTCCCGCGCGAACGTGGCAATTTCGTCATACACCCGCCACATCTCATCCGCCCGCCCGAACGGCAATCCCGCCGGTTCGATCACCAGCCCGCCGAAGACTTCGACGATCTCTGCATGGTCGTCCACAGCGAAGTCGGGGGGGAACGGCACCCCGAGTTCGCTCAAACGTGCACGGTGGTTATGCAGCGGCTTCCAGAAACAGTCGGTGATGTGGCGGTGGAGGTCGAAGCGTCGCACCACCTCCCAGCGCGGGCCGTGTCCGCTCCAGAGATAGATGGCGTGGCCGTCGTCCTGGAGCCGGGCGAAGACGTCGTGCACATGCGGACGCAGCTTCACGTCCCACGTGATCAGCGTGTCATCCACGTCGAAGAAGATGTTCACAGCGCGAGCGTGACGCCTCTCGCGGTCATCCGCAAGCCGCGCTCACTTCGTCCCCGGGTCTCCCGCCCGCAGGGGAGTGGTGAACTGCCGCCCGACGTCGCTCAGGTCGCCGCTCAGGTCGTCACCTGCGGCCTTCTTCCCTACGGTCACCCACGAGACAAGATCGGCCCACGCCGTCCGCACCTCTTCGCCGCTGAAGTTGCAGTGGCCCGGCGCCCGGATGGCCCGCTGGACGAGGAGGTCGCCCTTGCCTGCGGCCTCGGCTCTCTTGCGGTAGGCTGCTTCGAGGCTGATCGGCACGAAGAGGTCGCCGGTGCCGTGCAGGGTCAGGAGCGGTGCAGTCAGCTTGCCGCTCGTCGGCACTGCGTCGGGATGTGTCTCCGGGTTTCGGGCCGCGGGGTCCGCCGCCAGCCTCCGCACCCCCGCGTTCACCGCCTCGGAAGTGGTGCCGAGCGCCGCGTCCACACTGTGGGTCACGCCCACATTCGTCGCCGCCTTGCCCACCAGCGTGGACCGGTTGGGGTCCAGCGCCAGCAGCCCGAAGTTCAGCGTGTACTGGTCCTTGAAGCCTTCCAGAAAGAACGGCCGCGGCCCACCCGTCAGGTTGCGGATGATGTCGATGAAGAGGAGGCCCTTTGCCGTGGGCTGTGGGTCCGTGCCCTTCAGCTGGTTCTGGACCTTCGACATAGCCGACAACATCGCGGACTGGCCGCTGCCAATCGGGAGCTGTTGTCCGGAGACGAATTCGGCCGCCATCGCCCAGGAAAAGAGGTAGTCGATCTGTTCGATGCCGGTGACTGCTCCGCAGAGCGAAAGCGCGCCATCGTACTCGCCGGCGAAGTGCTCCAGCGACAGCACCGTGACGTTCCCGCCCATCGACGCGCCGGCCAGGTAGGTCCGCTTGGGCTTCGCAAAGGACGCCTCGAAATACCGCTTGAGCGCGAGGGTGTCATCGGCCCCGATCCCTGGCGTGTAGCCGTTCTCGCTGTAACTGCTCGCCGCCCAGGCGAATCCCGCGTCGATGAACGCCTTCCGCAGCGCCTCGGGAGGGTCGTCCACGTACACTTCGAGGTCGAATCCACGGAAGCCATGCGCCCAGAGCACGAGGTCACCGTTCCACTTCGCGGGCATCTCCACCCGGTAGACGGCATTTCCGAGTTGCCCGAACGACGCGGTAGCGCCCGGGAGCGCCGTGAACGCGGGGTCGCGCTGGGAAACCGGCTGTCCGGCGGATGTCCCCAGCTTCGGCTTGCCGGTCGGGGGAGCGGTTGGGACGGCGGAAGCGGACGCGGTGGCTGTCGGCGGCGCCGCGGTCGCGGTGGCTTCGTTGGTCGCGAGCGGCGTCTCGGCGGGGGTGGTCCCGGGAACGGCATCGCCCCGGCCGGAGCAGGCGGTGGCGAGGGCGAGCAACAGCAGGACGAACGGGGCCAGGATGGCGCGGCGCATGGTCACACTGTAGCGGCGGCGGACGAAAGAGCCGGTCACGTCCCCGGCGGCCGGTCCCGGGTGATGCCCTCTTCAACGAGCCGTCGCGCATCGCCCTCGGAGAAGCCGATCTCCTGGAAGATGGCGACAGCCTCCGACCCGTACGCCGCCGTCGGATGGCCGGGCTGGAAGCCGTCGCCGTCGAGGTTGATCGGGTTGGCCAGCATCCGCACTGGGCCGAGGGCTGGGTGCGGCAGGTCATGGACCATCCCGTTCGCGAGGAGTTGGGGGTCGTCCAGCATCTCGATCGGAAACTTCACACCGGCCGCTGGCACGCCGTGCTGGTCGAAGATCGCCTTCCACTCTGCGGTCGTCTTCGTCGCCAGGGTCGCTTCGGCGCGGTGCTGGAGGCCGGCGTAGTGCCGGGCCTGATGGTCTCGGTCCATCGGTTCGTGGTGGGCGTCGTCCACCAGCCCGATTGCGCGGATGAACGTCCGCTGCAGGCCCGGGCTCACGCAGGCGACGGCGATCGCGGCGTCCTTCGTCGCGTAGCTGCGGTAGTAGACGCTCGACATCGAACTCACGCGCACCTGCGGCTGGACCGCTGCCTGTTCGACGTAGGGGGCTCCTGCCGCGCGCATTTCGGCGAGCCGTTCGTGGACCGCCGTGTGGATCGGCCCGTCCACGTTCTCGACGCGGAGGATGAGGTTGTTCTCCAGCACGAGGGCCGCCATCAGCAGTGAAACGTCCACCTCCCCGCCCCTCCCGGTCTGTTCCCGCCGGAAGAGGGCCGAGGCGACGCCGAACGAGAGCATCATCGCGCACATGTAGTCGGCGATCGGCGGGTCGCCCGCGAGCGGCAGCCCGTCCCGGGTGCGACCGTTCGCGGCCATCAGCCCGCTCCGCGCCTGGATGACGTAGTCCATGCCCGCGAGGCCCGCGTCGGGTCCGTAGTGACCGAAGGCGGTGACGTTGCCAACGACCAGCCGCGGGAACCGGCGATGGAGGCTTTCGTAGTCGAGCCCTACTTCGGCCGCGACCCCCGGCCGGAGGTTCGTCAGCACCACGTCGGCGTGCTGGAGCAGGGCTTCGATGACGGGCCGGGCGGATCCGTGCTTCAAGTCCAGGGGAAGAACGTGCTTCCCCCGGTTCCGGGAGATGAAGTGGCGCGTTTCGCCCGGTGCAAGTGGCGCCAGGTGCCGCACGGGGTCCCCGTCGAGCGATTCGACCTTGATGACGTGCGCGCCGCCGTCGGCCAGCAACTGGGCGCAGTACGGCACTGCGATGAACTGACCGAATTCGACGACGGTGACCCCGGCAAACGGCTGGTTGGACATGCCGGCAATCCTACCCGACCGTGCCCCCGGTGCGCGCGCTTCCTGTTGCGGCGACGGCCCGGGCCCCGGCGTCTACCCCATCGTCTGGACGTGCTCCGGCTTCACCCTATAGATGACGCGCGGCTGGGAAGGATCCCGGTAGGGATAGGCGTCGAGGTCCAGGTACTTCTTCGCCATCTTGTCGATGTGCGCCTCGGCCCCATCCTTCGTGCGCTCCACCACCGTGCCCCGGACCTGGATGTAGCGGTAGGGGTTGGCCTGGTCGTGGACGGAAATGGCTACGCGGCCGTCGCGGTCGAGGTTGCGGGTCTTGCGGCGGCCTTCGGCGGTGTTGAAGAGGATGCTCTCGCCGTCGAAGTCGACCCACACCGGGGTCACCTGCGGGCCGCCGTCCGGCATCAGCGTGGCGATGTGGGCGAAGTTCTTGCCCAGGAGGATGTCCTTGTGCGAGTCCGGGATCTGCGTCATGGTGTGCTCCTTACGAAAAGTATGTACTTCGACCGTACAGGCCGCCGTGGCTCCTTGCAAATGCGATGGCCTCCCGCTGCTCCGTCGTCTACGCTTTCGCCGCCGCCACCACTGGCGAGCGTCACCGGAGGCTGAAATGAAGGTTGGGTTGCATGTCCCCCAGGTGGGCCGCTTTGCCACGCCCGAAACGATCGCCAGGTTCGCCCGCGCCGCCGACGAGGCCGGCTTTGACAGCCTCTGGGTCTTCGACCACGTCGTCCTCCAGAAAGAGCAGGAGTCGCAGTACCCCTATTCGCCGGACGGCAAGATGGGCTTCTCTCCCCGCAACGCCTTCATCGAAGCCAACACCCTGCTCAGCTACCTCGCAGCGATCACCTCGCGGGTCCATCTGGGGACAAGCGTGCTGGTCGCGCCGATGCGGCACCCCGTACTCAACGCCAAGCAATGGGCGTCCATGGACCACCTCTCCGGCGGACGGATGATCCTCGGCGCTGGGGTTGGTTGGTGGAAGCAGGAGTTCGAAGTCCTCGGCGTGCCCTGGGAGCGGCGCGGCAAGCGCATGGACGAGTGGCTGCAGGTGACCAGGGCACTCTGGCGCGACGAATGGGTCAACTTCAGCGGCGAGTTCTACGAATGCGTCGACTGGACCTGCAATCCGAAGCCCGTCAACGGGACCATCCCCATCTGGTTGGGCGGCGAGAGCCGGCAGCAACTCGAACGCGTCGGCAAGTTCGCCGACGGCTGGCACGCGACTGCCAAGAGCCTCCCCGCGATCACCGAGGACTTCGCTATCGCCCGGGAAGCTGCGGAACGCGCCGGCCGGGACCCTGGCGCCCTGAGCCTCAGCATCGAAGGCGCCGGCGTCATCGGTTCGGACGGCAACGAACGTACGGTGGAGCAACTCGCCGCGATCGCCGCCAGGGGCGTCAGCCATGCCGTCTGCCTGGTCAACCCGCGGGAGAACGACCACGCCGAGGACGTGATCCGGGCCTTCGGCGAGCAGCACCTCCAAACGGTCCATGATTTGTAGACCGTTCGGCCCTTGTTTACCGCTCGGAAAGTTTCAGGATAGGGGTAACAGCTTCAGTCCGTAAGTATTGACTGGCTGTGAAAGTTAGGCGAGACTAACTCACGGAGAAAGTCACTACTGGCAAGAGGAGCTGACGATGACGTTCTCGTTCCTGGTCACCCTGAGAGAAGGCGTGGAGATGGCGCTCATCGTTGCCATCCTCCTGGGCTACCTCAACTCCATCGGGCAGAGGCGCCATTTCCGCAACGTCTGGGCCGGGGTCGGCATCGCCGCGGCAATCTCCGTCGCCATCGGCGCCGGCCTCGAACTGGCCTCGAAGGAACTGGACAAGCGTGTCGTGGAGGCGTTCGAAGGCTTCGCGATGATCTTCGCGGTCCTCGTCCTCACGGGCATGGCCGTCTGGATGCGCCGCCAGGCCAGCGGCATCTCGGCCGAACTTAAGCACCAGGTCGACGCCGCAATCGGCAAGGGCTCGGTAACAGCGATCGTCCTGCTCGCCGCCACCTCGGTCGGCCGAGAGGGTCTCGAAACCGTGCTCTTCCTTTTCGCAGGGGCGAGCAACGGCGTCTCTGGACCCCAATACGTCCTCGGCGGCATTCTCGGGTTCGTGGTCGCCGCGGTCATTGGGGCCGGCATCTACCAGGGCAGCACGCGCCTACCTCTCCGGCCGTTCTTCCTGTTTTCGGGCCTGCTCCTCCTCGTCCTCGCCGCAGGGCTGCTCGCCAACTCGGTGACGAAGCTCTACGAGGCCGCCCTCATCAGCGACCTCGGCAGCCGCCCCTGGGATACGGAGAGCCTCATCTCGATCACGTCGACGGAAGGCAAGTTCCTCGGCACCCTGCTCGGCTACGATTCGGCCCCGTCAATCACGCAGATAACGCTCTACTGGGGCTATCTCGTCCCGGCCGTGCTCCTCTTCCTGATCCTCCCCACCTGGGGTCGCCGGCCGGACCGCGCCCCGGCGGCAGCCCATCCGTCGTCGACGACCAGCTGATGCTTCGTCCGGCCACAACTTTCACGGAGGCTTCCATGTCCCGCTTTACTTTCAGTTTTCTGTGTGTCTTCACGGCCGGCGCGCTTGCCGCCGCCTGTGGCGGCGCCGGCGCTGACCGCCGCATCATCCAGATTCGCCAGACCGACGAAAGCTGCACGCCAGCAACGGTCGAAGTCGCCGCCGGGGAGAAAGTCACGTTCGAGGTGACCAACGCCGGCAAGAAGGACGCCGAAATCGAAGGCATCGACGGGATGCGGCTGGAGGAACTGCTGGTCCCTTCCGGCAAGACGCGGTCGCAGTCGTGGACGGCCCCGGGCTCTGCGGGCGTCCAGAAGCTGAAGTGCTACGTGCCCGGCGGCCAGTCCACGATCATCGAAGTGAACGTCACCGGGAAGACCGGCGCGGCCACAAGCGGCGGTACCGACCAGGCGGCGTCGCGGGGCACCACCAAAGCGCCGAAGGTGACCGTCACGGTCGACCTCACCGAGTATCGCGTCATCGTTGACCGGGCATCCGTCGCCGCCGGCCCCACGAAGTTCGCGGCCCGCAACCTCAGCAAGTCCGAGGTCCATGAACTCGCCGTGCTCTACGTGAAGGCCGACGGCTCGTTCGAAAACATGGGCGAAGTGGAGGATATTGACCCCGGGAAGTCCGGGGAGATCGTGCTCGACCTCCCGAAGGGTCGCTACGTCCTCGCCTGCGTGATTGTGCCCGGTGAAGCCGGCAGCAAGGTTGACCACTACAAGGAAGGCATGCGACTGGACTTCGAGGTCAGCTGAACAGATCGCTCGCCGTCGTCCGGTTTGGGGAGAGCAGGGAGAGAACCGGGCCGAAAAGAACGTATTCCCGCCGCCCCAGCAGTCGGAGGGCGGTCCGTAGCCAGCCGGGCCCCCACCATCACCAACTCAGGAGCTAGGAACGATGGTTTTTCTCACGCGATCGCACTGGGTGCCTGTCGCGCTTATTCTCGCCCTTGGCGCCGCCGCGGTGCTGCTCTTAGCATGTGGCGACAACGACGATGCGGAGCCGGGTTCCAACCCCACCAGCGCCGGCGCCACCGCCACCACTGCGAAGCTGAGCGGCTCGCTCACCGTTTATTCGGGCCGCGCCGAGTCGCTCGTCCAGCCCCTCATCGATGAGTTCGAAAAGGCGACCGGGGTTGACGTGAAAGTGAAGTACGGCGACACGGCGCAACTCGCCGCGCTTCTCCTGGAGGAAGGCAAGAAGTCCCCCGCGGACGTTTATTTCGCGCAGGACGCCGGCGCGCTCGGAGCGGTCGCCGCCGCCGGCCTGCTGGAGAAGCTCCCCGAAGTGGCGCTCGTACAGGTCGCCCCCGAGTACCGGGCGCAGAACGGCCAGTGGGTCGGGGTGAGCGGACGGGCGCGGGTGGTGGTCTACAACCCGAAAATCGTCTCGCCCTCCCAGCTCCCTGCCTCCATCAAGGATCTTACCCGGGCCGAGTGGAAGGGCCAGGTGGGGTGGGCCCCCACGAACGGTTCCTTCCAGGCCGCGGTCACCGCCATGCGCAAGGTCGAAGGCGACAAGGCCGCGAAGGCCTGGTTGGAGGCGATGAAGGCGAACGGCGTCAAGGAATACAAGGACAATTCCGCGATCGTGAGCGCCGTCGCCGCCGGGGAGATCGCTGTCGGTCTTGTCAACCACTACTACCTTTATGGCTTTATCAAGGACCAGGGAGAGGGCTTCAACGCCCGCAACCACTACACGAACGCCGACGACGCTGGATCGCTTGTTAACGTCGCCGGCGCGGCGGTGCTCCGGACCTCATCCAACATGGCGGCTGCACTTGCCTTCGTCGAGTTCCTCCTTTCGGACACCGCCCAGCAGTACTTCGCGCAGAAGACCTTTGAGTATCCCCTGGCCCAGCGCGTCGCGGCGGACGACCGCCTCAAGCCCCTCAAGGAGATCGACCCGCCCGACGTAGACCTGTCCTCACTCCAGGACCTCCAGGGCACCCTCGCCTTGCTCCGCGAAGCGAAAGTCCTGCCGTAGGACAGCTGGATGGTGAATGTGACGCGCATCTTCGCTTCCCGGACCGGCGGCCGGGCCCCGATTCTCCTCTGGGTGATCGCAGTCCCAACCGTGCTCGCGACGCTCGTACCGCTCTGGTACCTGGTCAGCCGGTCCTCCGGGAGGGGGTGGGCCGGTTGGGAAGAGGTGCTTCGGGGTTCGCTCGCCGAACTACTCTGGAACAGCGCCGCCCTGGCCGCGACGGTGTCCCTGGTGTGCGTCGCCGTCGCTCTGCCGGCGGCGTGGCTGGTCGTTCGCTCCGACCTTGCTTGGCGGCGCGTATGGTCCGTCGCCCTCTCGGTCCCGCTGGCCATCCCCTCCTACGTGATGGCGCTTGCCGTGGTGGCCGCCTTCGGCCCCCGCGGGATGCTCCAGGACAAACTGGAGGCCGTCGGCGTCGACCGCCTTCCGGAGATCTACGGGTTCTGGGGAGCTGCGCTAACCCTCTCGGCTGTCAGCTTCCCCTATGTCTACCTCGTGCTCGTCGCGGCCTTCGGTGCGCTCGACCCGTCCGAGGAGGAAGCCTCCGCCTCGTTGGGCGAAGGGCGCTGGCGGACCTTTGCCTCGGTCACGCTCCCGTCCCTTGCGCCCGCGATCGCCGCGGGAGGGCTCCTCGTCGCCCTGTACGTGCTGAGTGACTTCGGTGGCGTGTCCACCCTCCGTTACAACACATTCACACGCGCCATCTTCATCCACTACACTTCCTCGTTCGACCGCACCGGCGCCGCCATCCTGGGGACGCTCCTCTCCGTGTTCGCCATGGTGATCCTGGCGGCGGAACTCATGGCGCGCACCCGCTACCAGGCACACGCCCGCGCGAGACGCTCGGCCGTCCCACCCCCCGTGCCCCTCGGCTCCTGGCGTTGGCCGGCCGTGGGCTTCCTCTGCTTCGTCGCCCTCCTTTCCTTGGTCACGCCCGTCGGCGTCCTGCTCTACTGGCTCGTCCGCGGAGTTCAGGCCGGCGGAGGCTTCCCTCCCCTGTGGGAGCCCTTTCGTCATTCCGCCTCCCTTGCCGTCGCCGGCGCGGCCATTACCGTGGGCCTGGCGCTGCCCATCGCGGTCCTGGCCGCCCGGTTCCGGGGTCCGCTCGCGCGCGGCCTGGAACAACTCACGTTCGCGACCCACGCCCTCCCCGGCCTCGTCGTCGCCCTCGCCCTTGTATTCTTTGGCATCAGTTACGCGACTGGGC
Source organism: uncultured Anaerolineaceae bacterium (assembly GCA_964438865.1). Lineage (GTDB taxonomy): Bacteria > Chloroflexota > Dehalococcoidia > Tepidiformales > Tepidiformaceae. The sequence continues at coordinate 34,348 of CAYTMI010000007.1, read as the reverse complement.
TGTATCAAACGATCTGGTTGTTGCTTGCGGCCTACGTGATTCTCTTCCTACCCAACGCCCTTGGGGCGGTTCGCACACCCCTCATGCGTCAGAACCCCCACCTCGAAGAGGCCGCCGCAAGCCTCGGCCGGTCTCCCCTGAAGGTACTCACCTCTGTTACATTCCCCATCGCGCGACCCGGAATCACCGCGGCATTCGCCCTGGTTTTCCTCACTTGCATGAAGGAATTGCCCGCCACGCTGCTCCTCAGCCCCCCCGGCTTCCGGACCCTCCCGGGGGTCGTTTGGGGAGCCAGCGCCGACGCGCTCTATGGTCGCGCCGCGCTGCCAGCACTCCTCCTGACCCTTACCGCAGCCATCCCGCTCGCGTTCCTCGTCGTGGGAGGCAAGGTTGAGGACCTTGAATCCTGAGATCCTTCAGGTACGGGATCTGCACGTGCGGTTTGGCCGGCTGGCCGCAGTGGCCGGCGCGGACTTTTCCGTCCGGGAAGGGGAGGTGCTTGCCCTCGTGGGCCCCAGCGGGTGCGGAAAGACGACCCTGCTGCGGTGTATCGCCGGATTCGAACGAGCTGCCGCCGGCGAAGTCCGCCTCGGCGGCCAGACCATAGAGTCTCCGGCCCGTTCTGTCCCGCCGCACCAGCGATCCGTCGGCCTCGTCTTCCAGGACTATGCCCTTTTTCCTCACAAGACGGTCGAGGGCAACATCTCCTATGGGCTTCGCGGGGTTGCCTCAGCCCGCGATCGTGTCCGCGAACTCCTCGAACTCGCCGGGCTGGAAGGCCTCCTCGGCCGGTACCCCCATCAACTCTCCGGCGGTCAGCAGCAGCGCGTCGCCGTCTTACGGTCCCTGGCGCCTCGTCCCCGCGTCCTCCTTCTCGACGAGCCTTTCTCGAACCTCGATCCCGCTCTCCGCACCGCGCTCCGCGACCAGATCGTCGACCTCCTCCGCCGCGAAGGCGTCGCCGCGGTCCTTGTAACCCACGACCGCGGGGATGCCCTGGCCGTCGCCGACCGGGTTGCGGTGATGGACGCCGGGCGCATTATCGAATGCGATACCCCCGACGGCCTCTATTACCGGCCCACCACGGAACTTGGTGCCCGTGCTGGCGGCGAGGTCCAGTTCCTCGACGGTGTCGCCAGGGGCGGCGTCGTCCAAACCTGCCTCGGCCTTGCGTCGGCGGCAGCGCCCGTTGAGGACGGGCACTGCGCGGTCCTCGTTCGACCGGAGTGGATCGTCCCCTGTACTGGCTCCGAATCCGGCACCCTGGCGAACATTGTCCGAACAAGGCTCGAAGGCCACTTCGTCCGCCACACCATAGCGCTCGATTCCGGCGATGTCCTGGAAATGACAGTGTCGAGCGGGATCGCGCTCGACACTGGCAGCGTGGTGCGCGTGGCTGTGCGGGTTCCCGCACCCGTCTTCCCGCGGTTGGTGGCCTCACCCGGCCCACCCCAAGACTTGCCACTTGCACCGCCAGCACAGCCGGGTTGACCGGCGGCGGGCTACTGTTCCGCCGGGAGTGCTTCGGTAGCGTCGAACACGTCCCCCAGGATCTTGGCCCGGCGGGCGCCGGTGACGAACTCCGGGTGGTACTGGTCAACGATCTGGTAGGTCAGGAGCCGCACGTTCGCCAGGCGTTTCCCGAGGAAGTTCGCCTCCAGCAGGTAGCCCTGGGTGTGTTCCGGCGTGTGCACCTGGTCGAAGATGAAGTTCCCCAGCGCGTAGGCGATGAAGCTGCCGCCGCGAGGCTCCACCGCCTGGACCCAGTGTGCCTGGTTGCCGACCACCAGGTCCGCCCCTGCATCGACCGCCGCCCGCAGTGCCTTGATGCTGCGCGGGCTGGGCGTGTGCGTGTCCTCCGTGCCCGACTGGACCTGGACGATGACCACGTCGACCTCTGACTTGAGCTTGCGAATGCGGTCGCTGAAGCGCGCCAGCGAAAGCTCGCTCGCCGGGCGGTAGTACGCAGGCTCCCCGGCTGCGATCTCCTCGGCGTAGCTGTCATCGAGCGGTGCTGTCCCGGAGGCCGTCGCGGTCGCCTCCAGTTCGTAGGCGGCCACGTCATCGAAGCCGAGGACGCCAAAGCGGATGCCGTTCACTTCGAAGATGGCGGGCGCGAGGGCTTCTTCCAGGTTCCTCCCGCCGCCCACGTGGCGTATCCCCGCTGCGTCGAGCAGTTCCAGGGTGCGGAGGAAAGCGCGGTCGTCGCAGAAGGCCTGCCCGCAGTCAAAGACGTGGTTCGTGGCGACCGTCACTCCATCGATGCCGGCGAGGGTGAGGGCGGCCATCACCTCCGGCGGCGAGGTCAGGTTCGTGGTCCCGACGCAGCCGTAGGGCGTCCCAATGTCCTGGATGCTGCCATCGAGCGAGCCGAGGGCGAGGTCCGCCGCGGCCAGGTATTCGCCCACCGGCCCGCGGAGCGCGGCGGCCCAGTCCCCGGTGGCCTGGATCTTCGCCAGCGTGCAGCGCGATTGGAGGATGTCGCCGGTCGCGACAACGGTGGTGGCCGTGGGCAGTTCGGCCCCGAGCTCGCTGGTCACCCGTTCGAACGCCGCTTCTCCGCGCTTCGAATTCGCGGTCACCACCACTCGCCGGACGAACGGCCACCGGGACACGTCCCCACGCCCCCGGACGATGTCGACGCCATCGACAGCGAGGGCGCTGACGCCCGGGGTCACGAGATCGATCGGCACGAAGCCGATCATCCCGCTCCCGGGAACGGCGATGGCTTGCAGGAGCGAGGCATAGTCGCCGTAGCGGAGTGTGTGAGTGCCGCGGAACCTCTGCACGAGCGCAAGATCAGCGAGAACGATCCCGGACTGCGGTTTACCGCCAATGCCCCCGACTTCGCCCCAGGTCGTTTCGCCGGAAAGGAGCGCGCGGAGCTGGGCCCCGGTCACGGCATCGACGGCGGTGTCGAGCGAGGCCACCGGGACGAAGTACTCCACGACCACGTCCTCCCCGCCGTCGTTCTCTTCGAACGAGAGGTCGGGCTTGTCCCCGGGACCGGCGGCTTCGAAACCGGCAGGGTCGAGGGCGGCTGGGAGGTCGCCGGAGTAGCGGAGCCTGGCGTCTTTGTCGTTGCCGGCGAGGGCCGCCAAGGGGCTGGAGACTCCGCCATCGTCACCCGTCGCGGCGTCGTAGACGACCGCGCCGAGGGCAAGCAGCGCCCCGGAAAAGGTCGCCGCCGACAAAACGAAGGCCACCCGCCAGCCACGGTTCGAGGTTTCTCGCCCGGGAGCCGCCATGCCCGCATGTTCGCGGTGCGCCCGGGGCGGGTCAAACTAGCTGGCGGCTGCTGCGTACCAGGCTTCCGGCGTCCCGGAGGCAGACTCGATGAAGGAGAAGGCGCGGTCGAGCACGCGGTCAATCCCGCCGGCCGCGGTTTCGATTGCCGCCAGGTCGGGCGGCGCGGGTGGGATCGGTTCCCCGGCGGCGTCGTAGCCGCAGTAGAGCCCGTAGTGGTGTGCCAGCCGGTCGCACTGCGCCACGATTCCCGGGAGGCCGTCGGCGGCGGGGGTGAGGCGGCCGTTGTGGTGGCACTGGATGGCGTCGACAAGGTGGCCTGGGAACTTCCACTGGTCGCCCAGCGCCCTTCCCAGGTCGTCGTGGGCGTAACCGGTGGTCAGCACTTCCGCCGCGTGGAGCGACATGCCTTCCGCCCGCGCCATTTCCACCGCCTGCCGAAACTCCTCCGGCATCGCCCGCCGCAACACCAGCCGCCCGATGTCGTGAAGGATGCCGGCCGTGAAGGCGTCTTCGGGCTTGGCGGTCCTTGTCGCCTTCGCCACTGCTTCGGCGGCGACCGCCACGGCGACGCTGTGCCCCCAGAAGAGGTCGAGGTCGAAGGGATCGCCGTCGACCTTCCTCCCGGTGAAGGCGTTCATGATGCTGGAACTCACCGCCACCTGGCGCACCTGCTTGAACCCGAGGACGAGTACCGCTTCGCGCACCGTGCTCACCTTGCGGGCGAACCCGTAGTAGGCCGAGTTGCTCAAGCGGATGAGCTTCGCGGTCAGCGCCTGGTCCGTGCTCAGCACCTGCGCGAGGTCGAGGGCGCTGGTCTTTTCGTTCTCTGCCATCCCCATGACGCGCGCGGCCACGGCCGGCAACGGGGGCAGGTCTTCCACCCGTTCGAGCAGTTCTAGCGGATCCTTAGCCATACGCGCAGATCATCGGCTCCGGCCCGCCCTTCATGAAGAGCCAGTCCGGAGCACTTGCCCGGCGACTGACAAGCCGCCGCGGTTCCGTTACCGTTACCTCCACGAGGGGCGGCACCGCCTTCGCCCCGGGAGGTTTGCGCCGATGGTCATGCGTTTCCGCTACTCCATGTGGGATGGCACCCAGGAAGTCCCGGCTCTCGAGGCCGACGACATCCTCGACAACCTGACCGACGACCTGATGAACTTCGGCGACCTCCAGCACGCCCTGCGCAACCTCATGCAGCGTGGCATGCGGGACCCGATGGGCCAGCGGATGCAGGGCCTACGCGACCTCCTCCAGCAGCTTCGCCAGCAACGCCGGCAGCAACTCGACCGCTTTGACCTGAGTTCAGTCTTCGACGACATCAAGCAGAAGCTCGAAGAGATCGTTTCCATGGAGCGCGGAACGCTCGACCGCCGGCTGGAAGAGGTGAACGGCCCCCAGCAGCAGGGCGAGGGCGGTGAACCGCAGGATGGCGGACAACCAGGCATGGAGGGCCAGCCCCAGGCCGGCGGCCAACAACCACAGCCCGGGAACCAGCAGCCGGGCCAGCAGCAGGGCGGCTCGCAGCCGGGCGAATTCGCCGACATGCTCCGGACGATCGCGAAGCGGAAGCAAGACTTTCTCGAACAGCTTCCCCAGGACGTGGCCGGGCAGATGAAGGAACTCCAGAACTACGAGTTCATGGACCCGGAAGCCCAGGAGAAGTTCAACGAACTCCTGGAGTCGTTGAAGAAGGCGATGATGGAGACCTTCTTCAAGGACATGTACGACCAGCTGGCGAACATGTCGCCCGAGGACATGGCGCGGATGAAGGACATGATCCGCGACCTCAACCAGATGCTGAAGGACAAGATGGACGGCCAAGAGCCGAACTTCGACCAGTTCATGCAGCAGTACGGCGACTTGTTCGGCGACGACCCTCCCCAGTCACTGGACGAGCTGATCAAGCAGATGCAACACCAGATGGGCCAAATGCAAAGCCTCCTCGACAGCCTGCCCGGGGAGATGCGTCAGCAGCTCCAGGACCTGCTCGCCGACAAGATCGGCGATTCGGAGATGCAGCAGGGGCTCAATCAGCTCGCCAGCAGCCTCGAGCAGCTCTACCCCATGCGGGACCTGCGGAACCAATACCCCTTCCGCGGCGAAGAGCAACTGGACCTCCAGGCGGCCATGCAGCTCATGGACCAGATGCAATCGATCGACGAGGTGGAGCGCCAGCTGGAGCGCACCCAGTACGGCGGCGACATCGAGGACATCGATGCGGAGAAGCTCGAAGACCTCCTCGGCCCCGAGGCGCGGGAGACGCTGGACCAGCTCAAGCAGTTCCTCGAAGTCCTCGAAGAGGCCGGCTACATCCGCAAGAAGGGCAACGCCTGGGAGCTGACCCCGCGGGGCACCCGCAAGATCGGCCAGCGCGCCCTCGGCGAGATCTACGCCCAGCTCAAGAAGGAAACCCTCGGCAAACACGAGATCCGCGATACCGGCACCGGCGGCGAACGGACCGACACCACCAAGAAGTACGAGTTCGGCGACCCGTTCCAGCTCGACATCCAGAAGACGATCATGAACTCGATGTACCGCGAAGGCCCCGGCACCCCGGTCCACCTCGCCCCGGCGGACTTCGAAGTCCACCGGACAGAGCTCCTGACGCAGACGGCGACGGTGATCATGCTTGACCTGAGCTGGTCGATGGCCCTGCGCGGCAGCTTCCAGGCCGCAAAGAAGGTCGCGCTGGCGCTCAACAACCTCATCTCATCGCAGTTCCAGCGCGACAGCCTCTACATCATCGGCTTCAGCGCCTATGCCCGGGAACTCAAGGCAGACCAGCTTCCCTACGTCCGCTGGGACGAATCCGTGCTGGGCACGAACATGCACCACGCGCTGATGATCGCCCAGAATCTGCTCGCCCGGCACACCGTCGGCACTCGCCAGATCATCATGATCAGCGATGGCGAACCGACGGCGCATCTGGAGCATGGTCGCAGCTACTTCGCCTACCCTCCCAGCCCCATCACCATCCGCGAGACGCTCAAGGAAGTGAAGCGCTGCACGAAGAAGAACATCACGATCAACACCTTCATGCTGGACCGCAACTACTACTTGAAGGAGTTCGTGAACCAGGTGGCCCGGATCAACAAGGGCCGCGTCTTCTACACCACGCCCGACAAGCTCGGCGAATACATCCTCGTAGACTACGTGGCCAGCAAACGGAAGAAGCTTTCCGGGGTGGGCTGAGGCTCAGGCCGCGCCGACGAGCCCTGGTCGCTGCTCTTCCAGCCCGTGCAGCGCGGAAAGGACGCCGTGGAGCGCGACCAGCGACTGCGCGCAGAGTTCCCGGAACCTGAGCCGCACCTCGACGCCCGCCGCCCCTTGGTGGACGCCCATCACGTCGCATTGCATCACGGCGGTGTTGTTCAGCGCCCGCAAGGCCACTTCGACCACGGGCGTGGCCGGGCGGCTCGTCATCTGCATCCGCATCCCATGCATAGAGACGTTCACGACCCGGCCGGTTAACCACTCAGCCGCCCCGGGCGAGCGGGACTGCGCCTTGATAGAGGCGAAGTAACGGCGGTCGCGGCGCCGGTTGTAGCGCCGCCACGGGGCAAGCACTTCAAACACCGCCGTCCGTTCGTGCTGCCGCGAAAACTGGGCGACGGTGACGATGTCGTGGTCGCCGTTTTCGGTCACCAGGTAGACGCACTCTTCGGGGAGCCAGCCGGCCGGATCTTCCAGCGCGAGGCCGACGATGGTCCCCGTGGTTGCGGTGATTCGTCCCCGCGCGGTGCAGGGGTTGCCGTCTCGCATCCACGTGATCGACACGAGGGAATTGGTGGTGTGTGAGCCATCCATTACCGGGTGTATCGGCAGACGGTCCCCCTGCCGTTAGGGATGGCGCGACGAAATGCGTCGTCCGGGGCGCCCGGTGAAGCTAGGGGAAGTCGCTCCCGGGAACTGATTCGGGGTCAGAGACGAGTTCTGACCACCGCCGGGCGATGCTGTTGAGCGGGGCCGCGGGCGGGCGCCAAGGGATGCCGCGGACGACGACGCCACGGTTGGCGGTGTGCTCTATCAGCCCCTCCGATTCCAGGCGCCGGAAGGCTTCCCGCACCGGCGTCTGGGAGACGCCCCAGCGCGCGGCGACTTCTTCCTGCCGCAGGTGCTCCCCTTCGCGGAGTTCACCGGAGAGGATCGCGGCCTGGAGCGATTCATACACCGACTCGGCCTTCGTCCGCCGGGGGACCTTCTCCATCACCATCTCGTTCTACACGATACGCGCATCGGGCGGGGACGCGCTGCGGGCGCGAAGTGAACTCTGCCCCCCCGTGGCAACCTCCCTCCTCGCGAAGGTAAAGACGCGGCGCGCTTTGCCACCGGCCGTCTGGTAAACTCCCGCCGTCCGGGAGCGGCCCTGCCTACCCCGGCGCTACCACACTGGAGGCATTCCGATGGCACTTGGTGGATACGCGGGCCGCGTCGCCCACGTCGACCTCACAAAGCGTTCGACCGACTACCGCCCAATCCCTGATGACTGGGCCCGAAAGTACATCGGCGGCCGTGGCCTTGGCGTCCGCTACGTCTACGAAGCCGGCCCCACCATCGACGCGATGTCGGGCGAAAACCCGCTCTGCTTCATGAACGGCCCCCTCACCGGCTCCGAGGCGACGATGAGCGGCCGCATGGCCGTCGTCACCAAGAGCCCGTTGACCGGCACCGTCACCGATAGCCACCAGGGCGGCTGGAGCGCCGCGCGCATCCGCTGGGCCGGCTTCGACGGCCTCATCTTCACGGGTAAGGCCAGCGGCCCGGTGTACGCGTACGTCTCTGGCGGCAACGTCGAACTCCGCGACGCCGCCGACCTCTGGGGCAAGGGCGCCCACGAAACGATCAAGGTCCTCCAGGAGCGCCACGGCAAGGACGACCTCAGCGTCCTGGCGATTGGCCAGGCGGGAGAGAACCTCGTCCGCTTCTCCAGCTGGCTGAACGAAAACGACCGCGCCGCCGGTCGCGGCGGTACCGGCTGCGTTGGCGGCAGCAAGAACCTGAAGGCGATCGTCGTGAAGTCCGCCCGAAACTACCCGCGGGCCGCCGACCGCGACGCCTGGCGCACCGCCCACGCCAACGCCCTCGCCAAGATCATGGACGAATCCACGATCACGTCGCCGAAGAAGGGTGGCCTTTCCATCTACGGCACCAACATGCTGATGAACGTCACGAACACCATCGGTGCTCTCGGGGCGCGCAACAGCCAGGAGACATCCTTCGCCAACGCCGAGAAGATCGGCGGCGAATACGTCAACGAGCACTACCTGATCAACGACCCCACCTGCCACGCCTGCCCTGTCGCCTGCAAGAAGGAAGTCGAAGTCAAGGAAGGCCCCTACAAGGTGAAGATGGAGTCGGTGGAGTACGAACCCGCCTGGTCGCTGGGCGCCAACTGCGGGAACGACGACGTTGCCGCGGTCGCGTACATGATCGACCTTGCGAACGACTGGGGGTATGACGCGATCGAGATCGGCCAGGCCATCTCCGCGGTCATGGAAGCCACCCAGCGCGAATACATCCCCGCCGGGGAAGGCGTCCAGTGGGGAGACACCCAGCAGATGGTCGCATTCATGCGCCAGGTCGCCTTTCGCCAGGGTCCCGGGGGCAAGCTCGCCGACGGCATCGACGCGTACACAAAGTCGATTGGCCACCCGGAACTCGCGATGACGGTGAAGGGCCAGTCCACGCCCGCCTACGACCCCCGCGGCCTGAAGGGCATGGGTCTCGGCTATGCCACCTCCAACCGCGGTGCCTGCCATCTCCGCGGCTACAGCCCCGCGAGCGAACTCGGTGTCATCGGCCTCAAGACCGACCCCCTCGCGTTCGAAGGCAAGGGCGAACTCCTGAAGCTGCTCCAGGACCTCCACGCGTTCTCCGACAGCCTGGACCTCTGCAAGTTCAGTGCCTTCGCCGAGGGGCCAGACGAGTATGCCGAGCAGTACCGGGTCATGACTGGCCTCGACAAGTTCGATGCGGGCGACGTCCTCGTCACCGGGGAGAGGATCTACAACCTCGAACGCCGGTACAACAACCTGGCGGGCTTCGGCGCGGGCTCGGACACATTGCCGAGGCGCTTTACCCACGAGCCGTCGACTTCGAAGGGCTCCATGGGTCACGTCTGCGAACTCGACGTCATGCTGGAGGACTACTACCGCCTCCGCGGCTGGGAGAACGGCGTCGTGCCTGAGGCCAAGCTTAAGGAGCTCCAGGTCGTCTAATCGCCGGGGGCGGCGAGCCGACGGTCATCATCGAAGGGGCGCTCGCGAGGGCGCCCCTTCTTGCGTCCCGGTGGACGCTGCTACCCGCCGCCCGGGATCCGTTCAGTGCTGCAGCGCGGCGACGGCCGCCGCGAGCGCCGGGTCCGTGGCCTCCGTGAACAGGTCCCATCGTGTCGGCACCAGTACCGATGGCACGATCCCGGTCTCCTCCCAGATGCCTGCGGGCAGCCCGTTCGGCTCGAACGCGAACCGCGCGATCGTCGCCTGCGAGCCGTCTTCGAAGGTGTAGACGGTGAGTAGCTCCACGTTCCCCGCCGTCGGGCCGCCCGCCACGGTGGCGCGCCCGGCGACTGCGAGCGCGCCGCTCATGATCTCCCCGTAGGACACCGTGCCAACGTCCACCAGCACGACGAGCGGGACGGTCTGCGACCCACCGATGTCCTCAGCCGCGACCTGCACCGTCTCCCGCCCGTCGCGGCTCACCATGTGTCCCTGCACCCCGTTCACGAACATCCCCAGGATGGGCAAGGCGACGGTCGAACGGCCGCCGCCATTCAGGCGATTGTCCAGTACCAGCCCCGCCAATGGGCCATCGGCGGTCAGCAGTTGCAGCGCCGCCCGCACCTTTTCGTCGATGTCTGTTTCGTACACCCCGGGCAGCAGGATGTAGCCGATCCGCGCCCCCCGCACAAGGCACGAGTCGATCGGCGTCCCACCCGCGACCGCCGCCCGCGTGAGCGTCACAACTCGCACCGGCCCGCCCGGGCGCCGTACCTTCAGCGTGACCGACGTGCCCGCGGGGCCGCGCAGTTTCAGCATGATCTCCCGGGTGAGGATTGGTTCTCCGTCCACTTCCAGCAGGAGGTCGTGGGCTCGCAGCCCGGCCGATGCTGCCGGGCTCCCCGGGAACGTCGCGATGACCGTCGCGTACGGCCTGCTGGCCTCCGGGGGCTGCACCATCACCCCGACACCCACGTAGCCGGGGTTCTGGTCGGCCGCCACCTCGGCCGGGCTGAGGAAGTTCGAGTGCTCGTCACCCAACTCCCGAATCATCGCCTTCATCGCAGCGTAGAAGTCTGCGTCGCTCAGGCCCGAGTTGACGTACCCCTCGAAGCGGTCGCCGATCTCGTTCCAGTCGTGCCCGTTGAAGTCCGTGTACACGTAGACGTCCCTCACGATGAGCCAGAGGTCCACGAAGACGCGCATCTGCCGCGCTGTGATATCCGCTGGAACGTCCGTCACCGGCGGCGGAGGTGGGGCCGGGGGCGGGACGCGCGGCGGCGGGTTCACCACCTCCGGGGGCATCACCGCCAGCTTCGACTGTCCGGGCAGGTACTCACAATAGCGGACGCCGTTGGGTGCGAACGCCGGCGGTGACGTGTCGGCGGCTAGCCCTGGCGCCACCAGCCGAGAGTCGATGACGAAGACCGCACCGGCGGGCGCCCCCGCGCTCGCTGGCGCCGCGAGCGCCGCCAGCCCTGCGACAAGCAGGGCTGCCAGCAACTGCCTCCCCGCGGCCCCGGACGCCGACCGGCGATTCATGCCGCGGAGTATTGGCCCCTTATGACAGGGAGTCAAGGGCCAATCTGGGCGCGCCGAAGCCGCTCTTGGGCGGACGACTGGCTACCCCCCGCCGCGCATCGACTTCCGCCGGACGAACGTTGCTGCCTCCGCTTCCCGGTCGCCGCTGATTTCGATGAAGAGCACGGGTACCACCGTCTGCCCCATCCGCACCGGCTCGCCGGGGATGAAGCGCACGAGCCAGCCGTCGCCCGTCACCGTGCCGTCCGGCTGTTCCGAGCCATCGAATTCGTCCCTGAGGTCGCGGGCGAGGAACGGAGCCGGCACATTCCGCACTTCCAGGCGCGTCATCCTCCGGCTGCCGGGGGAAAGATGTCAACCGTGGCGTCGGGGGGAATCGGCGTGTCCAACCCCTGCAGGTGCCGGATGTCGCGCCCATCCACAAAGACCTTCACGTAGTCGCTGAGCGAGCCGTCGGGCTGCCAGATCAGCGCTTTCAGCTCTGGGAAGCGCTCCCCGGCCGCATCCAAGAGGCGCTGGGCCGTGGCGCCGGCGCCCAGGTCGAAGGCGACGTGCTTCGTCCCGACGATCTGCCGCAGGGTGGCGTAGAAACTGACGTCCACAGCCCGCGAGTATACTGGCTCCATGTGGGGCCGCCTTCCGCAGCAGGATCAGTACAGCCTGGAGGAGCTTGATGCCCGCATCGCGCGGATCCGCGAAGACCCGCACCAGCGCGGCCCGGGGAAGAACGTGCTCGCGGCCGCCGGGGCTGTTCTCGGGGTCATCCTCGCTGCCTGGTGGGCGTGGTCGCTCATCACCTGACCGCCGCGCCGCCACGCGTGTGCTACCATAACCGCGTGCAGCTTCGACGGATGAAGCCCCCGGTGATAGTTCCCCCGCGGCAATCCCGCGGGGCTGTGATTTAGCGCGCCTTTCTCCCGCTCTTTTCCGTTCGCCCGCCCGCCGTATCTTCGAAGAGAGAAAGGTCTCCCCACATGCCCACCGACCGCGTCCAGCTCTACGACACCACCCTCCGCGATGGCAGCCAGATGGAGGGCATTTCCCTCTCCGTCGAAGACAAGGTCCGGATCACGAAGAAGCTCGACGAACTTGGGCTGGAGTGGATCGAAGGCGGGTTCCCCGGTTCGAACCCGAAGGACGCTGAGTACTTCCGCCGGCTGCGCGAAATTCGCCTGAAGAACGCGAAAATCAGCGCCTTCGGCGGCACCCGTAAGCCGAACATCACCTGTGAGACCGACGCCAACATCCAGAGCATGGTCGCCGCCGAGACGCCGGGCATCACCCTGGTGGGCAAGGCCAGCATGTTCCAGGTCCGCGAGATCCTCGAAACGAGCGGGGAAGAGAACCTGGCGATGATCGCCGACACGGTGAAGTACTTCAAAGGCCTCGGCAAGACGGTCTTCTTCGACGCCGAGCACTTCTTCGACGGCTTCGGCGACGACCCGGACTACTCGCTTCAGTGCCTCACGACGGCCGCCCGGGCCGGCGCCGACGCGCTCGTGCTCTGCGACACCAATGGCGGGATGACCACTTTTGGGATGCTCCGGGCCATCGACGCCGTCCAGCACCGGATGAACGACATCCGCCTTGGCATCCACTGCCACAACGACGCAGGGCTCGCGGTCGCCAACTCGATGGCCGCCGTGGAAGCCGGCGTCTGGCAGGTTCAGGGTTGTGTGAACGGCTATGGGGAACGCTGCGGCAACGCCGACATCCTCACAATCCTGGCGAACCTGAAGCTGAAGATGGGCCTCGATGTGGTCGAAGACGAACAACTCGCCCGCCTGGCTGAGGTCTCCCACTACGTCAGCGAACTCGCCAACATGCTCCCGAATCCCCAGGCGCCTTACGTGGGCCAGAGCGCCTTCGCCCACAAGGCGGGCTATCACGTCGCCGGCATCATGAAGAACGAAACGGCCTACCAGCACGTCGATCCCATCCGCGTCGGCAACACCAGCCGCGTCCTGGTGAGCGAGCTTTCCGGCCAGCGCAACCTCTTGATGAAGCTCCAGGAGCGCGGGATCGACTACCCGCTCACCCAGGAGGAGATCAAGCGGCTGCTGGCCACGGTCAAGGAGAAGGAGAGCCAGGGCTACCAGTACGAAGGGGCCGAAGCGAGCTTCGAACTCCTCGTCCGGCGCACACTGCCAGGCTACCGGCAGCCCTTCGAACTCGAGGACTTCGTCATCGTCGAACGGCGCCGCCAGAGCCACGACGCGCAGCAACTGAACGAGATGCTCGCCGAGGCAATGGTGAAGGTGCGGGTCGAGGGCGAACTCAAGCACACCGCCGCCGAAGGCAACGGCCCCGTCAACGCCCTCGACACCGCCGCGCGGAAGGCACTGGTCGAGTTCTACCCGGCCCTCGCTGAGGTCAAGCTGGTCGACTACAAAGTGCGCATCCTCGACAGCCAGGCAGCCACGGGCGCCAAGACCCGGGTCCTCATCGAAAGCACCGACGGGACCCGCTACTGGACCACGGTCGGCTGTTCGACGGACATCATCGAGGCATCGTGGCTGGCGCTCGCCGACGCGCTCGAATACGCCCTCACCGCCGAAGGGTAGAAGATGCCTCCGCTTCCCAACTGGCAGCACGCGGAGATTGATCCATCGAAGTTCTCCGACTACGCGATGAACGCCGCCCATCCGGACAACCAGGAGAAATGGCTGGCATTTCGTGCCATCGGCTACCGGACTCTCACGGCGCTTCAGCGCAGCGAGGCAGCCCTTGATCTCTCCCAACGGATACGAACCGCGCTGGGGAGCATCGACGCGGAGTTTCAGGAGTCCTCCCCGTGGGGAGACCGCCATACGGTTCGCATACCGTTGGTGGGGCCCGATGGTGGCCACGCCCTCGCTGTCACAGTATGGCAATATGATCACGGAGCGGACTGGCCGCGGCTCATAACGATGTGGCTCCGCGTCCGCCCACAGGAGGGCCCGCGATGAAGGCTGGGGTCTGGGATCAGGTGCGGTTGCTCGTCGATGTGCCCGGTCGGGCGTCGGATCGCGAGGTCATACCCGCGGGGACACTGGGCGCCGTCGTTGAAGCCTACGCGTCACCGCGTGAGGGCTATGCAGTCGATGTTGCCGTGCCGGACGAAACGTCACTCACCGGCTACGACTACGACAACGTCCTCCTGACGCCCGACCAGTTCGTCGTCGTCATGCGCTATGTCGAAAACGAACCCGCAGAATCCCATGCCGGCTGAATCTACTGCGAGCCAGGCACGATCCCCCGGACGGCCGTTTCCACGCTGAACACGCTGGTTCCCGCGGTCAGATAGAGCGTGGAGAACGCCGGCCCGCCGAACGTCAGGTTGGCGGCGTGTTCCGCCATCTCGAAGACGCCGAGGTACTCCCCGGCGGCCGTGTGCACGGAAACGCCGCCAGCCCCCGTGGTCCAGAGACGGCCATCCGTGTCCACCTTCATCCCGTCCGGGGCGCCCCGCCGCGGGTCCGCGTGCTGGTCGACGAACAGCGTGCGTTCGTCCAGGGTGAGGTCGCGATTCACCCGGTACCGCCAGATGAGCCGTTCCTGGGAGTCGCCGATGTAGACGTGCGACTGGTCGGGCGTGAAGGCGAGGCCGTTCGGCTGGCTGAACCCTTCGGCAACCGCCAGGTGCAGGGAGCCGTCGTTGTCGATCCGGTAGACCCCCTGGAAGGAAATCTCCGGGGTCTGCCCCTCGGCGCCGAAGCGAGGGCTGCGGCCGCTGTCCATCCCATAGGTCGGGTCCGTGAAGAAGATGGAGCCGGAGGAATGGACGACGAGGTCGTTGGGGCTGTTAAGGCGGCGGCCGTCCCAGGCGCTCGCCAGCGTTTCCGTCGCCGCCGGGGTCGCGTATTCCCCGCGGGATACCCTGCGGCCCCCGTGCTCGCAGGCGAGGATGTTCCCGTTCGCGTCCAGCGTCAGACCGTTGGACCAGCCGCTCGGTTCGCGGTAGACCTCGGCGGCGGTGGTGCCGGGCCGCCAGCGGTGCATGCTGTTGCCCGGGATGTCGCTGAACACCAGCGCGTTGTCCCCCGGGATCCAGATGGGGCCTTCGGTGAAGCCGAACCCACCGCAGAGGCGGGTCTCTTCGGAGGTGAGGAGGTCAGATATGCCGTGGTCGTCTTCGATGCGCATCAGGCCGCGATTCTGCCACAAACTACCGCCGCCCGCTGGCCGTTGATTCGCTAACTGGGGCGCCGGCGCCGGGGGCGGTAAGCTAAGGCGGTGGAACTGAAAGCAACGCGCTACGAAGGCGAGGGCCCGCTGGCGACAGTCACCCTGGCCCGGCCTCACCGGCTGAACGCCTGGACCGGCCGCATGCACACCGAATACCGCTGGTGCATCGCCCAGGCCGAAGCGGACCCGGCCGTCCGGGCGATCATCGTCACCGGCGAGGGCCGTGGGTTCTGTGCCGGCGCGGATTCGGTGGCCCTTGAAGGCCACGTGGACAAGGGCGGCTACGACTCCGGCATCCGCGAACCGCTGGCAAACCCGGGCTACGGCGTCCGCCCCGAGTTCGACCACAATTTCGCCTTCCACTTTGGGCTTACGAAGCCGGTGATCGCCGCCATCAACGGGCCGGCGGCGGGCGTCGGTCTTGTGCTCGCCTGCTTCGCCGACATCCGCTTCGCCGCTGCGGGAGTGAAGCTGACCACCGCCCACGGCAAGCTCGGCCTCCCGGCTGAATACGGACTCTCCTGGCTGTTGCCACGGCTGATCGGTGTCTCCCGCGCCAGCGAGTTGCTGCTCTCCAGCCGGGTGTTTCTCGCTGAAGAAGCGGCCGCCATGGGGCTCCTCACCGGCGTCCTGCCGCCGGAAGAACTGCTGCCCTTTACGCGCGACTATGCCCGCCGGCTCACCACCACCATCGCCCCATCGTCGCTCCGCGAGACCAAGCGGCAGATCTACTCCGACCTTCACCGCGACGTGGGCGCCGCCGTGGAGGAGTCGGAGGTGCTGCTGGACCAGATGACCAGGAGCGCCGACTTCCGGGAAGGCGTCGCGGCCCTGCTTGAGAAGCGGGAGCCGCGGTTCTAAGGCCGCCTGCGCTCGCGGCGGACCGCCGCGATCATTCGCCCCACTCACGCGCACCCTTTATCCTTTGCCCCGATGCCATCTCCCACCACCACTGCCGTTTCTGTTGACGAACTGCGCGAGATCGCCAAGCGCGTCCGGGCGGATATCGTGCGCATGGTCGCCGGCGCGCAGAGCGGTCACCCCGGCGGGTCGCTGTCCGCGGTCGAACTGGGCGTGTCTCTCTATTGGAATCATCTGCGCTGTGACCCGGCCCGCCCCGATTGGCCCGACCGTGACCGGTTCCTGCTCTCCAAGGGCCATGCCACCCCCTTCTATTACAGCCTGCTCGCCGAGCGGGGGTATTTCAGCACCGACCTCCTCGCCGGCTTCCGGACGCTCGGCAGCCCACTGCAGGGCCACGCTTCGATGAACGCCGCCCCGGGCATCGAAATGTCCGGCGGCTCGCTCGGGCAGGGGCTCTCGTTCGCCATCGGGCAGGCGAAGGCAGCGCGGATGGATGGCCGCGACTACCGCTGCTGGGTCCTCCTCGGGGACGGCGAACTGAACGAGGGACAGGTCTGGGAAGCGGCGATGGCCGTGCCGCATTTCGGTCTCGGCGACCGCATCATCGCGATGGTGGACCGCAACGGCATCCAGAACGACGGGTTCGCCGATTCGATCATGCGGACGCACCCGGCCGAGATGTTCCGCGGCTTCGGCTGGCACGTCATCGAATGCGACGGCCACGACATGGCTGCTGTGGACCAGGCCCTGAGCGAGGCCGAACAGCCCCACGAAAAGCCGCGCTGCGTTGTCGCCTACACCATCAAGGGCCGCGGAGTGAGCTACATGGAGAACAACCCGAGCTTCCACGGCAAGGCGCCGACCGCGGAACAGCTGGCGACGGCAATCACCGAGATCGAACTGGGCCTCTCATGAGCGCACCCACCCCAACTTCCGCCGCAACCCGCGAAGCCTACCCGTTCGCCCTGCTCGAACTGGTGGAAGCCGGCGTCGACGTCGTCGCCATCGACGCCGACCTCTCCGTCTCGACGATGGGCTACCAGTTCGGCGATAAGCACCCGGACCGGTGGATGACCGTCGGCATCGCCGAGGCCAACATGGTGGGCATCGCTGCCGGGCTCGCCGCCGCGGGGAAGACCGCCTTCATCGCGAGCTTTGCCGCCTTCCTCCCCGGCCGTTGCTTCGACCAGTTGCGGACGTCGGTGGCGCAGCCAAAGGGCGGCCTCAACGTGAAGTGCGTTGGCAGCCACGGCGGCATCACCGTCGGCGAGGACGGCATGAGCGCCCAGGCGATCGAAGACCTCTCGTTGATGACCTCGCTCATTCCCTTCGATGTCATCGTCCCCGCCGACTTTGAAGAGGCGAGGCAGGCGATCGTCGCGGTCGGAAAGACGACGCGGCCGGCCTACGTCCGCACCGGCCGCCCGAAGGTGCCAGTCATCTATGGCCGGGACTACGGCTTCGAAATTGGCCGCGCCAACAGGCTGCGCGACGGCTCCGATGTCACGCTCATTGCCTGCGGCATCCTCGTCGAAGCTGCGGTCAAAGCGGCGGACTTCCTCGCGAACGAAGGGATCTCGGCTCGCGTCCTCAACATGGCGACCGTGAAGCCCGTCGACCGCGAAGCCGTCATCGCCGCCGCCCGCGACACGGGCGCGATCGTCACGGCCGAGGAGCACCAGACGACCGGCGGGCTGGGTTCAGCGGTCGCACGGGTGCTGGCGGAGACGATCCCGGCGCCGATGAGCTTCGTCGGCGTCGACCGGTACGGTACGAGCGGCAAGTGGGACGAGTTGCTCGGCTACTTTGAACTGACGCCGGCCAGGGTGGCCCAGGCTGCCCGCGACGTCATCGCGCGCAAGCGGTAGCTACTCCGGGAGCAGGCGGAAACTGTCGCAGTGCCGGGGGCGGATCGCGCCGAAGTGGCGGCGGTCCAGCGTGATAATCGTGTCCGTGTTCAGACGCTCGGCCAACGCAACCACGGACGCGTCGGCGCCTCCCAGCGGGAAGTCGGCGTACTGCCGCACGAGTTCGGCGATTCGGTGCCAGTCGTCGGGTTCCGGCGCCAGCACTTCGAAGCCCGCCAGCCCGTCCAGGAACGCGGCTTCGTAACGCGTGTCGATCCGCTGGAGGAGGTAGCAGACCTCGGCCACGACCATCGCCGGTATCACCAGGTCGAACTCGGGGGCCTCGAGCGCGGCAAGGGAAGCTCGATGGGAGTGGTCGCGGCGGTTGAACGAGGCGACCAGCGGGCCGCTATCCACGATCGCGATCAATGTCATCCGCCCAGTTTTCGGCGAGGAAGGCATCGAGGTCGGCAGCGGCGGGAGCCAGCGGGTCGTCGATCATGCCGGCCCACGGGATGCGCCGAACCGCGTGGGGCCTTCGCCGGATATGCGCTTCGACGGACTCCCGCACAACCTCGGAAACGGAGACCCGGCGGCGCCTCGCCTCCCGGCCTACGGCGTCTGCAAGTTCATCCGGCCACGTGATCGTTGTGCGCTTCATACCGATCATACTGCCATACTCAACACTTGCCCGGCAATCGGGAACGAGGGAGTTGCAACCATGCGTGAACACAGGATGTACGGCCTCTGGGACAGCCCCATCACCCCGGCGAGTCTCTCCGTCTCCCTTCGCCTCTCCGAACCCTGCTGGGATACGGATGGCCGCACCCTTGGCTGGGTAGAAGGCCGCTCCGACCGCGGTGTGCTCGTTGTCCAGGACGGCGACGGCGGCGCCACCCGCGACCTGACCACCGACCTTTCGGTCCGCGCGTTCGTCGGCTACGGCGGCGGCGACTTCACCCTCGCCCGCGGCGCCGCCTACTTCGTCGCCCAGGCCGACCAGCGGATCTACCGTCAGGAACTCGCGGGCGGGCAGGCGCGGCCGATCACCCCCGCATTCGGCGCCGCCTCTACCCCTGTCGTCTCGCCGGACGGCCGCTGGCTGGCCTACGTCCACACCTACGAAGACGTGGACTCCATCGCCGTGGTCGATACGGACGGGAAGCACTGGCCCGCGCGGCTGGGAGAAGGGCGCGATTTCTACATGCAGCCGGCCTGGCACCCGTCCGGCGACCGGCTCGCCTGGGTCGAATGGGACCACCCCAACATGCCCTGGGACGGCACCGAACTGAAGCTGGCCGCCCTCGCGTTCCCCGAAGGCGGGCTGCCGGTGGTGACGAAGACGGCGGTCATAGCGGGTGGCAAGGATGTCTCGATCTTCCAGCCGGGCTTCTCGCCCGACGGCGCCGCTGCCTACTACATCTCCGATGCGACCGGCTGGGGGCACCTCTATCGCAGGGACCTCGCGACGGGCGCGGTCACGCAGCTCACCCAGGGCGCGGCCGACTACGGCGAGCCCGCCTGGAACCAGGGCCAGCACAACTTCGCGGTGTTACCCGGCGGGGATGTTGTCACAGTCCGTGGCGAGCGCGGGTTCGACACCCTCGTTCGCGTCCGCCGCAATGGGCGCGTAGAAGACCTTCCCGCCGGCGCCGGGTACGACTCCATCGCGCTCCCCGCAGCTTCCCCGGCTGGGGATCGGGTGGCCTGTGTCGCGAGTGCCGGGACCGTCCCCGGCCGCGTCGTCGTCTTCGACCTGGAGGCCGACGCGGCGTCGGTGCGGCGGCGGGGCGATGGCGAAAACGTCGGCGCGGGAGCGCTTTCGAAGCCCGAGCCGGTCACATGGAAGTCTTTCGACGGCGAAGACGCGCACGGCCTCTACTTCCCCCCGGCGAGCGAGCGCTTCGAAGGGAGCGGCAAACCTCCGCTCGTCGTCCTTGTCCACGGCGGGCCGACTGGCCAGACTCAGGCGTCGTGGAGTGCCCAGGCCCAGTTCTTCGCCACCCGGGGCTACGCGGTCCTCCACGTGAACTACCGTGGGAGCACCGGCTACGGGCGCGAATACATGCTCAAGCTCCGCGAAAGCTGGGGCATCTACGACGTCCAGGACTGCAAGTTCGGAGCCCAGCACCTGGTCGATGAAGGCATCGTTGATGGGACGAAGCTGGTGATCATGGGGGGCAGCGCCGGCGGCTTCACCGTCCTCCAGTCGCTGGTGGAACTGCCGGGCTTCTACAAGGCCGGGCTGTGCCTCTTCGGCGTGGCGAACCAGTTCACCCTGGCGAGCGATACCCACAAATTCGAACAGCGCTACCTGGACACGATCCTCGGGCCGCTCCCCGAAGCCGCGGCCGTCTACCGGGCGAGGTCGCCCATCTTCCACGCTGCGAAGATCGTGGACCCGATCGCCGTCTTCCAGGGCGAAATCGACCGCGTTGTCCCGCGGGAACAGAGCGACACCATCGTCGCTTCGTTGAAGGCGCGCGGGGTGCCACACGAATACCACGTCTACCCGGGCGAAGGCCACGGCTGGCGCAAGACGGAGACGATCGAGCAGTTCTACACGTCTGTCCAGGGCTTCTTGAAGCAGTACGTGTTGTTCGCGTAGCGTCCGCCCGGAGGCGTTCCATGAAGATTCTCCTGCTGGGCAACAGCGACACCGCGGGCCAGATGATCCAGGGGGAGACCTGGCCAGGGCTGATACGGAGCGGGCTGGAGAGCGCCGCCCGCGCACCCGTCGCCCTCGAACAGAAGCGGCTTGCTCCTTACGGTCCCCGCGCGGCAGGCCTCGTGTCCGAAGCCGTGGAAGCGTCTCAGCCGGACGTCGTGCTCCTCCCCTTGGTCACCTACGCCTTTGCGGTCGGGTATGTGTCGCTGCGCGTACGCCAGCGGTTCGGGGAGCGGGCCTACCGCTGGTACCTCCGCGCGGAGGACGCCATGCAGCGGAGGACATCGGGCAAGGGGGGACCTGTGGGGGCCGTGAATTCCTGGACGCAACGGCTTGCCCGGAAAGTGATCGGCGTGGCACCACACGCGGCTGTCGAAGAGGTGACCGATACGTATCTGGAGATTTTCCGAAGGCTGTCCCGCCTCGAAGACATTCAGGTGGTGGCCGTCTCATACCCCGCCTTCAGCGAGGCGTTGCAGCGGTTGAACCCGGGCATGATGACGACCACGCGCCAATGCGAGTCGATCTTGCGCGAGGCCGCCGCCGGCCATCGCTTCCTCTGGGCAGATGGCCAAACGGCATTGGAGGCTGCGGACGCGACCGTGACGGGTGTCGCACCCGATGGCTCCCACCTCAGCGTCCTGGGGCACTGCCTATATGCCGAGATGGTCCTCCAAGTGCTGGCGACGCCCCCGTCCCGGTCTCGGCCAGACGCCATAGGGTGAGCCGCCGTACAGCCCGGAAGCGAGGGACGCGCTACCCTTGCTGTGCGCCATGTCAGCACCTGCCGCCGCCACGCCCGCCACCAGCCCAGCAGCCGTGCTCGCCCGATCGTTGCTCTCGCGGGGGCGTTCGCCGGCGGAGGTGCTCCGGGTAGCGCCACTGCCGCCCGCGGCGGTTGACGCGCTCCGATCCCGCGGGGACGAGTGGCTGCGCGGACGCGCGATCGTCTCCTGGGAGCAGCCGGCGAAGGAGAGCGCAGCGTTTGGATTCGGGGAGGCGCGGCGCCTTCGCGGAGAGCGTGGAGAAGGCCCCGAAGCCGTCGCCGCCCGCGTGCGGGAGATTACGGTCGCGGCCAGGGCGCTCCGGGACCATGATGGCCCGCGGTTGCGGCTTTTCGGGGGCATGTGCTTCGACCCCGCCCAGCCGAACCGGGACGAGCGCTGGCAGGCCTTTGGCGATTGGCAGTTCGTCGCGCCGCGGGTGACGTTGCACCGAGACGGGGATGCCTGGTCCGGGAGGCTCACCTGGGACCTGGACGGTACCGAGGACGAGCGCGATCTCGCCCGACAGATCGATCGCGAACTTGAAGCGCTTGGCGCATCCCGGGACCACCCGAGCCGCCACCGGGGAGAAACGTCCGGCACCTGGCCAGCGGAAGGAGCGTGGAAACTGGCCGTGGCCGAAGCGGTCCACGAGATCCGTGGCGGCGACTGGCGAAAGCTCGTCCTCGCCCGCAGCGTGAGCGTGAACATGCCGCGCCCCATCGCCCACGGCCCCCTGCTGAGCCGGCTGGCGGCGCGGTACGCGGGGTGCTACATCTTCAAGTTCGCCGTCGGTGAGGACGCCTGGCTGGGAGCGACGCCCGAGCTGCTAGTTTCGCTGCGTGCAGGCACCGTTGCCGCCGTCTGCCTCGCCGGTTCGCGCCCCCGGAACATCGTCCCTGTGGTTGACGCGCGTCTCTCGGCCGACCTTCTCGGTAGTGCCAAGGAGCGGTCCGAGCACGCCTTCGTCGTCGACATGATGCGGGACTCACTGGGCCCGCTTTGCGAACGCCTTTCCGCCCCGGCGGTGCCCGAGATCATGCGGATGGCGAACATCCAGCATCTCTATACGCCCGTCGCCGGGCCAGTTGCGAACGGCTTCGACATCTTCGACCTCGTGGCCGCGGTGCACCCGACCCCAGCCGTGGGAGGGTGGCCGCGCGAAGGCTCACGGGAGGCAATCCGGCGACTGGAAGGGATGGACCGCGGCTGGTATGCGGCCCCGATCGGTTGGGTGGACGATGCGGGCGAGGGTGAATTCGCGGTGGCGCTCCGTTCGGCGCTGGTGCGCGGCGAATGCGCTACCCTCTACGCAGGCGCGGGCATCGTCGCCGGTTCGGACCCCGCGGAAGAACTGGCGGAGACCGAGCTCAAGCTGCGGCCACTCTGGGAAGCCCTCAAGGAAAGCTGACATGGAAACGGCCGAGGCCAACACGCGGGCGTCCCGTGCGTTCGTCGCCGCCCTTGCGCGCGCCGGCGTGACCGACGCCTGCGTCTCCCCCGGGTCCCGTTCGACGCCCTTGACCCTCGCCCTGGCCGAGCAGCGGACGATACGGCCGTGGCTCCACCTCGACGAGCGCTCGGCTGCGTTCTTCGCCCTCGGGCTGGCGCGCGCGACGGGTCGGCCGGTGGCGTTGGTCTGCACATCCGGGACGGCGGCGGCCAACTACCTCCCCGCGGTGTCTGAGGCGAACCTGAGCCGGGTCCCGCTTATTGTCTGCACGACCGACCGACCCCCGCACCTGCGCGATGTCGGCGCTGCCCAGACGATCGACCAGGTACGGCTCTACGGCACGCACGTGAAGTGGTTCCAGGATCTTCCCCTCCCGACCGCGGCCCGGGCGGTGGTCCGCTTCGAAGCGTTTGCCGCCCGCGCTGTTGCCGCTGCGCTCGACGGCATTGCTGGCCCGGTCCACCTGAATCTCCCCTTCGACGAACCGCTGCTCTTGCCGCCGGGGCTGCATCCGGCCCCATCCGGCGTCGCCGTGGACACGGTCATGCCGCCGCGAACCGCGGCCGAGCCGACTGGCGTTGAGGGTGCGTTGGCGGCACTCCGGGTCTGCGCACGGCCCCTCATCGTCACCGGCCCGGAGACGGGCGGGCTGCCGGCCGCGGCCATCGCCCGGCTGGCGGAGGGCCTCGACGCGCCGGTCCTCGCCGACCCGCTCAGCGGCATGCGCACCGGCCCGCACAGCCGCGAGCGCGTCATCGATTCCTACGATGCCTTCCTCCGCGACCCCTCCGCGGCCGGGCTGGCACCCGACGTCATCCTCCGGTTCGGCGCTGTCCCGACCTCAAAGGCGCTGAACCAGTTCGTCGCGCGCCAGGGAGGCGCAACCCACATCCTCTGCGACCTGCCCGGGGGTTGGCGCGACCCGGACGCCCTGACGACGCACTTCCTCGGTGGGGATCCTGCCCTGGTCTGCGAGGCGCTCCGCCGCGGACTCCCGGCAACGACGAGCCGCCCCTGGACCCGCGATTGGGTCGCCACCGGCCGGCGGGCGTCGGCGGCGATGCGGGAGGCCGCGGCGTTGTTTGCGGAGCCGTTCGAAGGGCGCGTCTTCACGGAACTGCAGGAGGCGCTCCCGCCGGGCTCGACCATTGTCGCTGGCAACAGCATGCCCGTGCGTGACATGGACTCGTTCGTCGCGTCTGATGCCCGGCCGCTCAACCTGGTCGCAAACCGCGGGGCGAACGGGATCGACGGTGTGGTCTCGAGCGCGGTGGGGGCGGCGGCCGCGCGCGAGGGCCGGGTCGTGCTGGTCATCGGCGACCTCTCCTTCTATCACGACATGAACGGCCTCTGGGCGGCGAAGCGCCACGCTCTCGACCTCACGGTTGTGCTGGTGAACAACGAAGGCGGCGGCATCTTCCACTACCTTCCCCAGGCGGCTCACCCTTCGGTCTTCGAGGAGTGGTGGGGGACGCCGTCGGGCCTCGACTTCCGGCATGCCGCGGACCTCTACGGCGCCGACTACACCCGGACGGGGGACTGGCCGGACTTCCGCCAGGCGCTCGCGAGTGGCGGCGGGGGCGGACTCAGGATCATCGAAGTGCCGACTGACCGCGCCCGGAACGCCGCCATGCACCGTGAGGCCTGGGACGCCGCCTGCCGGGCCGCCTGGCAGCCGGCGGGAGCGGCTGTCCTGTGACCCGCATCGCCGTCGAGCCCGGGTTCGCGCTGAATGTCGAGGTCGAAGGGTCAGGTCCGCCACTCGTGCTGCTGCACGGCTTCACCGGCTCAGCAAGGTCATGGTCCTCGCTCACCCCGCTCGCGGACAGATGGACGCTTGTGGCCTTCGACATCGCCGGGCACGGCCTCTCGGATTCCCCCGCCGAACTCGACCATTACGCGATGGAAATGTGCGTCGCCGACCTCGTCAACGCCGCCGGAAGTCTCGGGTTCGCCCGCGCCCACTGGCTGGGCTACTCGATGGGCGGCCGGACGGCGCTGCATGTCGCGGCCGCCTACCCGGAAGCGGTTCGCGGTCTCGCTCTCATCGGTGCGTCGCCGGGGATCGACTGTGTGGAAGACCGCATGGCCCGCCGGGCGGCCGACGAAGTGCTCGCCCGCCGGATCGAAGCGGAGGGTGTGGAGGCGTTCGTCGACTACTGGGAGAGCATCCCGCTCTTCGCGACCCAGAAGCTGCTGCCGGCCGAGGTCCAGTCGAGCGTCCGCGCCGGGCGGCTGCGGAATTCGGCGACGGGGCTGGCCAACAGCCTTCGGGGGATGGGGGCGGGAGCGCAGGAGCCGTTGCACCAGCGCCTCGGCTCGCTGACCATGCCAACACTTCTCCTCGCCGGGTCGGAAGACGCAAAGTACGTCGCCCAGGGCCGTGAGATGGCGATGGCGATGCCGAGGGCGCGGTGCGAAGTGGTCGACGGAGCCGGCCATGCCGCCCAACTCGAACAGCCCGGCCGGTGCCTGGAACTCATTCGCGGCTTCCTCGAAAGCGTCGAGGGAGCCGAACAACACGGAGTCGCAACATGACCTTTGAGTGGCAGACCGCCGCGACCTATGAAGACATCCTCTATCAGAAGGCGGACGGGATCGCCCGCGTCAGCATCAACCGGCCGGAGGTCCACAATGCCTTCCGGCCGAAGACGGTCTTCGAGATGCTCGATGCCTTCGCCCGCGCCCGGGAAGACCCGGAGGTGGGCGTCGTCCTCTTTACGGGCGAAGGCGGCCGGGCCTTCTGTTCCGGGGGTGACCAGCGGGTGCGCGGGCACGGCGGCTATGTGGGCGAAGACGACGTCCCCCGCCTGAACGTGACCGACCTCCACAAGCTGATCCGCTCGATGCCGAAGCCGGTGGTCGCCCTGGTGGCCGGGTACGCGATTGGCGGCGGGCACGTGCTGCACGTTATTTGCGACATAACGATAGCGGCCGAGAACGCCCGCTTCGGCCAGACCGGCCCGAAGGTCGGGAGCTTCGACGGAGGATTCGGGGCCATCCAACTGGCGCGCAACGTCGGGCAGAAGAAGGCCCGCGAAATCTGGTACATGTGCCGCCAGTACGACGCGAAAGAGGCGCTGGACATGGGCCTCGTCAACGCCGTGGTGCCGCTGGACCGCCTCGAAGCCGAGGGCGTGAAGTGGGCGAAGGAGATGCTCCGGATGAGCCCGATCGCCCTCCGGATGCTCAAGTCTTCGTTCAACGCCGAACTCGACGGGATGGCAGGGATTACGGAACTCTCCCACAACGCGACGATGCTGTTCTACATGAGCGACGAGGGGAAAGAGGGCCGCAACGCCTTCCTCGAGAAGCGCGAACCGGAGTATTCGGACCCGCGGAAGTTCCCGCGGCGCGGCTAGCGCCTTCGATGACCATCGTCACCCGCTTCGCCTGGCGGCCCTTCGCGATCCCTTTCCGGGAGGAGTTCGTCGCCGCCCACGGGACGCTCCGGGAGCGGGCGGGCTTGGTGATTGTGGTCGAGACGGAGAGCGGCCTGCGGGGGATCGGGGAAGCCTCGCCGCTGCCGTCGTATGGAGGGGGCTCGGTCGACGAGGTGCTGGCGGTCTGCCCCGGTGCTGGCGCGATGCTCGCCGGCCGGCCGCTACCCCGTGCCGAGGATTGGACACCTCCGCCCGGCCTGAGCCCCGGATCTTCCGCCGCCCTCCGCTGCGGGGTCGAAACGGCGTTGGCCTCGATAGCGGCAGAGTCGGCGGGGCAACCGCTCTGGCGATGGCTCCGGGGCGGGGAGTGCCCGGCTGAGGCAGTACTTGCGGTGAATGCCGTGGTCGACGCCGGGGAACCGGACGATGCCGCCGCTGAGGCAGACGCGTACGTCCGCCGGGGGTTCCGGACGCTGAAGCTCAAGGTGGGAACGGGCGCCGACCTGGATCGCCTCCTTGCGGTGCGCGAGGCTGTCGGGCCGGCGATCGGCCTTCGCGCCGACGCCAATGGAGCCTGGCTCCTCGACGACGCCCCCCGGATGCTCATGCGCTGCCGGGAACTCGGGCTGGAGATGGTGGAACAGCCGATCCCGCCCGGCCCGCGGGCGATCGCTGCCATGGGACGGCTGGCGCGAGAGGCCGCCCCGCTCCTCATTGGCGTGGACGAATCGTGCCGCTCGGTGGGGAGCGTGCGGGAGATGTTCGCGGCAGGGGCGGGACTGGTGGCAGTGGTGAAGCCGATGGTCACAGGTCTCGACGAAGCCCGCCGGATGATTGGTGCCGCTGCCGGGGCGGGCAACCCGGTCGTAGTCACGACCATGTTCGACGCCGGGCCCGGCACCGCCGTGGCGATGCACCTCGCCGCCTCGATCGCCGGCCGGATGATGCCCCACGGACTCGCGACCCTGGACTACCTCGACGGCGAGATCGTTACCGGGGTGCCCGCGGTCGAAGCCGGGAGCGTCCGCTTGACCGCCCGCCCAGGCCTCGGCGTTGCCCTCGATGAGCCTGCGTTGGAGCGTTTCGCTACCGCCCCCTGGCGGGAAGTGCGGGCATGACCACGAGCGAGTCCCCCCTGCTCCCCGACTGGCTGTCACACCGTGCTGCTGTCCTCCCGGACCACCCAGCAATCGTCACGGAGCGCGAGGCCGTCACCTATCAGGAACTGCATGGCTGGGCACTGCGGCTGGCCGGTGCCCTCGCGGCCGAGGGAGCTGGGCCGGGGTGGGTGGTCGCCCTGTTGGCGGGCAATTCCCTGGCCTTCGCCCAGGTCGTTCACGCCGCGATGCAGGTGGGGGCCGTCCTCCTGCCCCTGAACCTCCGGTTGACGCCGGACGAACTTGCCTACCAGCTTACCGACGCCGGGGCCGCCGTTCTCGTCTGCACAGCGGAAACCGCTGCCGATGCCTCCGCCGCCTCGACCCGTGCCGGGATTCGGCCACCGCTGGTGCTGCCGGCCACGGGGGGCGCGGCCCTGGCCCCGAGGGAGACGCACTCGCCCGGCGACGTCCACAGCATCATCTACACGTCCGGGACGACCGGCAGGCCGAAGGGCGCGGCCCTGACCTACGGGAACTACTGGGCCAGCGCCGCCGGTTCGGCCTTCAACATCGGCGTCAATCCCGGCGACCGCTGGCTGGCCTGCATGCCGCTGTTCCACGTCGGCGGCCTCTCAATCCTGCTGCGCAGTGTCATCTATGGGACGACCGCGGTCATCCACGAGCGGTTCGACGAAGCCGCGGTGAACCGGGCACTGCGTGATGACGGCGTGTCGCTGTTGTCCGTGGTCCCGACGATGCTCGAACGCATGCTTCTCGCCGATGACCGGCCGTTCCCGCCCTCGGTGCGATGCGTGCTCGTTGGCGGCGGCCCGGCCACCGAAGACCTGCTCCGCCGGGCTATCGGACGCGGCCTCCCGGTGGTCCAGACCTATGGCCTGACCGAGGCAGCGAGCCAGGTGGCCACGCTCGCGCCCGCGGACGCGCTTTCGCACCTGGGCTCCGCCGGCAAGCCACTGGTGACGACGGAGATGCGCCTTGATTCGCCGCCGGGCGAGCCGGGCGAAATCCTGGTCAGGGGAGCGACCGTCTCGCCCGGCTACTGGCGCGATGGCCGGGTCGAGCCCCGCGGCGGCGATGGCTGGCTCCACACCGGCGACATCGGCCGCCTCGACGCCGGCGGCTTCCTCTACGTGCTCGACCGCCGCGACGACCTCATTGTGTCGGGCGGGGAGAACGTCTACCCGGCGGAGGTGGAGGCGATCCTGGCGGGGCATCCGGCCGTCCGGGCGTCGGCCGTGGTGGGCCTCCCGGACGAACGCTGGGGACAGGTGGTGGCTGCGGCGTTGGTGGCCGAGCCGGGGTTCGACACCGCAGCGCTCGACGGCTGGCTGGAAGACCGGCTTGCTGCCTACAAGCGCCCGCGGCGGTTCGTGGTCGTCGAAGAACTGCCGATGACCGCGAATGGCAAGGTCCAGCGTCGGCTGGTTCGCGAATTGTTCCGGGCGTAGCGCCGCTCCCACCTCTCAATGCTGCGAGGCGGGGCGAAGGGTGCCCCCCGGTGCCGTGGACGCGCTACAATCGCGGCCATGGCCGACTGCCTTTTCTGCCGCATGACCGCCGGGGAGATCCCGGTCGAGAAGATTGCCCAGAACGACCACGCCTTCGCCATCCGCGATATCAACCCGCGGGCTCCCGTGCACGCGCTGATCATCCCTCGCCTTCACGTGCCCACCGCGAAGGACATCGGCTGGACCCATGGCGAGATGCTGGCAGGGCTCTTTTCGCTGGCGACGGAGGTGGCGAGGGTCGAAGGGGTGTATGACGCGGGCTACCGGCTCGCCTTCAACGTCGGCGACAACTCCGGCATGACCGTCTTCCACCTGCATCTGCACTTGCTGGGCGGCCGCAAGCTCGGTCCCGAAGGCTGATGGGTCAGCCCGTCGCAGAACAGATTGCCGCCATCAGGCGAGAACTCGAAGCACGGCCTGAGGGGCTCATCCGCCACGTCGAGCGCGTGCTTGTGGAAGCGCTCGACCTCGCGGCCCGCTGGGATGTCGACCCGGAGCGAGTCGAACTTGCCACCTGGGGACACGACCTCTTCCGGTCGTTTCCGCCGAAGGACCAACTTCGGCTGGCCGCCGAGGCGGGGGTCCCGGTGACCGTGGCGGATGAGGCCAGCCCGGTCCTCCTCCACGGGCCGATCGCCGCCGCTGTCCTGCGGGAGCGGTTCGCGGTCACCGACGAGGAAGCGCTGGCGGCCGTGCGCGACCACACGCTCGGCCTCGCGCGCATGAGCACCATCGCGAAAGTCATCCTCGTCGCCGACAAGGTGGAGCGGCGGAAGCGAGGGCGAGTCCCTGTGTTCGCGGAGATCCGGCGTGCCGCCCGCCACGATCTGGACCTGGCGCTGCTGGCATGGGCCGATTGGAAGTGGGTAGACGAGCGACGGCACGGCTGGATGTCGCATCCCGGGCACTGGCAGGCCCGGGAGGAATGGGTGCGCGAACACCACATCGACCGGGCGCTCCCGGGCAGGGTGAACGAACAGGCGTGGGGCGGAGACGGAGAACCCTGCTAGGGGATCTTCACGACCTGGTCGATCTTCAGGTTCGAGCAAGTTGCGTCGATCTCCGGGTTCGCGGCCATGAAGGCCGCGAGGGTGACGTTGTGTGCCTCCGCGATCGTGCCGCAGAAGTCGCCGGCCTTGACGGTGTAGGTCTTGGCGCCGGTGCCCGGGGTGGTGGTGCCGGGCGTCCCGGGGGTGCCGGTGGTGGCAGGCTTGGTGGCGGTGCCGGTCCCGGGAGTGCCGGGTTGCTGCGTCTGGGTGGCCGCGGTCGTGGGAGTCTTCCCAGTGGAGGCCGTCTTCGTCGCGGCGGCGTTAGTCGCGACGGCGTCCGTGGGGGAAACTCCCCCGTTGTCGTCGCCGCTCAGGGCTTGCTGGACGAGGAAAGCCACAATGATGACGAGGATGGCGCCGGCGAAGAGGCCTATCGTGGCCACGGGCATGCTGATCCCACCGGCACGGGGGCGCGGCCCGACGGTGCCGGGCGCGGGACGGCGGCGCGGTTCGCGAGCGTCGCCGGGCGCTGGCCGAGGCTGGCGGGCCGGACGCGGCGGTGCGACGGGGACAACCTGTTCGGCGCGAGGTGGCGGGGCTCCGGCGGGTGGAGGAGCAGTCTTCGGGATGCCCTCGCCGCGATAGACCGGGCACTGGGTGTGGCTTTCGCCGAGGCAGTAGCTTTCCTGGTGGCCGGTGGCGATGCGAGTGGGGCTGGGAAGCCGGTAGCAGCGATGGGCCTCCGTCGCGTAAGTCGCGTGGGAGTCCGCGTCATCGGCGAGCCCGAGGTACGGGCAGACTGCCGGGAATTCGTCCTGACCAACGGTTGGGTACGTCACAGGGACTCCTCTGCGTCTCGCAGGCGCGCCACCGCCCGTATGGTGGCACGCGAGGCTCCCGGAGGCAACGTTCTTCTTGCAGCAGAGGGGGAGTTGGGGTGGGGGGCGGCCTGTGGTCAGCAGACCGCGCCCCCTGCGACGGGGAGGACATTGTCGCCGGCGACCCTCTGGTCAGGAGGGTTCGCCTACAGGGAATAACGGCCAGGGAGGGGGCGGAGCCAAGGGTGGCGCGCTGGACCGTTGGGTGGAAAAATAGGTGCAGAGGCGTGCGCCCGCTGGCCGGGCCGAGGCCAGTGCAGCCGGGGCCGGGAAGTCCCCCGCAAGTTGACAGTTTGTCGTCCTGTGCTAGTCTTATCCTTCGGCGCTTATTGACGAGCCAGCTTGAGAGAGCTTGGCGGGTCGCAAAGCTGAGTGCTTGAAGACGGTCCTGGCCGCAGGGCGAGCCGGGGCGCTGTTCACGAACAGGCTTTTCGGCCTGTTTTCGTGCCCAGAAGAATTCGACGGAAGGGATCACCTTCCACGCGAGTGGGGCCGACAACCCTTACCGCTCAGCTCATAGGGGAAGCAGGAATGCCGACCATCAACCAGTTGGTCCGCAAGGGCCGCACGCCGAAGGGCAAGAAGTCGGGGGCTCCGGCGCTGCTCTTCAGCTTCAACTCGCACACGGGCCGCCTCCGCAAGGAAGTCGGGCGTGGCTCTCCCCAGAAGCGTGGCGTCTGCACCCAGGTGCGGACCCAGACGCCGAAGAAGCCGAACTCGGCCCTCCGCAAGGTGGCCCGCGTCCGTCTTTCGAACGGGATCGAAGTCACGGCCTACATCCCGGGCGAAGGCCACAGCCTGCAGGAGCACTCCGTGGTGCTGGTCCGCGGCGGCCGCGTGAAGGACCTTCCCGGCGTCCGCTACCACATCGTCCGTGGTGCCCTCGATGCGACCGGTGTGAACAACCGGAAGCAGGGGCGCAGCAAGTACGGCACTCGCAAGAATGCCCAGACAGCCGGCCGCCGCAAGTAGGCCGGTTCTTAACGCGTGAAAGAGATTCGGGAGTAACGGAACCATGGCACGACGCAACCGGCCTGAACGGCGACCTACGCCGCCTGACGCGCGCTATAACAACGTGCAGGTCCAGGTGCTCATCAACAAGCTCATGACGCGCGGCAAGAAGAGCACCTCCGAGCGCGTGGTCTATAGCGCGTTTGACCGCATCCAGGGCCAAACGGGCCGCGACCCGGTCGACGTGTTCAGCCAGGCCGTCCGCAATGCAACCCCAGTCCTGGAAGTGAAGCCGCGCCGCGTTGGCGGGGCGACCTACCAGGTCCCCGTCGAGATTCGCCCGGACCGCAGGCTTGCCCTCGCCATGCGCTGGCTGCTCGGTTCGGCGCGCGCCAGGGGAGGCCGTTCGATGTCCGAGCGCCTCGCCAGCGAGTTGCTGGACGCGTCCAACAACACCGGCGTCGCGATCAAGAAGCGCGACGACACCCACCGCATGGCGGAGGCGAACCGCGCCTTCGTCCACTACCGCTGGTAAGGCGCCCCGCCCGGCCAGGAAGGTTCCAGGAGACTCATGCCCCGCCCTATCGAGATCGAACGCATCCGGAACATCGGGATCATTGCCCACATTGACGCGGGCAAGACGACCGTGACCGAACGCGTCCTCTTCTACGCCGGCAAGACGTACAAGATCGGTGAAGTCCACGAAGGCAGCGCCACGATGGACTGGATGGAGCAGGAGCGCGAACGAGGGATCACCATCACCGCCGCCGCGACCACGGCCGAATGGAACGGCCACTCCATCAACATCATCGACACGCCAGGCCACGTCGACTTCACCGCCGAGGTGGAGCGCAGCCTCCGCGTCCTCGACGGGGGCGTTGTCTGCTTCGACTCCGTTGCCGGGGTGGAGCCGCAGTCGGAGACCGTGTGGCGCCAGGCTGACCGCTATGGCGTCCCGCGCATCTGCTTTGTCAACAAGATGGACCGCACCGGCGCCGACTTCTGGCGGACGATCGACATGATGGTCGACCGTCTTGGCGCGAACCCGGTGACGATCCAGCTTCCCGTCGGCTTCGAGGCAGACTTCGATGGCTGCATTGACCTGGTGGAGATGTGCTGGTGGTGGTTTGGCGGCGACAAGGGCGACAAGCCGGACCGCCGCGAGATCCCGGCCCACATGCTGGAGCAGGCCAGGGAAGCGCGTGAGAAACTTGTCGAAGGCATCGGCAACGTCGACGACCAGATCGCGATCAGCTACCTCGAAGGGCACGAAGTCGGCCCGCACGAACTGCGGAAGGCCATTCGCCGGGCGACGCTGCACAACCTTGCGACGCCGGTCCTTTGCGGCTCGGCGTTGAAGAACAAGGGCGTGCAGCTGCTCCTCGATGCCGTCGTGGACTATCTCCCGAGCCCGGTGGACATCCCGCCGGTGAAGGGCATCGACCCCAAGCACGGCGGCGAGGTCATTCGCCGGCCCGACGACGGCGAGCCGCTCAGCGCGATCGCCTTCAAGATCGTGTCCGACCCCTACGTCGGCCGCCTTGCCTACTTCCGCGTTTACAGCGGCGTCCTCAAGGCTGGCGAAAACATCTACAACGCCACCAAGGGCGAGCGCGAGCGCGTCGGCCGCGTCCTCCGGATGCACGCGAACCAGCGGGAAGAAGTCGACGCTATCTACGCGGGCGGCATCGCTGCGGCGGTGGGCCTGAAGAAGACGTTCACTGGCGACACGCTCTGCAGCCAGGATCACCCCGTGATCCTCGAGAACATCACCTTCCCTGAGCCGGTCATCCGCGTCGCTCTCGAACCGAAGAGCAAGGAAGATCAGGACAAGATGGGCGACTCGCTCATGAAGATGAGCGAGGAGGACCCCACCTTCCACTGGACTTTCGACGAAGAGAACGGCCAGACCCTGATTTCGGGCATGGGCGAACTCCACCTCGAAGTCATCGTCGACCGGATGTTCCGCGAACATAAGGTGGCGGCGAACGTCGGCCGTCCCCAGGTGAGCTACCGCGAGGCGATCACCCACAAGGCCCGTGCCGAGGGCCGGTTCGTCCGCCAGAGCGGCGGCCGGGGCCAATACGGCGTGGTCGAACTCGAAGTTGAGCCGCTCGAGCGCGGCATGGGCTTCGTCTTCGAAAACAAGATCGTGGGCGGCTCCGTTGCCAAGGAATACATCCCGGCGGTGCAAGCAGGCGCCCGGGAAGCGCTCCAGGGCGGCATCCTCGCCGGTTATCCGGTGCTCGACGTGAAGGTCACGCTCCTCGACGGGTCCATGCACTCCGTCGACTCTTCGGAAATGGCGTTCAAGAACGCCGGCTCGATCGGCGTGAAGGAAGCAGCGAGGCGAGCGGGGATCGTCATTCTCGAGCCGATCATGAAGGTCGAAGTCCGCTGCCCGGAGGATTACTTCGGGTCGGTGGTCGGCGACATCAACAGCCGGCGCGGGATCATCATGGGTACGGATTCCATGGGCAAGACGCAGATCGTCCACTCCCATGTGCCACTCGCAGAGACGTTCGGCTACTCCACCGACCTCCGTTCGCTCTCCCAGGGCCGGGCGAGCTACAGCATGGAGTTCGACCACTATGAAGAAGTTCCCAAGAACATCGCTGCCTCGCTGACGAAGCAGGCAGTCGGCGCGGTCTAACCCTACACAGGCTCCACCAGAGAGAAAGGCTACCAGCGATGGCGAAGGCGAAATTTGAACGGACGAAGCCGCACGTAAACGTGGGGACAATTG
>CAYTMI010000006.1:56978-200625 GCA_964438865.1 uncultured Anaerolineaceae bacterium | reverse complement strand
GGTGACCGTGGCGGACCTCCTCGCGGCGGCTTCGGCGGCGGTGGTGGCGGTGGCTTCGACCGCGGCCCTCGCCCCGGCGGTGACCGTGGCGGCCAGCGCGAAGGCGGGACGTTCGGTGGCGGCCAGCGTGGCGGGTCCGTGCCCACGGGTGCGGCGAGCCGTGGTTGGCAGCGCCGGGTCGACGCGCCCGGTGATGGTCCTCCCCCGCCGCCCCCGCCTCCTCGGAGGGGCTTCGGCGGCGGCGGCCAATACGAAGGCGACGAAGAGTAGCCCTCGGCAACTAACGAATGAGAAGGGCGTCCGCGAGGGCGCCCTTCTTCGTGCCCGCCGCCCGCCGCGGCGGGGAGGGGACTCGGGCCTACGCGGTTGCGCCCGAAGTGGCCCGGCTGGCGAGGTACTCAAAGGTCGCCGCGGCAGTTCCCGGGCCCGTCGACTGGATCTGTGCCAGGAAGTCCGTCGCGCCCGCCTCGCGCAAGCGGTCCAGGGCGGCGTCGAGGTCCTTCTCGGTTCCCACCAGCGCAATCTCGCCCGGGTGCGTCGCGCCCTCCCGGTCAAACATGGCGCGGTACGAAGGCAGGGTGGTGTACCAGGCGGCGCGTTCACTGATCTGGCGCCGGGCGCCCTCCGCATCGGCCGTGAGGACGATCGGGAGGCCAACCGCGATCCGAGGGGACGGGCGGCCTGCCTCGTGGGCGGCTGTGGTAATCAGCGGCACCACGTGGCGCTCCAGCGTCCGCAGCCCAACCCACGAAGTGATCGTGCCGTCCGCCAGGGTGCCAGCAAGCCGGAGCATGGCCGGACCCAACGCCGCCACCAGCAGCGGCACGCGCGTGCTCCCGGGGATGGCGAGTGTGGTTTCGACCCGGTATTGGCTGCCGTGGAAGGCGACAGCTTCTCCCCGGAGGAGTGGTGCAAGGACCGAGAGGTACTCGCGCATGTGCTCGGCCGGGTGCTCGTAGGGAATGCCCAACTGGTCTTCCATCATCACTTTGTGCGAAAGGCCCACACCGAGGGTGAATCGTCCGCCCAGGACGGCCTGGGTGGTGAGGGCCTGTTGGGCCATGACGACCGGATGCCTGGGAAAGGTGGGTACAACGGCTGTCCCAATCTCCAGCCGATTCGCGCGACTGCCGACGACGGCGAGGGCGGTCAGGGCATCGAATCCGAAGGCGGTGGGCATCCAGAGGCCGTGGAAGCCGCGACGCTCGACCTCCGCGGCCCGCTCAATCAGTCCCTCGATGCTGGCTTCGCCCCGGGCGCCCAGCCCGACGGTGATTGCAATGTCCAACGTTGGCTCCTTTCGGGTCGAGTCCCCTCACCCGACGATAACCTGCTCCTGGACGATGACCGAAAAGCGCGTGGAGAGGTCGAACAGGTTCTGTTCGTCTTCAAGCACCACCCGGATCTCCGGTGAGCGGCCGGAAGCCCGCATCGCCTCCTCGGATTCGAACCAGACCTCGGCGAAGCCGTCGTAGGCCATCTCGCGCCCGTTGCCTGAAAGGTCCGGCGCAAGGT
Source organism: uncultured Anaerolineaceae bacterium (assembly GCA_964438865.1). Classification (GTDB taxonomy): domain Bacteria; phylum Chloroflexota; class Dehalococcoidia; order Tepidiformales; family Tepidiformaceae. The sequence goes on along the minus strand of CAYTMI010000006.1, from coordinate 199,110 downwards.
TGATGACGTAGCGGGCGATCCCCGGGACCTTCTTCGCTTTCTCGGCGTGGGTGGTGGTCCAGTATCTGCCGAAGTCCTCGCGGGACATCCCCGGCCTTCGCTTGGCCCCGAAGATCATTTTGTACACGGCGCTCCCCCCGGCGATGGTGGGCGCCATCCTACTCCAGCCGGTCCGGGATCAGGTGCTGTCCCGGGCGGCGAGCCACGCATCGGCGATGGCGCGTCCCTCCATCTCGCCCTGCTGGCGTTGCCCCGCTTCGTTGCTGTGGAACTGGTCGCCATCCAGCGGCGCCGCGTCGAAGGTGTCCTCGACCGGCGCATAGAGGATGTGGAGGGATTGGCACATCCTGGCGAGCAGCGCCGACAACTCGGCATTCCGCCGTTGTGCCCGCAGGAGCCCGGCCCGCGTCCCCGTCGAATCCCGCGCCATGCCGGGCCCGCGCATCACGGGGACGAGCGCTTCGTGGCTCAAGGCGCGCCTGAAGACGGCCTCGATGATGGCCGCCGCTTCCTCCGGCTTGAAATTGACGTCGCCGCCAATGGTGCGCCCCGCCAGGCGCCGCACCATCTGGAAGGCGCGCACGCGCGCGAGCCTGCTGCCCCCGGCCTTGAGGCCCGCCCTCGCCAGCGGCTTCCCCAACGGCCCGAGCTTCCGTTCCACCCGCAGCGGCACGGACTCGTACGAACACCAGTACGCCGCGGCGCGAATGAAGAGCACGTCGGGTTCGAAGCGGGCGATCCAGCGTTCGACGACGTCCGGCAGGTCGGGCGTCGGCCAGAAGACCCGCATCTCCGTCTCGACTGCCTCCCCCGTCAGTTCGGCGACGACGTTCTCGGCGATCCGGGTAGCCCGCAAGTGCTCCGGCACCGTCGCTAGCACGTCGCTGCTGTTTGTGAGACGGAGGATTCGCATAGGCGGCTAGCGTACCGAGGTCGGGTCGCGGGCGCGACACGTGCGCTCAGAGGATCGGCAGGTACTCCGCGAGTTCGAAATCGCTGACGTGGCGGCGGTAGCGCTCCCATTCGATGCGCTTGTTCTTGATCAGGCTTTCGAAGACGTGGTCGCCAAGGGCCGTCCGCAAGAGGGTGCACTTCTCGGCCTCTTCGATCGCTTCGATGAGGCTCCCTGGAAGCATTTCGATCCCCCGGGCGGCGCGCTCTGCGTCCGTCATTTCGAAGACGTTTTCTTCCACCGGCGGGGGCAGCGGACGTTCGTTCTCGATGCCGTCGAGGCCTGCGGCGAGCATCGTCGCGAAGACCAGGTAGGGGTTGCAGGCGGGGTCCGGCGACCGGTATTCGATCCGGGTGTGGACTTCCTTCCCGGGCATGTATTCGGGGATGCGGATGAGGTCGCTGCGGTTGCGCCTCGCCCAACTCTTGTACACGGGCGCTTCGAAGCCGGGCAGCAGACGCTTGTAGCTGTTGACCCACTGGTTCGTGACCAGCGTGATCCCGCGGGCGTTGTGGAGCAGCCCGGCGATGTATCCCCGGGCGATGGCGCTCAGGTGGTAGGGGTCCTCGGGATCGAAGAAGGCGTTCCGTTCGCCCTTGAAGAGCGACTGGTGGACGTGCATCCCGCTGCCGTTCTGGTTCGCCACCGGCTTCGGCATGAAGGTCGCGTAGACGCCGTTCGCGGCCGCGATCTCCTTCACCACGAGACGATAGGTCATCGCGTTGTCGGCCATCGTCATCGCGTCGGTGTAGCGCAGCGCGATTTCGTGCTGGCTGGGCGCGACTTCGTGGTGGCTGTATTCGACCTCAATCCCCATCGCTTCGAGGGTGAGGACGGTCTCGCGGCGGAGGTCGTGGGCGGCGTCGGCGGTCTGGTCGAAGTAGCCGCCTCGGTCGAGCGGTTCGGTGCTCTTCGAGTCCTTGAAGTAGAAGTACTCCAGTTCCGGGCTGACGTAGAACGTGTAGCCGAGGTCCGCCGCCCGCTTCAACTGCTGGCGAAGGACGAAGCGTGGGTCGCCTTCGAAGGGACGGCCGTCCGGACGGATGATGTCGCAGAACATGCGCGCCACGCCCTGTTCCTTCGGGCGCCAGGGCACGAGCTGGAAGGTCGTCGGGTCCGGCCGCGCGACCATGTCGGATTCGTCGATGCGGGCGAAGCCCTCGATGCTCGAGCCGTCGAAGCCCATGCCTTCATCGAGGGCCTTTTCGAGTTCTTCCACGGTGATCGCGAACGACTTCAGGCTGCCGACGATGTCGGTAAACCAGAGCCGGATGAACTTGACGTCGCTTTCCTTGCAGGTGGAGATGACATAACTTGCAGATTCGTTCATACGAAGGCGCTCCCGGGCGCATGCCCTGCCGATAAGGGTACCGCGCCCATGTTACGAACGTGCAACGGAAGCCGCCGTAGAATGGCCTCAGCCGGCGGATGACGGGGGAGATGAGATGGCAACGATCGCGAAAACCAGCTATGGCAGTCTTCAGGGCGAACAGACGCCGCGGGGACCACTTGCCTTCCGGGGCATCCCTTTCGCGAAGCCGCCCGTCGGCTCGCTCCGCTTTCGCGCCCCCGAACCACCCGCTCCCTGGGCCGGCACCCGCGATGCCACCCGCTACGGTCATGCGGCACTCCAGGCGGCCAGCCCCATCGGCGACCTCCTCGGGGTCAAGCTGGGCGACGTCGACGAGGACTGCCTCTTCCTGAACGTCTGGACGCCGGCGCTCGATGGCACGCGGCCGGTGATGGTCTGGTTCCACGGCGGCGCCTTCGTCATCGGCGCGGGTTCGCAGGAGCTCTACGACGGTGGCGGGCTCGCCGCGCGCGGGGACGTGGTCGTTGTCACCGTCAACTACCGGCTTGGCCTGTTCGGGTTCCTCCACGGCAAGACTCTCTGCGGCGAGGCACTGGATTCGAGCGGGAACGAGGGCGTCCTCGACCAGGTGGCGGCGCTGCGCTGGGTGCGGGACGAAATCGCGGCCTTCGGGGGCGACCCCGGGAACGTGACCGTCTTCGGCGAGTCCGCCGGGTCGATCAGCATCGCCGCCATCCTCGGCACGCCCGCGGCGGACGGCCTCTACCACAAGGCGATCCTCCAGAGCGGTTCCGCCAACCTCTTGAGCACGGCCGAGGCTGCATCGAAGGCGACGGCCGCTGTGCTTGGGGCCGCCGGACTCTCGGTGAAAGACGCCGGGCGCCTCCGCGATGTCCCTGCTGCGAGGCTCCTCGAAATCCAGGAGCAGGTGACCCCGCGCTCCGGCGGCATGTCGTACGCCCCCGTCATCGACGGCGACGTCATCCCGCGGTCGCCGTTCGAGGTCGTCGCCGAAGGCAAACGCGCGGGCGTGCCCATGCTCATTGGGACCACGGCCGACGAACTCAAGCTGTTCCAGTTCATGGACCCGTCGTTCACCTCGCTCGACGAAGCGGGGCTACTCGGGCGGGCGGAGGCGTTCACCCGCGGCCACGGCAAGGAGGCAGTCGACGTCTACCATGCCGCCCGGGCCACACGGGGCGAATCGACGACGCCCGCCGAGGTCTGGTCGGCGATGAACACGGACCAGGTGTTCCGTTACCCGGCGATGCGCCTGGCCGAGCTCCAATCGGCGCACCAGCCAGGGACGTTCGCCTACCTCTTCACATGGAAATCCCCGGCGATGGGCGGGATCCTGGGATCGTGCCACGCGCTCGAACTCGGGTTCCTCTGGGGACTCGAAAACGACCAGGCGATGAAGGGGTTCACGGGCAGCGGCCCCGCGGCCGACGGGCTCTCGGCGAAGATCCAGGACGCCTGGCTGGCCTTCGCGCGCACAGGCAAGCCGGGCCACGAAGGCCTTCCTGCGTGGCCGGCGTATGAAGCCGGGCGCCGGGCCACGATGCTCCTGGGGGAGAGGTGCGCCGTGGAGGACGCCCCCGGCGAGCCCGAACGCGCCTTCTGGGCGGGAACGGGCGCCTGATTCCAGGGCCGCGCCCCGAACTCAGGGTTCGTCGATCCGGACGATGCCTTCGGAGCTATCGACCGTGACCATGGCGCCGTCGGGGATGCGGCGGGTGCCGTCGCGGGTCCCGGTGACGCAGGGGATGCCGTATTCGCGGGCGGCGATGGCCGCGTGGGAAAGCACACCCCCGGCGTCTGTCACCACCGCCGCCGCGACCGCGAAATAGGGCGTCCAGGGCGGCGCCGTGAACGGGCACACAAGCACGTCGCCCGGCTCCACACGCTCGGCATCGTCGAGGTCGAGGACCACGCGGGCGCGGGCGCGGACGACTCCCTTGCTGGAACCGTTCCCGCGCAGGATCCCGGGTTCCGTGTCGGCAAGCACCCCGAGCCCCGTCAGTTGCTTGAGTTCCGGGATGCTCGCCAGCACGCCCTCAGGGACAGGGAGGCCCAGGAACCGCGGAGGCAGCACTGCCTGCGCCGCCGCGAAGGCTGCCTTCCGGCGGGCGATGTCTTCGCGGCCGGGGAGGCCAGCAGTGCCGGCGCCGTACCCCTCGATCTCGGCCAGGTGGAAGAAGAAGACGTCGTCCGGCGCGTCCAGGTCGCCGCCGGCAGCGAGCTTGCGCCCGAGGGCGATGGCGGGCCGCCGGACGGTCGCCGCGGTCGCCAGCTGCCACCGGGCCCGCCCCTCGATCACGGCGACGTAGTCCCCGGTGGCGGCGAGCAGCGCCCGGAATTCGTCCAGGCGCGGCCCCGACCCGAGCTCCGATTCCGCGGCCCGCACAGCCTCTTCGCGGGCTTCGGCCGCGTGGTCATGCGCGTCGGCCGGTGAGCTACCGCCCTGGAGGTAGCGGGCGATCAGCTTCAGGGGCACGGATGGGTCTTCGCGCCAGGTTGGCCGGTGGATTTCGAACCACGTCTGGGTGCCTGTCCCGAATTCGTCGAGGTAGCGGGTCAGTTCGTCGAGGAACTCCACGCCGCCCTCAACCGAGGAAAGCTGCGCGTGGTCGCCGGCGAGGATGGCGTCGCGCACGGCCGGACGTGTCGCGGCCATGGCCCCCAGCCTACCCAGGCCCGCGCCGGCGTCGGCGGAGGCGTTGTCGAACCCCTGGAGCATCGTCATCGCCCGCAGCGCCCCGTCGCTCCCGAAGGCGGATTCGCAGAAGCGAAGGAAGGCGGAGATCGGTTCTGTGACCGGTCCCAGGGCGGCCATCGTGTGAGCGAACGCGGCGCCTGAGCCATCAACCACGGCCCGCAACCCGGCAGCGATCTCCAGGGCGGACAGCACATCGAAGTCCCGCTGGTGGATAGCGGTGACGAAGCTGATGACGGGCGGCAGGTAGTGCTGTTCCCATGCCTCGAGCGGCGAGAGACCGGCGGGCGCCGCGGGCACTCCCGCCCCCATGCCAGGGCCGCCGCCGCCGAAGGAGAGGTAGCAGTAGCCGTTCACCATCTGGGCGCGCATGCCGATGCCGGTGGTGCACCACCCAAGCCAGCCGTCCCCAGCGAGCGGTGGCAGCGGACGCGGACAGTGCATCGCATCCCACATCCACGGCGCCTGGGCGTCCTCGGGGCGGGCGAGTTGGAAGTCAGTCTGCTCGGGTGGTTCGGTCAGGGGGCGTCTCCTCTTGCTGGCGCCGCATTGTCCGCCGCGTGGGTCCGGGGTTCAAATCGGGCACCGGGCGCCGGACAATGCTCGCCCTTCGTGACTCTCTCCCAAACCGAATGGAACGGCCCCGGTCGCAATGACCGGGGCCGTAATGAGGGGGCGCGGGAAGGCGCTGTGGGTCAGGGGGTGACGTAGACGATAGTCGGGTTGGGCAGCCCGGCGATGCCGCTGTAGGCGACGCTGCCGAGGTACTTCACTCCAGCGGTAAGCCCGCTGAAGGTGAGGGTGATGGTGCCCGTTCCGCCGATGGTGGCGCTCGCCGGGGCCGTGACGGTCATGTTGCCGGCGGCCGACGAGTCAAGCAGCCAGGTGTGGAGCTTGAACGGAGAAGATCCGGCCACGCCCCAGCCCTGCACAACGACGGTGTAGCTGCCCGGCGCCGGGTTGAGCAGGTTCACCTCTTCCGCCGAGGTGCCCGAGCCGCTACTGCCTACAAGGGTCGAAGTACTGTTGAACACGCACAGATCGATGTCGCTACCGGCATTTACGTCAGCGTCGAACAGCGAGAAGCGGGCGTAGGTGGTGCCAGCGGGCACGACCACCGGGATTTGGACGGCGTTCGGCGAACTCAGTGAGCACGTGCTGTCGGTCGGGTCGTCAGCCACGTTTCCAGTGGTTGTGGCGGCGGGGACGAGGCCGCGAGCGAGTGCCGTGAACGCCCCGGTGTAGCCGAACGTCACGTTGTAGTTAATGGCGCCGCCGATCCCGGAAACCCGAGCAGGCGCGGCAAGCGCGACTGGTCGGATGACCAGCGGAATGCGGACGTTGTGGGGGCCGTCGCTCCAGGTCAGTTGGCCGCCAGTGTAGGCGTTCAGTGCCGCGGTCGTCCGAGTGAAGTTCACTGTGAACGTCTGGGTGGCTCCGGGTGCCAGGGTAAGCGATGAGGGGCTGACGACTGTGGTGATGCCGCTCATTCCACTAACCGAAACGTTGTACGTGGCGGCGGCGCCGCCGACGTTGGTCACCCGCCGCGTGACTGTCTGGACACCGGCAAGGTCACCAATGGCGATTGATGCCACGTTGAGGTCGCTGGCGTCGATCGCCGTTGCTGGCGTGGTGCCAAAGCAGTAATTGCAGAAACCCTGGCCCTTCAGGAAGCCGCGCCAGTCGTTGAAGCCAGCGTCGTAGACGAGGCCGGGGTCCGCTGCGCTGTTCGGCTGAACGTGACCTGCGCCCTGGCGGAAGATCAGCACGGGGTTCGTGTTGGGAGCGGGCACGCCGCCGTCCAGCACGTCGTAGGCGCTGGTCATGAGGGCCGACTTGATCATCATCGGCGACCAATCGGGGTGCAGGTCCTTGAGCAGGGCCGCAAGGCCAGCCACGTGAGGGCTGGACATGGAGGTGCCGCTGTAGAGGTTGAAGTCGCGGCCTGCGTTCCCGGGAGGCGCCACCGCCGCGAGGATGTCTTGGCCCGGCGCGATCAGGTCAGGCTTGAGCAGGTCGCCACCGCCAGCCAGCAGCGGCCCGCGTGACGAGAACGAAGCGGTGAACGGCGCTGGTGCGGTGTAAATGACCATGGCCGCGTTGATCGTTGCCGTTGCGCCCGCCGTAGCCGCGTATGCCTTAATCGCGAGCCCGCTTGCCAAGTTCACGTGGACAGTCGGCACAAAGTGAAAGTCAGCATTGAGCGAACTGTCCGGGCTGTTGTAGAGGATCATGCCAACGCCGCCCGCCTCTAGTACGGCTCGGCTCTTATCCACTCGGGCGATAACTCCGCGCTTGCAAAGCACGATCTTGCCGGTCACGGAAGCTGCGTCGAGGGCCCCGGGGTAGCATAGTTCAACTTCACCTGGGTCCTCGCCGGCAGCGCCCGCAGCGGTCGAGTCGACAAGCAGAGCCGGTCCAACGGCCGTGGCCACCGAGGCGCCGCTGTAGCTCGCCGCGTTTCCAAGCGTCACCGAGCCGCTGCCGTTACGGTTGTGCGTGCCCGCGGCCACCGTCGTCGTCCACGGGCTGGGGTGCGCCACTGTGGAGGTAGTCGGGCCGCTGTTGCCCGCCGACGCTGCGACGAACACGCCCGCCCGGGCGGCGAAGAGGAACGCGATCTCAGCTGGGTCCGCAAAGTTGGTCGACGTGCCGCTGATTGAGTAGTTGATCACATCGACGCCATCTGCCACAGCCTGGTCGATGGCGGCTACAAGGTCTGCTCCAAAGCCGCTCGCGGTTGATGCGTCCTGGGTGGACCAGAGCGCCTTGTACATGGAGATACGCGCGTGCGGCGCGATGCCGCTGACCTCGCCGAACACCGCGGCGGGGCCGGTTGCTGGTACGTCAGCGTTCCCGCCCGCCGTGGACGACGTGTGCGTGCCGTGGCCGTTGTAGTCGCGGACGGAGTTGAACTCCCATGGGCGCTGGGCATCGATGGCGGCGTTGCCGCCCCATGCGGCGTTGAAGTACTGACCGCCGATCAGCTTCTGGTTGCACATCGAAGCGTTGAACTGCTCGCCCGGTGTGCATTTCCCATGCCAGCCGGGGATCTGCTGGTAGCTCAGCTTGCCGTCCTTTGTGGCGTTACCGTTCTCGCCCGTGCGGTCGGAAAAGCTGAGGCTCTCTGGCCAGATGCCGGAGTCGATGACCCCAATGATGACGCCGTCGCCGGCACTGCCGGTCCCGCCGAGCTGGTCCCAAAGGCCGCCCGTTGCTGTGAGGCCAAGGAAGTCCGGCGTGCTCGAGGTGTCGACCTCGCGGAGTTCGTCCATCTGGACGGAGAGCACGCCCGCCGTCTTCGCCAGCTTCGCGGCCTGCGAGGCGGTCAATTCGACCGCCATGCCGTTGAAGCTGTAGTGGTAGTCGTACAGCTTCTTTGTGTTGCCGACGCTCTTCAGCGCGGCGTCGTGCTTGTTGTCCAGGTAGCGCACGTACGCGGCCACGTCCGAACTGTTCGGGTCGATCTTCTGGCCAGCCTTTGGCGCGGTCGCCTTCAGACCAGCCACGCCGCCTTCATATGCCACCACGGGGTCGTCCACCATGCGGACGATGTAGTTGGCCTTCGTGGAGCCGTTTGGCTGCGCCGCCACGCTGGCTTCGCCGCGGAAGACCAGCGTTACGGCCAGCACAGAGACCAGCGCGGCCGCTACCAGCGCGGCCAGGAACTTCGGTCGTTGTCGTGTCATTTCGTGTTGCTACCTCTCCAGGTGTGGTGGTCGTCATCGGTTGGGGAGGAGCCCGCTGCGGCTTCTCCGGGGGTTGAAGCCGCTAGCGGCGGAGGAAGGTCTTGACCCAGTCGAGGTCATCGGCGCGGTCCACGCGGTAAACGCCGCCGGTGCCGCCGCAGGTTCCGTTCAGGCCGAACGAGGTCACGCCGCCAACGACGTTCGTGTTGCCGATGAAGTTCGGGCCGCCGGAGTCACCAAAGCAGGTGCCGCCGGTGTTGGTGTTGTTCGAGAGGAGGATGGAGCCATCCCCCGTGAAACCGGTGTTGATCTGGATCAGGTGCGGGTAGGCGACCATCCGGACCCGTTGGGCCACCGTCTTCCATCCAGCCGCCGTAGGGAAGGCCTTCTGGAGGCCGTAGCCGACGGCCGTGAAGATGATGTCTGCGTTGTTGTCCGCCGCCGCAATCCTGTCGAGCACGTTCAGCGCGGGGAGCGCGCCGTACTTGTCCATCCTCATGGGTTTGTCGAGCACGACCACGCCCAAGTCAAAGAGGTAGAAGGCGTTGGGGTTGTACTGGGGGTGCGTGTACGGGGTGCCGCCCACATTGCCAGTGAGGGGGTAACCGTTGCCCGGCCGCCCAGCATCCACGTCGGCATCGAACCAGATCTCCACGTGGGCGGCGGGCGCCTCGGTGCAATGTCCCGCCGTGAGGAAGACACGGGAGGAGATAAGCGTTCCGCTGCACCGCCAGAGTGGAGTGCCGTTTGCGGTTTGGGCGACCATGAGGCCGACGTACGGGTGGCCGGCCCCGTCCAGTTCGCCGTCCGTGATGGCGCTGACCGTGGCGACAGTGGCGCCAACAAGGCCAATGACCGTGAGCAGGGTGATGAGCAACTTCTTTCGCATTCGAACGGAGCCCTTTCCCCGGTTCCCTGGCGGGAATCCGGCGCGCGGGGAGGAGCCCGCAGCGGCTTCTCCAAAAGTGGTGAAAACCCAGTGAAAAATCCGTGAAAACACTGAGGCCCCGAATCTTGCCATGGACGGGGGCTTTCGTTCAATAGCGCCGGCCTATCTCTTCCGTCGGAGCGGGACGCGGGGCATGGTTCTAACGAAGTTCCAACAAATCGCAGGCGAAGAGCAAGGGCCCGGGCCTGCTGGGGCTGCAACGGCGGGCTCGGGAAGGCCACGCCCCCGGCGCCGTAGTTACCGGCGCAGCCGCGCGGCGACTTCCGCGACGCGGTGGCCGAGGGCCCGGGCCTGGGCGCGGTCGGCGTCCGTCACGGTCCCGTGGGCGGTGGCGCCGTAGTAGCTGCCGGATTCGCGCATGGCCTCCGTCCAGGGGAGTCCAACGATGACCATGCCGTGCGCGAGCATCAGGTGGATCAGCTGCAAGAGCGTCGCTTCGATCCCACCGGAGCGCGAGTAGCCGGCCGTGAACGCCGCCCCCACCTTCCCCGCGAGGTCGCCCTTCTCCCAGAGGTCGCCGGAGTAGTCGAACCACTCCTTCAGGCGGCCGGTCACGCCACTCCAGTTGGGCGAGCCGAGGACAATGCCGTCGGCGGCGAGCAGGTCCGGGACGGTCGCGTCGTCAATCCGCCGCCGCAGGCACTCGCCCCCCGCCTCGGCCACGCCCTCGGCGATGGAGTCCGCGAGTTGTTCTGTCAGCCCGCCCCGGCTGTCGTAGAGGAGTAGGATGCGAGCCATTCCCCGGCCTCCCTTTCCAGCACCGCGGCGACGTCGTGGAAGGTCTCGAAAGGGTAGATGCGGGGATGCTGGTCCTTCAACTCCCGCCTGAGGGTGTCGCGCGCGAACACGGCTCCCGCCAGCCGGGCAGCGGGCACGTCGGAGGCGCCGTCGCCCACGTAGACGACGAAATCGCCCGCCTGCCGGTAAGCGGAGGCATAGGCCAGCTTGAACCCCTGCTGAAGTTCCACCCCACGCGGGCTGAAGTACGTCACCCGCCAGCGGTAGCCGCGCGACGTCCGCCCGCAGTGCCGGGCCACGCGGTCCAGTCCGAGGTCGTCGAGGACCGGGTCGAGGCAGAGGTCCAGCCCGTTGCTCACCACCGAGACTAGCCAGCCGTTGCGGGCCGCCCAGGCGCTCAGTTCCGGGAGGCCTGCCCGGGGCCGGGCCACCGAGCGCACGAACGCGACGATCTCGTCGCCGGTTGCCTCGACCGTCGCGAAGGCGGCGGCGTTGTACTGTTCGACCGTCATCTCGCCCCGGTGGTAGGCGGCCTCGAGGTCCTGCCAGCCCGGCGCGGCGAAGCGTTCGAACACCTGCCGCGAGGTGTTGTCGAGCACGATCGTGTCATCGAAGTCGAGGCAAAGGATGGCGGCCACCATCGGAGCATAGCCGGGGATGGTGCTCTACACTCGCCTGCATGGATCTCGCCCGGGCGCGATTTCTCGTCTCCGCCCGCGGCCGGGATGCGCTCGCCGGCCTCGACGCAGGGCTGGCAGCGCTGCCCCTGCACCGGCTCTCGGCGGTCCTCCGCGAATCGTGGGACCCCGGCGAGGCCGCGGCGCTGGCGGAGCAGGTCACGCTCTCGGCGAAGGCACGCGAACGGTTTGGCGAAAGCCCGCTCGCGCTTTACTCCCCCGCCGGCCTCGAGATGATGACGCACCCCCTGGTGGCGCGCCGGCGGGCCGCCCGTCTCGCGAGCTTCGGCCTCGCCGTGGTGGACCTCACCTGCGGCATCGGGGGCGACCTGCGGGCGGTGGCCGCGACCGGCACCCCGACTGCCGGCCTCGAACGCGACCGACCCACGGCGCTCCTCGCTGCCGCCAACGTCTCAGCGGCTTCCGTCGTCCGCGGAGACGCAACCCGGCCGCCCTTCGTCCTCTCTCGCCACGCTGCCCTCCTGGACCCTTCGCGTCGCGCCGGCGGGGCGCGCGCGTTCGACCCCCGCGCTTTCACGCCCCCATGGGACGTGACGATCTCGCTCGCGGAAGGCGCCGCGGCGGCGGTCGTCAAAGGCCCGCCGGGGATCGACCGGCGATACCTCCCGGCGACGGCGGAGGCGGAGTTCGTCCAGCTTGGCCGCGGGCTCCGCGAATGCGCAGTCTGGTTCGGCGGCGACGCAGTGGCGGGGCTGCGCCGGGCCGTGCTCCTGCCAGCGGGGGAAGAACTCACGTCCGAGGCGCCGGAAGCATCGCCCGAAACCGTGCCGCCGGGCCCGTTCATCCTCGATCCTGAGTCGTGCGTGACCCGGGCCGGGCTGGTGCGCCATCTTGCCCACCGCACCGGCGCCCGGATGATGGACCCGGAGGTCGCCTACCTGACCTCGGCCGAGCCGGTGTTCGACCCCCTTTGTGCGACGTTCGAAGTGATGGAGCCAGTCGACTTCTCGGTGGCGCGTCTGCGGGACCTTCTGAAGTCCCGTGGCTGGCGGCCCGACGAGATTCGGCGGCGGGCGTTCCCGGTCGAGCCGGACGAACTCCGGCGGCTCCTTGGCACGCTGACGGGGGAGCGGGTCACGCTCCTCTGCACGACCTTTGGCGGGCGGCGGCTGGTGTTCGTCACCCGGCGGCTGTTCCCTGCGGCGGAGGCCCCCGGGGAAATTGCATAGGGGTGTAGACAATAATGGCCCGGGTTTGCTAATCTTCGTTTCTGCCTAAGCGGTTGATCCATTGAAACCGCAGGCGAAGCAGCGGCCCCCATTTACCATGGGAGGGAGACCCTGGCGATGGCAGTCATCACCCCGTTCGAAAACTACCTGGACCTGGTGGAGGCGGCGCGCGAGCTTGCCATCCACCCGCAGAGCCTCCGCCGGCTCATCAAGCAGAAGAAGCTCCCGGCGACGCTCTTCGCAGGGAAGTACCTTATCGAGCGCGACAAGCTCGAGATGTTCAAGAGCAACTACGACCCTCGGCCTGGCCGCAAGCCCATCCGCCGACTGCTCTAACAGCCTCTTGCCCGGGGGCTTGCGCGGCGTGCTAAGGTTGGCCGTGAGCGAGACCGTTCGCATGGCGGAGCCACATGACGCTGATTTCCGAACCTGACATCGTCCTCCGGGAGCCCACAGACTTCGGCGACCGCACCTTCCGGTCGGCCCTCGTCAACGTCACGAACGTCTGCAACCTCTCCTGCCGGCACTGCTTTGTCTTTCGTGCCGACAACCCGAACGCGCCCAAAGACAAGATGGACGACGCGACGATGCTCTATCAGCTCGGCGTCCTCCGCGACAAGCACCACATCGAATCCATGCTCTTTATGGGCGGCGAGCCGATGATCCGCAAGAGGTTCGTGCTCGAAGCGATGGGGCTCTTCCCCCGAAGCTCGATTGTCACGAACGGCACCTACGGCATCCCTTCGGCGCCGGGCCACCTCGTCACGGTCAGCCTCGATGGCCCCGAGGCCTACAACGACCCGATCCGCGGCGACGGCGTCTACCGCAAGGTGAAGGACGCGATCTTCGCGCGCGACCCCAACGACGGCACCAACGTCATCCTCCAGATGACCATCACGCGCGAGAACGCGCCGGCGATCGAAGAGTTCGTCGAGGGCGTCAAGGATTGGCCGGTCGATGGCCTCGCCTTCACCTTCTACGTGCCGAGCAAGGGTGAACACAGCGAACTCGCCTGGGACGACCTCCGCGAGCGCGACGAGGTGGTGGACCGCGTCATCGCCGTGAAGCGCGCCTACCCGAAGCTGATCAAGTCGAACATCGCCGCCCTGGAGATGATGAAGTCGGATCGGGCGCTGGAGTTCACGGGCGAAAACGGCGAGCCCTGCGTGATGCGGCACATGCTCCCGCTCTACATGGGTGACGGTGGGAACTTCGAAAAGACCTTCTGCTGCTACGGGAACAACGTCGATTGCAGCCGCTGCGGGGCCTATGCGGTCTTCAACGGCGCCTACCACCGGGTGCAGGGGCTCCCCCAGCCGGTCGACTGAGGCGCCAGGCCGGGTGGCGGCCGCCCTGGCCGGAGATCAGCTCCAGATCTTGCCCTGGTCCACGAGGATCCCCAGCGTGACCAGCAGCGCCGTCTCCGCCGTGAGGGCGAAACCGACGAGGCCCAGCCACATCAACTGGGTGCTCCCGCGCGTTGCGAAAAGCGGGATGGTCAAGATCACCGTCGAGCCCATCATGATGAGCATGGCGACGACGCCGAAGGTGAGCGGGTCGATCAGGAACGGCAGATAGGCGAGCATCGGGACTCCGGAGCGCTGGCTTACCGGCGCCAGATGGCGCCATTTGGCCGGATCATACGCATAGTTTCGGTAAGGGACACGCCGCCTCGGGTTAGCTGCCGGGGTGCTTCCGCCGGTAGTCGGCAATGGCCGAGCGGATGGCATCGGCGGCGAGCACGCTGCAGTGCACCTTGTCCGCCGGGAGCCCACCGATCCCCCGTGCGATGGCTTCGCGGGTGAGCGCGCCTGCTTCTTCCAGCGTCCAGCCTTGCACCATTTCGCTGGCGAAGGAACTGGTGGCGATGGCGGGCGGGCAGCCCCGCGTTTGCCAGCGAACCTCCGCCAGCCGCCCATCGCTCACGCGGATGGTTACTCGCATGCGGTCGCCACAGACCGGGTTGGCGGTCGTCGCTTCGCCGTCCGGGGAGGTGATTTCGCCGGCGTTGCGCGGGTTCTGGAAGTGTTCCAGGACAAGGTCGGAGTAGGCGGCCATGGGGTCATCTTCCTGACGCAAGGGCGGGCCCGTCAAACCCTCTTCCCTCGTGCGGCGCCGCTGCGTATTCTGCGCCGCACCCCCGGCCACCGGGAACCAGCCACAACGGAGCCAGCCATGACCCGCCAGACCCTCGTCCCCGACCAATTCGGCCCCCTCCAGGGAGTCCGCATCCTCTCCACCGGCTCGGTGATCGCCCAGCCGTTCGCGGCGGCGCTCGCCGCCCAGTGGGGAGCAGAAGTCATCCAGGTGGAGAATCCCCACATCGAAGACACCTGGCGGACGATCGGCCTGAAGGTTCCGGGGCGTGACGGCAAGCGCGAAGTCGGCACCAGTTGGTTGGCCGAACGCCGCAACGAATTCAACGTCACCCTCGACATGAGCAAGCCCGAGGGCCGCGACATCTTCTTCAAGCTCATCGAGCGCGCCGACATCTGGATGGAAAGCTCCAAGCCCGGGACCTACGAGAAGTGGGGGCTGACCGACACAGCGGTGCTTGCCCGCAACCCGAAGCTCGTCATCTGCCACGTCTCCGGCTACGGCCAGGCGGGCGAATCCTCGTATCTCGGCCGCGCCAGCTACGACATGATCGGCCAGGCGTTTGGCGGGTCGATGTACCAGACGGGCTTCCCCGACCCGGAGCCCCCCACGAGAGCCGCCCCCTGGACCGCCGACTACATCACGGCGCTGTTCTGCCTTTCGTCCTGCCTCGCCGCCCACCTCCACGCGAAGGAGACCGGCCAGGGCCAGTCCATCGACCTCGCCCAGTTTGAGGCGATCCACTCTGTCCTCGCGGGGACCATGGTCGAATGGTTCCAGCTCGGCGTCGTCCGCGAACGGAGCGGCAACCGCTCACCCGCCTTCCAGCCCTACGACGTCTTCCGGGCTTCGGACGGCTCAGTCGTGATCGCCGCCCCGGCCCAGACCATCTTCGACAAGACCTGCCGCGTGCTGGGACTGGATCCGGACGACGCGCACTGGGCGAACGCCCGTACCGCCATCAACGACCCCAACGGGATCGAGTTCGACGCTATCCTCCGGGGCTGGGTGGAAGAGCACACGATGTCCGAAGTGATCGCGATCCTGAACGAGGCGGGAGTGGCCTGCAGCCCCATCCTCAGTTCGCAGCTGGCGGCCGAAGACCCGCACTACCAGGCCCGCAACGTCCACATCGAATGGGACGACGAACAGGTGGGCAGGGTGAGAGGCACCGGCCCGATCCCCCGCTTCTCCGCGACCCCGGCGAAGATCTGGCGTGGCACCACCGCCCCCGGCGCCGACAACCACCGCATCTACGGCGAACTGCTCGGCTACTTCTCGGACCAACTGGACGAGATGCAGGCGAAGAAGGTGATCTGAGCCGCGCCGGCTACACCAGCCCCAGCGCGCGGAAGACCTCTTCGAAGGCCGACAGGTTCCCCGGGTTGAAGTGGGCCTGCACGTGGCGCACGAGCCCATCCTCCCCGACCACCACCACCGCGCGCCGTGACTTACGCTCGTCCGCGTCCCAAAGGCCGTACGCCTTCACCACCTCGCCGTGGAAGTCGCTGATCAGCGGGAATGGAAAGTGGTCGCGCTCCTGGAACTTCGCGTGCGAGCCCACGCCGTTGGTGTTGATCCCGAAAACGCGGACGCCGGCCTCCGCGAGCAATTCATGCTCCTGCGCGAACGCCTTCAACTCGGTGGTGCAAAGCGGCATGCCGTCATCCTGGTAGAACACCAGCAGGCCGGGGTGGCCGTCGAGCGCGGCCGGGAATGCGAGCGTTTCCGTGGCGCCGACGCTGTCCACCGCCGGGAGGGAGAACGCGGGGGCAGCCTCGCCCGGCCTGAGCGGCTCCCCACGGGGCGGTGCGGACGTCGCGGGCTCGTGGGGCTCGGTCACGAGCCGTCTCCGAATCCCGGTGGTGTCCCAGCGTCGAACCCACGCGTCGCCGCGAGGACACGGACGCGGCCAAGGCCGGCGCTGTCGGTCAGCCGTTCGAGGGCGCGCCTGCGGCTGAAGTACTCGCTCATCTCCGCCCGCACCGATTCGACCACGTCGCCGAGCCCAGCGGCCCACAGGAACGCGGACTGGCTGACCGGCCCGTGGACTTCGAACCCCGATGCCTGCGCCGCGAAAGCGAGGTCGGTGAAGTTGACGTGAGTGGTCATGTCCTGGTCCCCGACGTGGATGTAGGGGTCTTCGTGGGCGGTGTGGCGATAGAAGCAGAGCAGCGTCCCGGTGGTGCGCCACGGGGCCCAGAGGTCCTCCTGGGGGTAGCCATAGTCGAACACGAGTACGGCGCCGCGCTGGACCAGCCCGCAGAGGTCGCGCATCGCGGGGTAGGCGCGCTGGTTCACTTCGAAGCGGCCGGCTTCGGGCGCCCCGTCGATCGAGGCAACTCCCCCGGGGCCTTCGGCGAACCGCTCGCCGTCCCAGCGCACGAACACCTCCACTGGCCCCCGCCCGCCGGAGTCGAAGAGGCGCACCGGGAAGGCGTCGAAGAGTTCGTTCGTCAGCACGGCCCCGGCCTCGACCGGGTCGGGAGCGCGGTCGCGCCAGTCCACGCGCGAGTCCCTGCCGGGCGCATTCGGTTCGATCGCCACATAACGGAGCGCCTGGCGGAAGCCGTCATCGCGCCCCTCAGCCCAGTCGAGGATGGACGCCGCGAGTGCGCCCTCGCCGGCGCCGGGTTCGATGACGGTGAAGGCCGCAGGCTCTCCCAACTGCTGCCACGTCCAGCGAAGCCAGCCGCCTACGGCCCAGCCGAACATCGGGTGGATGGCCGGGCTGGTGAGAAAGTCGCCGTTGGGGGCAACCCGGCCCGGCTTGCGGTAGTAGCCGTACTTTGGGTGGTAGAGGGCAAGCTCCATGAAACGCTCAAACGAGATGGCGCCGCCGGCCATCTCATCGATGATGGCACGGACCAACCGGGGATTGCCCGCCGAACCGAGGCCGGGGTCGAGGTCGAGCGCCATGGAGCGAGTGTCGCACACCGGTGGGACTGGCTCATCCGCCGGGGCGAGCGTCCGGGCACTCGCGCTTGCGGCGAGAGGGTCCGAGGCAGTAGACTTCGCGTTGCGTTGTTTAGCGTAGTCTTAGATAGCGAACACGCCCAGGAGCATCACTTGACACTCGCGCAGACCGAAACAAAGACGCTCTACGAACGGCTCGGCGGCGAAGCGGGCCTTCGCGCGATCGCCGAGAAGGTGATCGAAGCCCATCTCGTGAATCCCCACATCGGCACCCGCTTTCAGCACGGCAATCCCGCCCATGCGAAACAGATGGCGTATGAGTTCTTCGGGGCGGGAAGCGGCGGCCCGCAGTCCTACACAGGGAAGGACATGCCCGCGGCTCACGCTGGCATGAACATCGGCGAGGCCGAGTTCGTCTTCGTCCTCGATGACGTGCTCGCGGTGCTCCAGGGCCTTGGTATCGGCGCGGCCGAACAGGGCGAAGTGTTGAACATCTTCTTCGCGCTCAAGGATCAGGTGCTGCACCAGTAGCACACGTCGGGTCGGGCCGGGGTGCCTTCAACCACTCATGTGGCTTCCCTCCTTGGAGAAGGTACCGGGGCGCTCACCCGCCGTGCGGCTTCACCGCGGCTCTGGTACTCTGCGGGCGACGAACTCGTTCGCACAGGGCTAAGCATTTGACCGCGACACAAGCACCCGTGAAATCCGAGGAGGCGGTGGAAACCGCCCTCCGGGACTTTGGCCAGGCGCTCGCACAGTTGGACCCCTTCCGCTTCCGGGCGTGGGCCGAGCTCAGGCTGACCACGGCCCAGCTGCGCGTGATGTTCCTGATGCGCGAAAACCCGGGAGTGACCGCCGGTGCCCTCGCCGCGCGGCTTTCGGTGACGCCTCCGACCATCTCGGGCATCGTCGACCGCCTGGTGAAGCTCGGCCTCGTCCGCCGCGAAGACGACGCTGCCGACCGCCGCCTGGTCCGCAACTTCCTCAGCAGCCGGGGCGAAGACACCTGCGGATGTCTCGAACGGGGCGCCGGGCTCTTCACCCGCCGCATCCTCGTGGAGATGGACGAAGCCGACCTGGCCGCGTTCATCCGCGGGCTGCGCGCCTTCATCAACGCCGCCGAGCATGTCTCTTCGGTCGAGCCGAACCTCGCTGTGGTCGCCATGCCCGGCGGGAGTGGTTCGTGACGGGGAAGCGGGTCCGCACCATCGACCTCGAGAACCCGTTCGTCGACTCCTTCGAAGGGATGTGCGAAGTCCTGCTCATCCGCCACGGGGAGCAGAGGTTCCACGAGAACATCACCCTCGGCCAGGCGCTCGATGCGCCGCTCTCTGAGCTCGGCGAGCGCCAGGCCCGGGCGGTCGGCGAACGCCTCGCTGCTGCCCGCATCGGGGCCGTCGTTTCGAGTCCAATGGTCCGCGCCCACGAAACCGGCAAGGCGATCGCGAAGCACCACGGCCTCGACGTGCAGGTGGTTGATGACCTCAGGGAGATCGACCTCTGGCAGCGCGCGCCCCAGGACAAGGGCCTCCTCGACATCTATTCGAAGGAAGAACTTGCCGCCGTCTATCGCGATGTGACCCGGACGAGGAAGCATTCGTCCTACCCGTATTGCGAGGATGTGGACGCTTTCAAGACCCGCGTGATCGGGGCCATCGACGCGGTCATCGCGAAGAACCAGGGTCACCGGGTGGCCCTTACCTGCCACGGCGGCGTCATCAACGCCTATCTCAGCCACCTCCTGGGTTCCGTGTTCGACCACCTCGTTTCGGTGCACCACACCTCGATCACGGTCGTGCGCGGGGCCGACACCCGGCGTCACCTGCTCACCATCAACGACTATTCCCACGTGATGAGCTT
This sequence comes from uncultured Anaerolineaceae bacterium, assembly GCA_964438865.1. GTDB lineage: Bacteria > Chloroflexota > Dehalococcoidia > Tepidiformales > Tepidiformaceae. The sequence goes on along the minus strand of CAYTMI010000006.1, from coordinate 180,014 downwards.
CCAGAAGGCTCGCGGCGACATCAACGCCTGAGGCGGCCCTGCTGCTGGCCGCGGAGAAGCCCACGCGGTAGGCTCGCGTGGTGGAAGACCTGTCTCCCCGGCTGAAGCTCTGGGTCGAATCCGGCGGCCGCCTTGTGATGTCCGACTACCGCGTCCGGCTGCTGGAACTCGTCGGCGAATCCGGCTCGCTCGCCCACGCAGCGGAGGAGATGGGCCTCTCCTACCGCCGGGCCTGGGGCAAGGTTAAAGAACTCGAAGCCAACCTCGGGCTCGCCCTTGTCCAGTCGGAAGTTGGCGGCGCCGGGGGCGGCCACACCGTTCTTTCGGAAGAAGGCCGGGCGCTGGTCGCGGCCTACAGGCGTTTTCAGGAGCGGATGGCGCGCGAACTCGACGCGGCCTATGCGGCCGAACTCAAGGCGCTCCTGGCCGGGGCCGATGTCCTCGGCCGAAGTACGTGACGGCGGAGCGCCCGGTGATCGATGCGCTCCCGCTGATCGAGAAGCTCCAGGCGATCGGCCGCGACGGCCTGCTCTACGCCACGAACCCGCACGACCGGGCCCGGTACCAGCAGCTCCTTGATCTGGCCCTGGCCTACCACGATCAGACGCTCGGGCGGGCACCGGCCCGAACCGCAGGATTCTGGAGCTGGTGTGGCCGCGGTTCCCTCCTGCACTTGTCGTCCTCCAGCAGAGGGCATAGAGTGCCGAGCAGCCAACATACATGCTCGCGCGCTGTTCAGAAGAAGCAGACCGGCCCGCCCTCATGGTTCGCTTCACGCCGACGGCAGGCGGCTAGCAACAGTTCCCGGAGGCAGCTATGGATCGGGTGGCCGAGCTCCACGCAGAGATCGTGACGGCCCTACAAAGGCTGACCGCGGTACCCCAACAGGTGGACGCCGTGATCGTTGCGGCTGGCGACTTCTATGTGCAGTTTGGCTCGCCGTCCGGGGGCCATCCCAATGAGCTTCCGTTCGAGGCAGTCGGGGACGAGTTCCTTCCCGAGCAACACCATCTGACAAATCAGCAGCGGACCCAACTAACCGAACTCGGATTCTCCGCACCCAATCTGGATCTGGACGAGCCGAATCGAGGTGGACACAACGACGACCAGGGCATGGTGAGTCCAAACTGGCATGTTTCGGTGAACGTCGACCACGCGCGCCTCGAAGAACTTGCATCCACAGCCCTCCAGGCGATGACCTCAGCGTACGGGATTCCCGCTAGCGACATCGAGGTCATCACCGTCTCGCCGGACCCCCCTCCGCGGCGGACAACAACGAAGCGCTAGTACACCGAAGCAGGCCCGCCCGAGCACGAGAATCCGTGGCTCTGCGGCCGACGCCCACCCGCTCCTGTCCTGATTTCGCCTATTGCCCCAAGAACTGGGCGACGATCCCGCCGAGAAGTTCCCTGTGGCGCTGGCCGAACTGTGCATCTAGCGCCTCGTTACCCAGCCGGGAACCGAAGTACGGCGCGTCGATTAGCGGTATCCGCCGCGTCCGACACTCGTTGGAGAGGCAGGCAACCGACGCATCATAGAGCGCGAAGTCTGAACCGACCGAGACCACCACCACCTTGAGCCGCCCCGGTAGTGCTTCGTCCGCCAGCTCGAAGACCCGGCGGACGTGGACTTCAACCGCTGTCTCCTTACCCCGCCTCACCAGATTCTTCTCGGCCACGGAATTCAAAATGAGGTGCGGCGAGCAGTTGGCGAAGACGATGGGCGATCCATCTCGTTCATCGCACAGACGCTTTAGAGTCGACGCCGATCCCAATCCTGACGTTCGAGCGAGGAATCCGTAAGCACGATTCCAGAAGCCGCTGTTGGGGCTCTTTCCCCAGTCGTATCGTCCGACCACATCGTTCATCTGTCCTTCGTTGTTCCCCTCCCGTCCGAGAACGAGGACGAGGGGGTAACGGTGCGTGGCAGTGTTTCGGTAGACAAGAAAGCGTTCCTGCGGCAAGCTTGGCCCCCTGCTTCGGTGGATGGCCGACCCCACGTTACACAAAGGAACGGCCGCGCCCTGGCTGAGTTTGCCCGGCACCCACAGGGAGTCTAACCGCTATCTCCCCGTTCAGGTACGCTCTTTCCATGCTGAAAGACACCTACTGCGGCGACCTCCGCGCCGCCGACGCCGGCCGCGCCGTCCGCATCGCGGGCTGGGTCCACCGCCGCCGTGACCATGGCGGGCTCATCTTCATCGACCTGCGGGATTCGCACGGCATCGTCCAGGTGGTCTTCAACCCCGAAGATGCGGCGAGTCACGCCGTCGCCCATCGCGCCCGCACGGAATGGGTGCTCGCCGTCCAGGGCGTTGTCCGCGCCCGCTCGACTGAAACGGTGAACCCGAACATGCCCACCGGCGAGGTGGAAGTGGTGCCGGCCGCCGTCCAGGTGCTCAACGAAGCCGCGACGCCGCCCTTCTACATCAACGAGCCGGTGGACGTGGACGAGCAGCTTCGCCTCCGCTACCGGTACCTCGACCTGCGCCGGCCAGAGGTTGCGAAAGTCATCTATCTTCGCCACGAAGTCGTCCGCTTCATGCGCGAGTTCCTCTATGCCCGCGGCTTCATCGAAGTTGAGACGCCCACCCTCATCAAGTCCACGCCGGAAGGCGCGCGGGACTTCCTCGTGCCGTCGCGGACGAAGCCCGGCCACTTCTTCGCGCTGCCGCAGTCGCCCCAGATCCTGAAGCAACTGCTGATGTATGCAGGCGTCGAGAAGTACTTCCAGATCGCCCGCTGCTACCGAGACGAGGACACCCGCGCCAACCGCGTTGCCGAGCACACCCAGCTCGACCTGGAGATGAGCTTCGTTGACCAGGAAGACGTCATGGCGCTCATCGAGGAGTTGTACACGGGCATCGCCGAGCGCTTCCGCCCGGGCGCCCTGGCCGCATCGCCGTTCCCGAGGCTCGATTACACGGATTGCATGGCCCGCTACGGGATCGACCGCCCCGACCTTCGCTTCGGCCTCGAACTGGTCGACATCGCGGATGCGGTCCGCACCTCGCAGTTCCAGGTGTTCGCGGGGGCGCTGGCGGCTGGCGGCGAGATCAAAGCGATCCGCATCCCCGGCAAGGCCGACATGACGCGCAAAGAGATCGACGAACTCACGGAGGTTGCCCGGGGCGGAGGCGCCCGCGGCCTCGCCTACATCGGCTTCACGGGCGCCGAACTGCGCTCGCCGATCGCCAAGTTCCTCTCCCCGGAGGAGATCGAGGGCATCCGCTCGCGCACCGGCGCCACCGACGGCGACATGGTGGTCATCGTCGCCGACCACCCGGCCGTGGTGGCGAAGTCCCTCCACGAAGTCCGTACCGAACTTGGCAGCCGGCTCGCGCTTAAGGACCCTGCGGTGCTTTCGTTCGCCTGGGTGACTGGCTTCCCGCTGCTGGAATGGCGGCCGGAAGAGGAGCGTTGGGACGCCACCCACAACCCCTTCTGCGGCTTCCCCGAATCCGCCCGTCCGCTGCTCGACACCGACCCGGGTAGCGCCTCCTCCTACCAGTACGACCTCGTCTGCAACGGCGCGGAGGTCGGTGGCGGCTCCATCCGCATCAACAACCGGGCCGACCAGGAGAAGGTCTTCGGGCTGATGGGCCACTCGAAGGAGGAGCAGCAGGACCGCTTCGGCGTCATCCTCGACGCCCTCGAGTTCGGCGCCCCGCCCGCGGGTGGCGTCGGCGCCGGGATTGACCGGCTGATCATGACCCTCGCCGGGACGGACAACATCCGCGACGTCATCGCCTTCCCGAAGGCGTCGTCCGGGGGCGACCCGTTAATGGGTTCGCCCACGCCGGTGGATCCGGCGCAACTCGCCGAACTCGGGCTGCGACTGGTTGAAGAGCCGCCGCGGTAAACGGTTCTTGTCGCTTCGGGAGATTCTCTGATTCCCGTGCGGCGCCCGGAGGCGCTATCTTTGCCTGAGCCTCGCCGCGCCCCCAATGGCAGCCATCGGGAGCGGCGTGCCCAGCGTATCCTTCACAAACCCGATTCGCCGCCCGGCAGGTGACTATGTCGAACCGAACCCTGACGCTCATGATGGGCTTCGTAGCCGTCCTCATCCTCGCAGTGGGGGTGGTCTTCGTCGTCGTCCTCGCCGGCTCCGGCGGCGACGATGACTCCAGCGGCACCACTGACCGCAAGACCCCCGGCGCCAAGACGGCCGGCGGGATCTGCGGCGGAAACGTCCTCATCATCCCCGGTGACGAGCCGAACACGGTGCTCGATCCGATCCAGGTAGGGGACGTTTCCACGGCCGAGTACGTCGCCGAAATCTTCGGCGGGCTCGTCACCCTCGACCTCCAGCTGAACATTGTGCCCGACATCGCCGAGAAGTGGGACATTTCCGCCGACGGCAAGACCTACACCTTCCACCTGCGCGAAGACGTCGTCTTCCACAACGGCCGCCGGGTGACCGCCGACGACTTCAAGTACAGCCTCGAACGCGCGGCCGACCCCGCGAACGCATCGCTCCAGGTGCTCCCCTACCTCGGCGGCATCGTTGGCGTGAAGGAGCGGTTCGCCAATAAGGCCACGGAGGTGAAGGGCGTCCGCGTTATCGACGAGAAGACGCTCCAGATCGAACTCGAACAGCCCGAGGCCTTCTTCCTCGCCGAGCTGACCTACCCCGTCGCCTACGTGGTGGACAAGGACCAGATCAAGAACCAGCCGCGGAACTGGACCCAGAAGCCAAACGGCACGGGCCCTTTCCGCGTGGCCGAATTCAAGGCCGCGGAACGCATCCGCCTGGTCCGGAACGACCGCTACCACCTGGGCGTCGCCAAGGTTGACGAAATTGTGTTCGAACTCGGTGGCGGTTCGGTCTCGACCCGCTTCGAAAACGACGAGATCCATGTGGCCGGGGTGCCGCTGCTCCAGCTCGACGCAGTGAAGGCCGGCAACAGCCCGCTCAGCCAGTTCTACAAGCCCCAGCCGGAGATGAGCCTCTCCTACATCGCCTTCAACGTGAAGGCGGCGCCGTTCGACGACCCGAAGGTCCGCCAGGCCTTCGCCATGGCCGTGGACTACAAGAACATCAACGAGAACCTCTTTTTCAACGCCCTCCGGGTTGCCGACGGCATCCTTCCGCCGGAAATGCCCGGCTACAAGGAGAGCATCGCCGGCTACAAGTACGACCCGGCGAAGGCGAAGCAGCTCCTCGCCGAGTCGAAGTACGCAGGCAAGATGCCGGCCATCACCCTCAAGTTCTCCGGCGCCGCCGGTGGTGGCGGCGATCTCCTCGAAGCGCTCCAATCCGACTGGCAGGATGTCCTCGGTGTGACCGTCGACCTCCAGGGCATCGACCCTTCGGCCTACCTCCGCGAGCGCAAGAAGAAGACCTTCCAGATGCTCGCCGACGGCTGGATCGCAGACTACCCGGACCCTGAGAACTTCGTCGGCAAGCTCTTCAGCGGCTCCAGCGACCTCAACGTCCTCAACTATGCGAACCCCGACGTGGACGGGCTGCTGGACCAGGCCCGGAACGAGCGTGACCGAACAAAGCGGCTGGCGATGTATAACGAGGCCGAACAGAAGATCCTGGACGACGCGGTGGTCATCCCCCAGTTCTGGGGAGTCGCCCACTACCTGGTGAAGGACTGCGTGAAGAACTGGCCGAGCGCGCCGATCCCGATCCCCAAGTACCGCTACGTCGAAATCGACACGACGAAGAAGTAAGGTTCGCCCATGGGACCGGGGCTGCTGGCCTACACCATCCGGCGTGTGCTGTGGGCGATCCCTGTCCTCTTCGCCATCTCGATCCTCGTCTTCTGGGTTCTCCGGCTCGCCCCCGGGGACCCGGTCGATAGCCTCATGGGCACCCGCTACAACGAAGAGAGCGCAGCGGCAGTGCGCAAGAAGTACGGCTACGACGAGCCGGTCTACATCCAGTACGTCAAGTACATGCAGAACCTTTCGCACGGTGACCTGGGCGTCTCCACGCGGCACCAGGGCTTCACCGTGTCCGAGGTTATCTGGCCGAAGATCAAGGTTTCGAGTCAGCTGGGGGCGATGGCGCTCGTCATCACCTTCGCCCTTGGCATACCGATTGGCGTCTATGCGGCGCTGGCCCGGGGCACTTTCATCGACCCCCTGACCATCAGCTTCTGGCTCGCCCTCGACGCGGTCCCCGCCTTCGTCGTCATCCCCATCGCCCAGTACTACCTGGCGGTGAAGCTGGGCCTCGTGGGCCTCGGCTGGGAGGGGGTGTGGAGCCCAAACGTCATCCTCCCGGTGGTCATCATGTCACTGCCCGGTGTGGCCGGGGTGGCCCGCTTCATGCGCGCCTCGGTCATCAACGTCATGGCCGAAGACTACGTCCGGACCGCGCGGGCGAAGGGCCTGAAAGAGCGGACCGTCGTCATCACCCACATCACCCGCAACGCCCTGCTCCCGATGATTACCGTCATCGGCCTCTCCCTCCCGGGGATCACGGCGGGCGCACTGTTCACGGAGCAGTTTTTCGGTATCCCGGGGATCGCCCGCGAATCGCTGGCGGCGGTTACCGCGCCCGACTTCGATGTCGTGCTCTCACTGGTCCTTTTCGGCTCCACCCTCTTCGTCATCGCAAACATCGTCATCGACGTTTCCTACGCGATCATCGACCCGCGCGTGCGCGTGGGGACGGGGAGGGGATAGATGGCGCCCGGAGCAACCCTCGAAGGCGACACGGCCGCGCCGATCCGGCCGTCGCAGTCGCTTGGCCGCCGCATTCTCCGGCAGGTGGTGCGAAAGAAGCTGGCGATGCTCGCGGTGGCCTACCTCCTGCTCTTCTACACGGCCGGCATCTTCGCGCCGCTCGTCGCCCCCCATGACCCCAACGATCAGGACCGCTCCATCGAAGCGAGGCTCCAGGGGCCTTCCGCGGACCACTGGTTCGGGACCGACCGCCTGGGGCGTGACCTCCTCTCCCGGGTGATCTACGCCGCCCGCACGACCATCCTCTTCACAGTGGCAGTGAGCATCACCGGCGGCCTCTTCCTGGGCCTGGGCCTTGGGCTCCTGGCGGGGTACCGCGGAGGCTGGGTCGACACGCTGATCATGCGCGTCGGCGAGGTCTTATCGGGCCTGCCGACGCTGTTCATCATGCTGGCGCTGACGGCCGCCTTCCGGACGCGCATTGATAGCCTCTCCCAGGATCTCAGGGGCACGTTCCTCGGGAACGATGCAAAGACGTTCCTCCAGTTCACGATCATCGTCGGCGCGAGCGTGCCCTTCGCCTGGATCGGCTCGTCCCGGATCGTCCGCAGCCAGGCGCTCTATCTCCGCGAAGCCGACTTTGTCGTGGCGGCCGAACTCATGGGCGCCTCAACCTGGCGCGTGCTCACCCGGCACATCCTGCCCGGCGTGATGCCGCTCTTCATCGTCGGGCTGACCGCGGGCATGGCCGGGATTGCCGGCGCGGAGGTGGCGCTGAGCTTCCTCGGTCTCGGGATCTCGCCGCCCACCGCCAGTTTCGGCACGCTCATCGGCGACGGCGCAGGCGTCCGGACCTTCGAAGCCAGCCCCCACCTGCTCCTCGCCGCTTCCCTGCCGGTGATCCTCTTCTTCTTCGCCTGGAACCTGCTCGGTGACGCACTGGTGGACATCCTGGACCCGCGCATGACGCCCCGCTGACGTAGGGGCAGGGCCTTCGCCTTCGCTTCCGGGCGCGTTTGCTATACTCGGATGGTGGAGGCACAGATCGCCAGGTGAAGGTTACTCTCGAGCGGCTCCCTGAGAGCCGCGTATTGCTTGATATCGAAGTCGAACCCGAACGTCTCGAGAAGTCACTCGAGGCCGAGTACCGGCGTTTTGCCAGCAAGGCCCGGGTCCCCGGCTTCCGCCCGGGCAAGGCTCCCCGCGCCGCCATCGAACGGGCCATGGGCGGGCCGCTCCAGCTCCGCGCGGGCCTCATGGACGACGCGGTCAAGCGGCTGGTCCCGGACGTTTACAACGAAGTCCTCGAGACCCAGGATGTCGATGCCATCGACCAGCCCGAACTCGAAATCGTCGAAGTCGAGCCGGTCCGTTTCAAGGCTACCGTTCCTGTCCGGCCGACGGTGGAACTCAACGACTACCGTTCAGTCCGCGTCCCCCGCGAGCCGGTGGAAGTGACGGACGAGATGGTCGCGGAGCAGGTCATGCTGCTTCGCCGCCGGCACGCGACGATCGTCCCGGTGGAGCGGCCCGTCCAGTGGGACGACGTCCTCACCGCCGACGTCTCCGGCACGATCAGCGGCGACGAAACTTCCTTCGTCGACGACAAGGATGCGGAATTCCCGCTGCGCGAAGGCGTGGAGATCCTCCTGCCGGGGCTGGCCGAAGCGTTCGTGGGCCTGTCCAAGGGCGAAGCGAAGACAGTGGAACTGACGGCTCCCGAAGATTTCCGCCTCGATCGGGCTCAGGGGAAACCCCTAACTTTCACGGTCGAAATCAAGGAAGTGAAGGAAGAGCAACTCCCAGACGAAGATGATGAACTGGCGAACTCGGTCAATCCTGACGAGTTTCAGACCATGGACGCGCTGCGAACCCGGATCCGCGAAGACCTGACTCGCAGCCTCACCGAACAGGCCAAGGCCCGGCACCATCAGGAGGCGCTCGACAAGATCGTCGAAGGTGCGACCCTGGACTACCCGAAGGTCGTCGTCGACCGCGAGATCGAGCACATCATCAAGGACCAGGTGGGCAACGACCGCCAGGGCTACATGACCTATCTCCAGCGGATCGGCCGTTCCGAGGCTGAATACCGCGAGACCTTCCGGGAACCGGCCGAGACGCGGGTCCGCCGCTCGCTCGTCCTGAACCGGGTGGCCGACCTCGAGAAGATCGAGCCGGCCAACGAGGAGATCGACGCCGAGGTGGACAAGCTGATCGGCCCCATGGGCGAAGACGGCGAGCGCTTCCGGGCGCTCTTCGCCGGTGAAGAGGGGCGGGGGACCATCCGCCGGAACCTGGTTACGCAGAAGACGTTCGATCGCATTTCCGCTATCGCCGCGGGCGAAGCTGGGGCAGAGGCAGAGGAGGCAACCGTTTGAACGAGGCCAACACGATCCACCCGCTGGTGCGGGCCATCATCCCGACGGTCATCGAAAGCGGCCCCCGTTCGGAGCGTGCCTTCGACATTTTCTCGCTTTTGCTCAAAGAGCGTATCGTCTTCCTCGGGACTCCGATCGATGATCAGGTGGCAAATCTCATCGTCGCGCAGTTGCTCTTCCTCCAGCGCGAAGACCCGGACCGGGACATCTCCATGTACATCCATTCCCCCGGCGGGGTCATCACCTCGGGCCTGGCGATTTACGACACGATGCAGCTGATCGAGCCTGCCGTGTCGACCATCGCCGTCGGCCAGACCGCGTCCATGGCGACCGTCCTCCTCTGCGCCGGCGCCAAGGGCAAGCGCTTCGCTCTCCCCAACGCCACGGTGCACATGCACCAGGCCCTGGGTGGTGCGCGGGGCCAGGCGACCGATATTGAAATTGCCGCGAAGGAAATCCTTCGCAACAACGAGATCATCCGGAACATCATCGCCAGCCACACGGGTCAACCCGTTGAGCGGATCACCAAGGACTTTGACCGCGACTTCTACCTGGATGCCCAGGGTGCGAAGGAATACGGCATGGTCGACGAATTGCTCGCGCGCCCGGCAGACGGCCGCTAAACGGGGAAGGGGACACACGCCTTGGCCGGGAATCGAACGAACCGCGTCCAGTACCATTGCTCGTTTTGTGGAAAGAATCAGGACCAGGTTCGGCGGCTGATCGCCGGGCCCGGTGCGGTCTACATCTGCGATGAGTGCGTCGACCTCTGCCGCGAGATCATCGACGAAGAGACTGGCACCCATACAACCACCGCCACCGCCAAGGGCGAGAAGGCATCGTCCCAGCGGGTTCCCGCGCCCAAGTACATCTACGATCGCCTCGATGAATACGTCATCGGCCAGGAGCAGGCCAAGAAGGTCCTCTCCGTCGCCGTCTACAACCACTACAAGCGGATTGGCGCTCGCGACGACACCGACGTCGAGCTCGAGAAGTCGAACATCCTCCTCGTGGGGCCCACGGGGACGGGCAAGACGCTCCTCGCCAAGACCCTCGCGCGCGTCCTCGATGTGCCCTTCTCCGTGGCCGACGCCACCGCCCTCACCGAAGCCGGGTACGTGGGCGAGGACGTGGAGAACATTCTCCTCCACCTCATCCAGGCGGCCGACTTCGACATCCAGAAGGCCGAGCGCGGCATCATCTACATCGACGAGATCGACAAGATCGCACGCAAGGGCGACAACCCGAGCATCACCCGCGACGTTTCCGGCGAAGGCGTCCAGCAGGCGCTCCTCAAGATCATCGAAGGCTGTGTGGCGAACGTCCCGCCCCAGGGCGGCCGCAAGCACCCCCACCAGGACTTCCTCCAGATCAACACGCAGAACATCCTCTTCATCTGCGGCGGCGCCTTCGAAGGCCTGGACAAACACATCGAAAAGCGCCTCACGCGCGACCACGTCCGCATGGGCTTCCGGGCGGACCGCGCCTTCCGCGGCACCGACAAGGCCGACCAGCTCCTCACCCACGTCACGCACGACGACCTGCTCGAGTTCGGGCTCATCCCCGAATTCGTCGGGCGCCTGCCGATGGTGGTGGGCCTCTCGTCCCTCGACGTGAGCACCCTCGTCAAGATCCTTACCGAGCCCAAGAACGCGCTCGTGAAGCAATACCAGCGCTACTTCGGCATGGACGGCGTCGAACTCGTCTTCACCGACGATGCCCTCGAAGCCATCGCCGAAGACGCCATCAAGCACAAGACCGGCGCGCGCGGCCTCCGCACCGTCCTCGAAGAGTGCCTGATGGAAGTGATGTACGACATCCCCGGCCGCGGCGACGTGCGCAAGTGCGTGGTCAACGCCGATACCATCAAGAACGGCCAGCGCCCGCTGCTGCTCACGCGTGGCGGTCAGCAGGTCGACGTCACGACGCTTCCCGTGGCCGACACGCTCCCGCGCGGCGAAACCGCCTAGCTCGGCCGCAGCCAATCACTAACCACCGAAAGGGCCGGCCATCCGGCCCTTTCCCTTTGGGCGCGAGGCCGGAGTTCATGCCAGAATGTGCCCCGACACCGCCTGGAGGACGCCATGCTTTCCCACGTCGACCGCATCCAACTGGTGGTCGCGGACCGCGAAGCCGCCGTGCACACCTGGATGGCCGCCTTCGGCGCCGAGAAGGTCAGCGAGGGCGGGTCCCGGGTGCTGAACGCCCACGTGACCACCGTCCAGGCCGGCGTGAGCGAATTCGAGTTCCTCCAGCCTGCCGGCCCCGGCCCCGTGCAGGATTTCGCCGAACGCTGGGGGCAGGGTCTCTACGGCGTCGGCTTCGCTACCGCGGACGTCGGCAAGATGGCGCGCCACTTCGATTCGCAGCGCGTGGCCTACACCGAGGAGAAAGGCCGGCTGGTGCTCGCGGCCGCCGAAACCCACGGCATGCCCACGACCATCGTTCCCGTCGTGGAACGCGAGCGCGTTGGCGTCATCAACCATGTCTATGAAGTGACCAACCCGGTCCTCGACTGGCAACAGACTGCGGCCCTCTACACCCGCATCTTCGACCTGGACCCAACCCGCTACTGCCCCATTGAAAGCGAGCGGTTCGGCTACAAGGGCACGCTGACGCTCTTCGATCCCCCGGGGAAGCTGGACCGCGTGGAGATCACCCAGACGTGGGGCGACGGCGCCATGCACCGCTTCTTCCAGCGCCGCGGGCCATCGCTCTACATGTGCTATGTCGAAACGGACGACGTCCTCGGCCTCGCATCCCGCCTGGAAGCGAACAAGGCCCGCTACGCCAACAGCGACGAGGGACACCCGGACGTGGGGCTCTTTGTCCACCCCAGCGCGCTCTGCGGGATGCTCATGGGCGTGAGCCGTACTAACTTCGCCTGGGTGTGGAGCGGTCGCCCAGGCCTTGCCGGTCCGGGCGCCGAGGAAATCCATCCCCAGGACTGAACGCGGCGGCCCGCCCTACGTGTTGTGGACGACCATCACCGTCACGGCCGTGACCACAAACCCGGCCACGGCAACGAGGATCTGCCCGTCCGTGAACAGGATCTGGTCCGGCGCGTCGGTCCTTCGCGTGCCGTTCAGGAGCAGCAGGTAGCGAAACAGGGCGAAGGCGACGAACGGGATGGTCAGTGCCATCGCGCCGTTCGTGGGCACGTTGACCGACTCGATCGTGTAGAGCGCGTAGGCGAGGAGCGCGGTGGCGGCGCTGATGACGACCATCTGCGATAGGATCTCGCCGCTGTAGGCCGCGAGCGCCGGGCGGTGGGCTGGCGCATCCACGCCCAGTTGCCGGAATTCGGCCCAGCGCTTACTGGCGGCGAAGAAGAAGGCGGCAAAGCTCGTGCACACGTAGAGCCACGGGCTAATCTCGACGCCAATCGCCGCACCCCCGGCGACGGCCCGGCCGATGACGCCGCTGCAGAGGATGAGGATGTCCAGGATCGCGATCTGCTTCAGTCCGAACGAATATGCGGTCATGACCGCCGAATAGCCCAGCAGGATCCCCCCGGCACCGGTGTCGAGCACGAAGGTGAGCGGCAACGCCACGGCCGCGAGGACCGCCGCAGCCGCCCACGCCGTCCGCACGGAGACTGCCCCGCTGGCGATGGGCCGGTAGCGCTTGCGCGGGTGGAGGCGGTCGAGTTCGCGGTCGCGGATGTCGTTGACGAGGTAGGTGGCGCTGGCCGCCATCGACCAGAGCGCCATCAGCGCCGCTGTCCGCCAAAGGAGCGGCCACCAGGTGTCGGGCTCCTTCGGTAGCCAGGCGTCGCCGGCGCTGAAGGTGAAGGCCGCGAAGACCACGACGTTCTTCGGCCACTGGTAGGGGCGCAGCGCGCGGAGGAGCGCCGGCCAGGACGGGCCCGTCTCCACGACGCGGGCGTCCGCCGTCATGATTCCGCCCGGGCGATGGCGGCCCACTGGGCGCCAGTCGCCGCCACGAGTTCCTCGCGCCCGATCCCGAAGACGGCATGGGGCCCGCCGGCTGCCGCCCAGAGGCGTTCGAACCGCCGAAGGCTTTCATCGGCGACCACGTCGCAAGGGGTGAGCGCCCCGACGGGCGAAACGCCGCCAACCGGGTAGCCGGTCATCGCGAGCACCTCATCGGTCGAGCCCATTTTCAGGCGCTTGCGGGAGACGCCAAGGAGTTCGGCCAGCTTCACCGTGTCGACCTGCTGGTCGCCTGCGACGAGCGCCATCGTCGGCCGGCCGTCGGCGATGAAGACGAGGGTCTTCACGATCTGGCCGAGTTCGCAGCCAACCGCGGCCGCCGCCGCCTCCGCCGTCGCGGTGCTGGCGTCGAATTCGACAACTTTCGCCGGGAGATCGAGGGCCTCCAGGGCGGCAGCAACGCGCTCGGTGGGCTTCACTTCGATAGCGTACCGCCGCGCGGGGTTGGGTTCACGGGTGGGTCGACAACCGCGGGTAGGCAATCGACAATCGAGCTATGTCCCGTGTGCGAGCCGATGTCCTGTTGGTCGAGCGTGGCCTCGCCGAAAGCCGCGAAGGCGCCCAGCGCCTGATCATGGCCGGCCGCGCCCGCGTCGGCACGCTCACGCTCGTGAAGCCGGCGACAATGCTGCCAGCGGACGCGCTCATCGAACTGACTGAGTCCGAACGCTACGTCAGCCGTGGCGGCAGGAAGCTCGAAGCGGCGCTCGCTGCCTTCGCGGTCGACGTTGGCGGCCTGCGCTGCCTCGACCTCGGCGCCTCGACGGGAGGGTTCACCGATTGCCTCCTCCAGCACGGCGCAGCCTCGGTTCTCTGCATCGACGTCGGCCGGGCACAGCTCCACCAGAAGCTGCGCGAAGACCCCCGCGTGACCCTCGTCGAAGGCACGAACGCGCGGGACCTCCCGGAGCTGCCGCCGATCGACTTCTTCGTGGCGGACCTCTCGTTCATCTCGCTGCGGAAGGTGCTGCCATCGGTGGCCGCACGGCTCCCCGCGAGAACGCCCGGGATCGTCCTCCTGAAGCCGCAGTTCGAAGCCGGCCCGGCGAGCGTGCCCCGCGGTGGCGTGATCCGCGACCCCGCCGTCCATGCCCGCGTCCTCCGCGAGTTCCGGGAATGGGCCGCGCCGGAAAGCTGGAGCGTCGAGGGTGTGGTAGAGTGCCCCGTCCGTGGTGGCGATGGGAACCTGGAGTTCCTTGTTGCGCTCCGAAGTCCGCGGGCGGAGGAATCAGCGTGCTGAAGCGGGCACTCGTCCTGCACCACCCCGCGAGCGAGGGTGCCGCATCCTTCGCGGGCCAGATTGGCCGCGAGTTCGAACGCAGAGGGGTCGCCGCCCACGTCTCCGACGCATGGGTCGAGGTGGATGAGGCGATCATCGCCGCGGCGGGCCTGATCGTCTGCGTCGGCGGCGACGGCACCGTCCTCCGCGCGGCGAGCGTCGCGATGCGCCACGGCGCCCCCATCCTTGGCGTCAACATGGGCCGCCTCGGGTTCCTGACCGATATGAGCCCGCGTGACCTCTTCAACCTGGTCGAGCGGGTCGTCGCCGAAGACTGGCGCATCGAAGAGCGGATCATGGTCCGGGCCGACCTCGATGACCCTGAACACGGCAAGTCCACCTACCACGGCCTCAACGACATCGTCATCAGCCGCCGATCGCCCGGGCGCCCGATCTACGTCGACCTCCACATCGACAGGGCACGGGTGGCTGTCTATCGCTGCGACGGCATGATCGTCTCCACTCCGACCGGCAGCACCGGCTATTCGTTGAGCGCGGGCGGGCCGATCCTCGCACCGGCCGAGCATCATCTCGTCGTGACCCCGGTTTCGGCTCACCTAGCCCTCGGCCGCTCGCTCGTCCTCCAGCCCGACTCCGAGGTCGAGCTGCGCGTCACCTCCGACCACGGGGCCATCCTCAGTGTAGACGGCCAGCTCGATCTGCCGATCAACAGCGGCGTTTCCGTCCAGGTCCATATCAGCGAGTACATCACCCGCTTTGCCCGCTTCCGGGACGCGTCGTCCTTCTACTCGGACCTCGCCGAACGGCTCGAATTCCAGCTCTCCAGCCCGGTCGGACGTGCTTGAGCGCCTGACGATCACGAACTTCGCCGTCGCCCGCTCCGTGGTCGTCACGCCCGGCGCGGGGCTCAACGTCTTCACCGGCGAGACCGGCGCGGGGAAGTCGCTGATCGTCGATGCCCTCGCTTTCGTTTTCGGCTCGCGCCGGGGGCGTGAGGTGATCGCTGCCGGGACAGAGCGGGCCACGGTCGAAGCGCTGCTCTTCGTCGATGGCCGGCAGATGACGCTGGAGCGCTCCGTGGGGGCCTCGGGACGCTCATCGGCGAAGATCGACGGGGAGCCTGCGACTCTCGAAACCCTGCAGGAACTCGGTTCCCGCCTGGTCGACATTCACGGGCAGTCGGACCAGATGGCTATCCTGCGGCCCGCGGTACAGCTCGCGGCCCTGGATGCCTTCGCCGGGCTGCAGCAGTCGCGGACATCAGTCGCGGCGACTGTGCGCGCTCTTCGCGAAGTCCGGCGGGACCTCGTCTCCCTGGCGACCGATGTGCGCGAGCGGGAGCGACTCGTGGGCCAACTCCGCTTCGAATCCGAAGAGATCGCGGCGGCCGGCCTCACTCCGGGCGAAGACGATGCCCTTCGGGTCGACCACGCTCGCCTGGCGAACGCATCCCGCCTCATCGAAGACGCCGCCGCGGCGCTGACCGCGCTCGACTCCCCGGACGTGGCCGAGGTCATCCGGGCGGTCAACGATCTGACCGGCCGTGACCCCTCCGCGGCGGAGGTCGCCGACCAGGGCGTGCTCTTCGAAACCGCGGCCGGGGACCTGGGGCGGGCGTTGCGGCGCTACCGGGACGCGGTCGAAGACGATCCTGCGCGGCTCGCGGCCGTCGACGAGCGCCTCGACCTGATCGCCCGCCTGCGGCGCAAGTATGGCGACACGGTGGCCGAGATCATCGCCTACGGGAGGGAAGCGGAGGCACGGTTGGCATCCCTGGAACGGGTGGAGGCGTCGGCCGAGGACCTTCGCGCCCGGGAGTCGGCGCTGCTGGACCGGTTGGCCGCGGAGGCAGCGACGCTCTCCCACGGCCGCAGGGGGGCCGCGTCCGCGCTTGTTGCCCGGCTTGACGACGAACTCCGGCACCTGGGGATGGGCGCGGCGGCGCTGGCTGTGGGGTTCGCTTGCGAGGACGACCCCGCCGGGCCCCCGGTGCCCGCCCCTGATTACGAACTTGTCTCGGCAGAGGCGGCGCAGGGTGTGACCGCGGAGGCACTGCCGCGTGCGTTCACAGAGACCGGCGTCGACCGCGTCGAGTTCCTGGCGTCGTTCAACGCCGGGGAAGCGCCAAGGCCGCTGGCGTCCGTCGCGAGTGGTGGCGAGACTTCCCGGTTCCTCCTCGCGCTCACGGCCGTGCTCGGCGCCGCCTCCGGCCCGAGGGTCGTTGTCCTCGACGAGGTCGACGAAGGAGTCGGCGGCAGGGCCGGGTCGCTCGTGGGTGAGGCGCTGGGACGTCTCGCGGCCCGCCACCAGGTGCTCTGTGTGACTCACCTGCCGCAGGTGGCAGCGTACGGCGCCCATCACTACATCGTGGCGAAACAGAGCGATGGCGGGCGCACCTGGTCGGAGGTGACTGCCGTCGCGGGCGACGCGCGCGTGGACGAACTCGCCTCCATGCTCGGGGGCGTGACTGGCGCAACGCGGGAAGCCGCGCGCGAACTCCTCGCGGGGGCGAAAGTCACCGCGCCGTAGCCGCGGGGCTCAGTCGATCATCGCCACAGCTTCGACTTCGACCAGGAACCGCGGATCGGCCAGCGACGAGACCACCACGAACGTGCTCCCGGGCATCTCGCCAGCCGTGAAGTAGCGGCCCCGCGCTGCGCCGATAGCCGGGCGGTGAGCCAGGTCCGTGGTGAACACGGTCAGCTTCACGACGTCCGCCAGGGAACCGCCGCAGGCTTCAACGACCGTCTGGAGGTTGCGGAACACCTGGTCCGTCTGCCCGGCGGCATCGCCTTCGCCGATGAGATCGCCGTTGGCATCGAGCGCGACCTGGCCCGAGATGAACACGGGCGTGCCGGTCTTCTTGACCGCGTGCGAATAGGCCGGCGAGTTGACAATGCCGGCCGGGCGAATGACGTGTTTGGACATGGGAGGCTCCTCGTTCAGCTTGGAGCCATTCAGGCTACACCCTGCCTTAGCTGTAGCGCTCTTCCCGCCAGGGGTCCCCGTAGATGTGGTAGCCGTACGTCTCCCAGAAGCCGGGGCGGTCGCTTTCCAGGAACTGGATGCCGCCCACCCACTTGGCGCTCTTCCAGAAGTAGAGGTGGGGGATGACCA
The DNA here is from genome assembly GCA_964438865.1 of uncultured Anaerolineaceae bacterium. GTDB lineage: Bacteria > Chloroflexota > Dehalococcoidia > Tepidiformales > Tepidiformaceae. The sequence continues at coordinate 162,682 of CAYTMI010000006.1, read as the reverse complement.
GGCGCAGCGGCCAGCCGTGTTCTTTCGTGAGGGGTTCGCCGTTGTGCGTGTGGGCGAAGAGCACACCTTCGCGCCTCAGGTCCGCCAGCGGGACGTTCGTGGTGTAGCCGCCGTAGCTGTGGAGCATCGCGTACTTCGCTTCCGGCTTCAGCTTGATTGCGTCCAGGAACGCGGAGAACGGGATACCTTCCCACTGGTTGTCGTACTTGCTCCAGGTGGTGACACAGTGGATGTCGCTCACGTCCTTCGCCTGGCCGAGAGCGCTGAACTCTTCCCAGTTGAAGGTCTTCTCTTCTTCAACAAGGCCCCAGACGTGGAGCTTCCAGGTCGCGAGGTCGATGCGGGGGATGCTGCCATAGTGGAGCACGGGCCAGCCGGTGGTGAGGTGCTGGCCGGGAGGCAGGCGCAGCTTGCCGTCGGGACGCATCTCCTTCGTACCGGGGCTGATCATCGGTGCGGGTCTCCTGGGAAGTCTCATGCCTGTGAAGTATCAGCGTAGCCGTTCGCGTTTCAGCGTGCCAAGAAAGCCCGCTTAACGTGTCCCCCAGCGCCCGGGACGCGCCGATTCCGTAAGATGGTGGGATGGAAGACGCCACGGCACGCCGCGCCCCTGGTTTCGCCCGGCCGAAGCTGGCAGCCCGCCCTCGCGATGCCTGGTTCTTGGCAGTCGCCGCGCTGGTGGTCGGCCTCGATCAGCTGACCAAGTGGTTCGTCAGCGGCCGCCTGGCCCGGGGGGAGGTCTGGCCCGACGGCTGGCCTGTCCACTTCGTCCACGTCACCAACAGCGGCGCCGCGTTTGGCATCCTCCAGGACTCGGGACCGCTCCTCGCCGTGACTTCCGTCTTCGGGATGGCAGCGATCCTGGTGTTCCTCTTCAACCCCGGCTTCGCCCACCCTGTCCTCCGCCTGGGGCTCGCGATGATGCTCGGCGGGGCCGTCGGCAACCTCATCGACCGCGTCACGAACGGAGAAGTCGTGGACTTCGTGAAGTTCCCGCACTGGCCGGCATTCAACCTTGCCGACTCCGCTATCACAATCGGTGTAATACTGCTTGTATGGACAATCACCTTCGAGACGCGCGAGGCGACATCCGCCAACTCGTCGTAGAGACCCGGGGCCGCATCGACGCGGTCCTTGCCGCTTCCTATCCCGACCTCAGCCGCGCCCGGCTGCAACGCCTCATCGCCACCGGCAACGCGACCGTCAACGACGGCCCCGTGCGTAAGTCCGGGCAGGTGCAGCCCGGCGACCAGGTCGTCCTCACCATTCCCGAGATTCCGAAGGCCGCCACGGAAACCGGCCTCCATTTCGAGATCCTCTTTGAAGACGACCACCTCCTGGCGATCAGCAAGCCGCCCGGGGTTTCCGTTCACGGCGCGCCCGGCGACACCGGCCCCACGGTCGCTGCCTGGTTCGTCGAGCACTACCCCTCGGCCGCCGCGCTGTTCGAAGCCGAGCGGCCTGGCATTGTCCACCGGCTGGACAAGGACACGAGCGGCGTCCTCCTGCTGGCGAAGACGCCCGCCGCTCAGGCCGCACTGAGCCGCGCCTTCGAGTCCCGCGAAGTGAAGAAGACCTACGTCGCCATCACCGAAGGCGTGCCTGCCCGCGAAAAGGCCGCAATCGAAGCCGCGATCACCCGGCATCCCGGGGACCGCACGCGGATGGCCATCGGCAAGAACGGCCGCGATGCCCGGACCGAATACGAGGTCCGTGCCGCCTCCCGGGAGGCGGCACTGGTCGCCGCTCACCCGCTGACCGGCCGCACCCACCAGATCCGCGTCCACCTCGCCGCCGTGCACGCACCCGTCCGGTACGATCGCGTGTACGGCACAGCGGGCCCAGGCCGCCAGATGCTCCACGCCTGGCAGATCAGCATCCCCCACCCGGCCGGCGGACTGCTGACGGTGACGGCCCCCCTCCCGCCGGACATGGTCGGCGAGGTTCGCGCGCTTGGCTTCGAAGACGTAGCCTTTTCCTTCACGGTCACCACGCCTGCCAGGCTGGAACCGGAGTTCGACAACCGGGAAGCGTGACGTTGGCCCCCATCCGGACTCGCTATGCGCCCAGTCCCACCGGCGACCCCCACATCGGCAACATCCGCTCGGCGCTCTTCAGCTGGGCTTTCGCCCGTGCCAACGGCGGCCAGTTTCTCCTGCGCATCGAAGACACCGACCGCAACCGCCTGGTGGAGACGTCGGTGCAGGCGATCATGGACAGTCTGCGATGGCTGGGCATCGACTGGGACGAAGGCCCCGACGTTGGCGGCCCGCACGCTCCCTACTTCCAGTCCCAGCGGCTGCCGCTCTACCAGAAGACCGCGCGGGGGCTGATCGAAGCCGGGCGCGCTTATCGCTGTTTCTGCACGGCCGAACGGCTGGACCAGATGCGAGCCGCCCAGGCCGCCGCGAAGCGCCCCCCGGGCTACGACGGGCTCTGCCGCGACATCTCCGCGACCGAATCAGAGCGGAGAGCCAGGAACGAGCGCTTCGTGGTCCGCTTCAAGATGCGCCGCGAGGGCGAAACGGTGCTCGACGACGCCGTCCGGGGGCGGGTCGTATTCGAAAACGCGCTCCAGGATGACTTCGTCGCACTGAAGTCCGACGGCTACCCGACCTATCACCTCGGCCTGGTCGTGGACGACACCGAGATGGAGATCACGCACGCCATCCGCGGCGACGAATGGATTTCGAGCGCGCCCAAGCACATCCAGCTTTACGAGGCGCTGGGCTGGGAACCGCCCCTCTGGGTCCACCTGCCGCTCATCCTCGGGCCGGACCACAAGAAGCTGAGCAAACGATCCGGGGATACGGCGGTGCTCGACTACCAACGCAACGGGTATCTGCCGGAGGCGATGATCAACTTCCTCGCCTTTCTCGGCTGGTCCCTGGACGACCATACGAGCCTGGTCTCGATCACGGACCTGCGGCTGTACTTCAGCCTCGACCGCGTGGTCCCGAACCCCGCCATGTTCGACATCGACCGGCTGAACTACCTCAACGGGCACTACATCCGCGACATGGGCGAAGACCGCTGGCGGGACACCATCGCCGACTGGTGCAAACGGCAACTTCCGGCGTCGATCCCGCGGCCGATCGACGAAGCGCTCGTGGCGGCGGTCGCGCCCCTGCTCCGTGAGCGGGTCGCGCGGCTCGACGAGATCGTGCCGATGGTGGAGTTCCTTTTCGGCTACGAGGCCCCCGAGTACGATCCGGCGCTGCTCGCCGAGCGGACTGCCGGCGTGGACGAGGCGCTTCGGGTGGTCGATGCGGCCCTTCTCGCACTTGACGGCGTGGACGCTGCCGCCTGGGGCCGCGACAGCGTGGAGGCCGGGATTCGGAGCATGGAAGCACCGCTGGGGATGAAGCTTCGCAAGTTCGTGCCGGTGCTTTACGTGGCCGAGATGGGGCGCGCCCAGGGCATCCCGCTCTTCGATTCGCTTGCGCTGCTGGGCCGCGAACGCACGCTCGTGCGGCTGCGGAGGGCACGGGCGGCGCTCGAACACCACCACCAGGGTTCGCCCCTGTTGGAGTGACCCGGCCGCGCGTGATAGATTGAAGTCACGCTGGGGACTCGTCTAATGGTAGGACAGCACACTCTGGATGTGTATGTGGGGGTTCGACTCCTCCGTCCCCAGCCAGCCTCCCGCTGAGGCGCCCATCGCCACACAAGAAGGCCCGGACAATCCGCCCGGGCCGTTCGCGTTTCGGGGGCGTTGCTCAGACTGCCAACATCCTACCGTGTGGTATCGCCCGCCCCCGCGGCGGATTCGAGGCCGGCAAGCAACCTGTCGAGTTCCGGCGCTGTCTCCACCCCCCGCATCGCCCGCAGGAAGACGCCGACGTCCCCGGTCAGTTCCCAGACGCGGTCGATCTTCGGGCCGATGGGGTTGGATGAAGCGGGCCCGGCCGCGTAGGTGCCGTAGAACGCGAAGTACGCCTGGTTGAGCTTGCGGATGGTGATCCCATGGTCCGCCAGGAATAGCCGCCGCTCCTCCATCGTGGCCTCGGCTTCCGCCACCTTTCCCGGCGCCAGGAGCGCGTCAACTTCCAGCCGGAGCTTTCGCATCTCCTCGTTGAAGTCGACGGTTGGTGCTGGGGCTGCGGGCGCCCGCCCATCGGCGTCGGCTGGCAGCTGGACGGGATGGCGGCGACGGATCAGGTTCGCGATTTCGCGGCCGGCCAGGTCCGCGGTCGTTTCGTTGAGGGTTTCGGCGTCGCCGCCTTTGCCCCATTGCCGCCCGAGCGGGTAGAAGGCGAGATAGTGATGCACCCATTCGTGCGAGGCTGTGTCCAGCAGCGAGTCGTACGACCGGTCGTCACGGACGATCGCCGGGTAGGCTGCCAGCCCGCCGATCGAGATTACCAGCGACACCGTTTCCGAGTCGGTCGTCCGTGCCTCGATTTGCTGGATGTCCGCGAGCGTGAGGTCGTTCTTCAAGAGGGTGTCGCCCGACCGCCCGATCCAGCGCCTGGAGGAGCGCACGAGCAGCCGCGGCGGGCTGGCCATCTCGAAATCTACTGGCGGCCAGGTCACCTTCACGTCGTCAAAGAGCGGCAGGGATTCCTGGAGCCCCGCCGTCGCGATTGCCTCGTCGATGTAGCGCTCGATCAGGCGCTCGACAGTGTTTTCGTAGGCTGCCCGTTCGCTGGCGAGTGTGTCCACCAGCGCCGTATTCGGCGTCGCGGCCTCCAGTTGCGCCCGGATTTGGCTCGTCAGGCCGAAGTAAGCGCGGACTGCGGCCTCGCCGTCTTCGTCCCCCGGGTCTGGCCCGACCCCCAGCCGCGAGAACGCGTTCGTGGTGAGCGTGGTCGCTTCCCACTTCCAGAGCGCGTATTCGTATGCAGCGAGCGGCCCCCGCGCGAGGATCGCTGTCGCCGACATGCCGAGGATGGCTCCCGCCAGCCCCGCCGCCGTCACGACCAGCAACCAGGATTTCGGGCGCCACGGCGCGAATGCAACTGCGCCCGCAACCACGGGCCGAGGGGTCCACATCGTGCCGTCAGGATACGCCCCGCACCCCAAAGCGACCGACAAGCGCGCCCGGCGGGTCAACTCGCCTTCCCCGCGCGACGTGACCATTACCCTCTCCGGAGTACCCTTGACCAGCCATGACCGTGCGTTCCGCGGCACCCGACAAGGCCCAGCCCAGCCGGCGCCCCGCCTATGCGCCCCGCTACGCCTCGTTCGAATCGCGTCTGGTGGCTGCGGTCCTGGACCTGCTGGTCGTGTTCATCATCGCGGCGATCTTCATCACTGCTGGCGCCATGATCATCCTGGTCTCGTCCGACTTCGAGAAAGTGGACCCCTCCGGCACCGCGATCGACGCCTTCTGGATCTGCGCGGGCGCGATCTTCCCGGCAGTCTTGCTCTACTTCTTTGTGGCTCTGGCCTGGAAGGGGCAAACCGTTGGCCACTCCGTGATGCAGATCATGGTCCTTCGGTCGGATGGGAAGCCGCTCGGCGTGCTGGGCTCGGTGGCCCGGGTCATCGGCCTCCTGATCTACGTCGTCCTCGCCGGCGCGGGGGCGCTCGCCGCCTACACCTTCCGCGAATCCAGCCTCCAGGCCGGGGCCGCGATTGGCGTCGCCCTCCTCCTCGCGACGCTGGGCATTCTCTGGGCCGCGTTCGACAAGCATCGCCGCTGCCTGCACGACCGCCTTGCCGGCACCATCGTCGTCCGCGTCGGTTGATTCGAACGTGACGCGCCTGGAACGCCCCCGCCGGGAACTGCGCCCGCCCTCCGAGGCCTACAGCGAGGCGCGTTCTTCCACCGGCGGCAGCAGGCTGCTCCTCACCGCGGCCGTGGCGATCCTGACGCTGCTGCTAATCGGCGCCGTGAGCGCCCGCCAGGTCGCAAGCCCGGCCGAGGCGAAGCACGTCATCGCCGCCGGGATGGAAACCACAACCGAGGTCGACATCTATTTCGCGGCGAACATCGACGCGATCCGATCCCTCGCCGAGGCCTCCGGGGAAGACGCCATTCCCCTCCCGGGCTACCCCGTCGCCGTGTACCTCACACGGGAGGAGGCAACCACCCTTCCGGTGGCCCGGTTGCGTCAGGTTGTCCTCGAACGTTCCGCCGCGGCCGTCTACGAAGAGGGCCTCGGGGCCTTCGACCAGACCGGCAAGCAGTCGGTCGGCTTGCTTTCGACGCAGGGCGTGATCGATTTCATGCTCGGACGGATCGACCGCGGCGCCCACGACCGGGCCGAGATGGTGGCGGTTGTTCTGACTGTGCTTCTGGCCGCGGCCGCCTGCGGGGTTGTCCTTCTCGGTGAGGGCTGGGCGCGCATGCGCAACGTGGGTGTTGCTGTCGCCCTCGGGGCGTTCGTGGCCCTCGTCGCCGCGGGGGTGCTCTACGCCGCCGCCGGGATGGTGGGTGGCGACCCATTCGCCAACGACCTCCGCGACCTCCTCCGCGCCATCGTTATCGTCCCGCTCCGGAACAGCATCATCGTGCTGCTGGCGGGGGCCGCGATTGTTGTCGCTGCGATGGTGCTTTCGCGACTGGAACAGCGGATGACGGTCCTGGAACCGGAGCTGCTCCCGGTGGGCCCGGATGGCCTCCCCTTCGCATCGGATGAAGGCTGGGAAGAAGGCTCCGGGGACTACTGAGGCCAGGTTGAGGCGGCCGGGCAGTCACCCGCGAGGGGGCATTCGGCGCAGCGCGGTCGGCGGGCGTCGCAGCCGCGGCGGCCGTGCTTGATAAGCAGCATGTGGAAGCGGTAGTAGTCGGCGGGGGGGACGAGTGCCTCAAGTGCGTCGTGGGCTTCCTCCGCCGACAGGCCGGGAGGAATGAGCCCGAGCCGCTTGGCCACGCGCTCCACATGGGTGTCCACGGGCATGGCCGGGCGCCCCAGGGCGAAAAGGAGGACGCAGGCCGCCGTCTTCGGGCCTACCCCGGGCAGGGATCGCAGCCAGCCACGCGCCTCGTCCATCGGCATCTCCCGGAGGAAACCCATGTCCCAGCCGGGAGACTGCTCCCGCACCGCCCGGAGGATTGCCTGGATCCGTGGGGCTTTCTGCTGGGCAAGTCCGCCGGCCCGGATCGTCTCAACCAGGTCCTCCTCCGGCGCCGAGGCGATCGCGTCCCAGTCCCGGTACTTCGCGAGCATCCGGGTGAAGGCGCGGCCGCTGTTGGTGTCGGCGGTGTTCTGCGAAAGGACGGTGAGGATGAGCTCCGCGACCGCGTCCCCGTGGGGACGATGCACTGGCATCCCGTAGAGGACAGCCAGCCGCTGAATGATGACCGCCGGGTCGAGGGGCATCAGTCGTGGATCATTCTTGCGGCGAGGGCCGGAAGCAACGGGACGCGCGCGACTTCGCGAGCATAGGTCGACTCCCCTCGCTGGACCGCGAAAAAGGCGTCCCAGAGCGGAGGGAGATGTGCCGCGGCGAACATCCAGGGGCGGGGGGCATGCCGCAGCATGCCGTAGAACATGTAGCCAATCAGCCGCGCTGCCCGAAGCTCGGGCATGATCTCGGCGTCGACGTCGCGTTCGTAACCGGCCAGGTCGCCGCCGCCTCCGAGCGCGCGCAGGACGTTCCGGGCTGCGAGCCGTCCCGAGTGTACGGCGTAGCCAATCCCTTCTTCGGTGAATTCGTCTGCCAGGCCGCCCGCATCGCCAGCCAGGAGTGCGCGGTCGCCGACGATGCACTCGCCGCCGCGGCGAAACCGGATCTTGTGTCCCCGGGCGATCTCGGCGGGCGCGTTCTCGAGACCGAGGCGCCGCAGGTAGGCTCGCACGTAGTCCTTCATTCGGCCCGCCTGGCCCGGGGGGACAACCACGCCGATCGAGAGGTTGTTCGCCTTCGGGAAAAGCCAGGCGTAGCCCCATGGGCGGTAGCCGAGTTCGATCAGCGCCGTGGCCCGGTAGTGGCGCAGAGTGGCCGCCGGGGCGCTAACCTCCACCTCCCAGGCCGCGCATTCGGCGATCCCCGCCCCCAGCCCGGCCATCTTCCCGGCCGGCGAATGGGCACCGTCGGCACAGACAAGGAAGCTGGCCTCTGCTTCGAACCCGTCCGCGATCACGCGGATGCCGGCGTCGTTCTGTTCCACGGCGCGGACCGTCGTTTCCGGGCGAAACTCGGCCCCCGCCGCCTTGGCGTAGGAGAGCAGGAGGTCGTCGAACCGGTCGCGCATCACCATGTGGGCGAAGGGGGCCCCGGAGTCGCGCCGGAACCGCATTCCGCCGCGATAGGCCACCTCGAGGTGGCGGACGGAATCTTCGATCACGCTGTCGATGGGGAACGGGAGCATCCGTTCGGTGCGCTGGGGGATGCCGCCGCCACAGGCCTTGTAGCGGGGGAACCGGGCGCGGTCGAGCACGAGCACGCTGACCCCGGAACCGGCAAGTTCGCGGGCGGCGGTGGTCCCCGCCGGGCCGGCCCCCACAACAATCACATCGAAACGCGGCATTCGCTAATTGTAGCAACCGTCCCCTGTTGCCCGCCCCCGCCCGGCTCTCCCGGGGCAGGGCTGCTACGATTGCCGCATGACTCGCGAAGAAGTTCGCCTGACCGACCTGACCGAATGCGGCGGCTGAGCATCCAAGGCGGGGCCTGGTGCCCTGGCGCAGGTGCTGTCGCCGCTGGCCGGTCTCTGGGACCCCGCGAACCAGCCTGACCTCCTGGTCGGGCTTGGCGTCGCGGACGACGCTGCCGTCTATCGCATCAACGCGACGACGGCGGTGGTGGCGACGCTCGACTTCTTCGCCCCGGTGGTTGACGACCCCTGGACATACGGGGCCATCGCCGCCGCGAACGCGATGTCCGATGTCTATGCCATGGGCGGCGAAGTGCTGCTGGCGCTCAACATCGCCGCGTTTCCCCAGGGGCTGCCACCCTCGGTCCAGACCGAGATCCTTCGTGGGGCCGCCCAAAAGGTCGCCGAAGCCGGCGCGGTGATCGCCGGGGGCCACACCATCTGGGACAAAGAGCCGAAGTTCGGTCTGTCCGTGCTCGGCATCGTCCACCCGAAGCGAATCTTCAGGAAGAATGGCTTGCGCCCGGGGGACGTGCTTTACCTCTCGAAACCGCTCGGCACCGGCGTCGTGCTCTCGGCCGTGAAGAGCCGCCGCGCTGAGGCAGGTTGGCTGGAGGCCGCCACTGAGTCGATGCTCCGGCTCAACCGGCACGCCGCGCACATCGCCCGGGCCGCTGGCGTCCATGCCGCCACCGACGTGACCGGGTTCGGCTTCGCCGGGCACCTCTGGGAGATGGTGGAACGTTCGGGGGTGGCCGCGGAAGTCGATCTGGCGGCGATCCCGCTCCTCCCGGGAGCGCGCGAATGCGCCGCGGCCGGGTTCACGACCGGCGGGGCGGGCCGCAACCTCGAATGGGTGGGAGCGAACGTCAGCTTCGCCGCCGGCGCCTCACAGGAGTCGCAGGACCTCGTGTTCGACCCGCAGACCTCCGGCGGCCTCTTGGTGGGTGTGGCCGCCCGGCGGGCACGGGCGTTCGAAGCCGCAGCCGCGCGTGACCGCCAGCCCTTCTGGCGCGTCGGACGGGTCCGGGCGGGGGCGCCGCACATCCATCTGCGCTGACGTGTTTTACAGTTTCGAAACGCAACTCTCCGGCCGGATGATCCATGGTGTCCGGACAGGCACGCCCGACCCACCCTCGCGCGCCTTCGAACGGAGACCCCCAGCGTGCTCAATGTGAACGCCTCCAGCACCCTTTCCCGGGTCCGGGTCATTGGCATTCCGAGACGCCTGGCCGCGCACCACGCCGCACTGGCCGGGGTGATCGCCCTGAGCGTCTTCTTCGAGTTCTTCCGGCTCAACCGCGAAGGCTTCGCAAACCTCTACTACGCCGCCGCCGCCAAGAGCATGGGCACGAGCTGGCACGACTTCTACTTCGTGTCCTACGACTCCGGCGGTTTCGTCTCGGTCGACAAGCCCCCAGTCGGCCTCTGGCTGCAGGTCTGGAGCAGCAAGCTGTTCGGGTTCCACGGCTGGAGCCTGCTCGCGCCCCAGGCGGCGGCCGCCGTCGCTTCCGTCGCGATCCTCTACCACCTTGTCGCCCGGGTTTTCGGCCGCTGGCCGGGAGTGGCCGCTGCCCTCGTCCTTGCAGTCACCCCCGTGACCGTCTCCGCCAGCCGGAACAACACCTCCGACGTTGTCCTGGTCTTCGCGCTCCTGCTCGCTGCCTGGGCGGTGACGATAGCCACGGAGAGGGCGAGCCTGCGCTGGTTGCTGGCGGGCGCGGCGCTCGTCGGAGTCGGGTTCAACATCAAGATGATGCAGGCCTACCTGGTCGTCCCTGCGCTGGCCGCCCTGTACTTCCTCGGGATGACCGGTGGCTGGAGGGCACGCTTTGGGCACCTGTTCGCAGCCCTGGTGGTCATGGTCGCGGTTTCGATGTCGTGGGCGGTCACCGTCGAACTGACGCCCGCGGACCAGCGCCCTTACGTCGGCTCCACCCAGGACAACTCGGTCTTCGACCTGATGTGGAACCACAACGGCCTGGCGCGGCTGCTGCCGGGGCGCGGGCTTTTCGGTCGAAACAATCCTTCCCCGGCGCCCCAACCAGACGCCCAGCAAGCGACCGTTCAACCGGCACAGGGTCAACAGCCGCAACAACCGGCGCAGGGTCAACAGCCGGCCGTTCAAGGACAGCCGGGGCCCCCGGCTCAAGGCGCCCAGGGCCAGCCGAACCAGGGCGGACCTGGAGGACCGGGAGGTGGCGAAACCGGCGAACGTGGAGTCTTCAGGCTGTTCAACCAGCAACTTGCGGGACAGGCGAGCTGGCTTCTGCCGCTGGCGCTCATCGGGCTTGTCGCGGCCGCCGGCCAGCATCGCCCACGATGGCCGCTCGAGCGGAAACACCAGGCCCTGGTGCTCTGGGGCACGTGGCTCGTGACCAACGTCGTCTTCTTCAGCGCCGCCAACCTCTTCCACCGGTATTACCTGGTGATGCTGGGGCCGCCGGTTGCGGCGCTCTGCGCGGCCGGGTTCGCTGCTCTCTGGCGCCAGTACCGCCACGGTGACTGGCGGTCCGTCCTTCTGCCCCTGGCGATCGCCGGTTCGGCCGCCGTCGAGTTCGTCATCCTCGGCGACTACCCCGAGTGGCGCCGGCGACTGCTTGCGGCACTGGCCGTCGCGGGGGCGTCGTCGGCGCTCCTTTTCGCGGCGCCCGTGGCGGCCCGGTTGGTCCGGCGGCAGGTCCCGGGCATCGTCCTTACCGGCGTCATGATTGCGGGCTTTCTCGCGCTTCTTGCAGCGCCGACAGCCTGGGCCGCCGTCACCGTCTGGGACGGACAGAGCAGTTCGGGGCTCCCCGCCGCGGGCCCGGTTGCGGGAGGCCGCTTCGGACCGCCAGCCGGCGCCGGCGTCAGCCCATCTGCCGACCCTTTGGTCGCCTATCTCAGCGCCAACCGTGGCGACACCGAGTTCATCCTCGCCACCGTGAGCAGCCAGCAGGGTTCGAGCATCATCCTCGCGACCGGGGAGCCGGTGATGGCGCTGGGCGGCTTCAGCGGCGGCGATCCCATCCTCACAGCCCAGGAATTGGAGCAGGCCGTCGCCTCCGGGAAGGTCCGCTTCTTCCTCCTCCAGGGCACCGGGGCTCCTGCGGGTCCCGCGCCGGCCGTGGGGGTGCCCGTTGCCGGCGACGCCCCTGTGCAGCGGCAACCGGCGGCAGGCCCCGGAGGCGGGCAGCAGGGCGCGAATGCGGCCTGGGTCAGCGCCCACTGCACCGCCGTTCCCGTCGCCCTCTGGCGGGGCGCCCAGCCAGCCGCCGCCGCCCAGTCCGTGGCTCCGGGGACCAACGCTCCACAGCAGGGCATTCCCCCCGCCGGGCAAGTGGCTCGTCCGCAGCCTGGCCAGCCGGGAGCGCCCGCCCAAGCCCCCAATCAGGGCCCGAACGCAGGCGGTGCACTCTTCGACTGCGGCGCAGGGGCACGGCATTGACGTCGCTGCTCATCGCCGCTCGCCATGTGGCGCCCATCCCGCGGCCAGCCCGGTTCGCCGTGGTCGGCGCCGCCTGTGCGGGGCTCCAACTGCTGCTCCTCCACGTCTTCGTGCGGTCGGGGATGGAGAGTGTCATCGGCAACGGCATCGCCTTCGTCGCCTCCGCACAGGTCAATTTCGTGCTCAGCGCCGTGTTCACGTGGTCAGACCGCGGGCATAGGCCGGCCGCGTACGGCTGGACGCGGCGGCTGGCCCGGTTCAACCTGGCGGTCGCGGTCGGGGCGGCGATCAACGAAGCGGTCTTCCTGCTCGCCGACCCCGCGGTCCACTACCTGGGTGCGAGCATGCTCGGCATCGCCGCCGGCGCCAGCTTCAATTTCGTCGTCGGCGACCGTTGGGTTTTCGCTTCCCCGCCGTCGTCGGCGCGCTAAGCAACATTCCCGGGCACCGCGGCGTCTGGGCTATCAGGGGCGTCGCGCATTGTTCCTCAGCTTCACCGCTGCCTATACTCGAACTTGCCCCCCGGGACGCGGAGGATTGGTTTGACCGCTGTAGCCACCGATTTCGAGACTGTCATCGGTCTCGAGGTGCATTGCCAGCTTGTCACGAAGAGCAAGATGTTCTGCGGCTGCAACGCCGACTATTCCGGCGCTGAGCCGAACACCCACGTCTGCCCCGTCTGCCTCGGCATGCCCGGCGTGCTCCCCGTCATCAACGAACAGGCCATCGCCTTCATCGTCATGACCGGTCTGGCCCTCAACTGCGAAATCTCCCCCTCCAGCAAGTTCGACCGCAAGAACTACCCCTACCCCGACCTGATGAAGGGCTACCAGATCTCCCAGTACGACCTCCCCGTGTGCCACGACGGGCGGCTCGACATCGAAGTCGAAGGCGCGACCCGGCGGATCGGGATCACCCGCGTCCACATGGAAGAAGACACCGCCCGACTCCTCCACCGCACGGACGCGGTGACCGGCGAAGGCTACAGCCTCCTCGACGTGAACCGCTCTGGGACCCCGCTCATGGAGATCGTGAGCGAGCCGGACATGCGTACCCCGGCCGAAGCGCGGGAATACCTCGTCCGCCTCCGCCAGGTGCTTCGCTACATCGGCGTCAGCGAAGCGAACATGGAAGACGGCAACTTCCGCTGCGACGCGAACATCAGCCTGCGTCCCCGCGGCACGACCCCCCTGGGCAGCAAGGTCGAGGTCAAGAACATGAACAGCTTCCGCGCCGTCCACGACGCCCTGGTCTTCGAACAGAAGCGCCAGGCCGCGATCCTCGACGCCGGCGGGAGCATCCCCCAGCAGACGCGCGGCTGGGTCGACGAGCGTGGCGAGACCGTGAGCCAGCGTTCGAAGGAAAGCGCCCACGACTACCGCTACTTCCCCGAGCCGGACCTGCCATCTCTGCGGTTTTCGCCCGAATATGTGGCCACCCAGAGGGCGAAGCTGCCGGAGCTGCCCGATGCCCGCCGGCGCCGGTTTGCAAGCCTCGGGCTGTCAGAGGCCGAAGCTGCCACCCTGACCGAAAGCCGCGACCGCGCCGACTATTACGAAGAAGTCAGCCGCGCCCTTGCCCCCGACCCGCAGCGTTCCGCGAAGCTCGCTGCCAACTGGGTGCTGGGCGAAGTCGGGCGCTGGTCGAACGCCACCGGCAAGGAGATCGCCGCTTTCCCTGTGGCTGCGAATTCGCTCGCCGCGCTGATTCGACTCGTGGAGGACGGCAAGGTCACGGCCGCCGTCGGCAAAGAGGTCTTCGAGCAGATGGTTGCCACCGGCCGCGCCGCGCAGGAGATCGTCGAATCCGGGGGCATGGGCCAGATCAGTGGCTCTGATGAACTCCTCGGCGTGGTCCGCAAAGTCATCGCCGCGAACGAGAAGGCGGTCGATGACTATCGTACGGGAAAGGAAGCGGCGGTGAAGTTCCTGACCGGCCAGGCCATGCGCGAAACCCGGGGCCGGGCCAATCCCCAGGTCATCCAGGACCTGCTGAAGCAGGAACTTGGATGAAATTGTTTACGTTCCATAGCGGTATCAGCCGACGCTGGTATACTGACCGCCAATGAGCATCCAGCAGATTCGCGAACACAGCGTTTTCAAGTGGCTCTATCCGGGCATGCACATCAAGCGCTGGCTCGGCCTGCTACTCCTTGGCATCTGCCTGATGGGCCTCGGCATCGCCTACGTCCTTCGCGAGGCCTACCTCGTCTACGAATTCCCGGGCGAGTTTTACTACCTGACCCTCCAGTTCATCCCCCGGTGGGCCAGGGGCCTGCTCTTCATCACGCTCTCGCTTACCACGGTCGGCCTGGCCATCTGGAAGCTGAACGAATCGTTGCTCTGGGCATTCGTACGCCCGGACCGTGACCGGGACATGGCAGACACGATCTACCGCCGCCGGATCCTTGCCCGCGGCCCCAAGATCGTCGCCATCGGTGGAGGGACTGGCCTCTCCATGCTCCTTCGCGGGCTCAAGGCCCACACGAGCAACCTCACGGCGATCGTCACCGTTGCCGACGATGGCGGCAGCACCGGGCGCCTGCGCAAGGAGTTCGGCGTCGTTGCCCCCGGCGACATTCGCCAGTGTATCGCTGCCCTGGCCGAAGCCGAACCGCTGATGTCGCGCCTCTTCCAGTACCGGTTCAAGGAAGGCACCGGCCTTGAAGGGCACTCGTTCGGCAACCTCTTCATCGTTGCGATGGCCGAAGTCACCGGTAACTTCGAAACCGCGGTCTACGAAACCAGCCAGATCCTCAACGTCCGCGGCAGCATCCTGCCGTCGACGCTGGAGGACGTAACCCTCAGCGCTCGCACCCACGAAGACGAGATGGTCCACGGCGAACACAACATCACCGAGCACGGCGCTGCCATCCACGAACTCTTCCTCAACCCGCCCGACGCCGAGGCCCACCCTGATGCCGTCCGGGCCATCCTCGAAGCGGACCTTGTTGTCATCGGTCCGGGGAGCCTATACACGAGCGTGCTGCCCAATCTCCTGGTACCGGGCATCCAGAAGGCGTTGATGGCCACGGCCGCCACGCGGGTGTTCGTCTGCAACGTCGCTACCCAGCACGGCGAAACCGACGGCTTCTCGGTTGCTGACCACGTGGCGGCAGTGGAGAGCCACACCTTCAAGGGGGTCATCCAGGCGGTCGTCGCGAACAACAACATCCCGCCGTCGCCGCTCCCGGAGGCGTGGCATTCCAACCCTGTCGCTGTCAACGGGGAACAGATCGCCGCGTACAGCCACGTTCGCCTGATCGAAGCCGACGTTGTTTCCGACGCCAATCGTTACCGGCACGATCCCGTGAAGCTCGCCGCTACCGTGCTCCGGCTGTACGATGGCCGGGATTCGAGTTCCAGCCTTAGCTCTCGTCCGGTCGCGGACGAAGTGCTTGTGGCGACACGGTAGCGCATGTTTCTCAACCTTCTTCAGATTGTTATCTCTGTCATCCTCATCGTCATCATCCTCCTCCAGGTGAAGGGCTCCGGCTTCGGCGCTGCCCTCGGCGGCATGTCGGGTGGCTCGGTCTATCGCACGAAGCGCGGCCTCGAAAAGACGCTGTTCCAGGCCACGATCCTCCTCACGATCGTCTTCATCTTCGTATCTTTCCTGAGCGTCCAGTCGCAAAAGTAACCCCGCCCATGGCCCGCGAGTCTTCGCGAACCCGCGTCCCCCTCCTCTTTGGCGGCTTCTTCCTTGTCGCGCTCGCCGCCGCCATGGGGGTCCTCTTCCTCCGCCTGAACGACTCCGAAAACGTCGTCCTTAACATGGACGGCGGGTACGTCGAGGGCGTTGCCGGCACATGGCAGCGCGTGAACCCGCTCTACGCTTCCTCCAACGCCGTGGATGCCGACCTCTCCCAGCTGGTCTTTGCCGGGCTCAGCCGGCTCAGCCCAGACGGCACCGTCATCCCCGACCTCGCCGAGTCACCGGAGATCTCCAGCGACGGCCGCGTCTACACCTTCCGCCTTCGCAAGAACCTTCAATGGCACGATGGCCAGCCACTGACGTCGCGCGATGTGGCCTTTACGATCGCCGCGCTCACCAGCCCGGACTTCAAGGGAGACCCCACCCTCGCCGAGGGCTGGCTGGGGATCGAAGTCGCCACGCCAGATTCCCAGACGGTCACCTTCACGCTGAAACAGCCTTCCGCCCCGTTTCTTGCCCGCAACACCACCATCGGGATCCTGCCGGAGCACCTCCTGGGCAGCCGGACCGCCGCCGAGTTGTTCGATGCGCCGTTTAACGCGGCGCCCGTCGGCAGCGGCCCTTACGTCCTGGAGTCGCTGGATTCGACCGAAGCGCTCCTCAAGGCATCCCCGTCGTACCACCGCGGGCAGCCGGGAGTCTCGTCGCTCCGGCTTCGCTTCTACACGGACTACCCGGCGGCAATCCGGGCCCTGCAGGACGGCGATATCGACGGCATCCTCATTCGGGACGCCCTCACCGAGGCCCAGCTGGCGGAGTTGAAGCGCATCAAGGGCACCGTCATCGAACAGCCGCAGCGGGCCGCCTACCTGCTCCTCTACCTGAACAACGACCTGGCAGACACCTTCCAGGACGAGCGGGTGCGCCGCGCCGTTTCGATCGCCATCGACCGCCGGGCGATCGTGGACAAGGCTTTCCGCGGGCTTGCCGCGCCCTCCAGTTCGGCCGTGGCGCCTGGCACCTGGGCCTATGCGAAACAGTACGACGACGTCGTCCCCGACCGCGCGACCGCCGCGAAGCTGCTCGAAGAAGCGGGTTGGAAGGCCCACCCGACCACCGGTATCCTCGTCCGCAACGGCCAGGAGTTCCGCTTCACCATTCGCACCGACAACGACCCCCTTCGCCTTGCCGTCGCCAACGAGATCGCGAAGCAACTGGAGCCGCTCGGCATCCGCGCCACCGTGGCCAGTACCACCTTTTCCGTCCTCTGGCGCGACTTCCTCCAGGAGCGCAAGTATGAAGCCGCCATCGCTGGTTGGGACCAGGGGCCCGACCCGGACCTTTACGCCGGCTGGCACAGCTCCCAGATGGGCGCCGCCGGGCTCAACATCGCCAACTTCGCCGACCAGGTTGCCGACGGCCTCATCGAAAAAGGCAGGACGACGAACGACGTGGAGGTGAGGGCCGACCTCTATCGCCAGCTCCAGGAGGTCTGGCAGGAAAACGCCCCCAGCGTCGTCATCGCCTATCCGCGGTACACCTACGTCCACACGAACGACATCAAGGGACTCTCCCCCGACGTCCTCTTCGCACCCTCGCTACGCTTCGCTGACGTGCTCAAATGGAATCAGTAGTCCAGGGGGCGGGATGAATCCCCGGGATGTCCGCGTCGTCTTCATGGGCTCACCGGAATTCTCCGTCCCTTCCTTGAACGCGCTCCTGGATTCCGGTTACGCGGTGGTCGGCGCCGTCTCCCAGCCCGACCGGCCGGCGGGGCGCGGGGGCGCGACGAAGCCGCCGGCGGTGAAGGTTGCCGCCCTGGAACGCGGCCTGCCGGTCTTCCAGCCGGACTCCTTCCGGGACGAAAGCGTGCGCGCGCATCTTGCCTCCTTCCGCGCGGACCTATTTGTGGTCGCGGCCTACGGCAAGATCCTGCCGCGAGCAGTCCTGGCGGTGCCGTCGCGGGGTTGCGTGAACGTCCACGCTTCCTTGCTGCCCCGCTGGCGCGGTCCGTCGCCCATCAACGCTGCAATCCTCGCCGGCGACTCCGAAACAGGAGTTACCATCATGGAGATGAGCGCGAAAATGGACGCAGGCCCCATCATCGCCCGGGCGCGATATCTCCTGCGCCGGGACGTCACCGCGGGCGAGGCCGAACTCGACCTCGCCGCCCTCGGCGCGCGCACGCTTATCGCTACCCTCCCGCCCTGGTTTGACGGCGACCTGGCGGCACAACCCCAGGACGACGCGCTGGTTACCTACTGCCCGCTCCTCGCGAAGGCCGACGGCCACCTCCGCGCCTCCATGACCGCAGTCGAAGCAGAGCGCGCCGTCCGAGCCTACAACCCCTGGCCGGGCGCCTTCGTGGAATACCGCGGCGGCCGCCTCGCTATCTGGAGGGCGCGCGTCGCACCAGGCTCGCCCGCGCACCGTCCGGGGGCCCTCGTCCTTCTCGGTCGTGAGCCGGCGGTGGCGTTCGCCGGCGGCCTCCTGGTGCTCGAAGAAGTGCAGCGCGGCGGATCAACGCGCACGCCGGGTGCAGCGTTCGTCAACGGCGAACGAGGCAACCTCGCCGACGAAGTGGTGCTCGCATGACTGACCTTCGCCGCCTCCTCCCGCCCGAGGTAGATGAACTGATTACGGCTGGCGGGTTCCCGGCCTACCGCGCCAACCAGTTGCTTCGCGCGCTCTGGAAGGAGGGCAAGACGTCGCTCAGCGACATCCAGGTCCTCCCGGCCGCGGTCCGCGACCACCTGACCGCGGCGGGCTACGCCATCGGCGCCGCCACCGAAGCCCACCGCTCGGCCAGCGCCGACGGCGAGACGGCGAAAGTGTTGCTCAGGATGGCCGACGGGACCCTGATCGAATCGGTCCTGATGCAGTACCCGGAGGAGGGCCATCACCCACGCTCGACCGTCTGCGTGTCCACCCAGGCCGGCTGTGCCATGGGCTGCGTCTTTTGCGCCACCGGGCAGATGGGATTCGAGCGGAACCTGCGGGCGGAGGAGATCGTTGCGCAGGTCATGCACTTCGCGAACCTCTTGCGGGAGCGCGGCCAGCACGTCACCAACATTGTCTTCATGGGCATGGGCGAACCGCTCGCGAACTACGCCGAGACCATCCGCGCCGTCCGGCTGCTGGTCGATCCACGCGCGTTCGGCCTCGCCCAGCGCAGCGTCACCATCTCCACCGTCGGCGTGATCCGGGGCATCGAGCGTCTCGCCGAAGAAGGGCTCCAGGTCGGCCTCGCCATCTCCCTCCACGCCCCCGATGACGATTTGCGGCGAAGGCTCGTTCCGACCGCCGGCCCCACCTCCGTCGGCAACATCATGGCGGCGGCGGCGGCCTACTTCCGCAAGACCGGGCGGCGGGTCACCTTCGAATACGCGCTCCTGGAGGGCGTGAACGACTCACTGGAGACGGCGCGTGCCCTGGGGGCGCTCGTCGCGAAGACCGGCGCCCACGTAAACCTGATCCCGGTGAACCCCACCGCGGGAGGCTTCCGTCGCCCCGCCCGGGCGCGGACGCTCGCCTTCGAACGGGTGCTGCGCGAAGCCGGCGTGACCTGCACCGTGCGCGTCGAAAAAGGGAGCGAAATCGCGGCCGCCTGCGGCCAGCTTCGCACCGATGCCGTGCTAGCCGACGCGCTGGAGGTTACTCCTCCGAATGCCGGCCGATCGATCGTAGCGCGCTGAGGAAGGCCTTCCCCAGGACCATCCCGAAGCCGATCGCGACAGCGGTCCGCAGGTCCAGCCAGGTGTGCACTTCGCCGCGGACCACCGGGGCCGCGAGGATCGCGGTCCGCACCTCATCGCAAGCGACAGACCGCGCGACCACCACTCCGACGGTGCTCTTGCTGAGAGTGCCCTGTTCAAACCGCCCGAACACAACGCCGGACAGGTCGAGGGAGGCCTGCGTTGCCCGCATCCGCATCACTGCCGAGCGTTCAAGCCGCGCCTGGTCGGCCTCCAGCGAGCGGATGGCGGTGCGCTCGACGTTGACCGTCGTGGCCGTCAGCCGGTCCAGGCGGTCGCCCGAAATCCACGAAGTCGATGAGCCATTGCCTTCCGCCATGGGAGCCTCCGAGGCGTCAAACGTAGACCCTCAGGCCGTTGAGGCGCAATCCTCGTAGGAAGCATGCGTACCGCCGACTTCGACTTCGCCTTGCCCCCGGAACTGATCGCACAACAACCAGCGGAGCCGCGCGACTCGGCCCGGCTGATGGCGCTCCACCGGGCGGGCGGCGAGATCGGCCACCATCATTTCCGCGACCTTCCGGACCTGCTCGAACCCGGAGATCTGCTCGTGGTGAACGACACCCGGGTCATGGCAGCCCGGCTGTTCGGGGAGCGCCCGGGCACCGGCGGGCGGGTCGAAGCCCTCCTCGTCCGTCCCTTGACGGACCTCCAGTGGGAGGTGCTCCTCCGGCCGGCCCGGCAGGCGGTGGCAGGGCGGCAGTTCGTCTTCGAAGCCTCGGACGGGCCCCTTGCGGCAACCGTGACCGGCCGAACCCCCGAGGTTGTTGAACTCATGTTCGAACGCGCCTTCGATCCGGCCGCGGTCGGAGCGGTGCCGCTGCCGCCCTACATCCGCGACTACCACGGCGACCCGGAGCGCTACCAGACCGTCTATAGCCGGGACGCCCGCAGCGCGGCCGCCCCAACGGCAGGGCTGCACTTTACCCCCGCGCTCCTCGCCGCACTCGATGCGCGTGGGATCCAGCGGGTCGCGGTGACGCTCGATGTCGGCCCGGGGACGTTCAAACCCGTGACGGTCGAGGACCCGCGCGACCACGTCCTCCACGGCGAGCATGTCACCGTGCCCGCGGAAACGGCCGATGCGATCGCCATGGCGAAGCGCGAGGGACGCCGGGTGGTGGCGGTCGGGACAACCGTCGTCCGCACGGTCGAACACGTCGCCCGGGAGCGAGGCTCGGTGGTCCCCTACGACGGCTGGACGACACTCAAGATCCTGCCTGGCGACCCTTTTCACGTGGTTGATGTCCTCGTGACGAACTTCCACCTGCCGAAGTCGACGCTCCTGATGCTCGTCTGCGCCTTTGCTGGAACGGAGCAGGTGATGGCCGCGTATCGCCTCGCCGTGGCCGAGCGGTACCGGTTCTACAGCTTCGGCGACGCGATGCTCATCCTGCCGTGAAGGTGCCGGTCAGGGCCCACCGGCCATGACGGTGCTCCAGCAACCCGTCGCGTTCGAGCGCCTGAAGGTAGCCGATGGCGCGCGGCTGATGCGCCGGGGGCAGGAGGGAACGGACTTCGTCTTCGCCCATGGCCGCAGCATCCCGGAGAGCGTTGACGATTCGGCCCCGCGCGAACCTCGCTGTCGTCTCGAACGGTTGAGCCCGGGCAACGGGCCCCTCTGCCGGCGGCTTTCCGGCCGCCAGCCAGGCGCATTCCGGGCTCAGCGGGCAGGCCTCGCAGGCGGGGTTTCGAGCCGTACACACCATCGCGCCGAGGTCCATCAGCCCGAGGTTGTGGTCCCGTGCACCGGTAGCGGGCAACAGGGACTCGGCGGCGCTGGCCGTGGTCCGGGCCAATACCTGGCGCGGACTCGCCTGCCCAACGACGACCCTGGCGATGACCCGCGCGATGTTGGTGTCGACGACGGCGACGTGCTCTTCTCCCGCGAAACAGGCGATGGCTGCGGCGGTGTACAGGCCCACCCCGGGGAGCGAACGAAGCTCCGCGACGCCCGGGCGGGTGGTTTCGGAGCGCGACGCGAGCGCGGTGGCGGCGCCATGGAGATGGAGCGCTCGCCGGTTGTACCCCAGCCCTCCCCACTCCCGGATGACCTCCGCCGGCGACTCCGCGGCGAGCGACGCGGCAGTCGGCCAGCGTTCAAGCCAACGGACATAACGCGGTGCAACGCGCTCCACCTGCGTCTGCTGCAGCATCACTTCGGAGACGAGGACAGCATAGATGTCGCGCGTCAGCCGCCACGGGAGGGAGTGGCGGCCGTGGTCCCGGTACCAGCGGGCCAGCGGCTCCCGGATCTTGCCGGCAAGAGCGTCAGTCGTCGTCCTCTTCCTCGTGTTCATGCTCGCCTTCGTCGCGCCGGCTGGCCGCAGCGGGCACGAGGGCGATGTCAGCACCTTCACGGCGTCCCTTCTTCGGTGCCGGGACCGCCTTCAGCGCGGTGATGAGACCTTCCATCTGTGCCTTCGATGTGCCCGCTGGCGCAACCACCCCCGCCGCGCCGGAGTCCCGCAGCACCCGCAGGTCCGCGACGGCGGCAGCCGCATCTACCGTCACCAGCAGCGCGCTCCCCGAGAACGAAGCGAGCCGGAGGAGGTGAAGCTGATCGGCGACCGACATCAGGTGGCCCGTGAGCTCGACGTAGATCGCATCGAGCCCAAGCGGCCCCAGCGCCCGGAGGGTGTTGTCTTCCATGCCGGCGTGGGCGGTGATGACGTGGCCCAGGCGATCCGAATCCATCGCCGTGGCCGCCGTCCCTTCGAGCGACGAGACAGCGAAGTCGGCGCCCGCATCCTTCAGCGCCTGCGCGCCAGCTTCGTCCAGTTTGTCCACGAGCGCCCCGAGGCAGCGGTCTTTCGCCGCCGCAGCCTTGACGACGTTAGCTGCCGATGCGGCAGTTCCGGCGTGGACGACGACGAAGTCCGCCCCGGCCTCGATTGCTGTGGTCACGCCCGCCGCGTCCGCAGCGAGCACGCCGGCGAGCATGGCGCGGGGCTGTTCCCGGCTCGCGGCGCCGAAGCCGATGGAGCGCGGGCCTTCGCGTCGCTGGACGCGGCTGATTGCTTTCTGAAGCTGGCTCATTCGTTTCCTCCTGGCCGGTGGCGAACCACTCGGCCTCCAAGTCGCACTGCAAAGATATCGTCGCTGTGGGGGAGCACCGCGAGGGCGCCGCGATCGATGGCGATAGCCCCAACCGGGCTCTCAAGGGTCACGGGCGATGCCCGGTTTCGTGGTTCACGGGCGTCCATTGTCGCCGGGCGGGTGCGGGGGCGGCAACCAACCGCCGGCCGGCCCGCGGAGTAGAGTGCCCCCATCTCCCAAGGAGCACCCCGATGAACGTCCGCTGCCGCCTGGTCATCGATGAACTCGCCCGGCATCGCGTCCAGTTCGAGCACCTCTGCCGGTCCCTCAGCGCAGGCGAACTCGGGGCTGTCATCCCCGGCTCGCACTGGAGCGTCCGCGATTACATCGCCCACCTCGCGACCATCGATGGCCTCATAGCCGCAAGCTTTTCGCCCATGGTTGGGCTTTCGGCGCCGCCGCCGGAGCCGCCACTTCCCGTCCCCTTCGACATCGACGACTGGAATGAGACGGCGGTCCGCGCCCGCGCCAACGCCACGATCGACGAGTTGCTGGCCGCGGCGGCCACCCACCGCGGGCGAATGGCCGCCGCGATCGAACGCATGTCGGACGGCGACCTCGACCGCGTCATTCCGTATGGCGGCGACCGCAAGACGCTGGGGCTGGCGCCGGCGCCCGTGCGGTTCGGTGGGCTCCTCTGGGGCATCGCAATCCATGACCCGACCCACACCCTGGACATCCTCAGGGCGCTCCCCCACCGGCGGGAAGAGGCGTGGCTCAACGAGTGGCTGGGCAGCGTGAACGACTCACTCATCCCCGCGGGGGTCAAAGCGCAGCGAGTCTAGTTCGCGCAGCTGCGGTACGCTTTCACCATGAAGCAGTATCCCAAGGCGCCAGACCTCACCATCGACCCAGCCAAGACCTACACCGCCACCATCGAGACCACAGCCGGCACCATGACCGCCGAGCTCTTCCCCGGCGACGCCCCGACGACCGTCAACAACTTCGTCTTCCTCGCCCGGGACGAGTTCTACACCGACGTCATCTTTCACCGGGTGATCAAGGGTTTCATGATCCAGGGCGGCGATCCCAAGGGCATGGGCAGCGGTGGCCCCGGCTATCGTTTCAACGACGAGAAGGTGACGCGGGCGTATCTGCGCGGCACCCTGGCAATGGCGAATGCCGGCCCGAACACTAACGGCAGCCAGTTCTTCGTCATGCACGCGGACTACCCCCTGCCCGCGAACTACACGATCTTCGGCAAGCTCAGCTCGGGCGAAGACGTGCTCGATGCCATCGCCACCGCCGCGACAGGCGCCCAGGACCGCCCCGTCCAGCCGGTCGCGATGAAGTCAGTCACGATCAGCGAAAGCTGAAGCCGCGGCGGCTGCGCCCGGCGATAGCCGCTAGAGCCGGCCGGAATACAATGGCCCGGTATGTCTGCCCCAACTGACGCCCCGGTCCGCGTCGACGTCGTCATTCCGTGCTACAACGAGGTGGCGGTGCTTCGCGGCAGCATCGAAAAGACGCTGGCCCTGTTCGATCGCCACCCGGAGTACGCTTGGCGGGTCGTCGTCGCGGACAACGGTTCGAACGACGGCACCGGCGCGTTGGCACAGGAACTGGAAGCCGCCTATCCCGGCCGTGTGAAGGCGGAACTCCTGACCATCAAGGGCCGGGGGCTGGCCCTCAAACAGGCGTGGAGGAACAGCGATGCCGCCGTCGTCGCCTACATGGACGTCGACCTCAGCACCGACCTCGAGCACCTCCCCCGCCTCGTCACGATGGTGGCGAAGGAAGGCTGCGACGTCGCAATCGGCAGCCGGAGGGCGCGCGGCTCCCAGACCCAGCGGTCACTGAAACGCGAAATCACGTCCCGCGGCTACATCTTCCTCATCCGGGCGACGTTCCCCCGCCTGCGCATCACCGACGCCCAGTGCGGCTTCAAGGCGCTGAATCGCCGGGTGATCGACGAAGTGGTGCCGCTCATCGAAAACCGGATGTGGTTCTTCGATACGGAACTGCTGATCCTTGCGCACAAGCGGGGGCTGAAGATCTGCGAACTTCCGGTGCGCTGGGACGAAGACCGCGACAGCAAGGTCAACATCTTCAAGACCGCGGCGGAGGATATTCGCGGCCTCCTGAGGATGCGCTTCCGCCGTTCCTGACCCCAGGGCGGCGCCGGTGGGGCTGCGCGGTGGCGAGTCCGCGGACACGGGTGACGTCGAAGCCTGGGATAGGAGCCTTCGATGGAGCGTAAACCGGCTTTGACCCCCCGGGAGGCCGGTGGTATAAATCAGCCTTGCTACAGGATTCACAATGTCGTCCGGGCGCCGGGCGGCAATGCAGCGCCTGCGGACCGTCGAGGGGAGGTCGCCCGCACCGTGGAGTTTTCCAACCTGCCTCATGACTTCGCGGAGACGCTCGAACTCGTCTTCGTCGGTATCACCATCGTTGTCTCACTCGCCATCATGGTGGCCTTTGGCCACTGGTGGCAGAAGTAAGGCCAGGAGCGGCAATGGCAGTCGAGCAACCCACCAAACCGACCGTCGCAGACAAGCTCTACGACATGATGTTCCATAACTATGTGTGGAAGTCCATCTTCCGCACGGGGTATCCGAACACCCCCCGGAACCAGATGCTCGTGGTGGCGACGAACGTCTTTCTCCACCTCCACCCCACCCGCATCCACCGGACCCACGTGAAGATCACGCACACCTACTGCCTGGGTGGCCTCTCGTTCTTCATGTTCCTGGGCCTCACGGTCACCGGCATCCTCCTGATGTTCTACTACGTGCCCAGCGTCGAACGGGCGTACCTGGACATGCAGACCATCCAGAACACGGTCGAATTCGGCCAGCTGATGCGAAACATGCACCGCTGGATGGCCCACGCCATGGTCATCCTCGTCTTCATGCACATGATGCGCGTCTTCTATACGGGGGCCTACAAGCCGCCCCGCGAGTTCAACTGGGTCGTTGGAGTCATTCTCCTCGTCCTGACCTTCCTCCTCTCCTTCACCGGCTACCTGCTGCCCTGGGACCAGCTCGCGTTCTGGGCCATCACCGTCGGTACGAACATCGCCGGCTCGGCGCCGGTCCTTGGCCCCAAGACCCGCTTCTGGCTGCTCGGCGGCTTTGAAGTGGGCCCGCAGGCGCTCATCCGCTTCTACACGCTGCACGTGATTGGGCTGCCCCTCCTGGCGGCCATCTTCATGGCAGTCCACTTCTGGCGAATCCGCCGTGACGGCGGGCTCGCCCGGCCGCTCTAGGCCGCACACCGCGCAGGAATAGGAACGCAATGGCCACTGCTGTCGTCGCCCGTCCCGTCGCCCGCACGCAGACCCGTTCGCGTGAAGAAGAAGTCCTCGTCTGGCCAGATCTCGTCTTTATCGAGTTCATCGCCGCGATGCTTTTCACGATCACGCTGTTCCTGCTCTCGTTCCTGATCAACGCCCCGCTACTTGACCAGGCAAACGCAGACGTCACGCCGAACCCCTCCAAGGCGCCGTGGTACCTGCTCAACCTCCAGGAACTCCTCCTCCACATGAACGCCGGCATGGCCGGGGTCATCATCCCCAGCATCTGGCTCGTTGTTATGGGTGCGTTCCCCTATTTCGACCGCGAACAGGAGGGCCAGGGGGTTTGGTTCGGCACCGAACGCTCGGTGCGGCTCACGGTCGTCTCGGCCATCGTCGGGTTCGTGGGCACCTGGTTCCTCATCCTCTGGGACTCGGGGAAGGTCGCCTTCTTCCTTCACGACTGGTTCGGACTCTCCGGCGGCGACAGCCTCCGGTTCCTCGAAAACGTCCGCTCTATCCAGACCCAACTCCCGTGGCCGGAATGGTTCCGCAACATAACGTACTCCCCGGTCAATATCGTGATCATCGGCGAAGACTTCCAGCATCTCGACTTCCCGGCGTGGCTGGTTGAACAAGGCATCCCCACCATGGCCATGGTCGGGATGAGCGCGATGCTCATCTTCAGCCTCTGGCGAGTGGGCTGGGTGGTGACTCGGCGCGATGCGCTGATCGTTCTCTTCTCTGGCTTCGTCGCAGCCTATGGCGTCCTGACGCTGACCGGCACAGCTTTCCGCGGCCAGGGCCAGGAACTCGTCTTCCCGTGGGATCTGAGCGTCAGCGAAGGCATCCCGGGGCAGGAGTGATAAGGTGATGGGGAGGAGGCAATTCCGATGACGCAGATGCAACCAACAGCCGGCGCCATCGCCCGCCGAGTCGAACATGCGCGCCAGACCGAAGCCCGGAAACTTTCGCGCCGCTCCTTCCTGCGGGTGAGCGTCTTCGCCGGCCTCACGCTGTCGGTCGGGGCGATGGCGGCCGGCTTCCTCGGATTCTTTAACCTGCGAAAGCCCACCGGTTTCGGTGGCGCCATCACCGTTGTCCCGGCACGCATCCCCAAGGTCGGAGGAGAGCCTTCGCGCATCTCCGAAGGCAAGTTCTGGCTCTCCAACCTCGCCGGGGCCCAGGGCGATGTGCTCGGCGTCGGGGGTACGGGGGGCATCCTTGCCCTCTACTGGAAGTGCCCCCACCTGGGCTGCACGGTCCCCTGGAACGCCGCCTTTAACGGCGCCGGCGTGAACTTCCCCGGCATTGTCGGGTGGTTCCGGTGCCCGTGCCACGGTTCGACCTATTCCCGCGCTGGCATCCGCGTCTACGGCCCAGCCCCGCGCCCGATGGACACCATGGCTCTCTCCGTCAACGGCGACAAGTCGCTCAACGTTAACACCGGCGTCATCACGTCGGGCGGCCCCGACAATCCGCTTCGCGCGAAGCCCTATTCCGGCTAGACAGGGACTCGATTGAACACTCAGAAGCAGATCGTCCTGATCGTCGCCCTCTTTTTTGTCTTTGTGGGCGGCTGCGCGGCCTACACCGTCATTGACCTCCCCTACCGCGCGGAAATGCAGACCGAATGGTCGATGGATCAGTCGGTTGAGCGCGGCGCCCTGCTCTACGCCAACAACTGCCGCACATGCCACGGCCTCAAGGGGCAAGGGGGCGTTGGCCCCACGCTGAACACCGACGCGTTCAAGAACCAGGACCCCCTCGTCCTGAAGGCAAACCAGGAACTCCTTCGCACCACCATCATGTGCGGGCGCGCCGGCACTCTCATGCCGGCCTGGGCCAGCAGCCTCGGGATCTACCCCAACGAGCGGGCGGTCGGCGGCGCCCTCAACCTGCGTCAGATCGACCACCTCGTGGACTTGCTAACGTCGCCCGTTGATCCCGACCTCGTGGACGAAGATGGCAACCCCGCGAGTCGCGGCTGGCTCGAAGCCGTCGAGTTCGCCCGCAACCTCAACCACGAAACGACCGCCATCGTCAGTGGCGACACGCTGG
The DNA here is from genome assembly GCA_964438865.1 of uncultured Anaerolineaceae bacterium. Classification (GTDB taxonomy): domain Bacteria; phylum Chloroflexota; class Dehalococcoidia; order Tepidiformales; family Tepidiformaceae. The sequence goes on along the minus strand of CAYTMI010000006.1, from coordinate 134,960 downwards.
GTTCGATTGCGGCCGCCCACAATATTGGCCCCGGCCAACTTGCCACGCTCAACGGCGTTGCGGATCCCAACGCGCTCTTGAAGAAGGGCACAGAGCTGAAGCTGCCCCCCAACAAGACCTACCCCGCCGGGCGCACGTATGAGGTCAAGAAGGACAACGAAACAGTCGCCAAGGTGGCCGCTGCCACACACGTTGGCGCCGTGATCCTCGCGACCGACAACAACCTCAACTATCGCATCGACAAGAAGTCGGGCGACTTTGTCCTCCTGAGCAACGAAGGCAACCCTGTCTACGGGTTGTTCCCCGGCCTCGACAAGCTTCGGTTTCCCGATGGCGCCGTCTTCGCCGTTCGCGCCGGCGACACGATCGAGTCGGTTGCTACTGCGCACGGCATCAGTGCCTCCGCGCTCATAGCGGCGAACGGCGATGTCATCCCCTCTGGATCTCCCGCGGACACAGAGCTGCCGTTCGAACGCACCTTGAAACTGGCGACCGGGGCCGTCGTCATCGTCGGCACGGGTGATACGTTCACCGCGCTCGCCACCGAACACAAGCTCACTTCTGCCCAGCTGGCCGCCTCATCTGGTGTCGCCGCCGACGCTGAACTGGTCGCCGGCACCCGGCTCAAGCTGCCGGACAACGCTGTCGTCCTGGTCCAGTCGGGCGACAGCTACGAGTCGGTGGCGAACGCGCACGGGATCACCGTCGACGCCCTTCTCAAGCTGAACAATCTCGACGGCTCGTCGCCGCTGGACTCACGAGTGCTCCTCAAGCTCCCGAGGATCGATGGCTACATCGTCCAGGGCCAGACTCTCGAAAAGGTCGCGGAGGCTTATTCGAACGTGACGGCGGCCAGCCTGGCGGAGGCGAACAAGGACAAGAACCCGAACCTCACCAAGGACAGCGTCGTCCGGGTTGGGACCGTGTTGTCGCTCCCGGCCGACGCCTGGGGCCCTGCGCCGCCTACCACACTTAACTCCGGCACGGCCTGCGTCCAGCACGCCGTCGGCAAGAGCCTCTACGACCAGATCACCGGCGCGGTGAAGCCGGTGGAGAGGCCCACCGCTGTGTCGAAGACCGTTGAAATCGTCGCGAACGCCAACGACTGGACCCTCAGCGCGGACGGCACTGCCCAGGCGGCGAACCAGGGCGTCGCCCTCGTCGCCAAGGGTACCTCCGTCAAGTTCAGCAGCAAGACCGGATTACACACGATTACGTTCGGCGGGAAGAAGGACAACGGCGACCTGAAGCAGGGCGACGAGCGGACGATCACCTTCAGCACTGCGGGCGAGTTCAAGATCACCTGCGACTACCACCCCGACATGAAGGCGACGCTCTTCGTCGAGTAGCGCCGTCGCAGCCAATCGTCACCGCCGAAGCCCGGGTTTTCCCGGGCTTCGCCACTGGCGGGTGCCCAGTTTGACGCTCCCGGTGACGCTGGCTACGATCCGGCCACAGCCTTGAGGCAAGCAGCGGCGTGGGCCGCGAAGAAGAGGAAGGGGAAGTCCACCGGATGGCAGCACAGACCGGAAAGCGCTACATCTGCCCGAAGTGCGGGTCGGAGGTCATCGTCACCAAGGGCGGCGACGGCGACATCATGTGCGGCGACACGCCGCTTGAACTGAAGAAGTAACGAACGGCAGGGAGGGGAACCACACATGGCAGTGCAACTCGGCAAACGCTACAAAGACGAAACCACGAGCATCGAGCTTCTCGTGATCAAGCCCGGCAACTGCGAACTGAAGGTCGGTGGCCGCGACATGGAGCTCATGCAGCCCAAGGTCCTTCCCTCGGCCGACTAAGCCCGGACAGCCCGGCTGCTTTCAACGAAGCGGGGTCGATGGCCCCGCTTTTCGTTTGCGTCCCGGCCCGGCTCCGTGGCTGGGTGGACGATCGCGCTGACGCCGTCGCCGTGAAGCTCGCATAGCCAGCGAAGGCAACGCCTGCTACCCTGTTCGGGCCTTGTCGCCCGCGTGGCGGCATTCTGGTCCGGAAAGCGGGTGATCCCCTCAGTTGGCAGAAGTCATCATCGGCGATAACGAGTCGTTCGAAGGCGCTCTCAAGCGCTTCAACAAGCGCGTCCAGCAGGATGGCATCCTGGCCGAAGCGCGACGCCGCGAACACTACGAAAAGCCGAGCGTGAAGCGCAAGAAGAAGGAAGCTGCCCGCCTGCGGAAGCTCCGCAAGAAGCAGCTTCGAAGTGAAGCCCGAGCCCTTACCCGGCGCTAAGGCCGGCCAGGGCACGAACGCACGATACCCTCTGCAGGCCCGGGACATCCGGGCCTGTGGTGATCCGGAGGCAACCATGACCACCCTCAAGGAACGCATCCAGGAAGACCTGCACGCCGCGATGCGCGCCCACGAAGAAACGCGCAAGAGCACCCTCCGCATGCTCACCGCCGCCGTCAAGAACGCCGAAATCGAGGTCCGCGGCGAACTCGACGACGCTGGCGTGATCCAGGTCATCCAGAAGCAGGCCAAGCAGCGCCGCGAAAGCATCTTCGAATTTCGCAAGGGCAACCGCGAGGACCTGGTCGCGAAGGAAGAGGCCGAACTCGTCGTGCTCGAAGCCTACCTCCCCGCCCAGGCGGAGCGCTCCGAGGTCGAAGAGGCGGCGCGCAAGCTCGTCGCCGAGACGGGGGCTTCCGGCCCACGCGACATCGGGAAGGTGATGCCCCCGCTCGTGAAGCAGTTCGCCGGCCGTGCCGATGGCCGCCTCATCAACGAAGTCGTACGGGCCCTCCTGGGCGGCTGATGGCCATCCGGGCAGTGCTCTTCGATTGGGAAGGGACGCTGGTCCGCCAGGACCTCCTCGTTCGGCGCGCGCCCACCGCTGCAATCGCCGGCTACGCTCGCCGCGTCCTCTCGCTGGCGGTGCGCGACGAAGATGTCGACCGGGCGTTCGAGGCCGTCCTCCCCCGGCCCGGCGCCCCGGCAGTCCCGTCGATCGAAGCCATCATTACAGGCGTCTCCACCTGGCTGGGCTGGGCCGTCGGCGCATCCGATGTCGAAGCGTGTGCCCGCCTTTTCTTCGACGAAGCGACCGCCCACGAGAGCGTCTTCGATGACGCCCGGGCGCTCCTGCCGTCGTTGAAGTACCGCGGCTACCGCACCGCGGCCGTCGTGAACACCCTCTTCCCGGCCCGGTTCCTCCAGCAGCAGGCGAACGCACTCGGCCTTGCTGGCCACCTTGATGCAATCATCACCTCAGCCGACGTGGGGGTAGCGAAGCCCGGCGCGGCACCGTTCCTGCAAGCGCTGGCCGCAGTTGGCGCGGAGCCGCATGAAGCCCTCTTCGTCGGCGACTCCCTGGAGACGGACATCGCGGGGGCACGCGGCGCGGGGCTGCGCGCCGTCCTCCTCCAGCGCTCAGCGAAGGCGCGCGACCGCTCCGGCTACCTGGTGATCGAACGGCTCACGGCCCTGGCGAGCATCCTCGGTGAAGGCTCGATCACCCCGGCGTAGGGCGCTTTCCCGGGCCTCCGGCGACGCTCTGGTAGTATCGGCAGGGATGCTTCGCCGACGCCCTCAGCCGACGTTTTCGCGATTGGCCGCCGCGGCCTTCACGCTGGTGATGGCGGTGGTGGCCGGGCTCCTGGTGGTGCCTCTGGTCCCATCCGGTTCGGCGCTTCGCGAAGGCGAGTCGGCCCCCCAGACGCTTGAGGCAGCTCACGGCGCCCAGTTCGAATCGGCCGGGCTCACCGAACAGGCCCGGCAGGACGCGGCGAAGACGGTCCCGCAGTCCTACCTCCCGCCGGATCCAACGGTGAAGCAGGCCCAGCTCGGATCCTTCGACCGGCTCGTCGAACGCGTCCGGCTCATCCGCCAGCGCGGTGACCTGACAACGAACGAGCAACGGCTCGCCGAACTCAACGCCTACCTTGCGGCCGAGAAACTCCAGCCAGCCTCCGCCTTTGGGGCGAGCCTGCTGCTCCTCGATACCGGGGCCCTCGACGCCGTCGCCCAGAAAGCCCGCACTGCCGTCCGCGACATCATGGACGTGGAGATCCACACCCAGGACGCCGCCCTGGCGAAGGCCGACGAGTATCTGCGGAAGGAGCCGGCGGCCGGGTCGGCGGCCGAGCTGGCGAGTCGAACCGCGCTCACCGGTCTCCTCACCCTCTTCGTCGCGCCCAACAGCCCCGTCAACGAAACAGCGACCGAGCGCGCTCGCCAGGAGGCCCGCGACAACGTCTCCCCCGTCATCGTCACCTACACGCGCGGCCAGGTGGTTGTCCGCGAAGGCGAACAGCTGCAGCCGGAAGACATCGAAGCCCTCCACCGGACCGGGGTGATCAACGACGGCTTCAATGTCGCGGACTTCACGGCCGGCGCGGCGATGTCGCTCGGGTTCGCGGTGCTGCTTGGCGTGTTCCTCTACCAGTTCCAGCCGCTTGAACGCCCGGCCGTCCGAAGGGGCCTGCTGGTGGGGCTCGCCATCGCCGGGGTGCTCGTCGCTGTCCGGTTCGTCCTCCCCGAGGTGCTCCCCGACCGCGAGGGTCGCTACCTCGCCTTTGCGGTGCCTGTCGCCGCCGCTGCGATGGTGACGGCGTCCTTCGCCGGCCTCCCGTTCGGGGCCGTCACCGCCGTCGCGGTCGGCTTCTTCGCAACGTTCATCGGGATCACAGAGCCAGACCTGGCGGGCGCGTCGTTCTCCGGCACGACCCAGGCGCATGAGCTGGCCGTCGCCTACGTTGCGGGCGGGCTCGCCGGAGCCCTTGCCGTCCACCGCGCCGAGCGCCTGAGCCGCTACGCCCTCTCGGCGGTTGCGGTGGGCTTCGCCACATGGGCGGTCCTCTGCGTCTTCTGGCTGCTGGACGAAACCCAGACGCGCGAGACCTTCGGTTGGCTCTCCCTCGCTGCTGGGATCAACGGACTGGGCGCGGCCGTGGTCACCGTCGGGGTCTACGTTGTGCTCTCCATCCCGCTCGGCGTCACCACCCGCCTCCAGTTGATGGAACTTGCCCACGGGGGCCATCCCCTTCTCCGGCGGCTCCAGGAGGAGGCCCCGGGGACCTACCACCACAGCATGATGGTTGGCGCGCTGGCTGAGCGGGCCGCCAACCGGATCGGCGCCGACGCCCTCGCTGCGCGCGTCGGCGCCTACTACCACGACGTCGGCAAGCTTTCGCAGCCCGGGTTCTACATCGAGAACATGCTCGAAGGCGCACCGAGTCCCCACGACTCCCTCGCTCCCGTTGCCAGCGCCGCCACCATCCGCCAGCACGTGACCGCCGGCGTCGAGCTCGCCCGAAAGCACCGCCTTCCCCTGCTCGTCCGCGACTTCATCCCCGAGCACCACGGCACCCGGCTGGTGACCTTCTTCTACCGTCGCGCGGTCCAGGCCGGCGGCAACGTTGACCCCGCACCATTTCGCTACGCCGGCCCGCGGCCGCAGACCAAGGAAGCGGCGATCGTCATGCTTGGCGATTCCTGCGAAGCCGTCGTGCGCGCCAGCGGTGAACGCGGGCGATCGCGGATCGACGAGACCGTCGACGGGGTCTTCGCCGAACGGCTGGCGGAAGGCCAGCTCGATGAGTGCGACATCACGATGCGCGAACTCCAGGAGGTGGCCGCGAGCTTCAAGGCGACGCTCAAGGCCGTCTACCACCCGCGCATCCCCTACCCGGACCCCGTCCCGGCCGAATTGGCCGAGATCGGGCAGCACGAACGCCTCAGCCGCACCGGCAGCCCTCCCGGCTAATTCGCATAGACAGGTGCTCATTCTCGTTGGCATACTGACTCCCAAGGGGGGACCCGAGCGCCCATGCGATTCGCCATCATCCGCTTCCCCGGCACATGGAGTGACCGCGACACCTATCACGTCCTCCACAACGTCCTCGAACAGCAGGCCGACATCCTCTGGCACCGCGAGACAGACCTCACGGGCTATGATGCCGTCGTCCTCCCCGGGGGCTTTTCCTACGGCGACTACCTTCGCTGCGGCGCGATTGCCCGCTTCTCGCCGGTGATGGAGGCGGTCGCGACCTTCGCCGAAGCCGGCCGCCCTGTCATCGGCATCTGTAACGGGTTCCAGGTGCTCTGCGAAAGCCACCTGCTCCCCGGCGCCCTCATTCGCAACCAGAGCCTTCAGTTCCGCTGCGAATGGACTTACCTTCGGCGCGAAGGCGGGGAGACTCCGTGGGCAGACGGCATCGCCGCCGGTTCGGTCATCCACATTCCCATCAGCCACGGCGACGGCAACTACTACGCCGACGATGCCACGCTCGACCAGCTCGAAGCCGACGGCCGCGTGGTCTTTCGCTACTGCGACGCCGCCGGGCAGGCGACCCCCGCATCGAACCCGAACGGGAGCGCCCGCAATATCGCCGGGATCATCAACCGCCGCGGCAACGTCCTCGGGATGATGCCCCACCCGGAGCGCGCGGGCGAGGACCTCGTCGGGGGCACCGACGGCAACCGCATCTGGGAATCCCTCATCCGTGAGGGTCTCGGCGTACTGGTAGGATAGACCGGTGAAGCGCGAGTACATCGTCATCGTAGAACAGGGCGAGAGCGGCATGCTGATAGGCAGGGTCCCGTCGGTGCGCGGTTGTTTCACCCAGGGCAAGGACCTCGTCGAGTTGATGGAGAACGTCAAGGCAGTCCTCTCGCTCTGCCTGGAGGAACTCGGGGAGGACGCGGACGCACCAGCAGAACTGCTGGGTGTCTACAAGGTCGCGGTGTGAGCGATCTTCCGGCGTTGCGATCCACAGAGGTCGTGGCTGCCCTGGAACGGTTGGGGTTCCGCGAAGCCCGCCACAAGGGCAGCCGTGTCATCCTGCGCCACGTAGACGGCCGGTGGGCGCCGTGCCAGTTCACCGGGGGCGAGATATCGACCCCGGTCTGTTGAGGGGGATCCTGCGGGAGCTCTCGCTCACGTCCGAGGAGTTCCTCCGGGCGCTCAGAGGCTGACTGCCCTCCTCACGGCACTCGCGACCGATCGCCCGGCGGCAACCGCATCTGGGAATCTCTTATCCGTGAGGGGCTCGCATTGTTGGCATGACCGCGCTATAGTCCGCGCGTCAGGGAGGGCCTGACCAAGCGAGTCCGGCGCGAATCAGGTCTGGAGTAGGCGAATGGAAACTGCGATCGTCGTTGTTCTTGTGATCGTCGCTGCGGTCGTCTTCGGAATCATTTTGCCAGCTAGACAGAAGTCGAAACGTGATAATCTGTCCGGCAACGCACTTACCATAGAGCTCGATACGTTCCGTGCCGAGCTCCCCACGACCATCGTTGATCCTCGACTCGGGATCGAGGCATACGAGGGACTGAGACTCGGGGAGGTGAGCCGACACTTCGACAGCAACACGTTGGGAACCGTCAGTGGGTGGATGGCACATAATTTCGGGTTTCACGGATGGGGCGTTGGCGTAGGAGTCGGGCGTTTCGGGCTCGGAACCGGTCGGCTCGGTCTCAGCGGAACATCCGACGTCTCACTCACGTTGTCGGCCACTAGTCGCGACAACCTGATGAGCGACGGTTTCGTTGCAGTGCTTGAGCACGTGGATGGGAACCGCATCGACACCTTGCGCGTCGTCGTCCCATCCGAGCAGGCTAGCCGAGAACTCGTCCGAGAATTCTTCGAGGAGATGTTGGCGAAGTTTGGAACTCGATCAAATGGGGAACTGAAGCTAGATTACCCTACACCATATGCGATCCTGCAGAGGAACAGTCGGGATCTCATGAACTTCCGTTATGAGGCCAGCTACGTGTCAGACAGATTGCACGGCATCTTACGGATGCCACCGGAAACGCGACCGCTAATCAGTGTCTTTGGTCAGCAGCTGTCCGACCATGCCATCCTCGGTGCGGCCATTCTGATTGGTGAAGAATCGCAACTGATTCCACTCTTTCCAGTCGCGCTACTGAAGGGAATTGCTCCGATCGTGGAGCGAGCGGTCGTAGTGGCTCGACAGACGGGACCGGTCTAAGGGCGAAACCTGCCCGTCGGAGCTGGCGCGTCGACCGGTTCGGGGATCGGGCCGTTAGGCGCGGACTCGGGCAGACGGACTTCCGGGATGTCGAGCGCATCACGCGTTTCTTCGGCGATCTTCAGGGTCGCTATCGGAACGTACGCGGGCTCGCAGCGCATCATGAGATTGCGGTGCCCACGCGGCGGTGGTATAAGTTGCCCAGCGCAGGCCGTCTAGGAGGCAGGGCGACGGCCGCGTGGTCTTTCGCTACTGCGACGCCGCCGGGCAGGCGACCCCCGCATCGAACCCGAACGGGAGCGCCCGCAATATCGCCGGGATCATCAACCGCCGCGGCAACGTCCTCGGGATGATGCCCCACCCGGAGCGCGCGGGCGAGGACCTCGTCGGGGGCACCGACGGCAACCGCATCTGGGAATCCCTCATCCGTGAAGGTCTCGCATTGTTGGTATGACCGCGCTATAGTCCGGGCGTCAGGGATAGCCTGACCAAGGGAAGCTGGCGCGGGGCGCAGCAGACGCCCGGCCTGGGAGAGGTCCCGTGACAAGCTCGGGGATGGCAGCGTCCTATCCGATTAGCCTGGAGGTCGACCCCGCCGCGCCGCAGAACCGGTTGAGCGTCCTCCTCCGCATCTTCTATGCGATCCCGCACATCATCGTCATCTACCTCCTCATCACCGCCCTCCAGGTCGTCACCTTCATCGCCTGGATCGCCATCCTCATCACCGGGAGCTACCCCCAGGGAATGATGAACTTCGCCGTGGGCGTGCTGCGCTGGCAGGTTCGGGCGGGCTGCTACTACGCTCTGCTCACGGACAAGTACCCACCGTTCTCGATGGAAGACGTCCGCGACTATCCCATCCGGCTCAACGTCGCCCCGCAGATCTCCGGCCGCAACCGGCTGACCGTGTTCTTCCGCATCCTCATGATCATCCCACACGCTATCGCGCTTGCGGTTCTCGGCATCGTCGCCTACGTCTGCGTGGTCATCATCTGGATCGCGGCGCTGGTCACCGGGACGGCCCCCGCCGGCCTCCATGATTTCGTCGCCAACGTGATGAAGTGGAGCGCCCGCGTCCAGGGCTATTCGCTCTTGATGACCGACGAATACCCACCCTTCCAGATGGGCTAGCGGCATGGTGGCGGCGATGCCGGAAAGCGTCGCCGCCAGCCAGGCAGGTGCACGTTGAGCAACGACCCCTTTTCGCCCGACTACGAGGGTGCGCCGCCGCTCGACGTCCCGGGCCGGGACAGGCCGCAGTATCCCTCGGCGGAGATCCCACCCGAAGGCGAGCCCTCCGCTCCCGGGGAGCCTGCCGCCCCGGCGCCAGAATGGGTGACTCTCCCCACCCCTCCGGTAGCGCAGCCGTATCCCGCGTTCCCGCCCCCTCCGCCGACACCGTACCCGATGCGATTCGACGTCGAGTACCCGGAATCGTTCAGCCGATGGAAGACGCTCCTCCGGCTCCCTCTCCTGGTCCCGGTCTGGTTGTTCCTCTACCTGGTGGTGGCGGTCGTGAACGCCGCGCTGACTGCGGGCTGGGCGACGGTGTTCCTCCGCCGGAGGTACCCGCGTTGGCTGTTCGCCGCCTCCTCCGGGGGCCTCGCGTTCACCGCCCGCTCGTGGGCCTACGCAACCCTGCTCACCGACCAGTACCCCAGCTTCGACCGCGACAAGAGCCCCGTCACCCTCGAATACGACGACCCCCCGGACGGCCATCTCAGCCGCTGGCGGGTGTTCTTCTGGAAGGCCGCGCTCCTCATCCCCCACGCGGTTGTCCTGGTCTTCCTCGGCATGGCCGTTTCCGTGGTCGTCGTCCTCTCGTGGTTCGCCATCCTCTTCACCGGGACGTACCCCCGCGGCATGTTCGCCTTCGTTACGGGCGTGGCGCGGTGGCACTTCCGGGTCATCGGCTACTTCGCCTCGTTCAACGACCGCTTCCCGCCCTTTGCGCTTTCGGAAGACGCCGGGCCTGCTTCGAACACCACCACGGTCATCTGCGGCATCTTCGGGGGACTGTGGGCAGCCCTTCTCGGGGGGCTGATCATCCTTGCCGTGGCGCTGAGTTTCGAAACCGACGACGCAACCGTGGACTACGAACGCCTGGCCGGCGGCAGGGACACGTCGACTTCCTACTACCGCGGGTTCGACGACCGCGTCACCTTCGTCTTCACCCTCGCCCGTGCCTACGACCCCGCCGATGACCTCGCGCCCATCCTGACCGGCGGCCGTGGGCAGCGGTTGGTCGCGTTCGAATGGACCTTGCGGAACGCGAGCGATAGCGCCGTCACCATCGAGGCGGACGGCCTGAAGCTCAAGTACGAAAACGACGGCGAGACCGATAGCACCGGCGCTGAACTGCTCGTTGTCGGCGGCATCGCGGCCCCGGCGCGTGTGGAGGACGGGACTACCGTGACGATCCGGGCCATCTTCGCCATCCCCGACGGAGCAACCCCCGTCGAGCTGCGGATCAAGCCATCTTTCGCTCCCACCGGCGGGATCAAGTACACGTTCGACTGACGCCGCCGCGCCGCCTCAATCGCAAGCCGGGAATGGCTTACCCTGTAGCCATGCCCGTTGACCAGGAAGCCCTCGACGCCGTCGCCCTCAGCCGCGAGGAGTACGCGGTCCTCGTCCAGCGCCTTGGCCGCGAACCGAACGAGGTCGAACTCGGCATGTTCGGCTCCCTCTGGAGCGAGCACTGCGGCTACAAGAACAGCAGGCCGCTCTTCAGCTACTTCCCAACCGGCGGCGACCAGGTCCTCACCAAGGTCGGAGCCGAGAACGCCGGGGCCATCGACATCGGCGAAGGCCGCTGTGTCGTGATGAAGGTCGAATCGCACAACCATCCCTCGGCGATCGAACCCCGCGAAGGCGCCGCTACCGGTGTCGGCGGTATCGTCCGTGACATCTTCGCGATGGGCGCCTACCCGGTCGCCATCCTCGATTCGCTCCGCTTCGGCCCCCCCGACGACCCCCAGAACCGCTACCTCTTCAACGGCGTTGTCGCCGGGATCGGAGGCTATGGGAACTGCCTGGGCATCCCCACCGTCGGCGGCGAGATCTTCTTCGCCGAAGCCTACAACGGCAACCCCCTGGTGAATGCGATGTGCGTCGGCATCGCCGAGACGGCAAAACTCCTGAGCGCGCGCGCCACCGGTGCGGGCAACCCGCTCCTCCTCGTCGGCGCTGACACCGGCCGCGACGGCATCCATGGTGCCAGTGGCCTCGCCAGCCGCACCGACCCGGAGGCTCGCTTCGAAGAGATGCGCCCCGCCGTCCAGGTCGGCAACCCCTTCATGGAGAAGCTCCTGATGGAAGCCTGCTTCGAACTCGCCTCCGAACACGGCGACTGGATCGTCGGCCTCCAGGACCTCGGCGCTGCCGGCCTCACCAGCTCCGTGGTCGAATGCTGTGCGAAGGGCAACTCGGGCGCCGTGCTTGAACTCGCCAAGGTGCCGCGCCGGGAAGAGGGGATGCGCCCCTACGAAGTGATGCTCAGCGAGAGCCAGGAGCGGATGCTCGTGATCGCGAAGCGCGAGCACGCCGACGATGTCGCCGCCCTCTTCCGCCGCTGGGAACTCCACTGCGAAGAGATTGGCCAGGTCACCGACGGCGACGAGGTGGTGATCCTCGACGGTGGCCGCGAGGTAGCCCGGGTGCCCGTGCAGCTTGCCACCGACCCGCCCCAGTACCGTCGCCGCGGGGTGCGCCCGCCCGAACTCCTGGAGCTGAACCAGTTCAACCCTGCAGCACTCCCCGACCTCGCGCCGGCGGATGTGACCATGACCCTGCTTCGGCTCCTCGCCCGCCCGAACATTGCCAGCAAGCGCGGCGTCTTCCGCCAGTACGACCACCAGGTGCTCAACAACACGGTGGTCGGGCCCGGCGGCGACGCGGCCGTCCTCCGCGTCCCGGGCACGGAGCGCGGCATCTCGCTCACCACCGACTGTAACCCGCGGATTTGCTATCTCGACCCCTACACCGGGGGAGCGGCGGCCGTCGCCGAGGCGGCACGGAACGTCGTTTGCACCGGGGCTCTACCCGTCGCCGTCACCGACTGCCTGAACTTCGGCAATCCCGAGAAGCTAGACGTCTACTACACGCTTGAACACGCCATCCGCGGGATCGCCGACGCCTGCGCCGCTTTCAGCACGCCCGTGGTCAGCGGCAACGTCAGCCTCTACAACGAGACAGCAGGCCGACCGATCTACCCGACGCCGGTCATCGGGATGTTGGGGCTCCTGGACGACGTCGCGAAGCACCTCAAGTCCGCCTTCACCACCCCGGATGCGACCGTCTGGCTCCTTGGGCAGCCGATTGGCCAGCCCGCGGCGACGCTCGGGGGGAGCGAGTACCTGGAGGCGGTCCACGGCAAGGTTGCCGGCCTCCCCACGGTGGACCTGGCGGCGGAGAAGCGCCTTCACGACCTCGTGCTCCGGGCACACGCGGAAGGCTTGCTGTTGAGCGCCCATGACTGCGCGGAGGGCGGGCTTGCCGTCGCACTCGCCGAGAAGGCCATCCTCGGCGAGCTCGGGTTCGAAGGTGCGGCCGAAGTGACGGGCCGGCTGGACGCGGCCCTCTTCGGCGAGGCCCAGGGCCGGATCATCGTCACCATCGCCCCCGACGTCTTCCGGCAGGGCGGCGGCGCCGCCCGCCTCGAGGACCTCGCGGCCGAGATCGGCGTCCCCGTGACCCGGCTGGGCAAGGTGACCGCCGGCGGCGCCTTCACTTTCGGCCCTATCGACACATCCGTCGAGCCCCTGCGCGAGGCGTACGAGGCGCTGCTCTGAGCCGGGCAGCGCCTACCGGCGACCAGGCTGCGGCGTGGTCGCGTCGGGCTACGCCCCCAGCGCCGCCACGATCTCGTCTTCGTCCAGCTTTGGCCCCACCGCGGACACATGGAGGAGATCCCGCGAGAGGAGGCGCCGCGCCACCGCCTGCACGTCCTCGGCCGTCACCGCTTCGACCTTCGCCACGATGTCTTCGACAGATTCGATCTCGCCCTTCGTCACGAGCAGTTCGCCGTGGCGCTGCCCGAGCGAGAACGCCGTTTCGAGGGAGAGACGGAAGCGGCCGATGGTGTGGTCCTTGGCCTTGCGAAGTTCCTCTTGAGGGACGGTCTCCGTGACCATCCGTTCGGCTTCGTGGACGCAGACGGCGATGGTCTCGCCGAGCTTTTCGCGGTTGACGCCCGCGGAGATGGTGAACGTGCCGGCGTCGGCCAGGAAGCCGTAACCCGAACCCACGGAGTAGGCCAGTCCCCGGCGTTCGCGCACTTCCTTGAACAGCCGCGAAGACATGCCGGCCCCGAGCACGTCGTTCATCACCCGGAGCGAAAACCGGTCGGGGTCATCGCGGCCGAAGATGGGCAGCCCCAGGTAGAGGCTGCACTGGTCGATATCGCGGCTGTCCGTCGCCACTCGCGGCCCTTTGACCGACGCGTCGTACGGGACCACCTTCGGCAGGGCACCGGGCTTCATGTCACGGAAGAGCGGTTCTGCCAGCCGCATCACCTGTTCGTGCGTCACGTTCCCGGCCACCGAAAGGACAACGTTGGAAGGCCGGTACCACTCTTCGATGTGCGAAATGAAGTCGGGGCGTTGCCACTGGTCGACAAGTTCGACCGTGCCGCCAACGTCCCAGCCGGGCGGCTGTTCGCCGTAGATGGCCGTCCCGATGAGGCGCCCGGCCCACGAGCCCGGGTTGTCGTGGTTCCGCTTCAGTTCCTGCTGGACGACCGTCCGCTCCCGGTCAATCTCCTGCTGTTCGAGTTTCGAATGGAGGAGCATGTCGGCCGCCACGTCCAGCGCCGTTTCGAAGCGGTCGAAGGGGACGATGTTCCAGTAGCAGGTGAATTCCTTGTTGGTGTAGGCATTGAGCGTGCCGCCCGCTCCCTCGATGGCCTCGGCGATCATGATCGCGTCCGGCCGCCGCTCCGTCCCCTTGAACACCATGTGTTCGAGGAAGTGGGTAATGCCGTTCAGATGTTGAGGCTCGGAGCGTGAGCCCACGCCAACGAAGATGTTGATTGAGACAGCCTGCGTCGTTGGCATCGGCGTCGTGACGATGCGCAGGCCGTTGGGCAGCGTGGTTCGTTCCCACGTGATTGGCAAGGGGCGCCTCCGCCGGGGGTTGAAGCCGTATTCTACGTGTCCTGACCGAAGCCGAAAGGCAGGGCGCCTTTCCCTTCCCATCGGCCCCCACCCTACACTCGAATCATGGAGATCGAAGGCGCGCGGATCGCCCCCAACTGGACCAGCGCCGCTGGTGCCCTCGAAGGGATCCTCGCCCGCCTCGGGAATCCCCTCCCGCGGCATGCGGTGATGGGACTGAGCGGCCACGCCTGGCATTTCTGCCTCCAGACGCGCGAAGGGGTGACCGCACTCCCCGGCGGTCCCGCAGACTCCGACCGCGCGACGATGGCCCGCTGGTACAGCCGCACCGGTGTTCGCTGGGAACGGTTCTCGGCCCGCGCCGACGCAGGACCCGAGGGCGACGGTGTTCGCTCGCAGGCCGTCGCATGGGCGGTGGCGCACCTGGACGCCGGGCGACCACTTATCGGTTGGGACTTCCACCTCCACGAACACGCGGTCGTCTATGGCTACGACTCCACCGCCGCGGCCTTCTTCGTGGATGACCTGCTGACGCACGACGTTGGGCCGGTGGTCCCCTGGGCGGATTGGCCTTCCACCCTGGGCGAAATCGAGTTGCTCGCCCCCGTTGGCGCCGTTGAGGCCGACCCCGTGAAGACCGTGGCCGATGCGCTCCGCGCGGCGATGGAGTGCTTCGCGGGACTGGACGGGCCCGCGGACGGTCAGCCTCGGGGAACCGCGGGGCTCCTGGCCTGGGCCGCGGCCATGGATAGCGATTCGGAGGTAGACCGGGCCGGGAACTCCTACACTCTCGCCGTGCTCCAGGCCGCGCGCGTCGATGGGGCAGCGTTCCTCGCCGATGTTGCAGTGGCTATCCCCGGCCTCTCGAGTCCACTGGGCGCGGCGGCAGGAGCGCTGCGAGAAGAGGCGACGGCGCTCTCACCGTTGCTGACGCTGTTCCCGTTCCCGCCAGGGGGGCACGGGAACGTGGCCAACGCCGGGCTGCGCCGCGCTGCCGCGATGGTGCTACGGCGGGCTGCCGGCCATGAGCGGGTGGCCTCCGAGGCGATCGCGGAGTCGCTCCGGCCGTTGGAGTAAGGGTCGGCGACGAGGACTGGAAAAACTGAGGGGCCAGTGACCGAGAGACCGGCGCTCAGTCTGAAAGCCGGCTGAGGATGTGGTCCACAATCCGGCCGGTGCGGTCGAAGCCAGCGCTGCAATGGACGAGCACGGGCTTCGGGAGCTGGAGAAACGCCTCCCATGCCTCGTCGTACTGTGCGGCCGTGTAGGGCGTCGTCAGCCCGTCGAAGGTCGGGACGTGCGCAACCACGAAGCCCGACTCCCGGTAGTGCGAGAGCAGGCCCTCGGGCAGCGCCTTCGCGTAGAGCGGCAGTTGGTCGTCCGAGATAAGGCAGATGATGGACGCGACCCCGAAGTCCCGGGTCTGCTGCACCCAGGCGTCGACCTCTTCGCGCGGGACGGCGAATTCGGGGCCGGGCCGGTATCCCGGCCGTGGGCTGATGGCGAGAAGTCCCTCGCGGATCCAATACGGCATGTGAAAAGTGTAGCGGGCGGATGCCCAGCGCTCACCTGCGCCCGACCGTCCGTAGCCCGACAGCCAGGGAGGGCAGGCATCGGCCCGGCCGTCAGTTCGCCTTCAGGCTCGCCCATGTGGTCTGGTTCGAAAACAGCAGGTCGTGCATCTGCCAGAACTTCCCCTGCTCCCCCGCGCACACCGCGCCCGCCGAGGCGTTCCCGGCGTTGGGGTGGATGGAGAGGATGGGGAAGTGGAGGAACGCGAGGGCCAGGTCGTTGCCGAGGTTGCCGCGAATCTTGCTCAGGTAGTCCTGCGTCCAGCGGCGGCAGAAGGGGCACTGGAAGTCGCTGAACTCCGCGATCATCACCTTCGCCGCCGGGTTGCCCTCGATGGCGGCGTCCGACACGTCGACCTTCTGGGCGACGATTTCGAAGCGCGGCGGGCTGGTGGCCGCCAGTTGCTTGATCGTGTCCGAGTACCCGTCGAGGGTGGTGGGGCTCCCCTTCAGTTCGGCGGCGATGACCTCGTCGAAGATCGCGGCCGGCTGTGAGCCGACGATGCGCTTGTTGTTGATGTAGAACGTGGGTGTGCCGTTCACCCCGAGCGCCTGGCCCCGTTGCAGTTGGCGACTGATCGCCTGCGAGGTCTCCGGCTTGCCGAGGCACTGCTGGAACTTCGCCTGGTCGAGACCGAGCTGTTTCGAGTAATCCAGCAGGGTCGCGAGCATGGTGGTCGCACTCGACGCCACCGGGGCGGCCGTCGGCGCCATCGAAGCCCCCGCGCCCGCGTCCTCGCCGCCCGTGGACGCTGCATCCATGTTGTGGTCGGCGGCCGGGGCGTCGTCGTCGGTGTACCAGACGGCGCCGGCAATGATGATCGCGCCGATCACCACCGCCACGGGCGTGAGGAAATACGTCCAGGTGGGCTGCCGGCGAGTGGGCGCGGGAACCGGGGGAGGCTGCTCTTCCGGCGCGCCTGGCTGGGATGCGGCTTCGCTGGAGTCGTCGCCTGGCAGAGGGGAGTCGCCGGTTTCCAAGAGACCCATCGTAGGCTGGCGGGCGTCAGGGAGCGAATGACAGGGGTGCGACAGCCCCGGCGCCCGGCCCTCTCGATCCATCGGCGGATGACACGTCCGCTGCTGCCCGGCCGGGAGACGGCGTCCAGTGCGACGGCGGGGATAGTGGCGGGCCGTGGTTCTTGGGGACTTACGCGCTGGGCGTTCACAAGGGCAGTCCTGGGTCAAGCTGCGTCTATATGGTGATCGGCTACATTAGCGCTCTCTCGGTGTTCATCCTCACACAGTGAAGATGGAAGTGAAAAAGAACGTCCGCGCACCCCTCCTCTCGATGGCTGTCGTGTCCGCCCTCGCTGTCGCTCTGCTGGTCGCCTTCTGGATAGCAAATGCGTGCAGCGGCAATGAGCCGCCCGTGCCCCTCGCGCTCTATGCCGGCGAGTGGAACGAAGACGACGCAAGGCTGGACGGCACGTTCGTCCAGGAGGGTCCGTGCCTTTACGTGGAGTCGTCGATCCCCGGGTCGCCGGGGCGGTGGCTGGTCGCTTTCGCTGTCGAGGGGACGTCCTGGGGTGAAACAGACCGTGCCGTGAGGATCCCTGGTGCGGAGTACCGCGTGGGAACCAGCGTTCGGCTCGGGGGAAGCGGAGGCGGATTCCCCGCCGGGTCGATCGAGTGGGTGGTTCCGCCAGCGGAGTCGTGTGACACGACAATGATCTGGGCCGCCGCCCGGCCCTAACCATTCGGCGGTATTTGATCCGAAGTGTGCACGCGCCCCCGTTGCTGTGGTCCCTTTCCACCCCGGCACGGTTCGCTCTGGCTCCCGCCGTTACCCCGCGCCGCGCCGGCGCAAGACCGCGAGGGTGACCGTCTCCACGCTGTCGAGGGTCGCGTCCGCCTCCATCACCTCGTCCACCCAGCGCCTGGCCTCTGCGCGGTTGTAACCGAGGGCGGCCACCGCTTCGACGGCGTCGGCGACCACGCGGCCGTGCTCCAGGCGCTTCGTGTCCACGGGCTGGGCGATGCCGCTGTCGTGCATCGCAGCCTCGGCGGCGACCTTGCCCCGGAGGCTGGCGATGATCTTGTCGGCGCCGCGCGCCCCAATCCCCGGAAGGCGGGTCAGCGTTGCCCGGTCTTCCTGTTCGATGGCCCGGGCGATGGTGCTCACGGAGACGTTCATCGCTTTCGCCGCCTTGGTGGGGCCGATCCCCTCGACGGTAGTGAACTTGCGGAAGAAATCCCGCTCGGCGCGCCGCATGAACCCGACGAGCACCGGTACCGGCTGGTTCGCCGTCGCCCAGTAGTAGATGTGGAGGCCGACCGCCGGCCCGGGGCTCTCCCCGGACAGGTCGGCGTCCCCCGCGATCGCCTGGAGTTCCGGCCAGAGAAAGAGCGGCACGAGCACCTCGTACCGTACGCCCGCGACGTCGACTTCGACCGCAGGCCCGGCGAGGTTCATGCGCGTGAGTTGGCCCTGGAGGTGGGTGATCACGCCCGCAGTATCGCCTGTAACCTCGCGAGTGTCCCCTGTACCCTGAGCGAATGCCGGAACTCCCCGAAGTCGAGACCATCCGCCGCGACCTCGAACCGCTTGTCGTCGGCCGCCGGGTGCTCGCGCTGGAGGTGGACCCGGGCACCCTCCACTTGCTCTTCCCGGGGTCGATCGACACCCTCCGCGCGCAACTCGCCGGCCGCGCTTTCGCCTCGCTCGGCCGGCGCGGAAAGTACCTGCTTTTCGGGCTCGACGATGGCCGCACCCTGGTGGCCCACCTTCGGATGACCGGCCGTCTGCTCTGGCGCGAATCCGGCGCACCGCCGGAGCAGTACGAGCGGGCGAGACTCGTCCTCGACGACGGCCACGACCTTCGCTGGAGCGACCTCCGGAAGTTCGGCACCTGGCGCATCGTCGAGGACGTCAGCGAAGCCGTCGGCAAGCTGGGCCCCGAACCGATCGACGACGCCTTCACGGCCGGCGACTTCCGGGCTGCGCTCGCGGGGAGGTCCGCGCCCGTCAAGGCGGTCCTGCTGGATCAGCGCCGAATGTCCGGCCTCGGGAACATCTACGTCGATGAGGCCCTCTTCGAAGCCCGCATCCGCCCCGACACCCCGGCGGGCGCCATCGGAGCCGTCGCAGCCGGGCGGCTTCACGCAGCCTGCCGCGCCGTGCTCGAACGCGGCATCGCCAATCGCGGGGCCAGCTTCAAGGACTACGTGGACGCGATGGGCGAACAGGGTTCGCAACACCTGTACGTGCAGGTTTTCCGGCGAACCGGGAAGCCCTGCTACGCCTGTGGCGCCGCGATTACGCGTATCGTTCTCGGTGGCCGGGCGACGCACTATTGCCCGAAGTGCCAGCCGCGCGCCCGGGTGCGTGGCGGCGCCGGCCGGAGGTGACTGACATAGACCACCCGGTAGACTGGCAGCCCGGCAAGCGCGACGCCATCACCGACGTGGCGGGCATCCGCGTCGGCCACTGGACGGACCGTCGCGGGGCTACCGGCTGCACCGTGGTCCTCTGCGAAGACAGCACGGCTGCCGCCGTCGACATCCGCGGAGGCGCGCCCGGCAGCCGCGAGACAGACGTCCTCGGACCTGCGAACGCGGTGAGGAAGTGTCACGCGGTCGTCCTCGCCGGGGGGAGCGCCTTCGGGTTGGCGGCCGCCGATGGGGTGATGCGCTGGTGCGCCGAACACGAAATCGGCTTCCCCACCACCGTCAGAAAGGTGCCGATCGTCTCCAGCGCGGTCCTCTTCGACCTCGGCATCGGCCGGGCTGACGCCTCTCCGGACGCGGATGCAGGCTACCGGGCAGTATCCCGGGCGACTGGTGGGACCGTGGCCCAGGGCAGCGTGGGCGCCGGGACCGGAGCCACGGTCGCGAAGATGCTCGGTCCAGAGCGCTGCATCAAGGGCGGCATCGGCACGGCCAGCCTCGTTGGGCCGCGGGGCATCATTGTAGGGGCGATCGTCGCAACGAACGCCGCCGGCCATGTCTTCCAACCGGACACCGGCTCGCTGGTGGCCGGTCCCCGCGCCGATGGTGGTGGCTTCGTCGGGCTTCTGGAGGCGATGTCCCTCCGCACCGCCCAGATGGACGCGATGCTCCTCCAGAACACCACCCTGGCCGTCGTCGCTACCAACGCCGCCATCGATCACCACCAGTTGCAGCGAGTCGCCATCCAGGCCCACGACGGGCTGGCGCGGGCGATTATGCCGGTGCACACCTTCGCCGACGGCGACATCGCCTTCGCGATCTCGATGGGGCACCTTGAGGTCGGCGACGACGACGCGCTTACGGTCGGACTCCTCGCCGTGCGGGCGGTCGAGCGGGCCATTCTCAACAGCGTGCGGCTGGCCACGGGCTCCCACGGCGTGCCGTCGGCCTCCGAATGGCTGGGGCCAGCTTCCGGCGAATCTTAGGCCCTCGTAACGCCCGCTCCAGGCAGCGTCAACTGGCTTCGGTGTGCAGGAGACCACGAGGGCAGGCTCGTATCCGTTCACGTTCACCACCGTGGGGACCTGCGACTACGTCTGCCAGATCCACGAAAGCAGCTACCGGCGATGAAAGGGGTTTCGAGGTCAAGTAGCCAGCGGGGGCCATTGACAACCCTTCCCGGTTTGGCAACGATCACCCTGCCGCCTATCCCTGTGAAGGCGAGCCTGGCAGTCAGCGCCCTGGTTCAAAGCAAGTCCGCCTGGACCCCGCGTGGCCGGTACGGACGGTAGCGAACACCGGACCAACACGGTCCCTGCCCGCCCGCCGTACGCGCCCCGCAACCTTGCGGGGCGTTTTGTTTCCGGGGGCGAAGGGGAATACCGGCCATGCGAACCCTGATGTCCGGCAAGATTCATCGCGCCACCGTCACTGAAGCGAATCTCGACTACGAAGGCTCCATAACGCTGGACCCGGACCTCATGGACGAGGCCGGCATCCTCCCCTACGAGCAGGTCCACGTCGTCGATGTGACGAACGGCGCCCGTCTCGAGACCTACGCGATCCTCGGCGAGCGTGGCAGCGGCGAAGTCTGCATCAACGGCGCCGCCGCCCACCTGGTCCACCGCGGCGACACCGTCATCATCATCGCCTACCAGCAGTTCGACGAAGCGGCGGCCCGCGACGTTGCCCCCCGCAAAGTCTTCGTCGATGCCCGTAACCGCGTCATCCGCAGCGAAATCGGCGACGGCGTCTCGCACAACCCGCGCGTGCCTGCCGGCGCCGCCATGGGAGGCTAAGCATGGCTCGCATCTCCGTCCACAAGCTGCGCGAATGGAAAGCCGAAGGCCGGCGCTTCGCGATGCTCACGGCCTACGACTACGCCACCGCCCGCCTCGTCGAACAGGCCGGCATCCCCGTCATCCTCGTCGGCGACTCTCTCGGGAGCGTCATCCTCGGCTACGAATCCACGATCCCCGTGACCATGGACGACATGCTCCACCACACGCGGGCCGTCGTCCGCGCCACCAAGAAGGCGATCGTGGTCGCCGACATGCCGTTCATGAGCTACCAGGCGAACGCGGACGAGGCCGTCCGCAACGCCGGCCGGCTGCTCCAGAAAGGCGGGGCCACCGCGGTCAAGCTGGAGGGCGGCACGAACGTCACCGCGCTCGTCCGCCGCATGGTGGATAGCGGCATCCCGGTGATGGGCCACCTGGGGTTGACTCCCCAGTCGGTCAACCAGCTTGGCGGCCACCGGGTCCAGGGCCGCACCCCCGCCGCTGCGGCGAAGCTCCTCAACGACGCCCGCGCGCTCGAAGAGGCCGGCGCCTTCGCGGTCGTGCTCGAAACCATCCCCGCACAACTTGCCCGGATGGTCACCGAGCGCATCTCCATCCCCACCATTGGCATCGGCGCGGGGCCTTCCTGCGATGCCCAGGTGCAGGTCTTCCACGACCTCCTCGGCTTCTTCGACGACCGCCGCCCCTTCCGGCATGCGAAGCAGTACGCCAACCTCGGCGCCGCAATCCGCGAAGCCGTCCGCGCCTACGCCTGTGAGGTCGGCTCCGGCGCGTTCCCCACGGCCGAACACAGTTTCGAAATGGACGACGCGTCGCTGGCGGAACTCGATGCGGGCGGCCACCACCAGCCCGCCGGCGTCCTCTAGCGTGGCGCCGGTGGACGTGCTCGCGACCCCGGCGGCGATACGGGCATGGCGGCGGTCCCGCGGCGGGAGCGTCGGGTTCGTGCCCACCATGGGCTACCTCCACGAAGGCCACCTCGCGCTGGTCCGCCGTTCGGTCGCGGAGAACGACGCCACGGTGGCCAGCATCTTCGTGAACCCCGCCCAGTTCGGCCCCGGCGAAGACTACGAACGTTACCCCCGGGACGAGGTGCGAGACCTGGCCCTCCTCGAAGCGGAGGGCGTGGCGGCCGTCTACCTGCCGGTCGCCGCCGACTTGTACCCGCCCGGCTTCCAGACCTACGTCACCGTCGAGGACGTGTCGCGGCGTCTCGAAGGCGAAGCCCGTCCCGGCCACTTCCGCGGCGTGGCGACGGTGGTCCTGAAGCTCCTCAACGCGGTGGAGCCCGACCGTGCCTACTTCGGGAGGAAGGATGCCCAGCAACTTCGCGTCGTCCGGCGCATGGCCCGTGACCTTGACCTCGCGGTCGAAATCGTCCCTTGCGACATCGTCCGCGAACCGGATGGGCTGGCGATGAGCAGCCGGAACGTCTACCTCTCGCCCGGGCAGCGGGCCGCAGCACCGGTCCTCAGCCGCGCCCTGTTCGAAGCCCGCTCCCTGTTTGCGAACGGCGAAGTCCGGGCCGACGTCCTTCGCGAGACCGTCCGCTCGATCGTCTCGACACAGGCGCTGGGGACGGTCGAGTACGTCAGTCTCGCGGATGACGAAACACTCGAAGAAGTGACCGGCACCCTCCAGCGCCCGGCCGTTTTGTCGCTGGTGGTGCGCTTCGGGCAGACCCGGCTCCTCGATAACGTCGAACTGACAGCGACGCCTGCTTGACGGCCGATCTATAGTTAGCTCTGCAATACCGCGTATCGCGGCACAGGAGCCAACGAGTGGCGCGACCGGCACTCATCCTCGCGGGCTATGGCGTGGGCGACTCCCTCCAGATAACGGTGGAGGCGCAACGCGCCCTTGGGCGCGCCTCGCGCGTCTTTGCCATCGGCTTGCCGCCCAACCTCGACCGCTTTCTCCGCTCGCAACGGGTTGCCTGCGTCGACCTCGCCTCCGTCTTCGCCGCCGGCCGCCCCTTCGCCGAGGTCTACCTGGACATCGCCGACACCGTCCTCCGCCAGGCGGCCGAGGAGCCACCCGCACTTCTGCTGACCGAAGGAAACCCCCTGCTGTCCAATTCGCTCAACCGCTTCCTGCTGATGAAGGCGAAGGAGCGGAAGATCGTCACGCAGGTGCTGCCGGCCGTGTCACCCATTGATTCGGCCATCTGCCAGGTCGGCCTCGATGTCGGGACCTTCGGGCTGCAGGTGTTCGACGCGCGGCGCCTCTACGAGCGGGCGATGCCGATCCAGCCGGCTGTGCCCCTGCTCCTGCTGCAAGTAGGCGGCATCGCTGCTTCCGAAGCGGCCGGGGCCATCGAACCGCACCCGGAGGCCTACCGGCCGCTCGTCGAGTACCTTTCCCACTATTACCCGGCGAGCCACCCGGTGGTGCACCTCGCCAACTCTTCCGACTCCCAGGCGACCGCGGCCACAGCCGCTCCGTTGGCCGCTTTCGATTCGCTTGTGCCCCGCTTCGGGCCTGCATCCACGCTGTTCGTGGACCTGCTCCGGCAGCCGCGCGCCGCCAACTGACTTCAGGGAGGATCCCATGGCATTCAAACTACGCAATCCCTTCACGGCCAGGCCGGTCGAAGAGGCATCTCCCGCGACCAGCTCGGGTGAGCTGGAGGACCTGGATACTGTCGGCAGCGGCAGCGAAGAACAACGGTACGTGGGCAAGTCATCCCCCGAGCTGATGGAACGCGAAGGGCCCAGCGACCCCGGCGTGGATGCCGATGAGGCCGCACGCAAGTCAGGTTCGGTCGTCTTCAAAGACCGGGTGGGGGGCGGCGACACGATGAAGCAAGGCGCTGCCGGCGCGGGAGAGGGAGAGGGGAAGATCATTGTGAAGGAGATTAAACCCAACCTTCGGGAAGCCGGTGGGAGTGGCGAGCCGGCGGACGACGTGGACAGCGATGGCGCCGCAGCTGCGGACGCCAAGGTCCTACTGGGAGGCATAAAGACCTCTGAGGAATCGTTCCGGGTAGCAGCCGGCGACGTTAACAGCGATGGCCCTGCTGGCGTGGTCCAGTACAACGAATCGGACCTTCAGCGTGAAACCGGTGGGGGCATGGAGACGGACACCGTCACCAGGGTCGCCAAGGTAGATGGGATGACGATAAAGCAGCGCGAAGCCGGCGGGGGTGGCGGCGGAGGCGGGGCCGGCGATGGCAGCGGCGACGGTGGTGGTGGCCTCCCCGAACCCGTTGACTCGAACCTCAACCTCTCGAAGTCGGACATTAGCCTCGGGCGCAATTCAGGCCTGAACCCGAGGGGAACCGTCGGCGACATAAGCCTCAAGCGCACCGCAGGCGACGGGGCAGCCGATGGTGGCGAGCCCGGCGGTCCTTCGGAGATGGAGAAGGGCGCCGTCAAGTTCTTCAACGAGAAGAAAGAGATGGCGCACGGTGCAGAGGACGCCCAGGCCAGGGGGCCGGTCCGGCTGGACCCGACACCGGCCCGGGCGGCGGGCGAAGACGGTGGCGGCGCGCCGGATGGCGGGGATGGCGATGGTGCCCGCTCGGCGAACGCGGTCGGCAGCACCAAAGGTGTGATCGCGGATGGAGATGCTGCCCGCTCGGTCGATTTCACCGACCCCACCCGGCCCAGCGTGTCAGATGCCGACGGAGACAGGGGCCTCGCGGCCGCCCGACAGACGCCGAAGAGCGACTTTGGCGACAGGCAGGCACAGGCCGCCGGCGAAGACGGTGGCGGCGCGCCCGAGGCCGCCATCAACACCTCGCATTCGGGCATCAAGAACCTCAGCGACACCGAGCCCACGGGAGATGCCCCCGGAGGCGCCGACGCCCTTCGGCACGACACCGTCAAGAACTCCATCGGCAACATCAGGCGCGAAACCGGCCCATCGGCCCCGGTCGAGGGGAAGCCCACCAAGGACCAGGTGGCGGGCGAGAGTGATGCTAGCGCCGGGGGCGGTGCTTCGGGCGCCGACCGAATCTCGACCAAAGAGCCCACGAAGGTGGAGGTCCCTAACGCGAACCGCACGGATGCGAAGACCATGTGTGCTGCCTGCGGCGCATACCTGGGGGGAGCGTTGCATTGCCCAAGCTGTGGCGCAGACCACGACCCTGAGCGAACCGCCGACTCCGACTCAGCGGCCGGCGAGAGCGATCCGGGCGGCGAACCCTCGATGGCCAGGGGCCCCAACGCAGTCAATGTGAAGCTTGCGCGGGAAGCCGACCCCGGCGACCCGTCCGGTGACAACACCGATGGTGATGACATCGCCAGCCGCTTCCGCGGCCGGGTGGGTCATGGTCCGGGAAGCTTCCCGGCCAGCCGGGTGGAGGTGAGTGACGACGGCCCCGGCACCCCCCTCGAACACATCGCCGTCTCGGACTCGGGCGTAGTTTCCAAGCCGCCCCCGAAGATCAAGCGTGAAGCCGACCCCGGCGGCTCCTCGAACGATGACCCCGAGGAAGCAGACGCGGCGGGCGGCGCGGCGACGGGACAGCTCACGGGAAGCGGCATGGCAGCGGCCAAGGCGGCGGAGGAGAAGCCGCCCCGCGACCTCAAGGATCAGCGGGCAGCCGACCCCGCCGAGGACGACTCGCCGCCCGAGGCGGCGATCAAGTATGGCATGGTCAGCGGCCAGCACCGAGACGACGACATGACCAGGAGCAGCGATGCCGTGGCAGCGGACGATGATTCGCCCGAGGCAGCCACCATCGGTCACGAAGCCACGCACACCGTGCAGCAACGTGCGCAGGCCGCAACTCCTCTGGCTGCTTCACTATCTGACGCTCGTGCGGGCGCCGCCGCCTCAGATGGCGATGCCGTTCCCGAGGATCTGCGCGCCAACTGGACTTCGTCGAACCCCGGCATCGCCACGGGCAAGGCGGCTGAAGAGAAGGACCACGGGGCACAGGCAGCGACCGCGGACGATGGCGGCGTGACCCAACAGGACGACTCCCAGTCGTCCGATGCCCGGACGGGTGGATGGAACATAAAAGAGCAAAAGGGGGCGCGCACCGGCGATACGGAAGGCGGACACGGCGGGGCAGCCGCGGGCGGCGAGCCGTCCGGCGACGACAGCATCCACGTATCGGATGACGGCGGGCCTCAGGTGGCCACCGACGGCAGCGTGCAGAGCCCCCGCGATGCAGGCTCCGGCATGGCGACCGGCAGGTCCATCCCCGAAAACAGCGTCGAAAGCAGCGTGCCGGACGCCGATGCAGCGGCCCTCCCCGACTCCAACAACAACGAAGGCGTGCTGTCCACCAGGGCGGGTGGCGAAGCGGACGAACCCGCAGGCATCGCTGTCTCGCATGACGGGTCACAGCGCATGAGCGGCAAGATAGCGCTTGTCCGCCAGGAGGACGCCGACCCCGGTGACGCCAGCATCGCCGTATCCGATGACGGCGGGCCCCAGGCGGCCTCAGCGGGCGAGCAAAAGAACTGGCTTCCCGGCAACTTCCGGCCGCCGGGCGAGCTCCGGACGGCCGCCGCCGACCCCGGTGACGCCAGCATCGCCGTACCGGATGACGGCGGGCTCCAGGCGGCCGCTGCTGGCGAGCAAAAGAAGTGGCTTCCCGCGAACTTCCGGACGGCCGCCGCCGACCCGGACGATGATGGGCCCTCCACGCTCCTCGATCTCTCGTCTGTCGACGAATCGGGGGCTGTCGCCCCCATCGGCGACCCTGATTTCGACCTCCTGGCTTCGGCGAAGGCCCTCGACCCTGACAGCGATGCCGACGGAATCGACGTCGATCCCGATACGGACGCCGAGGCGGTCGAGTTCGAGGAAGCGCTGATAACCGACTGAGCAGGAAGGGGATGAGAAACTGGCGGGGGAATGAGGGACTGAGAGAAGCGGCCATGCCGCTCGACCAGGTGTCGAGCCCGCGGCTGGTGCGCGCGTCCGCGGAGTACGAGCCCCGCCCGGTAGCCCTGCCCCCGCTGCGACCCGCCCGGACGGGCGGGGCATCGGGCGGGTGGCGTTTCCTCATGGCTGTGCTGCTTCCGCCCTGTTTCTTCGCGCTCGCGGCGGTGATGTTCTTCGGGTTGGCGCGCGGGACGGCGGGCAAGCTTGCGGGCGATGGCGACTTCTCGGCCGCCGATGCGGCCCTGCTGCTGCTGCTCGTGATCGCCGCTGCCAGCGTGTTCGGACAGGGCCTTGGCTTGCTGCGGCGCCATCCTCGCGGGCGCAAGCTGCTGACGCGCGGCAGAGCGGCGGTCCCCCACCGGACGAAGGCGGAACCCACCCGTCCTCCGTCGTTGCCCATCCTCCTGGACCAGGTGACCGTGGATGCGCTGCTCATTGCCGCGCCGCCGGGACTTGGCACCGGCAGCCGGGTGGTGGCCGCCGGGCGCACGACATGGCGAAGCGGCGACACGCTCCTCTGGATCGTCCTCGGGGCGATTTCCGTGGGCGTCGCCGCCGTCGCTGCCTTTGGGATGGGGTTTTCCGTATGGCTGGCGCTGAAGGGCGGGAGTTACACGCCCGCTCTCATCCTCCTGGCCGTCTTCTGCGGGATGGCGTTCATGGGCCTCAGCGCGATGGCCCGCGTCACCGTCGCCGCGATCTTCGACCGCCGCCGCCGCAAACGTCGCCCGGCCTTCCTCCGGCTGACCCGCTATGGGGCGAAGCCGATGGCTGGCGACGAATCCAACTCGGCGCCAAGCAATCCCGCCACCGCCATCATCACCGGACTTGCAGCGGTAACGCTGCTCGCGACAGCTTTCTGGCCTGAAGTCTCGGCCGCTTTGGATGAGATCGGGGGCGGCGATGATGGTTCCGTGTCTGCGGCGTCGCCGGGCGGAACGGCCACCCCCACCACCGGCGCCGCCGTCGTCGCTACGGCCACGCCCACCCCGCGCCCGCCCACGGCGACCATCGCCGCGGCCACTTCCACCGCCACCGCGGCTGCCACGAGTACGGCAACGTCCACCGCCACGCCCGGGCCTGGCACCCCTACGGCCACGACGACCAGCACTCCCTTGCCGGGGGCCACGGCCACGCCAACATCCACGCCACCCCGAACAATACCCACGCCGACCTCGACGAGCACGCCCACGCGGACGCCGACAGCGACTGCGACGCTGACCCCCGTGCCGCCGACGGCCACCCCGACCCCTGTGACACCGACCGCCACGCCGACGCCCGTGGATACGGACTTCGACGGAGTTCCCGACGCCATCGAAGTCCTATACGGGTCCGACCCGGGCATCCCGAATAGCACGCCCGAACACGCGCAGTACGACCTGGCGTTCACCAAGAACACCTGCGACGACGATGTCGATAACGACCTGTCCGGCGGCATCGATAAGAACGGTGGCTTGGGACAGGGTCCCGATGCGAAGTGCCTGACACCGTAGTCACGAACCCTACTCACGAAACCTGCCCTTTACTATCGACTCTTTTCGGTGTCGCCTGACCACATGCGTGGTGAGATGCTGCTGAGTACTGGATTCCCCGGGGTCGACCAGCCCTGCGGGAGGGGTAATCTGGTGCTGGGCGGCGGCCGATCCTGAACTTGCCGGGCCGATGAAGCAGCGGAGAAGATGACGAACCCTCAGCCCCCAAACCCCGAAGACCTGCTCCAGGACCTGCTTGAAGGCCGCCTGCAGGCGCGCCTTTCGGATCCCTCTGCCGGAGAACTCGCCGGGCTCGCCGCCCGCGTCCGCCACCTTCGGCCCCCCGGCCCCGCCCCAGCTGCGCGCCACCGGATGGTCGCCCGCCTCAATGCCACCTTCGAAGGGCGGTCGCGCAGGGACTTTGGCACGTGGCTGTTGGGGTGGTTGGGTCTCGGCCACCAACCCCGCGCCGTGACGCAACGCTTCGCCGCGGGGGCGCTGCTGCTCTCGGCCATGGGCTCGGGCGCCGCCGCGGCTACCGATACCTCCCCGCTCGACGCCATCACGGGCATCGCTCGCTTCGCCGAAACCGCTTTCTTGAGCCTCTCGCCGGGCTCGAACCTCCCCACTTCTGACGGGACGGAGGTCGAGCCTGTGGCGGCCACAGCAACGCCCACGGCCGCCACCGCTGCCGTCACTCCCGGCTCCGGCGGGACACCCGCGCCGTCCTCAACCCCCCAACCGGGTTCCTCCACCCCGGGCACCGGGCCCGCGGGTGGGTCCAACGGCACATCCGGCAGCGGCGACAGCGGCACCCCCGCTGGTGGCAGCTCTCCCTCGCCAGCTGCTACCTCCACCAGCGGCCCGTCGGCTACCCCGACGCCGACGGGGACGCCGTCGACAACGGTTCCCGGCGGGACCCCTTCTCCGACCGCGACGCGCACCCCCACCCCGTCAACGACCCCCGACGACGGCGACGGCACGCCCACGCCCACCAAGACGCCTTCGCCGACGCCCACGCCGACGCCATCGCCCACGCCATCGCCCACGCCGACCCCCATCCCCGGCACGCTGTACAGCGTCACGCTCGGCGGCTTCGACGCGGGCTGGGTGCGGGTCCTCCGGACCGGCGACACGCTCACTGTGACCGAAGTCATCGCCAACCCGGGCTGGACGTACACGATCGACACCACCCCGAGCGCGGGCGTTGAGGTGAAGTTCGAAAACACAGGCTCCGGCACGACGCTGGACTTCCATGCCGAGATCGAGGACGGGGTGGTGAAGACGACGGTGAAACAGGAATGACGCCTGCGGCAGCGACGGCGCTGCCCTGGCCGTGCATGCGCCCGCGTCCGGGGGGTGCTCTCTGGGCCCGTGTGGTCGCGGCTCTGCTTGGGCCGACCGGGGACGATGACCCGTCCCCCGAGCCCGCTACTCACCGGGATGCCCTTCGCCGCCGCGATCCCTCCGCCTGGCGTGATTTCGCCGCCGGCGAACTGAACGCCGTCTACCAGTATGTCCTCTCCCGGATCGGGAACCCGCCGGACGCCGAAGACCTCGCATCGCAGGTTTTCGAAGAGGCCTGGAAGCACTCTGCGTCCCTCCACGACAGCACCGTCCCTGCCCGCGCCTGGCTCTTCGGGATTGCCCGCAACGTCGTGAACACTCACCGCCGCAACTGGTTCCGTAAGCCCCCGCCGGTGACGCTTGACGGTTTCGACCAGTCCGACGACGACCGCGGCCTCGACCCTGACATGCTCGACCTTGCGCGCGCCATCGCCGGTCTTTCGAAGGCGCATGCGGAAGTCATCAGCCTGCGGTTCATCCACGGTCTCTCGCTCCAGGAGACGGCGGTCGTCCTTGGGCTCTCCATCGATGCGATTAAGGGCCGCCAGGCTCGGGCCCTCGCCGAATTGCGCGACACGCTGACAGGCGCCCCCGCCCGGCGCTGAGGCGCGAGGCCCTACGCTTCCCGACTTCACATCGTCACGCGGCGCTACCCGGGGCAGAACTGACGTTCGCAGACGGCGGTTCCCGGCGATGTATGTCCTCTCACTCCTGCGACGACGGTTGGCGATTGACAGGGCGGCGGCGGGGCGGCTACGGTTGTTGCTGTCACGGGGAGTAACCAAGCGCCCGTTCCCCGGGCGCATGAGCAGTCGTCAGCACGCGCCGAAAAGCGCCGGCTGTTCAGCGAGACCCCTTCTCGCCGGTGAGACCGCAGGCACATCCATCCAAGGATGCGCCCGGGGCTGTCACATCCGGGACCGCAGAGGGGGTTACACGTGGCATCATTTCTAGACTTGTTTGACTTCGACGGTGGCGAAGGCCGCAGCGACCGCGACGGCCGGCCGCGCCGAAAGGGCCCGCGTGGGTTAGTCGACCGGCTTACCAGAATGCTGGCCGACGACGGCGACGACGACGAGCGGGAGCGGCCCGGGAAGCGCGACGAACGCGTTGGCGGCGAGCCCCCCTCCCGCCGCCGTGAGCACGATAGCTCTGACTTCTTCGACTAACTGACCCTGACCCGCGTGCTGGGCCGCTGTGAGCGGACGGCTGCCAATGCGCCTGCCCCAGTAGGGGCCGTTCACCCCTGGAGACCTTTTCTTGTTCATTGAAGCCTTGCCATGGGTTCTCTTCCTCGCATTCGTCGGCGCCATGCTGGCGCTCGACCTCGGCGTGTTCCACAAGGACGCTCACGAAGTCCGGCGTAAGGAGGCGCTCCTCTGGAGCGTCGTCTGGATCGGGCTCGCGGTACTTTTCAACATCGGTGTATACGTCTTCCGCGGCTCCGACCGCGGCCTCGAGTGGACGACCGGTTACCTGATCGAGAAGTCGCTGAGCGTGGACAACGTCTTCGTGTTCCTGCTCATCTTTGCGACGTTCGCGGTGCCGCGGGCTTACCAGCACAGAGTGCTGTTCTGGGGCATCGTGGGCGCGCTGGTGATGCGCGCTGCGCTGATTGCCGTGGCCGGCGTGCTGCTGGGCTCTCTCCACTGGATTATCTATATCTTCGGTGCATTCCTCATCTTCACGGGTATCAAGTTCCTTCGCGACACCGAGCACACGCCTTCGCTCGAAAAGAGCCGGCTGGTGCGGCTGGTGAAACGCTTCTTTCCCGTAACCGAGGCGTACGAGGGACAGAAATTTTTCACGCGCCGGAACGGGGTGGTCTTCATGACACCTCTCTTCCTGGTGCTCATTCTCATTGAGAGCACGGACCTCGTGTTCGCGGTCGACTCCATCCCGGCCATCTACGCGGTGACCGATGACCCGTTCATCGTCTTCACCTCGAACATCTTCGCTATCCTGGGACTGCGGGCCCTGTACTTCGTGCTCTCCGGATACCTGGCCGGGCTGATGTACTTGAAGCCCGCGCTGGCGGCGATTCTGATCTTCGTGGGCGCGAAGATGCTGGCGGTCGACCTCTACAAGGTGCCCTCGCTTGTCAGCCTGGCGGTCATCATGTCCATTCTCGGGGTGGCCATAGGCGCTTCCGTCGCGCGGGCCCGATGGCAAAGAGGGCGCACGCCGGTGACCGCACCGGTGCCGTTGGACAGTTGAAACTGCTCGCCCCCGGCGTGCGGGCGAACCTGAGGTCTGAAAGGAGCAACACCATGAACGATGAGCTACTGGGCGAACGAAAACGGGTATTGGAGGAGGAGTACTTCCGCAACTCCAACGCACAACTCGTGGAACGGCTTCGCTCTGCCCGGCAAAAAGAGGACGCCAGGCTTGCGCTCCGGGACGTGTCCGGGATTTCCGACCCGACCTTGCTGGACAGGCTCATCGGGGTCGGGATCGACCCCGCGACGCTGTCCGTCCTGGAGGTTATCCCGCTGGTCGCGGTCGCCTGGGCGGATGGCCAGCTCGAGGACGAGGAACGGAAGGCCGTCCTCGAGAGCGCGGCGGCGGTCGGGCTCTCGAAGGGGAGTGAGGGGCACATCCTTCTCGACGACTGGCTGACTCGCCAGCCGGCGCCCGCGGTTCTTGCCGCCTGGGAAGGCTACGTCAGAGCGCTCTCCGGAAGTCTCGATCGCGAAACCTTCCAGGCCCTTGGAACGGAGACCTTGATGCGTGCGCGGGCGGCAGCCGAGGCGAGGGGAGGGTTCCTGGGCCTCGGCTCGAGAGTATCGGCCCCGGAACAGGCCGTGCTCGACCTGATAGAGAGGTCATTCGCCCCGTAGGGGCCCGTCCCGGCAAGCTCCGCCCAATCCCCGACGTGGTCCTGGTTCGCAATGGGGAGCAGAACAGGTGTTCGCAGCCGGGCGTTCCGGTACACTGGATCGCATGGTTGCACTCGCACCCGCAGGCGCCCGCGCCGGGTTCTCGCTCCAGTCCGACTACAAGCCCACAGGCGATCAGCCCGAGGCGATCGAGAAGCTGGTCGAGGGCCTCGAGCGTGGCGACCGCTACCAGACGCTCCTCGGCGTCACCGGCTCTGGCAAGACCTTCACGATGGCGAACGTCATCCAGCGAGTTGGGCGGCCAACCCTCGTCCTCGCCCACAACAAGACACTCGCCGCCCAGCTGTGCTCCGAGCTGAAGGAGTTCTTCCCCGAGAACTCCGTCGAGTTTTTCGTCAGCTACTACGACTACTACCAGCCCGAGGCCTACATCCCGCGGACCGACACCTACATCGCCAAGGACGCGGACATCAACGAGGAGATCGACAAGCTCCGCCACGCCGCCACGAGGTCGCTCTTCACCCGGCGCGACGTCATCATCGTCGCCAGCGTGAGCTGCATTTACGGCCTCGGCGAGCCCCAGTCGTACCAGGAGTTCATCCTCAGCTTCAAGGTCGGCGAACGCTTCGCCCGCCAGGACGCCATCCGCCGGATGGTCTCCATGCAGTACGAACGCAACGACATGAACGTCATCCGCGGCAAGTTCCGCCTCCGCGGCGATTCGCTCACCATCCTCCCAAGCTACGAAGAACTCGCCGTCCGGATCGACTTTTTCGGCGATGAAGTCGAGCGGATCGTCGAGCTCGACCCCCTCACCGGCGAGATCGTCTCCGAGAAGAGCGAAATCGACATCTTCCCGGCGAAGCACTTCGTCACCCCGCAGGACAAGCTGCTCCAGGCCATGGAGGCCATCGAAGTCGAGCTCCAGGAGCAATTGGAGTACCTCCGCTCCCGGGGCAAGATCCTCGAAGCGGCCCGCCTGGAAGAGCGCACGCACTACGACATCGAGTCGATGCGGGAGACCGGCTACTGCTCCGGCATCGAGAACTACTCGCGCCACCTCCAGTACCGCGAGCCCGGGTCCACGCCCTGGTGCCTGCTGGACTACTTCCCCGACGATTGGCTGTTTTTCGTCGACGAGTCGCACATGACGCTCCCCCAGGTGCAGGGCCAGTTTTTCGGCGACCGCGCCCGGAAGGACACGCTGGTGGAGTTCGGATTCCGCCTCCCCAGCGCCCTCGACAACCGGCCGCTCACCTTCGAAGAGTTCGACCGCCACATCAACCAGGTCGTCTTCGTTTCGGCGACGCCCGCCGACTATGAAATCCAGCGTTCCTCCCAGGTCGTGGAGCAGGTGATCCGTCCGACGGGCCTCCTTGATCCCGAGATCGAGGTCCGGCCCACGAAGAACCAGGTCGACGACCTGATGGACGAGATCCGGCGAGTCGTCGACCGCGGGCAGCGCACGCTCGTCACAACGTTGACGAAGAAGATGGCCGAAGACCTCGCCGACTACCTCCTGGAGATGGGCATTAAGACCCACTACCTCCACGCCGAGGTCCAGACGCTGGACCGGGTGGAGATCCTGCGCGACCTCCGCCTTGGCGTGTACGACGTGGTGGTGGGCATCAACCTCCTGCGCGAAGGGCTGGACCTGCCGGAGGTCTCGCTCGTCTGCATCCTCGATGCGGACAAGGAGGGCTACCTGCGCTCGAACAGGTCGCTGGTCCAGACCATCGGCCGGGCGGCGCGCCACATCGAAGGGCGCGTGATCATGTACGCGGACAAGGTCACCCAGTCGATGCGCACCGCAATCGACGAGACCTACCGGCGCCGGGCAATCCAGGAAGCGTACAACCGCGAACACGGCATCGAAGCGGCGGGCATCATCAAAGCCATTCGGGACATAACAGACCACGTACGGATGGCGGCGGAAGAGCCGGCAGCATACGACGCCCGGGGCCAGATGCCGAAGGACGAAGTGCTGCGGCTGGTGAAGGAACTCGAATCCCAGATGAAGGCCGCTGCGAAAGCGCTCGAATTCGAGAAAGCAGCAGCCCTGCGTGACCAGGTGGTCGAACTCCGCCGCCAGTTGGTGGGGAGCGACGCGGAGGAGCTGTCGGCGTTCGCGTCGGTGGCAGGGCGGCCCGGTCCGGTGCGCTACGGTCGCTCGCAGGCCGGTGGCCGGGACCGCGGCCGCAAGTACCGGAAATAGCCGGACAGGAACCCGCATCTGGGCGGCTGTGCGAAGAGGAAAAGCGCGAGGGGATCATCCCCTCCTGAGGATCCGTCCGAGGATCTCCGCGCAGGCGATCGCGGGGTCCCAGCCGGCCCCGTGGTCTTCGTAGCTCCAGCAGGCTGAAAGCACGGCCTGGGCGAATCCCCAACCGGCGACCCGCTCCCGTTCGAAGCCCAACGTCTCCGCGAGGATCGCCACCCTGCGCGTCATGATGCGGTCGATGCCGGCCCATTGCAGGTAGTCTGGCGTCGGGTTGCGGAGCAGCGCCCCGCCCTCGTACGCCGGCTCGCCGATGACGCCCTTGGGGTCGATCGCCAGCCACGGTTCCCGCTCCCCCCGCAGGATGTTCCAGTGGTGAAGGTCGCCGTGGAGCACGACCGGCGCCGCGGAAGTGGCCAGCAACTCCCCTGCCAGCACCGCCGCGTGGTCGAACAGCCGCGCCGGGAACGGCCCCGGACCGCCGTCGCAGCGCGCGCGATGCCGGTCGAACCCCCGCAGCCAGTCGCCCACGGTGGGAAACTCGTGCCCGGCCGGCGGCGGCCGCCAGAGACGCTGCATGACCGAGACGGCAATGCGCGTCGCCTCCTCGTCGTCGTCCAGTTCTTCGAGCGGCGTCCCCGGCGCCACCCGTTCGAGGAGGAGCAGACCTTTGCCGGCGTCTGCTTCGAGCAGGCGGACGGCGCCGCGACCGTCGTAGTGGCGCAGCGCGGCGATCTCGTTCTGCAGTTCCGCGCCCGGCACTCCCGCCTTCAGCACCGCGGTCTCGCCCCCGGCCCGGACCGCCGGGGCCACATAGTTGTACGAAAACGGCTCGAACGGCGCTCCAACCCGGAGACCCCACCGAGCCGCAGCTTCTTCCAGCAGGGCGGGGAGCGCATCGAGCCAGGCTGCGCCTTCATCCCCAAACACATCGGTGATGCGCGTCCTGAACGCCGGGGGCACGTCGACGGTCACAGCTTGTCCTCGCCCGCCCAGTCGGTGCGGAGGAGGCCGTAGACGACGAAGTCGGCGCGTTCGCCTTCGACGATGCGGTAGCCGCGCAAGAGCCCTTCGCGCGTGAAGCCAAGCTTTTCGAGCACCCGGACCGAGCGGCCGTTCACCGCCAGCGCCTCTGCCTCGATCCGCTCGAGTCCGAGCACGCCGAACGCGTAGTCCACGACGAGCCGCGTCGCCCCGGTGGCGAATCCCTTGCCCCAGTGCGCCCGGCCGATGGCCGTCCCGATCTCGCCGCTGAGGTTCGCTTCGTCGAGCCTGACGATGCCGATGCTGCCGACGCTGGCACCGACGCTCTCCGGCACGATCGCCCACCGCAGGGCTTCTTTCGCGCGGAAGGCGTTGCGGTGGTAGGCGAGGCCGCCGACCACGTCCTGCATGGAGGTCGCCAGCGGGTCGCCGGCGAGGGCCGCGGCCTCAGGGTCAGAGAGGCGGGCGAACCAGGCGGAGAGGTCCTCCTCCTTCATCTCCCGCAGGAGCAGACCCTCACCGCGGAGCACGGGGAACTCGTCGGGGATGCGCGAGAACGCCATTGGCGCCGCCTCCCGCCTAGTTGATCGTGATGCTGAAGCCGAGCACCGGGCTGGCACTGCCCCCCAGCGCAACTCCCGTCGGATGGGCCACGCCGTTTACGAACACTGAGATCTGAGCGCCGGGCCTGTTGCGGCAGGAAGCTGACCCGATGTACGTGTCCACGTGGTACAGCCCGGGCTCCGTGGTGGGCCGGCTCGGCCCGGCGGCCCCGTCAAAGAGCAGCGTCACATTCGTGCCCACGGGCGCTGGTGCGCCGCCGATCGTGATTGCCCCGGCCACGCGGAGGTCCGGGGGGTTGAACGCTCCTGGAGAGCAGTATGCCCCCGGAACCGGCGTCGGACTAGGGGTGGGCATGGGTGTGGCCGTCGGCTCCTGCGCCGCGGTCGGTGTCGCCGTCGGCAGGGGAGGGTTGTTCTGGTTGCCCTGGTTCTGGTTCGCCGCCGTCGTCGCTGTCGCTGTCGGGGAGGGAGATGCCGTCGCCGACGCGCTGGCGGACGCGGTCGCGGATGGCCGCGCTGTCGCCGTGGCGCTCGGCTGCACTGACGCGGGAGCTGTCGCGCGGTCCGGGGATGTGGACGAGGGTGAGTCGTCGCCAACCAGCAGGAACCAGGCCCCTGCCCCGAAGAGGAGGACGCCGAGGATGCCGAGCACGGCCCATCCGGCGGCCTGGCGTGCCGGGGTGTTGAAGAAGGCGCGCAACGAGTTCAGTGGAATCCTCGTGACAGAGCTTGCAGTTGAGACTACGCCAACTTGCCGTTTGGTTCACGGCAAGGTGACGAGACGCGGCAAAGCGGACGTAAAGGCCCGCCTACTCGACGACGGTCCCCACGACGCCGGGAATCGGCTCGGGATACCGCAGGTCCAGGCTCTCCAGCTTCTCGACGATGGCGCGGGCCACCACCATGTCCCGGTACCAGTTGTGGTCGGCGGGGACGACATGCCACGGCGCGGTCTCGGTGTTGCAGCGGTCCACCATGTCCCCGAACGCTTCCTGGTACTCGTCCCACCGCTTCCGCTCTTCGAGGTCGCCGGCGCGGAACTTCCACTGCTTCTTCGGGTTGTCGACCCGCTCTTGGAGCCGCTCGCGCTGTTCATCCTTTGAGATGTGGAGGAAGAACTTCAACGTGATCGTGCGTTCCGCCGCGAGGTATCGTTCGAAGTCGTTGATCTGCGCGTAGCGGGCCTTCCACACGACCGGCGGCACGATGCCCTTCACACGTTCCACGATCACAGCCTCGTAATACGACCTGTTGAAGATGACAACCCTGCCGCGACCGGGCATGCGCAGGTGATACCGCCAGAGGAAGTCGTGGGCCATCTCCTCGTCGCTCGGCACACCGAAGCTTTCGACCGAGCACCCGAGCGGTCCGGCCTCCCGGAAGACGCTGTTGACCGTCCCGTCCTTTCCTGACGTGTCGATACCCTGGAGCACGACGAGGAGAGCGTGGCGGCGGTCGGCGTAGAGGAGGTTCTGGAGTTCGTTCAGGCGCGAACGGAGGGCCTGCAACTCCGCCTGGCCGGCTTCGCGGTTGGCGCCGCCCGTGTATCCGGGGTCGTACTCGTCGAGGCTGAAACGCTTGCCGGGCGGCGGGATAAGCGGCTGGCTCATGGGGCCGCCGGCTGGCCTTTCTTCGCGGCCCGGCGCGCCTTCTCGGAATCGGAGAGCGCGTCTTCGAAGTGATCTTTCCAATCAGGGTCCGGCGTTTCGGCCTCTGCCCTCGGCACGAAGACGGACCGTTCGACCAGCTCCATCTTGTGGATGTAGCGGGGGCAGTTCGGAAAAATGTTCTCCGCCCGGACCCTGACGATGAACTGCGCCCCCGGGTATTCGGCCATCAGCGGGTCGTCAAAGTTGACCGTGGCCGAGCCATTCAGCCGCATCCGCCACTGGTTCTCCCAGTCGATGAACAGCATCCCGACCTTGCTGTGTTCGACGATGTTGCCAGTGCTCATGTACATCCCGTTCCCGTCGTAGATCGGAAAGGCCAGCGTGGTTTCGTCCAGCACGCGAACGAAGCCCGGGTCCCCGCCCTTGTACGAACAGTCGAGGTTGCCGTCGGCGTCGCCCGTGGCGAGGAAGAACATGTCCATGCGCTCGATGAACGCCCGGTCGCCGTCGCTGATGAAGTCGTGGAAGGTGACGCTCGAAACCTTGT
Source organism: uncultured Anaerolineaceae bacterium (assembly GCA_964438865.1). Classification (GTDB taxonomy): domain Bacteria; phylum Chloroflexota; class Dehalococcoidia; order Tepidiformales; family Tepidiformaceae. The sequence continues at coordinate 96,722 of CAYTMI010000006.1, read as the reverse complement.
CCGCGAGCCGGGTGGTGTCCATCCGCCGCTGCACCTCGCGCTCGCCTTCGTGGAACGGGCTGTTCTCCTCGTCCATGGTTCACCCCTCTCGGAAATCCCGGCGATCTTACACCCGCATGCGCGCCGCCGGTCCCGCCTCTAGAATCGAACTGCACACACTCGAACACCCCCGGGAGACACCGCTTTGCCCAGCCGCCGCACATCCATCGCCCTCACCGCCGAAGAGCAGGAACGGTTCCTGAACGACAGTTGGACCCTCCAGGTGGCGTCCATCGGGCCGAAGGGGTACCCCCACCTCGTCGCCATGTGGTACGTGATCATCGATGGGAAGGTCCACTTCACCACGTTCCGCAAGAGCCAGAAGATCCTCAACCTTCGCCGCAACCCCAAGATCTCGGTGATGCTCGAAGCCGGGAAGGGGTACTCCGAACTCCGCGGAATGGTCATCGAAGGCGAAGCAACGCTCCTCGACGACGCGCCCTTTTCCGCGAAGGTCATGGGCATGGTGGGCGAAAAGTACAACGGCATCCCCGCGCCCATGGAGACGCCGGAGGCCGCCCTCGCCGTCGCCTCCAAGCGCACCGTGGTCCGCGTCGACCCCGTCGAGGTCTACAGCTGGGACCACTCCAAGCTCGGTGGCCGCTATTGATGCCCGGTGGCCGAAGCCTGATCGGGGCCACGGCGTGAGAGGCATGGCGCCCGGATGACCCGCGTCGTCTTCAACCCGCACCTGCAGCCCGCGCTCGAGATCCCCCTGCCCGGCGACGGCCCCCGCGAGTTCCACCGCAGGCTCCCGAGGTATGCGCCGTCGCCCCTGGTCCCTCTCCCATCGCTCGCCGCGGACCTGGGTATCGCCCACCTCTGGCTGAAGGACGAATCCTCGCGCTTTGGGCTGCCAGCGTTCAAGGTGCTCGGCGCATCGTGGGCCGTCTACCGCGAAATGAGTGCCCGTCTCGGCGGCGAACCGTGCTGGGCCACGCTCGACGACCTCCGCGCCACCTTCGCACCGCTGCGCCCGATGACGCTCGCCACCGCGACCGATGGCAACCACGGCCGCGCTGTTGCCCGCGTCGCCCGGCTCTTCGGCTTCGACGCGAGGATCTTCGTCCCTGCCGGGACCGCGGCCGCCCGCATCGACGGCATCCAGTCCGAAGGCGCCGCCGTGACGTTGGTCGACGGCAGCTACGACGACGCCGTGGAGCGCGCGAAGGCCGAGGCGGGCCCGGCCTGCACCGTGGTCTCAGACACCTCCTGGGACGGGTACACCACTATCCCCACCTTCGTCGCGGAAGGGTATTCAACCATCCTGCTCGAGGTGGACGATGCTCTCGCCGCCGCGGGCGCGCCGCCCCCGTCGCTGGTGATGGTCCAGATCGGCGTGGGCGCGTTGGCGGCTGCGGTTGCCGGCCACTACCGCTCGGCCTCGCTGCCTGCCTCGCGCAGGGCAACCCTGGTCGGCGTCGAACCCGTCGGCGCCGCGTGTGTCATGGAGTCCGTCGAGGCTGGCGGGATGGTCTCCGTGTCAGGGCCTCAGGATTCGATCATGGCCGGGCTGAACTGCGGGACACCGTCGCAAGTCGCCTGGCCGGCCATGCGCGACGGCATCGCCGCCCTCATCGAACTCGGAGACGGGCGGTCGATCGAAGCGATGCGGCGACTGGCGGCCGAAGGCGTCGTTTCCGGCGAGACCGGCGCATCGGGCCTTGGTGGCCTGCTCGAACTTCTCAACGGGGACGGCGCTGCCGAAGCTCGCGAGCGGCTGGCCATCGGTCCCCAGGCGTCGGCGCTGGTGATTTCGACCGAAGGCGCGACCGACCCGGAGATGTATGCCCGGCTGGTCGGCGAGAGCCCGGATTCGGTGAGAGCACGAAGGAGAGCCTGAGATGGAGACATTGCTGGTCGAACGGGACACCGAACTGCCGGGGCTGGTGACGCTGACGCTGAACCGCCCGGAGAAGCTGAACGCCATCAACCTCACGATGCACGCCGAGATGCAGGAGGTCTGCCGCCAGCTCCAGGACGACGCCGAAGCGCGCGTGGTCATCCTCACCGGCGCCGGTCGCGCGTTCTCCGCCGGCGCTGATCTCGGCCGCTCGCCACGCGAACCCGGCGCCGAACGGAATGCGCCGGCCCTTCCGCGCTCGGCGAATCAACTGGAGGAGCGGCTGCGCGCGACCGCGGGGAACCGCTCGTCGGCCGCGCTGGAAAGCCTGGATCAGGTCACGATTGGCGCCATCAACGGGCTCACCATTGGCGGCGGAGTCGTCTGGGCGGCGTGCGTCGATATGCGGCTCGCCGCGCAGTCGGCCTGGTTCTCCATCCCGGAAGTGGAGCTGAACATCCCCCTGACCTGGAACGCGCTCCCCCGGCTCATGCGCGAACTCGGGCCGGCCCGGACGAAGGAGCTGGTCATGGCCTGTGAGCGGTTCACGGCCGACGACGCCCTGCGCTGGGGCTTCGTCAACCATGTCGTGCCCGACGACGAACTGCTCCCGCGCGCCCGGTCGCTCGCCGCCCGGCTGCTTTCGATGGACCCGATGGCGCTCGCCCTGACGAAGTCCGCGACGGCCGCGCTCGCCCAGTTGATGGTGCCTGCCCAGGTGACTTACAACGACCGCGAGCTGCTGATGCTGGCGCGGCTCCAGGCGGCGGAACGGGCAGCGGCGAAACCGTAGGCTCCCGTGGGACCACGGCGGGGCCAGGTCAGTCTTCCCCGGGCACAGGGTCGGCGTCGAGATGTTCGGCGAGCAGGTCGCGCAGTCGCTTCGCCAGGCCGGGGTCACGGCCGCCGGTGGAAACGCCCACGCGCCAGTCCGGCCCCTGCACGGTCGCGGTGGAAAAGAAGCTGCTCTCTTCCTGCCTGTCGGTGACGTTGACCGGGATGCCCGCCGCCCGCGCCAGTTCGCCGACGGCGCGGTTCACGTCGCGGGAATCCGTGCAGGCGAAGACGAGGGCGTGCCCATCGAGGTCTGCGGGAAAGAACATACGCCTTCGGATCGTGACGCCGGCGAGAGCCTCGATCGCCGGTTGAATCTCCGGCGCTACCACCGTCACCGCGAATCCCGCGTCCACCAAGGCCTGTACCTTGCGCGCACCCACCTTCCCCCCGCCCACGACAAGGGCCCGGCCGAGCGATGGCTGGAGGTCGATCATCAGTCCCACGGCAGCCACCGGGGACGCGCGTCTCGTTGGTTTTCAAAAGGAAGCAGCATCACTGGTATGGTAAAGGCCGACGAATGGTCAACGGTATGGACATTTCTGCCGCAAGCGGAGACGGAGTTGGTCCGAGTCGTTGGCACGCCCATCACTATAGCTCCACCAGCGTCCCCAAGGGCCGGAATCCTCGCGCCTACAGCCCCGTTCTGGGACACTGATCGGTATGCAAGAACTGCTTTCCGGCGCCAACGACGCGCTCGCCCGCATCTCTGACCTCCTGGTGCGCCTTTGACGTCGCTTCCAACGAAGCGCTCGTAACCGACCTCGAAGCGAAGTCCTCCGGCCCATCCTTCTGGGACGACGCGGATGCCGCGCGCGACGTCATGCAGCGGCTCTCGGCCGCGCGCGACCACGCGGCCACCTGGCGTGGGCTCGAACGCCGCGCCCGCGATCTCGCGGAACTCGTCACGCTTGCCATCGCGGAAGGCGACGAATCGATCGCGCCCGCTGCCGAACAGGACCTCGCCGCTCTGGAGAAGGAACTGCAGGCCCGCGAGTTCGAGTTGCAGCTCTCCGGCGAATACGACCAGCGCAGCGCTATCCTCGCGGTCCACGCGGGCGCCGGCGGGACCGAGTCACAGGACTGGGCAGAGATGCTCTTCCGCATGTATCTTCGCTGGGCCGAACGCCGGGGCTATGGCACCGAGGTCCTCGACGTCGCCGAGGGCGAAGAAGCCGGGATCAAGAGCGCGACCATCGAGATCGCCGGGCCCTACGCGTACGGCTACCTCCAGAGCGAACGCGGCGTCCACCGCCTCGTCCGGCAGTCTCCCTTTGATTCTTCGCACGCACGCCACACGAGCTTCGCGAAGGTGGAAGTCCTCCCCGAAGTCGAATCCATGGGTGAGGTGACCGTGAATCCCGACGACGTGCGGGTCGATGTCTTCCGCTCGAGCGGCGCCGGGGGCCAGAACGTGCAGAAGAACTCGACCGCCGTCCGCCTCACCCATATCCCCACGGGGATCGTAGTCACCTGCCAGAACGAGCGCTCCCAGGGCCGCAACCGCGAGAGCGCGATGAAGGTGCTCGAATCCCGCCTGCTCGAGATCGAGCTCAACCGCCGCGAGGAGGAAAAGGCGCGGTTAAAGGGCCAGCATGTCGACATGGCCTTCGGAAGTCAGATCCGTAACTACGTCCTCCACCCGTATAAGATGGTGAAGGACCTGCGCACCGGCTTCGAGACCAGCGACACGACCGCGGTCCTCGACGGCGGGCTCGACGGCTTCATGGAGGCCTATCTCAAATCCCGGGTTGGCGAGGAAGCATGAGCCGTCCCCTGGTCCTCGGTGCCGCACTCTTCGTCGCGGCCGTGTTCCTGCTCCACGGCGCCGCCCCCGCCGCCGCCGATGCGACGGTCGTCTCCTCGACCGTGGAAAACGGCTACCCGAAGTCGCTGACCTTCAAGCTCGAAGCGAAGAGCGACAGCGATATCACCGACGTTTCGCTCAGCTTCTCACTCTCCGGCAGAGGCGCCGGCGCCATTGGCAAGCCAAAGGAGTTCACGGCCGGCAAGACCGTGTCGCTCCAGGTCTCGGTCGACACCAACACTGGCAACGCCTACGTCCCGGTCGGCACGCAGTTCACCTACCACTGGGAGATCACGACCGCCGACGGCAAGACCTCCACGACCCCGGCCGAGAAGTACTTCTACCTGCCCCCGGACCACCAGTGGGAATCGGTCAGCAACGACTTCATGACCGTCTACTACTACGGCAACCGCAAACCGCTCGCCGAGTCCTACCTTGCTGCCGGCGCTGACACCTACGACCGGGTCGGTAAACAGTTGCTCAACGTGACCCTGAAGCAGCTCCCCGTGAAGGTCATGCTTTTCGCGGTCGAATCGGAGCTGGAGAAAGCCAAGCCGGGGAGCGGTGCAACCTTCGACGCTGCCGTCGTCACCTGTGGTTCGAAGGTCAGCTCCGAGGTGGTGCTCGTCATCCCCCAGTCGTGCGGGACGAACGACCGTACAGACACCCTCCGGCACGAATTCGGACACATCCTCAACCAGGCGGCCGGTGAGGGCCCGCTTGGCAAGCTGCCATCCTGGCTGGACGAAGGCGCCGCCGTCTACGCCCAGTCGGAGCCCGGGGACGATTACGTTGGGCCTTTCCAGTCGGCGGCGAAGGCGAATCGGCTCCTCCCGTTCACGACGATGGCCGTCGCGTCGTCTGATGCCTCGACCGTGAACGTCTTCTATGGCCAGGCTTACGCGATGGTGAAGTACCTCATCGACACGGGCGGGGCTCCCCGGTTCGCCCAGTTTTTCGCGAACATCAAGAAGGGAACCCGCTTCGACCAGGCGCTGAAGGACACGTACGGGTTCGACATGGCCACTTTCGAGACCAACTTCCTCAAGGCCGTCGGATCGGCGCCGAGGACGAACCCCACCGTCGCGCCAACCCAGCGCCCGCAGTCGTCCGCCGCAACCGCAACCGCGACGTCCCGGCCCCGCGCCGCGTCCCAGCAGGACGCCGGTGACGACGGCAACAGCAACCTCATCGTGCTTGGGGTGATTGGCGCCGCCGTGCTGTTCGCGCTGGTGGCGGTCATGCTCTTCCTGTTGTCCCAGTTGCTCGCCCAGAATCGCGCGAAGGCTGCGGCGGCCGCTCAGACTCCCGGCTCGGACGGTAGCGACGAGCGGCCCGGCTAGGCTGAGGCGTCAGCCGGTGCGTCCCGCAGGCCCTTCCAGATCAGGTAGAACCGCTGGAGGGCCGTCAGGTTCGCAAGGATGGCGAGGGGCCAGATCACGGCCGTGAGCCCGTTGAACAGCAGCCCGGCGCCCAGCAACACCACCCGTTCCTGCCGCCGGAACAGCCCTTCGCGCATCGAAAGCCCCATCACCTCGGCCCGCGCCCGCATGTAGCTCACGGCCACGCTGCCGAAGAGCGCGGCGTAGGTGACGCCGGCCTGGACGTTCTCGCCGCGATCACCGAAGTACCAGGCACAGGCGATGAGCACGATCGCCTCGCTCGACCGGTCGAGGATGGCATCGAGCACAGCGCCGTAGGGGCTCGCCTGGTTCGTCGCCCGGGCCACGGCGCCGTCCACGAAGTCGAGCGCGCTGAAGACGAGATAGACGATGCCCGCGGCCAGGAGCCGGTCGCGGGTGATGAGCCACGCCGCCAGCCCATTACCGGCGAAACCGAAGACCGAGACCATGTTCGGGGTGATCCCGAGACGCGCGACGCTGCGGCCAATCGGGTCTGCCAGCCGTTTCGGGGTCGTGCCCGGGAGGATGTTGATGCGTGGCATTCGCTATCCCGCCGTCTCCGCCGCGAGCAAGCGGCCGCGCGAAACCTCCGCCACCTGGCGCCGTTCGTAGAGAAGCCGTTCGTAGTAGGAAAGCACCCGGTGGGCGACGTTGTCCCAGCTGTAGTGGGCAGCGCGGGCTTGCCCGGCCTCGCCCAGCCGGGCGCGCAGCCTGGCGTCACCGGCGAGCCGCGAGACGGCCGCGGCGATGGCTTCGTCATCCTTCGGCCGCACGAGCACTCCCTCCTCTTCGTCGGTGAGCACGCCGGCGAAGCCCTCGATGTTGCTCGCGATGACCGCCATCCCGGCGGCCATCGCCTCCAGCAGTGCGATGCCCTGGCTTTCGTTGCCCGTCGCGGGCGATACGAAGATCGCGGCGCTCCGGTGATAGCGCGGGAGTTCGTCGTAGGGGACGTTCGGGCGGAAGACGACGCCCGGGAACGGGCGCATCAGCCGTTCGTAGCGGGAGAAATCGCCGGCTCCGACCACGATCAGGCGGAAGTTCGGGTTGGTCTCCTGGAGCCGGATGTAGGCGCGGAGCAGGAACTTCAGGCCCTTGCGCTTCTCCGGCCTCCCCACGAAGAGGAGGTTGCATTTGCCGTCCATGAACTCGGGCAGGGGCTCGACTGGCCCGGCGAAGTGCTCGTACTCGATGCCGTTGGGGATGATGTTGTAGTAGCCGGCGTAATAGCGGCTCACCAGCCTGGCCGCCGCCGGTGACACCGCGATCTTGCCGTCGAGCTTCCGGAACCATCGCCGGGTGAGCGGCCGCGTGTATTCATAGAAGCGGTTGCCGCCCTCCTTGGCCGCGTGGAAGGTGCCGACGTTCGCCGCGGTCGAGTAGCGCAGGAAGTGATAGGGAAGCAGGGGCATCAGCGGCTCGTGCAGGTGGACGATGTCGAACTGGCCTTCCGCCAGCGCTCGCTTCACCGCCCCCGGATTCCAGGCGAAGCTGATTCGCGCGACCGAACCGCTGGCGTGCACCCGGCGCGGTTTCCCCATCACGACGACCTCGCCGTTGACCTCGTCTGGCCGGGATGCCGGTGCGAAGACGACCGCGTCGTGTCCCCAGCGCCGGAATGCCGAGGCGAGGTGGGTGATGTGGCTGTTGACGCCACCCTCCACGCACCAATCATAGGGCGACACCAGGGCGATTTTCACTCGCCGCCTCCCGGGGAGCGCCGCAGCCCGCGCAGCATCTTGCGCGGCGTCGCTGCATATCCCCACGCCAGTCCCAATGCGGTCTGGGTCACGCCGACCTCACGCACGGAAGGATAACGGGACATGGCCGCATGCGTTGTACCGGCGAGGATGGCCGCGCGCAATCCCTCGGCGCCGTCCGCCGGGAACTCCGTCCAGCCGGTGCCCAGGTGAGGCAGGTGGTGGGCGTCGCTTCCCCCTGTTTCCGGTAGCCCCCAGGCGAGGTTCGCCGCCCGCATCCGCTCCCGGGCGACTCGGCCTGCCGGGCTGGGGTTCGCGGTCTCGATCGCGTCGAAGGTGACGCCCGCTTCCGCACGCGCGCAGATCCGGTCGATCGTGCGGCGGCTCACCGAACGCGTCAGCCAGCTCGCCGGGTGGGGCACGACCGCCATGCCGCCGCGTTCGTGTACCCACTCCAGGGTCGCTTCGATCGACCTGAAGCTCTTCGGGGTGTCTTCGATGAAGAGGCAGAGCAGATGGCCCTGGATGGTCGTGATCTCGGCCCCGGGAATGACTTCGACGCGGTAGCCTCGGCGCGCCGCCAGTTCCCGTGCGCGGAGTCCGCCGGCGGCATCTTCGTGATCGGTTACCGCGATCACGTCGAGGTCCAGTTCGTGCTCGGCGCGTTCGAGCACCCGGGCAACCGATGCCATCCCGTCGGAGACGCTCGTGTGGATGTGGAGGTCAGCCTTCGCCACAGCCATGCACCTCCCAGAAGTCTTCGAGGACCGTCCATTGCGCCGGGTAGCGCCGGATGTGCAAATCGAGCAGGGCGGCCCAGCGGGCGGCGGCCTCCCGCACGTCCGCTTCCCGATCCGCGGTCGAAGCTACCTTGAACGGTTCGTAGACGACGACGCGGAAGGAATCGCGGCCGGTTCGCCGGGTCAGGACTGGCAGGACCGTCGCTCCCGTGCGCCGGGCGAGGTCCCACGGTCCGCGGGGCATCCGGGCACTCCTCCCGGCGAACGGCACGCAGACCCCCGTCCCCTGGACGTCGCGATCAGCCACGAGCGCGACGACTCCGCCCGCGCGCAGGGTTTCGAGGCAGACGCGCAGGCCGGCGATCCCTGCATCGTGGTAGCGGCCGCCGGTCCGCGCCCGCAACTTCCCCATCAGCTCAGCGAACTGCGGCGGCTCCAGCGGTTCCACGAGCGCTACGTACTCCCTTCGGCGCGACGTTACCGCCATCGCGCCCATCTCCGGGTTCCCCGCGTGGGCGCTGACGATGACGACAGGGCCCGTTTCCGCCAGCGGCCAGGCAAGCCCCTCGTTCTCGACCGTGAGATGCCGCCGTTCGAACTCGCGCATGTCGCGCCGGGCGAGCGTCATCATGTCGATCCAGTAGCCCACGACGTTCTGGCAGGCCCGCCTCCCCGCCCGCCCGGCCCGGCGACGGTCGCCGTCACAGAGGGGCATCAGGTTTCGGGTGAGGGTTTCGCGCAGCCGCCGCCGGCACCGCCACGCGATCCAGCCCGTCGGCGCGGCCATCCGGTAGGCAACCCACGGCACCCGCGCCGCCGCCGGGATCAGCAACCGGAGGAGCCAGTACTTCGTCACGATGTCGCCGTGGCTGGCCTCGGCCACATCTCCCGGAACATGTACCACTGGTCCGGGTGGCGCCGGATGAACGCTTCGTGCGCCGACATGATCGCCTGGGTGATGGCGGTCACGTCTGCCGCCTGGTCCCCGGTCGGGGTGTGAGGGGGCAGGAACTCGGCGAGCGTGGTGACCGTTGGTGCGCCGGGCGCCACTCGCGCGAAAGCGACGGGGACCACCGCCGCGCCCGTGCGCAAGGCCAGCCGCGCCGGCCCCGCCGGGACTTCGACGTCCGAGCCGAAGAACTGCACCGTGACTCCCTCTCCCGGCGTCGGCCGGTCGATCAGCAACGCCAGCAACCCGTTTCGCTGCAGCGTCCGCACCAGCGACGGCCCGGCTTTTTCGATCTTGATGACCTCCATGCCCAGCCGCTTCCGGGCGCCCACCACCATCTCGTCCAGCCGCGGGTCCGCGAACGTTTCCGCGAGCACGGTTAGCGGAAACCCGCGCGCTGCCGTGGCGCCCGCCCCCAGGTCCCAGTTACCGAAATGAGTGCAGACGATGATCGCGCCCTTCCCCCGCGCCATCACCCGGTCCAGCTCGGCGAAGCGCTCTGCGCCGAGTACCTGTTCGATCAGCACCGGCGCCGGGAGTGAAGGGAACCTCACGAAGTCGGTGAGGTACTTGCAGTAGTTCACCAGCGATCGGCGGGCCACCCGGCGGACCTCCGAAGGAGGCGCGCCGGACAGCACTTGCCGGTAGTTACGGATGGTCGCGCGGCGGCCGCGTGGCCAGCAATAGAACGCTGCTGATCCGGCAGCCCCCGCGATCACGTAGCTCGCCCGTGGCGGAATGCGCCGGATCAGCGCACTGACCACCTGCCAGAGGCGATATTGCACGGCTACCCCTGGGCGATGAACGCCTCGACAGCGTCGCGCGCCTTGTCGTCGTGGTATTGCACCGGCGGCGACTTCATGAAGTACGAACTCGGGGCCAACAGCGGCCCCTTGAGCCCGCGGTCCAGGCCCAGCTTCGCGCAGCGGATGGCGTCGATGACCACGCCGGCGCTGTTGGGGCTGTCCCAGACTTCGAGCTTGAGTTCCAGATTGAGCGGCACGTTGCCGAAGGTGGTCCCTTCCATCCGGATGTGGCACCACTTGCGGTCGAGGAGCCACGGCACGTGGTCGCTGGGCCCGACATGGATGTTTTCCGGCGCCATCGGGAAGTCCAGCTGGCTGGTCACGGCGTTCGTTTTCGAAATCTTCTTGGATTCGAGGCGCTCGCGTTCGAGCATGTTGAGGAAGTCGGTGTTGCCGCCGAAGTTCAGCTGGTAGGTGCGGTCGAGGCGCACGCCGCGGTCGGCGAAGAGGCGCGTGAGCGTGCGGTGGACGATGGTTGCCCCAACCTGGCTCTTGATGTCGTCGCCGATGATCGGCACCCCGGCTTCTTCGAAGCGGCGCGGCCAGTAGCCGTTGGGGTCGCGGGCGATGAACACCGGGATGCAGTTGATGAAAGCGCAGCCGGCCGCGAGCGTCTGCTCCACGTACCACTTCGTCGCTTCTTCCGACCCAACCGGCAGGTAGTTGATGACGACGTCGATGTCGTTGTCGCGGAGCAGGCCGACGATGTCGGCGGTGCCGCCGGGCGCCTTCGTGATGATCTGGCTGAGGTACTTGCCGAGGCCGTCATGGGTCATACCACGGGCGACGGTGACGCCCGTCTTCGGGACATCGGTGAACTTGAAGGTGTTGTTCGGCCCTGAAAAGATGGCGTCGCTGAGGTCCTTGCCGACCTTCTCGATGTCGATGTCGATGGCGACTTTGAATTCGATGTCGTTGATGTGGTAGCCGCCAAGGACCGGGTGCATGAGCCCCGGGATGACGTCGCCGGCTTCGGCGTTCTTGTAGAACTCGACGCCCTGAACCAGCGATGAGGCGCAGTTCCCCACGCCCACGATTGCCACGTTAATCTTGCCCAACGTCCTTCTCCTTCCCGGAATCGGGGTGTCTCGGGCAGTCGTTCATCCGGCGGGTTTGGGGGAAAGCCGGGCCGTAACTACCGGCACGCGGGTATCCCGCATTGCCGGAGGAGATCATACCAACGCCCCGCATCCCAAGGAAGCGGACGGTGGTGCCCTGTCGCCTGGACGCGCTTCCGCGCCGGCGTTGCGCGCCGAAGAGGGGGTGCGCGCCACCGCCCGGCTCTGTAGGATTCCGCGAGATCAAGCTCAACAACGGCTGGGGGCAAGCGTGAGTCTTTCGTCGAACTCTGAACCGGGCGGGCCCTTCCGCAACGAGGCCGTCCTCCTCCTCCAGGAAGCCCTGGTTATCTTCGTCTTCACGGTCGTTGTTGGCATTCTCAACGGCACCGATGTGACGGACTTCGGCCGCAAGACGCTGCTCACGCACGTCCACGCCGGGACGCTCGGCTGGATCACGCTCAGTGTCTTCGCCGCCTCCCTCTGGCTCTTCGGCGAAGGCCACCATCCCGGCCAGACTGAAGTGCGCGCCGTCCGAGGGCTCACGGTGCTGGCGCTCATAGCCGTCCCAGCCTTCGTCGCCACGTTCTTCCTCACCTTCGGCGAAGCCCGGCCGTTCTTCGGGTCGTTCGCGCTGCTGGCGATTGCGGGCTTCCTCGTTTGGGTCGTCCTCCGCGCCCGCGGGATCGCGATGACTGCCCCGCACTGGGGATTCTTGGTCGCAATGGGCACCTCTGTCGTTGGCGGCGTCGTGGGCGTCCTCCTCGGGTACGAAATCGCGACCGGCCGCAACGTGCTCCCATCCGGGGGCGAAGATGCCCATCCCGGGACGATGGTGGTGGGTTTCCTCATCCCGGTCGGCATGGCGCTCAGCGAATGGTGTTTCAAGTGGCCGCGTCCCGACCCCGCGCGCCGACTCGGGACTATCCAGATGGTCTTCCCGTTTCTCGGCGGCGTTGTCCTTCTCTTCTCGCTCCTGCTCGACATCACGCCGCTTGCGCCGGCTGCGGCGCTTCTCGAACTGGTGGGCGTCGGGATCTTCGTCTGGCGGATGTGGCCCTTGTTCCGGAAAGTCGACTGGCTCGGCCGGGGGCCGGCACGGTTCGCCGCGACCAGCGCCATCGCCACGGTCGCGAACATCCTGCTGATCCAGTACCTCGTGGCCCGCTACAAGGGCAACTTCGACAACGTCCCCGACCACGAACTGCTGGCGCTCGACCACACCATGTTCATCGGCGTGATGACCAATGCCATTTTCGGCCTCATGTTCGCGGCCACGAACCGCATCGACGTCCGCTGGCCACGTGCCGACCAGGTCGTGTTCTGGGGGACGAACCTGGGTCTTGTCGTCTTCTCCACGGGACTGCTTGCCGATGTCACGGCGCTGAAACGGGTTTCGACGCCGGTGGTGGGGGCTGCGATCCTGCTCGGGCTCGCAGTCTACTCGGTCCGCTTCGCCACTGAGCGGTTTGCCAGGCCGGCCCCCGGCGCGGTGCCCCAGGGTGTGCCCGGCGCCAGCGGCAGTTAGCGCGCGCAGACCTGCGGAACCGGGTACGCACCGGCGACATCGGTAACCCATGTGGTAGGCTTCGCGGCGAAGTCGTCCCGAGCCGTCCGCGGCTCGACCGGAGGGCAGATCCTTGGCCATCAACCGTAGTTCGTTCAAAGGCGCGCTGCTTGCCGCTGGCAAGAGAGGCTTCGGTGTGCTCCATCGGTCCGCGTACCGTTGGTCCGGTGGGCGCGTGGGCGGCAGAGTAAACCACGTGCCAGTGCTCCTCCTGACCGTGCGGGGACGGAAAAGCGGCAAACCGCGGACCGTCCCGCTGGTCTACCTCCAACACGATGCCGCTGTCGTCGTTGCCAGTTCGAATGCTGGTCACTGGGAGCCCGCCTGGTTCCGCAACGTCCAGATGAACCCGGAGGTCACGGTCGAGGTCGGCCGCCGGCGCTTTCAGGCCCGGGCGCGGATCGCCCCTCCGGACGAGAGCGCTGAACTCTGGGCACGGATGGAATCGCTCAACCCGGCCTTCGCGAAGTACCCGGAAAGCCGCGGAGTTGCCATACCCATGGTGGTGCTCGAACCCCAGGGCTAACCCGCGCACACCGCCACCAGGCTGCTGACCGCGACCCCACGCCGGCCCTGCATCAGGTCGTCCACGAAGCCGTTGGTGCAGTACCCGACCGAGATGCCCGTCTCAGGGTCGCCCCAGCCGATCTGGCCGCCAGCCCCGCCGTGCCCGAACGCCCGCGGCGATGTCGTCCGCCCGAACCCGCGGTAGACCGCGTTCTCTGCGTCTCCCGCAACCACCACCGTCAGTGCCCGGTTCACCGGCTTCTGGAACATCAGGTCGACGTGGAAGTCCCTGGTCCGCGGTTTGGTCGCGAATTCGATGGTCTCGGCCTTCATGATCCGGGTCCCATCCGCGGTGACGCCGCCGTTGATGAGCGGCTGGTAGAAGAGCGCAAGTTCCGCCGCCCGGGCAATCCCGCCGCCGCCGGGGACGCCCACTGCGCGCACCTCCGGCCGGTTGAAGTTGAGGATCGCGTCCGGGGTGACTTCGCCCCATCCGCCGGGCGGTGGGACCGGCGGCACCACGTGGAGCACGTCCGCGACTTGCGCATTCAGTTCCGCGGGCAACCCGAGGTAGAACTCGTGGAGCTTCATCGGCTCGATGATGCGCTCCCGGACGAACTGCTTGAACTCGACTCCCGTCCGCCGTTCTATGATCTCCGCCAGCACCCAGTGCAGCGAGGTGGCGTGGTATTCGAACTTCGTGCCCGGCTCCCAGTTCAGCCGCCAATCTGAGAACGACCGCAGCCGCCCCTCGCGCGTCTCCCAGCGGCCAGGCCCGAGTGGCGCCAGCGGGAAGCCACCGATGTGAAGCATCGCTTGCTCCACGGTGACGACATCCTTTCCGTTGGTGCCGAACTCAGGAATGATGTCCGCTACCTTCTCGTCCAGCTTCAGCAGCCCTTCTTCGAACAGCGTCCAGGTCGCGGCCCCGACGATCGCCTTCGTGCTGGAGAAAATGCTGTAGAGCGTGTCCTCGGTGGCGGGCTTCATCACGCCGCCCTGCATCGCCTGTCCGAACACCCGGAAGCCCGCAACCTTGCCCTGCCGGGCGACAGCGACGGAAGCGCTCGGCAGGATCCCGTCGTCGACATCCCGCTTCACCCGCGCGAAGACTGCCTCCAACTTCTCGGGGTCAATCCCCACGTCCTCTGGCTTGCTGGCAACGAATGCTGGTGCGACCACGGCGGCCCCTCCCGGTTGATGGCCGAAGGATAGCCGCCCTCGCGGTCGCTGTCGCGCCGCCTGCCTACTGGAACGATACTGCCTACTGGAACTCCGGCAGGTACCCCACCCCGTCGATCCACCAGGAAGCGGACCGTTCGACGCCGGTGGCGATGGTGCCGCTCACGGTGCCGTCGCGACGCACGATCCAGAGTTCGCCGCGGTTGTAGTCCCTGTCGGCGTAGTAAAGGAGCACCCATTCGCCGTCCGGCGACCAGGTTATGAAATCCGGCCGCCGCGAATCCGGTCCGTCGTATTCGAAGATGAGCACCCGCCCGGTCTCACCCGGGGTCGAGCGGTACAGCGACCCGTCCTTGTCGAAGGAAACGGACTCCCCTTTCGGCGAGGTCGCTTCGGATCGCTGGGGCGGCAGCTTGCCCGGCGCCGAGGAGACTCCGCTGTCCGGCGATGCCGGGAGCGGAGTCTCGGCGCCGGTGGCCAGGTTCACGTTCACGGCCGTTGGCCCGCCGCCGTCATATCGCCAGTACCGCACGGTGTCCGCGTCGACCCACGAGACGGTGTTGGGGACCGGACAACTGACGGTCTGCTTCGAGGCGCCCGATGCGGCCGCCCGGACGATGCACTCGTCACGGATGTAGAGGATCTCCCCGGTGATGGCCTCGTTCGGGTTCTTCGTAAGGGAGGGGGGCGACGGATCCTTCTGGCCGAACTTCCACACCGCCACTGCCAGCAGGATCAGGGCGGCAACGCCGGCGAACGTCGCGACGACGGCCAGCCGGCTCCTCATGGCGCGTTCCGGGGCGCCCACGGCCGCTTCTGGGCCAACACGAGCACCGTCGCGACGAGCATCCCGCCGATGACGATCAGTGCGAGCGCTGCGACGGTCTCGTTCGGTGCGTGTCGCGCGACGCTGTTGATGAGGCCGGCGAAGACCAGTGCCACCCCGAGGATCACGTAGAGGAAGACGCCTCGCCAGATGCTCGCGGCGATGAGCGCCGCCCCGACGACGAACAGGATTGCCTCCGTCACGCCATCGCCCGCCGCCATGGTGCCGGCGAACGTGCCGAAGCCGAGGAGCGCCGCGGCGGCCAGCTGGGCCGTCAGCTTCGGGCGGAAAAGCCCCACATCGGCGAGGAGGACCGCCGCCGCGCCGAATCCCGCCATGCCGAACAGCCCGGCTTGTGCCCCCTCATCTGAGTCGGCCGCCAGCCGTTCGCCAAGGGTCATCGGCAGCGCAAAGAGCGCCACGGCCACCCCCGCGACCTGGAGGTGGCTCGGAGCGATTACCCAGAGCGTTAACCCGGCACCGGCGAGGGCCACCGCGGCGGCGAGGCTCACGTTCTCCGAATCCCAGCCGGCGTTGTCGGTGAGCACCGCGACAGTCCCGGCCACCAGCCCTTCCCCGGCCAGCCATGCGAGCTGTCCGCCGCGCTCAAGCTCGGGCTGGCCGCTGCTCCGCAGTCCCTGGCCAGCCGCGATGGCGAGCACTGCCGGCACGCCGATCACCGCCACCCGCGCCCACTCCTCCAGGTCTTCCCAATTGCTCCCCACGAGGATCGCGACGCCGACACAGACCACGGCGACCCCCAGGTACACCAGCACTTCCATCAGTCCCGGCCCCTCGCGCCGGGGGGCAGGCTGCTCTTGCTCGAACGTCCGTATCCCCGTGGCGGTCGCCTCGTCCAAGACGCCGGCCACGATCCATCGTTTCAGGTGCTCTTCTATCGATGCCATAGCACCATGCTATCCCCTTCGCGAGCGGTTGGCAGGGTCAATAGGCCCGCAGGATCGAGCCAAACGGCCCGCCTGCGGCTGTTGCGGGAAGGGTGGGGATGTGCCCCCGGCAGGATTCGAACCTGCGGCCAGGCGCTTAGAAGGCGCCTGCTCTATCCCCTGAGCTACGGGGGCTCCCCCTGATTGTAGGCTGGAACTCTTCGTGATGGGACCCTCGGACACGGTGCTGAGGCCGAATGGACCTGTTGCCAACGCCTGCCGCGTTCGCCTCCCCCTAAGCGGCAGGGGACGGCCCTGCGGGAGCTCCGGCGCGTGATCTTCCGGGTGGCGGCGGCTCCAAGGCGCGAGCCCGCAGAGGGTCGGCCCCGGCGTCAGGGTATGGTAGAGTCGAGAATGGTCACGGTGCTTACTCCATCGTGACTGTCGGAGTTCCCGGTGCTTCCAACGCCGGGGCGTCTTCGAAAAGGTGCGCCCGGTGGGATTCGAACCCACAAGCCCGGCGAGGCGTCGGTTTTCCAGACCGATGTGTATGCCATTCCACCACGGGCGCGTCTGCTGGGCCGGACGGTCAAAGTTTCCAGCGGCGACCGTCCGGCTCTTCCCTACTCTTCGTCCTCTTCGACGCCCTCCTCTCCTCCGTCTGCGTCCTCGACTGCTGGTTCCAGCGGGGGTTTGAATGGGTAGATGAACCCGAGCGTTGCTCCGGCCATGACGAGCCACTGCTCGCGGCTCTCCTTGGTCATTGGGGTTCCCGGCGCGGGCAAGCTGCGAATCAGCCCGTCGAGAGCCGGGTGGACGCCGGTCGCTGCCTGGAATCCCGTTTGTGCCGAACCGGCAGAGCCCACGCCGGGCTTCCCCACGCCGGGCGCCTTCTTCGGCATAGCGGGCGTCTTCGCCTTGGCCGGGCCACTCGCCATCTTCCGCTGGCGGGGGGTGTCCAAGATGGGCATGCCAGCCTCTCGGCACATCCCTAAGAAGAACATGACCATGCGTGCCCGCTGCGACGCGGGGGAGTACTTGCGGAAGACGTTGGCGATACGTTCCTGACCGTCTTCGGCCGGGTCAACGACGTTGAACACATCGGCGTAGGCTGTGCGTATCAGTCGTGTCAGGATCGACTGGTACTCCTCCACCGTCGCGTTGCCGATGGCCCGCAATTCCTGGGTGGGAGCACCGGCTTCGGTGACCAGTCCAAGGAAGCGCAGGCCGAATAACGTGCGGGTCACCGTACCGTCGGGAACGCCGCAGTCGCGGAGATACTCTGGGTCGATTCGCTCCGGAAGGTTCCGCGATTGGAGTCGCTTGAGAACCATGATCACGTTGGACGGAGGCGCGTACGGGCGATTAGTGGGAGGGGCGTCAGAGGGGGAGGACATGGCTGGTTGGACTCCGTCCCTTAGGATGCAAGGAGTCTAGCACACCACCGGACGGTGGCGCAACGAGTGTCTGAAGATTCTTGTCACGTTACGTTTCGTGACTGCGCGGGCCGTCGGTCCGTCGGTTCGGCTCTTTCGAACTAGCATTCGGTTCAGGAGCAGGAACGGCATGATGAGCATAATCAAACACAAGGTGAATCCGATAGAGGACGTGCACGCAGCGTGGGCACGACCGCAGTAGCGTTCGGCCCGTCGCTCGCCCTTGCGCCAACCTCGAACGCGCGGTCTTGAGTTCATTCGTCCACTCGAGCGGGACGGCACCCTCGCCGCCGAACCGGCCATCGCGGGAGTCACTGGCTAAGACCCTGGCGCGGGCTTGTTGTGCAAAGCCGTCGGCGGCGCTGGACACCGCCCCACCCCACCGGGATGATGCGCCCCCATGAGCCGTCCACTCGAAGACATCACCGTCCTCGACCTGACCTGGGTCCTCTCCGGTCCCTACGCTTCGATGATCCTCTGCGACCTCGGCGCCGACGTCATCAAGGTCGAGCGGCCGCCGTGGGGCGATGTCGCCCGCACCACCACGCCGTACCAGGGCGGCGTGAGCGGCTACTTCTTCAGCGTGAACCGCGGCAAGCGCTCCATCTCCATCGACCTCCGGAAGCCCGAAGGCCGCGACCTCTTCATCCGCATGGCCGCGAAGGTCGATGTCGTGATGGAAAACTTCACCCCCGGCACGATGGACCGCCTCGGCATCGGTTACCAGGTGCTCGCGGCCGCGAATCCCCGCCTCATCTTCGCCAGCACCTCCGGGTTCGGGCAGACCGGCCCCTATCGCGAGCGGCCGGCGCTCGACATCATCGTCCAGGGGATGGGCGGCATCCTTTCGATTACGGGCGAACCCGGCGGCCCGCCCATCCGTCCGGGGGCGTCCTACGGCGACATCGTCGCCGGGCTCTACACGGCCATCGGCATCCTCACCGCCATGCACGAACGCGAGCGCAGCGGCCGCGGGCAGGCTCTCGACATAAGCATGCTGGACTGCCAGGTGAGCGCGCTCGAAAACGCGGTGATGCGCTATTCGGTGACAGGAAAGGCGCCCGAGCCGCTCGGCACCCGCCACCCATCGGCCACCCCCTTCCAGGCCTTCCAAGCGGCGGATGGCTGGCTCGTGGTGGCTCTCGGCTTTGGCGAAGAGAACCAGTGGCAGCTCTTCTGCGCCATCCTCGGGCTGACGGAGCTGATCGGCGACGCACGCTTCGAAACCAGCCCCCGGCGAACCGCCCTCCACGCCGAACTTGAGCCAGTGTTGAGCGAAGCCTTCAAGCAACGTCCCGTCGCGCACTGGCTGGAGGAGATGGGCGCCGCCGGCATCCCCTGCGGGCCGGTGAACACCATCCCTCAGTTGGTGGACGACCCCCAGGTCCAGCACCGGGGGATGGTCGTCCCCGTCACCCACGCGAAGGCCGGCACCATTCGGATTGCCAACACGCCGCTCCGCATGTCCCGGAGCGAGACCGGGATCAAAGGCCCGCCACCTGACCTCGGCGCCGATACACGCGACGTGCTCGAAGAACTGCTCGGCATGGATGACGCGGCTGTCGCGGCGCTGGAGGCGGCCGGTGTCGTCGCCAGCGGGGGCGGCCCGGACCTGTCGGCGATTTCCGGGTAGGAGCGCTACTGGTAGAGGCCGTTCGCGCGAATGTAGGCCGCCACGCCCGGCGCCACCGTCTCGTGGGGCTCGCCGCGGCCAGCCGCCTCCCTCGCGTCGGTAGACGAGACCGTGGCGTGTTCCTCATGCACCTCCACGGCGACGACCCGCTTCGCGAACCGTTGCGCCGGGTCGTCGCAGAGGAACGCGAGGACCGCGTCGATGGTGTCGTCGCCCCGGTTCACGGCCACCACCCGGTGGTGCGAGAAGAACTCCGCGAGTTCGTCGTCCATGGAGCCGTAGTACCGGGGGTCGAACAGCCGCACGAGTGTGTCGTACCCCACCACGAAGTCGAACTCGACTCCCGGGAAGGCTGCCCGGAGCGCGTCCCCCTGGTCGGCCAGCCGGGCCGCGTTCACCGCAAGCACGGCCACGTCCTCGCCGGAGGCCAGGAGCATCTCGACCCGTTGGGGTAGCGATGCACCGTGCACCCCCTTGGCGACGTTCTTCGTGCTCAGCATCGCCGCGCAGGCCCCGCCCGGCGGGCGCGCAGCTTCGAGCAGGGCGAAATGGGCGACGGTCGGGGGGTTGAACGCCGAGGGGAGGACGGCCACCCGGCCCGCGAAGGCTGCCCCGCCATCGAACCGCTGCACCGCCGGGGCCGGCGATGCGTCGAGTTGGGCAAGCCGGCGCGAGATCTCCGTTGTCTCCACGCTGGCATTGTATCGCCGGTCTCAGGCTGAGCGGCGGAGGATCTCTTCGGGCCATTCGATGGCGTCGATCTCTTCGGCGGCCAGCCACCCGCGGAGGATGCGGCGGCAGCGGTGCGCGGGCGCCGCCAGGTTGTGCGTCACCAGCGGCCACGCAGGCTCCGCGGCGCCCGAAACCAGGCGCAGGCGGCGCTCCGCCGGGTCGTAGTAGATCCCACTCATGAGCGTTCCTCAGGAAGATCAACGGCTCCCAGGCCTGCGTCCAGATAGGCGAAACGTTAGAATCCGCGGCTCCTTCCAGTCCGGGTTACGCCCGGGTGTCGTCTGGGGAACAGCGCTGGGCGTCTTGGTTGACGCAGCCCCTCCGCCGCCCGTGTCAGTCACGTGACGAAACGCCGATTCGGCCGCGCCCCGGCGGGAATCCTTGCGATCCGGTGGATGCGGAGGCTGCTCTCCACCGAGACTCAACTTTCCCGGTTGCCAGCACGTGTCGAACTGTCTGGTGAGGAGGGAACTTGCCGCACTATCTGCCAGTGGAGCACCGCCCCGTGCCCTCCCCGGCTCCTGTCGACCGCAACCACCTGGAAGTGCAGGTGCTCATCCTGCAAAGCAGCATTGCTGCCTTCTACTGTGTTGGCGCCGCGATGGGATACTTCGCGGCCGAGCCGGCCGCGCGGTGGGGCTCGGTCGCGTGGGTTGGTGGCTATCACCTCTTCCACGCGTGGTACATCCTCTTTCGCAAGAACCGCCAGCGGCCGTGGGCACTGATCGAAGTCATGACGCCTGCCCTCGATGTCTCCTGCATCACCGCCGCCTGGATGGCCAACGCCGACCCCAATTCCGCATTCTGGGCCATCTACCTCTACGCACTGGTTGGCTACGCGCGGCGCATCCACGGAGTGGCATATGGGGCCCTCGCCGGCTTCATCGTCGCGAACCTCGCCATTAGCCGGATCATCATCTCCCCCGGCCCCCTGCCATCAGCGTTCGACGCAGATTTCGTGACCATGGTCGTTGTCGCCGTTGCGATGGCCGCGCTGGCCTCGGCGATTGGCACCGCGTGGCGCAACGCCGAACGCCAGGCCCGAGCCCTTGCCGAGGTCGACCCCCTCACCGGCCTCGCCAACCGCCGTCACTTCTTCGAATGGCTCGATACCTTCGCCGATGACCCCAAGGCGGCATTCGCCGTGCTCATGCTCGACCTCGACGACTTCAAGCGCCTGAACGACGAGCATGGCCACCTCTACGGCGATGACGTGCTCGCCAGCGTTGCCACACTTCTTGCCTCGAACCTCCGCGCCGGTGACCACGTTGCCCGCTATGGTGGCGAAGAGTTCGTCATCGCGCTCCCTGGGACCGGCCTGCGCGAAGCCCACCGGATAGCCGACCGCCTCCGCGAAGCAGTCTCTGAGGAAGCGCCGACCACCGTCTCCATCGGCTGCGCCGAGCGCGCCCCCGGTGAAGACGCCGAAAGCACCATCCGCCGCGCCGACCAGGTCCTGCTCGCAGCCAAGCGCCACGGCAAGAACACAGTCCGGACCGCCAAGCCTCCCCGGCAGGCTGCCGCCTGACTGCTGGCGCCCCGGGTTTCGGTTCCCCCCGGCACGCGTGCGCTCCTTCCCCTATCCGCCCAGCGGGACCCTCCCCTACACTTGTCCTACAACGACTCACACGCGCGCGCCGGGATTCGATCGGCTAACCGGGCGCTTCAGGGAGGCTAACGATGACACAGACAGGGACCTGGGCAGTGAAAGTGGGTCTCGCCCAGATGCTGAAAGGCGGCGTCATCATGGACGTCGTCACACCGGAGCACGCAAGGATCGCGGAGGAGGCCGGGGCTTGCGCGGTCATGGCACTCGAGCGCGTCCCCTCGGACATCCGCAAAGACGGCGGTGTCGCCCGGATGAGCGACCCTGAGATGATCCGCGGGATCATCGCGGCGGTCACGATCCCGGTGATGGCCAAGGCCCGCATCGGCCACTTCGTGGAGGCGGAAGTCCTCCAGGCGCTCGGCGTCGACTACATCGACGAGTCGGAAGTCCTGACGCCGGCCGATGAAACCCATCACATTGACAAACAGGCCTTCACGGTGCCGTTCGTTTGCGGCTGCCGGAACCTTGGCGAGGCCCTCCGCCGGATCGGCGAAGGCGCCGCCATGATCCGCACCAAGGGCGAAGCCGGCACCGGCGACATCGTCGAGGCCGTCCGCCACATGCGCGCAGTCCACGACGAGATCCGCCGCCTCCAGAACATGCCCGATGACGAGGTCTACACCGCCGCGAAGGAGATGCAGGCCCCGCTCCACCTTGTTCAGCAGGTGAAGCGCGAAGGCCGCCTTCCGGTCGTCAACTTCGCGGCCGGCGGCGTGGCCACTCCCGCCGATGCCGCCCTGATGATGCGTCTCGGCGCCGACGGCGTGTTCGTGGGCTCCGGCATCTTCAAGTCAGAAAACCCGCCACTCGTCGCCAAGGCCATCGTCGAAGCGACGACGCACTTCATGGACGCCGACGTTATCGCCCGCGTCAGCACCGGCCTTGGCAAGGCCATGCCCGGCATCGCTGTCGGTTCGCTCCACGAAAAGGAGCTCCTCTCCACCCGTGGCTGGTAGCCGCACGGAAACCGTCGCCGGCGACTTCAACCGCATCTTGGAGCCGGGCTCGCCGTGGGTCCAGGCCAGCTTCCCCTTGCCGGGGGGAGAGACTTGGGAATACCGCGAACCCGGAGCCCTGATCCTCGTCCGGAACGGCTGGCTGCAGGTGGCGGCCGTCCCCTACACCCGTTCCAACAACCGGGTCCAAATCCTCGACAACGCCAAGCACATGTACTTTTCCCGCGACCGCTTCGCCGTGCCCCCGGGCGGGAAGATCACGTTCGAAATCCAGGCCGCGGCCCGCACCGTAGGCACCCGCCCCGGTGAGCTCTACGACGGCTACGTGTCCTGGAACCTGCTCGATTTCAGCACGGGCTGGGCGCTCGATTTCTTCACCAGCAGCGACGCGGTCGCGACGGTCTACGGGCGGCTCCCCTTCCCTGGGGTGACCATCCCTGACACGGGCCCGGCCCGCGCGTTCTGCATCTTCAACGAACTCAAGGACTACCCTGCCGCGCCCGGGCAGGTCCACTCCTACCGCATCACCTACGACCAGGCGGCGGACACGGTGGAGTTCGAAGCCGGCGGCCGCGTGGTCGATCGCTACGAGAACCTGCCCGACAAGATCACCGGGTTCACAGCCGCCCTCGGCCTCATGTCCGAGATCGACATTGTCGATGGCCGTTCCGTCAGTTGCCGCGGACAGGGCGTGATTGGCCGGTGGAGCCCTATGCGGGTGATCACCGAAGGCTGAGGGCGATCCCTGCTTGCATTCTGCCGCCGTCTCGCCCACACTACCTTCCAACATGCGCACGATGCTGCTGCACTTTATGAAGGATGCCTCGACCGCCCCGGACTCGCCGGGGCGCGCCCTCCGACGCTCCTGATTCTCCCGTTCACGCACCGTCACTTCACTTGAACCACGCAGAGCCTTGCCGCCGCTTTTGCGCTCGCCGCGCAGCGGCCGCCCGGCACCCCGCCCCCGCACCCACCCGAGGAGGACCCCACCCGTGACCGAAAAGATCTACATCTTCGATACCACCCTGCGCGACGGCGAACAGTCGGCCGGCGTTGCCTTCACTCCCCAGGAAAAGCTCGAAATCGCCCGCCAGCTGGAGCGCCTCGGCGTCGACATCATCGAGGCCGGCTTCCCCTGCTCAACCCCGGGCGACCTCGAAGCCGTCCAGGCCGTCTCCCGCGAAGTGCGCGGCGCCACCATCGCTGCCCTTGCCCGGGCCGTTGCCAGCGATATCGACACCGCATGGGAAGCCGTGAAGGGCGCCGCCGACCCCCGCATCCACGTCTTCATCAACACCAGCGACATCCAGATGGCCCACCAGCTCCACAAAGACCGCGAGCAGGTCCTCACGCAGGCTGAGGCGATGGTCCGCCACGCGGCCAAGTACACCTCGAACGTTGAGTTCAGCCCGATGGATGCCACCCGCGCCGATCCACGGTTCGTATTCGACATCGTCCGCCGCTGCATCGACGCCGGCGCGACCACCATCAACATCCCCGACTCGGTGGGCTACGCCATCCCTGAAGAGCTGGGCGGCCTCTTCCGCGCCCTCTTCGAAAGCGTCCCCAACATCCACAAGGCGCGCGTCAGCTTCCACGGCCAGAACGACCTCGGCCTCTGCACCGCCAACACCCTCACCGCTATCCAGAACGGCGCCCGCCAGGTGGAAGTCACCATCAACGGTATCGGCGAGCGCGCCGGCAACACCTCGCTCGAAGAGGTGGTGATGGCCATCAAGACGCGCAAGGACTTCTTCGGGTTCCACACGGACATCAACACGAAGGAGATCTGGCGTTCGAGCAAGATGGTCGAGACCTACTCCGGCATGCCCATCCAGTGGAACAAGGCGGTCGTCGGGAAGAACGCCTTCCGCCACGGTTCCGGCATCCACCAGGACGGCATCCTGAAGCTGCGCGAAACCTGGGAGATCATGGACCCGGCCGATATCGGCATCCCCCAGGGCACCCAGCTAGTCCTCGGCAAGCTCTCCGGCCGCCACGCCTTCAAGAAGCACATGGAGGAGATGGGCTACAACCTCGGCGAAGAAGAACTGAGCCGCGTCTTCGCCGCCTTCAAGGAACTCGCCGACAAGAAGGTCGAACTCGACGACCGCGATCTGGAGGCCATCGTCAACGACAACATGCGTACCGCCGAACACGGTGGCTGGCGCATGGAGATGGTGCAGGTGACCGCCGGCGACCACAGCACACCGACAGCCACGCTCCGGCTGGTCGATCCCGACGGCAACATCCGGACCGACGCGGCCACGGGCGCGGGGCCTGTCGATGCGGTCTACCGCGCCATGAACCGGATTACCGGCCTTACCCCGAGCCTGACGGAGTTCGCGGTCAAGAGCGTCACCGAGGGCATCGATGCCCAGGGCGAGGTCACCATCCGGATCGAACGCGACGGGCACACCTTCACCGGTCGCTCCGCCGACACCGATATCATCGTGGCCAGCGCCCGGGCTTACGTGAACGCACTCAACCGCATGCTTACCGCCCAGGGCCGCACCGCCGCCCAGGTGGGCTAACGGCGACAAAGAGGGGGCTCGCGCCGAATGGTGGCGAGCCCCCTTTCTCTATCTGACCGGGTGTGTGGCTGCCGCGTCGCGTGGGTTAGTCGAAGCCTTCGTCATCGTGGTCGACGTCCACGGCAGGCTCCGCGTCCTCGCCCCTTTCGGTCCAGCCGTCTTCGTGCTCTTCTTCCTCTCCCTCTTCGTCGTCGGTCAAGTCCCCTTCGTCGCCGCGGAGCAGGCTTCGGCGCGTGTAGGCGCGGACTTCCGTCGTCCCCTTCGCCTTCGGGAAGCTGACCTTCCCGATCATCGAGGGGTGCTGGAAGGTCTCGCGAAGCATGACCTTGATCTCGTCGCCGGCGGTGACCAGCGCCGCCGTGTAGAGGCTCCCGCCGGCCATCATCTTGGCCAGCCGGAGCCCGAGCCGCGGCTCGACCATCCCCACGTACTCGCCGGTGAGGGCATGCACGTTTACGGCCTTGCCCTGGGCCCGGAGCTCCACGACGTCGCCCGCGTCGAGCACGGTCGTCCGGTCGGGCTCAACCGCCTGGAGCGTCGTGACCGCGGACTTCCCGGTCTCTTCGATGAACAGCCGTGTGTCTAGCTGGCTTGGAGGCTGCGCCGCTGCGGTCTTGTCCTCCATGGTCGACAGCTTGTCGAGGTTCCGGCGGGCGATCGTGTTCATCGGTTCGAGTTCGAGCGACTTCGCGTACGCCGACCGTGCACCGGTGATCTGGCCAAGTTCGGTCAGAGACTTGCCCAGCCGGTTGTACGCTTCCGCCTCGTCTCCGAAGACCCGGATCAATTCGCGGTTGAGGTTCGCCGCCTCTTCCCATCGACCGCTGATCGCCAGTTTGACCGCCTGGGCAGCCGTCTGCTTCCGCAGTTGTGCGCGCTCTTCGATAGGCAGGCTTTCGATGTTCTGTTCGTTGCTCAAAGTTAACCCAATGGCCCGGGACGGGGATGGCAAGGATATCCAGCCGGCCGCCTACCAGCAACGCGGACCGCCCTCTCCGGCCGCGAGGTACCATGCTCAGCGTGGACAAACGCACGCTTCAACGGCTGGTGGACGCCTGGCAGCGGGTGGAGTCGCGCTACCGCGCCTATTCGCTGCTGCTGCCCGGGCAGCCATCGTTCATCTGCCAGCCCCAGGCCTGCGACGCCCACTGCTGCCGCACCTTCAGCGTGTCGCTGGGAGACTCCGAAGTGGAGCGGATGCGGGCCACCTCCGGGCTTGCTCCCTTGGAGTTCCTCGAATCCGAAGCGGGCGAGCCCATCGCGCTCCCCCTGGCCCGGCCCTATCTCCTCGCCCGGGTGGCCAACCGCTGCGCCCTGCTCTCGCCCGAACTCGCCTGCACTCGCTACGAAGGCCGCCCCGACGCTTGCCATCTCTACCCCCACCAGGTCCTCGTCTTGGACGAAACCACGGGGCGACCCGCCACCACCGCAGCCGGTGCGCCGAGGGAAGCTATTGACCGTCTCCTGCTCGGCGAACCCGGCGGTGTCCTCCCGCTCCTCCTTCGCCACCTCGAATGTCCGGGCTTCACCGGCCCGGCGCTCGCCGTTGACGGCTGGCGCGCGCTCTTCCGGACCACCTGCGATCTACAGTACGGCGGCCCCGCCTGGCCCTGACCGCTCCCCCGAATGGCCTGTTACCCTTCGGGGATGGAGGCCGCCCGGTGACGCCACGCCAGCTCATCGCCCTGTCTGCCGTGGCCGCAATTTGGGGCGGCTCGTTTCTGTTCGTCCGCGTGCTCATCAACGCCGGCGTCGAGCCGCTTGGGGTTAGCGCCGGACGGGTGGGTCTTGGGGTTGTGGGCCTTATCCCGTTCGCCATCCTCGCCCGCCGTAGCTTCCCGCGGTCACGGTCCAGGCTCGCCGCGATCGCGGTCCTCGGTGTGACCAACTTCGCCCTTCCCTGGAGCCTCAACGCGTTTGGGCAGCGCGACATCCCCAGCGGCGTCGCCAGCATCGCCAACGCGAGCATGCCGCTCTGGACAGCCATCTTCTCAACGCTCCTGATCAAGGGAGACCACCTCGGCCGCGGCCGCATCGCCGGCCTCGTCCTCGGCTTCAGCGGAGTCGTGGTCCTCGCCCTGAATGACACCGGCGGCCTTGGCAGTCACTCCACTCGGGGGCTCGCCTTGGTCGTGACCGCGACAATGTGCTACGGCATTTCCTCGGTCAGTATCAGGCGCTGGCTACGTGACGTCCCGGCCATACCGCTCACCGTCGGCCAGATTGTGGTCGCGGCCACCATCCTTCTGCCCGTCGCACTCACTACGGGCGCCTACGACCATGCCAGTCTCGGGGCGAACGAATGGGCGAGCTTCCTCGCGCTCGGTCTCGCCGGGTCCGGGTTCACCGTCGTCATCTACATGTGGCTGATCAACCAGGTCGGCGCCGTCCGCGCGTCCGTGGTCACCTATCTCTTGCCGCCGATCGGCGTCTTTCTCGGTTGGCTCGTCCTCGACGAATCCGTCGGGTGGGACCTCTTCGCCGGGCTCGGCCTCATCGTCGCTGGCGTGGCGCTGGTCCAGGGCGCCGCGTTCGCGAAGGTGATGGCACGGTGGCGGTGGGGCCGCTCGCCCGCGCCGCAACCGTCCTCGGCAGACTGAGCAGCCGCGCCGGACCTATCGAGCGGTATAGCCCCCGTCGACCGGGAGCGTCACCCCGGTGATGAACGAAGCACTGTCGCTCGCGAGGAAAGCTGCCGCCGCCGCGATCTCCTCCGGCTGGCCAAGGCGGCCCATCGGGTGGAGGTTGGCGAGGAACGCCTCGGCCGCCGGCAGTTCGCGCAGCATCGCAGTCATTGGCGTCACGATGTATCCCGGCGCCACGGCGTTCACGCGGACGCCGCGGGTCGCGTAGTCGACCGCGAACTGCCGCGTGAGTTCGATGACCGCGGCTTTCGAAGCCTGGTACGCCCCGGCCCCGTATTCAGGCGCCGGGAGACCTTCTACGGGCGGCCGCATCAGTGCCACGAGCCCCGCGATCGAGGCCGTGTTGACCACCGCCCCGCCGCCACGTTCGGCCATGAGCCGGCAGCCGTAGTACAGCCCGTTGTAGACGCCCTCCAGGTTGATGCGGAGGACGTCGTCCCAGCCATAGCCCCCGCCTACGCCGGCGTTGTTGAAGAGGACGTTCAGCCCCCCGAGTTCCTGGATGGTCTCGTGCAGGGCGGCTTCGACCGCGGCCGCGTCGCCGACGTCGAGCAGGATGGCCGCGGCCCTGCCCCCGTGCTCGGAGATGGCAGCGGCGGTGTCCCTGGCGCCGTCGAGGTTGATGTCGGCGCACATGACGGCCGCGCCTTCCGCGTGGAAGCAGAGCGCGCTTGCCCTGCCGATGCCGGACGCGGCGCCCGTGATCAGGGCCGTTTTCCCTTCCAGTTTGCCCATGCCTCTCCTCCTCGGTTTCCGGGCCGCACCATACGCAACCCCATGGCAGTTCGTCGAACCTGGGCCGGGGGGCAGCCTGCTACCCCAGCAGGAAACGCTCGAACGGGCCGGGCTCCTCGTAGTCGAGCCGCCCGATGTCTTCCAGCGCCGCCGCCAGGTTCAGCCGCGGGACCGCTTGCGGCACCATGCAGTAGACGAACGCCGTCGCGCAGTAGTCATCCACTCGTTCCGCGATTCCCCGGGCGATTCCCCCGCGCGAAGGGCCCCGGTCCCACCCCGTTCCCGCCGCGGGGTGCTCCGCCTGGTACGCCTCGAACTGGCTCTCCTGCCCGACCCTGAAGCTCGCGAAGCCGATCTGCTGGATCGTCACCCTCAGCTCGCGCTGGAACACGATTGGGTCCGGCACGTGCCAGCGGTAGAAGCCCACGAAGTCGGGATTTCCGGGCCGATGCGCAGCGTGGACCACGAGGGGCGCGCCCGAATACCACGCGGCATGCCGCCCCATCCCCCAGGCCGAGCCGGCGTAGTCTTCGAGCCCGGTCCCGCAGATCGTCGGCAGGGCGTCGTCGCCGTCGAGGTAGACCTTCACCTCGCCCTCGCCGTACCAGTCGCCGGTGTCGAGCACCCGAACCCCCACCACGCAGCCGAGGAACCGGCCCGGCCCCCGCAGGCCTTCGGCGATGACGAAGTCCTGGCGCATCACTGTCGGGTTCTCCCGCCGAAACGATCCGTGCAGGTACCCGGCGGCGGCCAGCAGTTCTGGTTCGAGCGTGTAGTCGACCTGGTAGTAGAACGGCAGCCGCCGGGGGGTGCCGTTGGTCAGTTCCAGCCGGAACGAGCCCCGGAACGGCATCGGGAAGTAGGCGTTGAACCCCCGGCCTTCGTGGTTCGAAACCATCGCCGAGTCGAACGCCACCGGGCGCCCATGCGGCAACCCGAAGAAGTCAAGGCAGGGCACCGAGATGCTCGGCTCGGCCATCCCGTCGTAGTAGACCTCCATCCAGAGCCCGCGCATCACTTCGGGCGGCGCCGGGGGGAAGGTCATCCAGATATGCCGGATTGTGCCCGGACCCCGGATCTCGGCAAGGACGACGCGCTCGCCCGGTTCGAGCGTCTTCGAAGGTGCTCCCTTCCGGCCGCTCCGGGCGAAACCTCCCGCACCCCGCGCACCCGTGGGGTTTTCGAATGTGGCCGCCCGTGAGTCGAGGCGCGTGTCGATAATCGAGGGGTCGAGGTGTTCCATCTTCTTCCTTAGCCCGTGAAGAGCCCGCCGTCGGGGAAGATGATCTCCCCGGTGAAGAAGCTGCTTTCGTCGCTGGCGAGGAACAGCGCCGTGTTGGCGATGTCGATCGGCAGGCCCAGCCGCCCAAGCGGGGTCGAATTGATGATGTTCCGGGCGCGCTCCTCGTCCGCCCGCATGCTCGCCGTCATCGGCGTCTCAATGAACCCGGGGCCGATGGCGTTCACCCGGACTTGGAACCGCGCCACTTCCAGCGCCAGCACCTTGGTCAGCATCCAGACGCCGGCTTTGGACACGCAGTAGTCCGCGGCGCCCGGCAGCGGGATTTTCGCGGCGCCCGAAGCGATATTGATGATCGAACCCGGGCGGCCACTCGCCACCATCCGCCGGGCGACGGCGCGGTCGGTCATCATCACCCCCGTCAGGTTCACCGCCATGACCTTCTCCCAGTACTCGGTGGGCTTGCTCAGCAACATCGAAGCGTCCCGGTCGGCCTGCGCCTCGCCCGTACCCTGACCGCTCACGTAGAGCGCGTGGGAGATCCCCGCCGCCGCGACGAGGATGTCGATCTGCCCGAACTCGCCCACGGCGGCCTCGGCCAGCGCCTCGCAGTCAGCCTCGCGGCTCGTGTCCGTCCGCACGAAGAACGAGCGGCGGCCGGACGCTTTCACCGCCGCCACCGTCTCGAACCCGCGGGCCTCGTTGAGGTCGGCGACGACGACATGTGCCCCCTCTTCGGCGAAACGGAGGGCACACGCCCGCCCGATGCCGCTCGCTCCGCCGGTGATGACCGCCACGCGGTCCTGGATTCGTCCTGCCATTCCTGTCCTCCCTGCCTGCTGTGGCGGGATTCTACGCGCTGGCGGCTTCCCCGTTCGTCCCGGTGCCGTACGATTCACGCCAACGTCCATGTCGTCCGGAAGCAAGTCAGCCGTCATCGCCGCAATGGGCGCCAACTTCGCTATCGCCTCGGGTAAACTGGCGGCCGGCCTGCTCACCGGGAGCGCCTCGATGCTCGCCGAGGCCGGGCACTCGATCGCCGACACCGTGAACCAGGTGTTCCTGCTCATCGGCATCAACCTCTCCACAGCTTCGGCTGACTCCCGTCACCCCCACGGCTACGGCAAGGAGGCGTTCTTCTGGTCGTTCCTCGCCGCGATTTTCATTTTCGTTGCCGGCGCCGCGTTTTCTTTCTACGAAGGCACCAGGACGCTCTTGCAGGGCGACGAGCATCACCGCGGCCAGAACGAACTCCTCATCGCGTTCGGGGTGCTCGGCATAGCCGCGGTCTTTGAATCGGTGTCGATGGCGGTGGCGGTCCGGGCAATTCTCGCCGGCGCCCGCCATCGACACTGGAGCCCCGTCCGCTTCCTGCGCGAATCCCCCGACCTGACCGTAAAGACCGTGTTCTTCGAAGACGGCGCCGCGCTGACCGGGCTCTTCATCGCCGCCGGAGGCCTCGCGCTTTCTGAAACGACCGGGAACGAAGCCTGGGACGGCTATGCCTCCCTCGCGATCGGCGTTGTCCTCGCGATCGTTGCCCTACTGCTCGGCGCGCAGTCCCGGGGCCTTCTCCTCGGCGCCGCCGCCGGCGAAGAAACCCGGGACGCCATCCGGGAGACGCTCGCGAGATTCCCCGAAGTCGAGCGGGTGCCCCGGCTCCTGACCATGCAGCTTGGTTCGCACAGCGTCCTCGTCACCGGCGAACTTGAGGTGGGCCGCTCGCTCGACGCCGCGGCCATCGAAGATCTGATGGTGAGGATCGACGCGCTGCTCTTAGAGACCGCGCCCGAGGTCGTGGACACTTTCTGGGAGCTTCGGCGCGAGCCCCCGGGGGCTCGAGAACATCCCCGGCACGACCCGCACGCCTGACCGGCGAACGCCGTCGCCTATTCGAAGATCCAGCGTTCCGAGTCCTGGGTCCAGGTCACGATTTCGTCCGGGCGAAAGAACAGGCTGATTTCCCGGGCCGCGCTTTCGGGGCCGTCGCTCGCATGGATGAGGTTGCGCCCGGTGTCGAGGCCGAAATCGGCCCGGATGCTCCCCGCGCGCCCATCTTCGTGGACCGGGTTCGTTTTCCCGGCAGTCTGGCGGACCGCGACGATCGCGTTCGAGCCCTCCATCACCGCGGCGACCACGGGGCTGCTGGTGATGAAGTCGACGAGGCCGCCGAAGAAGGGCTTGCCCCGATGTTCCGCATAGTGCTGTTCGGCAAGCTCCCGGGACATCTGGATCAGCTTGATCGCGACGATCTTCAGTCCCCGGCGTTCGAGCCGTCCGATGATCTCGCCGGCGAGCCCACGCTGCATCGCGTCTGGCTTCACAAGCACGAGGGTGCGTTCCCTGGTCGTCATTTCGGTCTCTCCCTTGTGGGTGGTTCGTTCTGTTCGGTTCGTCAGGCTGGTGTGGCGGCCGGCTTGCGCCGCGGGGGAGTAGTGTTCGGTTCCCGCAGGTAGAGCGCGTCGACTGGCGTGCCGTCGCCGGAGCCCCCGGTCCGCAACCGCCATTCGAGCGCCGCGCGGCAGCGCTCTGCGGGGGCCACTTCCCGGCCGCCAAAGGCTGCTGCCCCTTCGCCGGCGGTCCCGGTGGCCGGCAAGTCCTCGCCGCGGACGGTGCGAAGCGGCGCCACGCCCTGCCCCTCGTCGAAATCCTGGGCGGCGTAGTCCCCGCGCCCAGCCGGGTGGATGACCGTGAACCTCCCCGGCCCGGCCGCGGCCGCGACGGCCTCCATCGTGCCGATGCCCGTGACCGGGATGCCCAGGGCCAACCCCAGACCCCGCGCCGTCGCGATGCCGACTCGCAGCCCGGCGTAGCTCCCCGGCCCCCGGACGACGAGGATCTCGTTCAATGACTGCCGGTCTCCGCCGAGTACCCTGTCGATGGCGGCAAGCAGGAGCCGCGAATGGTCCTGGGCGCCGTCCTCTTCGCTGGATGCCACGATTTCACCATCGCGCGCGACAGCAAGGGCAAACCGCGAGGATGCCGTGTCGATGCAGAGGATGGTGGTCACGCTGCCCCGAGCGACCTCACAAGTTCCTCGCCACGGGGCCCGCGAGGCAGGAACTTCAGCCGGCGCTGCCGGTCCATGTCGCCATACCGGAGCTCCACCACCAGGCCGTCACCGGGGAGCAGTTCGGCCCCGCGTTCGGGCCATTCGATGACGAGCACGCCCCGTTCGGCGTAATCCCAGAGCCCGAGTTCGTCCAGTTCTTCCACATCTTCAATGCGGTAGAGGTCGACGTGGAAGAGGGTCTCGCGGCCCCCGTATTCGTTCATCAGCACGAACGATGGGCTGTTGACATTGCCGTGGCATTCGAGCCCCCGGCCGATCCCTTGGGTCAGGCAGGTCTTGCCCGTGCCGAGGTCGCCGCTCAGGAGGACGACATCGCCTTTGCGAAGCGCGCGCCCTAGCTTCTCGCCAAGCTGGCGCGTCTCTTCTTCGCCGCCGGTCGCCACCTCGAAGTCATGCTGATCCGCCATGCGGCCAGTATAGGCAGCCGTCCCGTTACGCCATACGCCCGTGCTACGCTGCCCTTCATGCGCGTCGCGCTCCTGTCCGACATCCATTCCAACCTCGCAGCGCTCGATGCCGTGGTGGCCGCCGCGAAAGATGACGGCGCGACCGCGTGGTGGCACCTCGGTGACATCGTCGGCTACGGCCCTGACCCGGACGCGGTCATCGAACGCCTCGGGGAACTCGGCGCCACCGGAGTGATGGGCAATCACGACGCCGCCGCCGCCGGGATCATCGACACCTCCGACTTCAACCCGCTCGCCGCTGAAGCTGCGCTATGGACTGCCGGCGCGATCTCCGCCGCGAGCCGGGACTACCTCCGTGCGCTCCCCCTCCAGCAGGTCGATGGCGCCTTCACCCGCGTCCACGGCAGCCTTAGCGACCCTATCTGGGAGTACCTCCGGACAGAGAAGTCCGTCCGCGCCCACTTCGCTGCCCAGGAGACGGCCTTCAGCATTGTCGGCCATACGCACTTCCCGCTCGTCATCGTCGAAGGGCCGGGGCGAGGCTTCGAAGCCAACGTCCCCGCGGATGGGAAGGTTGTGAAGCTCGGCCCCGAGCGTGCCTGCGTCAATCCCGGTTGCGTCGGGCAGCCCCGCGACGGCGACCCCCGGGCTTGCTACGCCGTGGTCGACACCGAAGCCCCATCGGTGCTCTTCCGCCGCGTCCCCTACGACATCGCCGCCACCCAGGAGAAGATGCGAGCGGCCGGGCTCCCGGAGCCGCTG
This sequence comes from uncultured Anaerolineaceae bacterium, assembly GCA_964438865.1. Taxonomy (GTDB): domain Bacteria; phylum Chloroflexota; class Dehalococcoidia; order Tepidiformales; family Tepidiformaceae. Next base: position 62,812 of record CAYTMI010000006.1, on the reverse strand, counting down.
ATCTCGCGGCTTTCACTAGGGCGTTGAAGCCGTTACCCTTCCGGCTTCAGTTGGCCTCCTGGAGGTGCCCATGAGCGGCCCCGTCAACGTCGTAGTCGCCTTCAAAGTCGCGCCGGAAGTCCTTGCCGAAATCGAGCAGGTGGACCCTCGCCTCCGCGTCTCCATGCACCCCGTGCTTTCCGCGGCGTCCCGGTACGTCGGCAGTGGGGCCGGCTCCGACAGCGAGCACATGGCCGCCTTCGCCGCCCTCGCCGAAGCGCATGTGATCTTCGGCCCGGCCCAGCTCACCGCTGAGGTTGTCGACGCCGCGCCCATGTTGCAGTGGCTCCAGGTCCTCACCGCCGGGGTGGATCGGCTGGCGAAGGAAGGCATCACCGAACGCGGCTTCCCCGTCACGACCGCCAGCGGGCTCGCCGCGCCCGCCATCGCCGAGTGGGCGATGGCGGGGATGATCATGCTCGCCAAGGGCATGCACACTTCTGTCCGCGACCAGGCCGAGCACCGCTGGAGCTTCCGCTTCACCGGCGAACTCGGAGGAAAGACCGTGGGGATCGCCGGAATGGGCGCCATCGGACGTGAGACCGCCCGCCGGGCACGCACCTTCGGGATGCGCGTCCTCGCGACCCGACGGACCGTCGAAGCTGGTGCCACCGACCCTGACTGCGACGAAATCCTGCCCTACTCGGCTCTTGACCGCCTGCTGACGGAATCCGACTACCTGGTCCTCTGCGTTCCCTACACGCCGGAGACCCACTGCCTCATCGGCGCGGCCGAACTGGCGCGAATGAAGCCGACCGCCAGTCTCCTCAACGTGGCCCGCGGCGCCGTCGTCGACCAGGATGCGCTGATCGCCGCCCTCCGTGACGGCACCATCGCCGGCGCGGCCCTGGATGTCACCGACCCGGAGCCGCTTCCCGCCGAAAGCCCGCTCTGGGACCTTCCCAACGTCATCATCACTCCCCACATTTCGGGGGCGGTCGAAGGCTACGGCCACCGCGCCGCCGCGATCTTCGTGGTCAACCTCAAGCACTTCCTCGCGGGCGAACCGCTGGAGAACCTTGTGAAACCCGGCCTCGGTTACTGATGCCCAGTTGACCGAAACGGAGCGACTTCGTACTGTATTTCACAATCGAATACACTCCGGCGCGCCCGTGGGGCCGCCGCTCTGAAGGGTTGGGAGAACCACCATGTCAAAGCCCGGCATTGAAAACGGCAAAGCTCCAGTCTCAGCGGGGCTCGGCCAGCGCATCCGTTCCGCTCGCCGCGACGCAAGCATGAGCCAGGGGCAGCTCGCCACCGCGCTCAACACCACCCAGAGCGCCATCAGCCTCTACGAAGCCGGTCAGCGTTCCGTGGGCATCGACATGCTCCTGAACGTGGCCCGCATCCTCAACCGGCCGCTTCACTACTTCCTCGGCGAAGACGGCGACATGCTCTACGTGAAGGACAGCCAGATCGCGGAGCTCATCGCCGAACTCGAAAGCCGCCCTGAGGACCTGCCCGAACTGATCGCCTACTGGCAGTTCCTCCGCTGGCGCCGCGCCAATTCCGCCAACGGCCGCCACTAGCCTCACGTTTCCCGCCGGAGTGGACGGGCGGCCAACGGGGCCTCTCGCTACTCCTGACTCTCTTGCCGGACGATTGCCGTGCGCCGCCTTTGCGACGACACCGATGCCCGCCGCATCCTGAACCCGGGCCCCGTCGCCATCGTCACGACCATGTGGCGGGCGATGACGAACGCCGCGCCCGTCGCCTGGACGGTGCCGCTCTCCATGGAGCCGCCGCTGGTCGGCGTCGTCATCCACCCGCACCGCCACACAGCCGACATGATTCGCTTCAGCGAAGAGTTCGCGATCAACATCCCCGGGCCGTCGCTTCTCAAGCAGACCCACTTCCTCGGGACGCAGAGCGGGCTAAACAACAACAAGCTCGAAGCATCGGGCCTCGAGCTGTTCAGCGGGCAGCGAATCGAGGCGCCCCTGATTGAAGGCTGCCTCGCCTGGATCGAATGCGGTCTCCAGGACGTGATCAGCATCGGCGACCACACCCTCTTCGTCGGCCGTGTCGTGCGCGTCCAGGCCCTGGACGAAGCCTACGCCCAGCACTGGAAGCTCGAAGAGCGCCGCTACAGCCCCCTGACCTACATTGGCGGGACGAAGTACGCCGTCATCGGCGACCCGCTCGAAGCCGTGGTAGAGGTGGACGTCGCCGGGAAGCTGGCGGGCGAAACCGCGGAGGAACGTGAGAAGCGCGAAGAGCTGGAAGCGCGCGAACGCGACCTCCGGGAGGCCGAGGGCGACGAAGGATTCGAGGAGATGTCGCGCGCCTGAGGGGTGTAGACTCCCCCCGGGAGTGGCCATGCCGGTGATCGACCCGACACGCATCCGCGACGCAGCCAACGCCGATCCGGAGTTCCAGATCGCCGCCCGCCACTGGGACGCCGTCCTCCGCATCGACGCCGGCGCCGAAGTCCACCTGCTCCAGGTGCGCGCTGGCGAGGCGGTCGAGGCCGACCCCGGCGCGGCCTTCGCCTTCGATGTCCGGATCGCAGCCCCGGCGGCAACCTGGGACGAGATGCTCGCGGCCGTGCCCCGGGCCTTCTACCACGACCTCTTCGCCGCCGCTGCCCGCCACGGAGTCGTGCTCGAAGGCGATACCGAGGCCTACTACCCCGCCATCCGCCGCCTGCTTGAACTCATGCGAGCCATCGCCAACGCCTGACCAGGAGCCCACCGATGCCCCGTCTCGATTCCGCCATCGGCCGCTACCTCCACCTCACCGTCGATGCGACTGACTACCGCGTCTACTTCGAAGAGGCCGGCGAGGGCATCCCGCTCCTGCTTCAGCACACCGCCGGGGCCGACGGCCGCCAGTGGCGCCACCTCCTGGAGGATGCCGAGTTTCAGCGCCATTTCCGGATGATCGCCTACGACCTCCCCTACCACGGCAAGTCCGTGCCCCCGGAAGGCATGGAATGGTGGCGCCAGGAATACCGGCTGACGAAGGCGTTCCTCCTGGAGTTCGTCACCGCCCTCGCCCGCGCCCTCGAACTCGACCGGCCCGCCTACATGGGCAGCTCCATCGGCGGCAACCTCGCGACCGACCTCGCCCTCCACTGCCCCGCCCAGTTCCGCGCCCTCATCGGCCTGGAGGCGGCGGTCCTCACGCCCGGCGGCCACAGCGACCGCTGGTACCACCTCCGGCTGAGCAACGACTTCAAGGCCAGCGTCATGTACGGGCTGATGTCGCCCACGAGCCCGGAATCCCACCGCCGCGAGACAGCCTGGGTGTACAGCCAGGGCGCACCGCCCGTCTTCAAAGGCGACCTCTTCTACTACTCCGTGGACCACGACCTCACGGGGACGGCGGAGCAGATCGACACCTCCGGCACGCCTCTCTGGGTGCTCAACGGCGAATACGACTGGGCGAGTTCACCTGATATGGGCGAAGAACTCGCCCGCCGGGTGAAGGGGCTGCGCTATCGCACCATGGAAGGCCTCGGCCACTTCCCGATGTCGGAAGACCCCGCTCGCTTCCGCGAATACATCGCCCCCGTGCTCGAAGAAGTGCGCCGCCTGCCCTGAACCGGACCACGACAAGGAGGGGCTGGCAATTCGACAGCCTCTGGCGTCAGCGCGTCCCTGTGCGCGGGGTGCCCTGCGGAGGTGGGCCGGGAGTCGGGTAGACCAGCGGGAGGCCGCCCGACGCATCAATCTCGGCACGCCGCCGCTCCAACTCCTCCCAGGTGGACGCGCAGACGGCCTGTTGCGGCGTAAACTCCAGCCGTTCGTCGCCCAGGTCGATCGCTTCCTGTTTCGAGATGACCCGGACCGCGCAGTGCTCTTCGCCGGCGTCGGAAGCGCTTCGTTCCCAGGCGTAGCGCACGCCAAAGTACCCACCGGCGGCGAGGCTGAGAACTGCGAAGGGCGCGGCCACCCGCGGCAGAATGGTAAGACCGGGCACCGCGAGCCCCAGCTTGCGCTGCCATGCCCTGAGCCGTCCCCGGTCGCTCCCGGTGCCGAGCTTCCCGTGCAGCTCCTTCAGGTGGTAGCGGACCGCATTGCGGCTGATGCCGAGCGTACCGGCGATCTCGTCGTTTGTGAGGCCAGCCTCAACCAGGGCGAGCACTTCGGTCTCCCTGGGTGTAAGCCCCTCGTGGCCGATGGCTTCCATAGCACAGTCCTCCGACGCCCGGAACTCCGAGGCCAAGCCTCACACGTGAACCTACACCCCGGTGCCCGGCAAATCCCTACCCCCGCAACCGGCGGGGCAAGGAAAAGGGGCTGGCCACTTGCCAGCCCCTCTCCTCGATTTTCTCCGCCGTGGCGGCTGCTACCGCTGGTCGACGCCAACGTACGAACGGTTGTCAGCGCCTTCGTAGAGGGCGTTCGGGCGCACCAGCCGGTTGTCCGCGTACTGCTCCAGCAGGTGGGCTGTCCACCCGGTGATTCGCGCCAGGGCGAAAATCGGCGTGTACAGGTCGCTCGGTATCCCCAGCATCTTGTAGACCGACGCGCTGAAGAAGTCGACGTTCGGGTAGAGCGGCTTCCCTTCCAGCTTCTTCGCCAGGTAGTCCCGCAGCTTCAACGAAAGGTCGAAGTACTTGCGGTCCGGGGACTGCTTCGCAACTTCGTGCCCAAGCCGTTCGAGGATGATCGCGCGCGGGTCCGTGGTCTTGTAGACGCGGTGCCCGATGCCCATCACCCGTTCGCCGCGGGCCAACATCGCCTCGACATGGGATGCGATGTTCTGCTCCTCGGCGATGGCCTCCACCGTCTTGTAGACGGCTTCGTTCGCCCCGCCGTGGAGCGGCCCCTTCAGGGTGCCAATGGCCGAGGCGATCGCCGAGTACATGTCCGACAGCGTCGACGCCGTGACGATCGCCGAGAACGTTGAGGCGTTCATTTCGTGCTCAGCGTGGAGAATCATCGCCACGTCAAACGTGCGGGCTTCGAGGGCATTCGGTTCGCGGCCGTTGAGCATGTAGAGGAAGTTGGCCGCATGGCTAAGATCGTCGCGCGAGGCCACCACCGGCAGCCCCTGGCGGATGCGATGGTAGGCGGCGATCGCCGTCGCCATCTTCGCCGTCAGGCGGGCGGCAGTCAGCTTCAGTTGTGGCTGGGTGAGGTCGCTCGAATTCCGGTCGACCGCGCCCAGCACTTCGACCGCGATCTCGAGCGTGCGCATCGGGCGAACGAGCGTGTGGAGTTCGCGCAGCAGCCGTTCGATGATCTCGTCGAGTCCCCGCTCGGCGATCAGCCGCTGGTTCAGTTCCGCCAGTTCCGTCTTCGAAGGAAGGCGCTGGTTCCAGAGGAGGAACGACACCTCTTCGAAGGTCGAGTGGTCGGCGAGGTCGTAGATGTCGTAGCCCGAATAGACGAGTTCGCCTTTCAGGCCGTCGATGCGGCAGAGCTTCGTAGCGGTGACGTTGATGCCTTCAAGGCCCCGGGCGACGGACTCAGTCATGGACCCCTCCTTGCGGCGCGAGCACCCGCCCTGCGCCGGTTGTATACAATGGCGCGGCTATTCTAGCAAAGCAGCAGGCTATTTGTCGCGCCACCTGCCGGGGCGGAACCGAAACCCGGTCACGCCGGTCCGGGCGAAGCGAAGGGGCCCCGGGTTTCCCGGGGCCCCTGGACCTACCGCCAGCCGGCATTGGGCTAGTGGCCCGAGCCCTTGCCGCTGTTGCTCCCGCTGGAACCGCTGCCGCTGTTGCTCCCGCTGGAACCGCTGCCACTGTTGCTGCCGTCGTCGTCGTCGTCGTCGTCGTCAGTCGCGCCGTTCGCGTCGTCGTCGTTGCCGCTGCCCTGGTCGGGCGTGCCGTCGTCGTCGGA
>CAYTMI010000006.1:24684-56878 GCA_964438865.1 uncultured Anaerolineaceae bacterium | reverse complement strand
GTCGTTGCCGCTGCCCTGGTCGGGCGTGCCGTCGTCGTCAGAGGCGTCGTTCGCGACATCGTCGTCGTGGCCGCTGCCCTGGTCGGGCGTGGCGTCGTCGTCCGTAGAGGGAGCACCGGGCATTGCGCCCGGGGTACCGAGGGCGTCGCCATGCCCTTGGTCGAGAGTGCCGTCATCGGAAATGGCCGCATAGGCCGCGGACGCGCCGCCGACAAGAACTGCCGCCAGCGCTAGTGTAAGGAAACGGAACCGAATCATGATGGTTAGGAACACCTTTCTGCGTTGCTACCCATCACGTGGTCAGGCAGACCGCAGAAGGGTCGCGGCCGCGCGATTTTCCTTCCGCTTCCTTTCCGAATCCTTTAGGCTTTGCCGCGCTGCATCCGCGCCACGATCTCGGGCGGGATCTCCTTGCCGGCGTCGAGGAATGCCTTCAGGGTCGCTGCCCCGGCCGGCGCGAAGATCGTCGTCCGGTTATCGGCTGACCAGTCGCGGCTGGTCTCTATCGACGCCAACTGCGATTGGAAGCGTGGCGCCACGTGCCGCGCCCAGAGTTCGTAGCTGTTCTTCGTCTTCGCCCAGGTCGTCCATTCGTGCGCCTGGAAGAGTACGCCGCCCATCCCGCCCGTCAGGTCGAAGATGCGCTCGATCGCTTCGATCGCGTCATCCGGCGTGCCCACAATCGAGCCGCCGCTTTCGAGCGTGCCCTTGAACGTCCATTCGTCGAAGGCCCCGGGCTGGCCGATGACACGCCCGAAGTACTCCTTGTAGAAGTAGGTCATCCCCTCTTCCACATCTCGGATCGCTTCTTCCCGCGTCTCGGCCAGGTGCATCGAGGTGAGCACCCGCCAGTTCTTACGGTCCATGGTCTTGCCGTGCTTCGCCGCTGCTTCCTCGGCCATCGCCCAGCCCTGGGCGGCGTTCGTCATCCCGCCCGGTTGCGACGCCGTAATCGAAAGCATCCCGACGCCGTGCTTGCCGGCTGTCACCGGCCCCGCCGGCGAAAACGTGCTCGCGACCGCGACTTCCATGTGCGGGTCGGAGTACGGCGCCAGCTGCATCCGCGCGCCCTGCAGGGTGCACCAGTCGGCCTTGTGGTCGACAACCTCGCCCCGGAACAGCCGGAGGATCAGCCCCAGCGCCTCGTCCATCTTCGGCCGCTGGGTGAGGGGGTCGATGCCCATCATGTAGGCGTCCGAAGCGAGCGCCCCCGGGCCGACACCCATCATCACCCGGCCGCGGGTCATGTGGTCCAGCTGCGTCATCCGGTCGGCGACCATCAGCGGGTGGTGGTACGGCAGGCTAACGACGCCCGTGCCGAGTTTGATCGTCCGCGTCCGTTGCGCGGCCGCCGCGATCATCAGTTCCGGGCTCGCGATCGTCTCCCAGCCGGCGCTGTGGTGCTCGCCGATCCATGCCTCGTCGAAGTCCAGCCGGTCGAGCAGTTCGATCAGTTCCAGGTCGCGTTCGAGGGCGAGGGTGGGGTTTTCGCCGACACGATGGAATGGCGCCATGAAGATCCCGAACTTGAGACGGCGAGGGCGATAGATTGGCATGCTGCGGCTCCTTTGACCGGCGTCTGCCGATCCTTAGCGTGGAGCGAATCATACGCGACGCCCGTCGCCATGCCAGCCGGACCGCCGGCTGCTATGCTCCCCGGCACTGCTACCGGGAGGCCAACCCATGGGAAAGCTCGACAATCGTGTCGCCATCGTCACCGGCGGTGGCCGGGGCATCGGCCGCGGCATCTCACTCGTCCTTGCCCGCGAAGGCGCTTCGGTCGTCCTCGCCGACATCGACCGCGAAAACCCGCCCCAGACTGCACGGGAGATCCGCGATCTCGGCCGCCAGGCCATCGTCGTCCACACGGACGTCACGAACCCGGACTCCGCCGCGGCGGCGATTGAGGAAGCTGTCAGCCACTTCGGCCGGGTCGACATCCTCGTGAACAATGCCGGCGTTGTTGGCCAGCATGTCGGCGGCGGCAACATCACCCTCGACGACTGGGACGCCTGTTACGAAGTCAACCTTAAGGGCATCTGGATCATGAGCCGGGCGATGGTGCCCCACTTCAAGGCGAACGGCGGCGGCAAGATCGTCAACATTGCTTCGATCGCCGGGCGCAAGGGCGGCCCGGGCCTCGCCCATTACTGCGCTTCGAAGGCCGGGGCGATCAGCGTCACCCAATCGCTCGCCCGCGACCTGGGCCCCAGCAACGTCAACGTCAACGCGGTCTGCCCCGGCCTCCTCTGGACCGACATGTGGCGCCAACTGGAGGCGATGATCGGCGGTGACGAAACGCCCGAGGTCGTCGACCGCCGCCAGGTGTTCGACGCCTTCCTTTCGACGAACTGTCCCCTTCGCCGCGAACAGACGCCGGAAGACATCGGCATGGCCGTCGCCTTCCTCGCATCCGACGAAGCGAAGAACATCACAGGCCAGTCGCTCAACGTCGACGGCGGGATCGAACTGAACTGAGGCCCGTCTAGACGGGGTCGATCGGCGTGATCACACCAAGCCGTTCTTCGATCGCCTCGGCCGCTGCCAGGCAAAGGTCTTCGCGGTAGCGGTTGCCGATCACCTGCACTCCCTGGGGGAGGCCATTCGCCACGCCCACCGGCACCACGGCCGACGGCAGCCCCAGCAGGTTGCACACCAGCACCAGCCGCAGCCCTCGGAGCACCGTCATCACCTGTTCGGGCCCGGCGATGTCGAACCCAACCTTGAACGGCTGCATCGCCGCCACCGGTCCGAGCACGATCGGATACCGTTCGTGGAACTGCGTCCATGCCCGCGCCACGGCGTTCCGGGCGGCGAAGCTCATGATGTAGCCGGGGTAGTCCACCCCGGGCGCCGCCGAGAGAGCATGGTCGAGGAACTTGAGCGCATCCGGGCACGCGACCTGCTGGAGGAGCGGCAGCAAGGCAACCCCCATTTCGGCCATCACCTCCTGCCGCCAGATTTCAGCCGCCTCCCCCACCATCGGCGCTGCGACCTCTTCCACCTCGTAGCCCGCGTCCTTCAGCGCTGCGGCCGCCTTCCGCACTCCCGCAGCCACGTCCGCGTCGACGCCCTCGCCGCCGGGGTCGACCGTCACCGCCACTCGCTTTGGCACGGCCGGCCCCACCAGCGGCGCCGGAGTCCACCACGGGTCCCGGGCGTCCGCGCCCGACATGCAGCTCAGCGCCAGGCGAAGGTCGCGCACGTGTCGCGCCATCGGCCCCTGCACGGCGAAGAGCTGGAGCGTGATTGCGAAGTCTTCCGGGGGAATCGACGAGGCGAACGCCACCCGTCCGAGCGTCGGCCGGATCGCCGCTGTCCCGTTGCACTGCGAAGGCCACCGCAGCGAACCGCCGTAGTCGTTGCCCATCCCGAGTGGCGTCATCCCCGTCGCCAGGGACACGGCCTCACCGCCGCTGGAGCCTCCCGGCGTCCGTGACGCGTCCCAGGGGTTCTTCGTCGCGCCCCGGAGGCCGTTGTCCGTGTGCCAGCGCATGCCGAAGTCCGGCAGGTTGGTCCGGCCGATGGGGATTGCCCCGGCCGCTTTGACCTGCTGGATGTGCGGTGCGTCCAGGGGCGGGAACGCGTCCTTCATCGCCACCAGCCCCTGCGTCGTGGCCGAACCGGTGAGGTCGATGTTCTCCTTCACCGTGAAGGGCACGCCGTGGAGCGGTCCCAGGTCACCCCCGGCGGCAACCGCCCGGTCTGCGGCCTCGGCGTTCCTGAGGGCATCTTCGAGCACCACGGTGACGGCGTTGACCTTCGGATTCACCGCCTCAATGCGCCGCAGGTGCGCCTCCACCACTTCGCGGCTGGAGACCTTCTTCGTCCGTATCGCGGCAGCGAGGTCACTCGCGCCCATCCGCCACAGTTCGCCGGCCATGCACATTCCTCCCGGGAAGCTTCGGCGCGAATCATATACCCGCCGTCCAGTGGTGGCTGGCTGTGGTTGGTGGTGCCGGGGAAGGGATTCGAACCCCCATGCCTTGCGGCCGCTGATTTTAAGTCAGCTGCGTCTGCCGTTCCGCCACCCCGGCCCATCCCGGATCGTACGGGATTCGGGGCATCCGGGGCGCAACAGGCTCCGCGGTGCCGTCAGCTCACTGCGGGGGGAAGCGGATCGACCCCCGCCGCCAGGGCTGCGGCGCCCCGGAGAACCGGACGATAGTTACTGTGAACCGCTCAGCGAGGGAACTACGTGGCCGCCATCGAATCGCTCCATCCGCCCCGGCAACTCGTCGTTTTCCGCGTCGGTGGCACCCACTACGGCGTCGACATCGAACTCGTCGATGAAATCCTCTCGCCGTTGCCCCTGACCTTGCTCCCCGGCGTCACCCGTCACGTCGCCGGCGTGGTGGAGGTGCGCGGGCGCGTGGTCCCGGTGTTCGACCTGCGCAGCCGCTTCAACGCCCCCGAACCCGCGGACGACTGTGACAGCCGGATGGTCCTGGTCGAAGTCAACGATGGCCCCGTCGCGATGATCGTGGACGGCGTTGAAGAGGTGGTCATCGTCCCTCGGGAGGCTTACCAGCAGATCGCCGCCCCCGGGGACCGCAGCGGACTTGGCTACCTGAAAGGCGTTGTCCGCCGCGACGCCAACCTTGTCCTCTGGATCGACCCGCGCGCCCTGATCCCCTCCGGGTCGTTGGAACTGGCCGCCGCCTGAACCTCAGACCGCCTCGTAGCGCCCGGCGGCCTTGCGGGCGCGCCCCTCTGCTTCCAGCAGGTCCAGGTGGCCCTGCACCGTTGCCACGATTTGCCAGAACCGCCGCCGGACCGCCCTCGGGTAGAGCCGCTCGCAGAGACCGTAGACTGTCTCCGCCTCGGCGGCCTTCAGTTCGCCCAGGACTCGCTCCGAACGCTCCTCGATCTGGGCGAGGTTCGTCCGCACCACCTCGTGGACGTCGTCGAAGGGCTCGCCGTGGCCGGGGAAGCAACGGCTGAGGTTCAGCTCCAGCAGCTGCCGGAGCGACGCCGCGAACGCGGGCAGGCTGTGGAAGCGCCAGTCGCCGCCCGGGGCGCCGCTCGCCTGGATGGCTGGCGTCGGGGTGATGTCCGGCAACAGCGTGTCCCCCGAAAACAGCCAGCCCTCGGCCTGGTTGGCCAGCACAAGGTTCCCCGGCGTGTGCCCGGGCATCAGCAGCGCGCGGACGCCGCCCGGCAGCGGGAGCCCCGTATCTCCGGCCAGGACATCGGGCACAAACGGCTGGTAGTGGAGACCCGTGGGCCAGCGGCCATCGCGTCCCGGCGGCGGATGAGGTCCCCTCGCAGCCGCTCGCGTCGCCCATTCGCGCCGCAAGTCAAGGCCGTGCAGCGCTTCCGCGCAGGCTTCCGGGGGCGCCCCGCAGTCCTGGACATACGCCGCGAACTGTTCGAACTCGCCGGGCAGCGACAACGCCGGGTGGGAGGTCAGGCGTTCGTCCCCTCGCCCCAGCGCGACGATCGACCCTTTCGCCTGCCAGTGGCGTGCCAGGCCGGCGTGGTCGAGGTGGCCGTGGGTGGCCGCGACGATGTCCGGCGCCCGTCCGCCGATCGCAGCGTCGATCGCCTCCGCGGCGCCCCGGTAGTCCGGCCCCGCATCGACGAGCAAGAGCCCCTCCGGTGCCTCCACGGCGTAGACGTTGTTGTACCCCAGTTTGATTCGCTGAACCGTTGCCATCCGGTCGAGTCTATTCCCGGCCTTTCCTATCGGCACGGGCCGTATTCGCCCGCGGCCCCGCTGCCGCGTACTATCCAACACCGCACGGAGGAACCTGCATGACCGAACCCGCAGCCGCCGGCCGCCTTTCGCCGGAAGACGTCGCCACCCTTCGCGCCGTCGCCGAACGCCTCCAGTCGAGCGTCGAGCGCGTTATCGTCGGCAAGACCGATATTGTCCGCCTGGCGCTCGTCGCGATCCTTTGCGAAGGCCACATCCTCCTCGAAGACGTGCCCGGTACCGGCAAGACCACCCTCGCGAAGGCCATCGCCCGGTCCATCGGCTGCACCTTTCGGCGCATCCAGTTCACCCCCGACCTGATGCCGTCAGACATCACCGGCATCCACTTCTACAACCAGAAGACCGGCGAGTTCGCTTTCCGCGAAGGCCCCCTGATCGCTCAGGTCGTGCTCGCCGACGAAATTAACCGGGCTACTCCCCGCACCCAGTCGGCGCTCCTCGAAGCCATGGAGGAGCATCAGATCACTGTCGAAGGCGAGACCACGAAGCTTCCCCGGCCCTTTCTCGTCCTCGCGACCCAGAACCCGGTCGAGCTCGAAGGTACCTTCCCCCTGCCCGAAGCCCAGCTCGACCGCTTCCTCGTTCGATTGAAGCTCGGCTATCCCGACGAAGAGGGCGAAGATGAGATCCTTTCGCGGTTCGAATCCGGCAGCCCCCTCGATTTACTCACTCCCGTGATCGAAGCCGACGAAATGGTCCGGCTGTCTGTCGCCCTCGGCCGCCTCCATGTGGACCCCGCCGTCCGCCGCTACGTCGTCCGCATCGTCCGCGAAACCCGCATCGACACCGCCTTCGAACTCGGAGCCAGCCCCCGGGCCAGCCTTGCCCTCTTCCGCACCGCCCGCGCCCACGCCGCCATCTCCGGCCGCGACTATGTCCTCCCCGACGATGTGAAGGCGATGGCCCCCCATGTCGTTCCCCACCGGCTCATCCTCTCCACCCAGGCGCGCCTCCGTGGCCGGGACGCGGACGAACTGTTCGCGGACATCCTTCAGCGCGTGCCCGTGCCCGTAGAGTCCTGAGATGCCGTTTCGCGACGCCTGGCTGCTTGTCGGCGGACTGCTGATCCTCATCGGCTTCGGCGCTGCCGAGCCCGTCATCGCCGCGGTGGGGTTCGTCATCATCCTGCTCGGCGGAATCAGCCGTTACTGGAGCCGCCACGTCTTCGACCGGGTCAGTCTCAGCCGCAAGCTCGGCGAACGGCGCACCTTTATCGACGAAGTGGTGACCCTGGACGTCACCCTGGAGAACCGGAAGCCGCTGCCGCTGCCCTGGTACCAGTGGCGGCTCGGGCTCGCTGAAGCCTTCCGCCTGGACGGTGAGGGCCTTACCGCGTCCGCCGTGCCCGGGCTTAGCTTTATCGTCCGGCGTGGCGCCCTCAGCTGGTATGGCCGCCACGACTGGCGCTTCCAGCTGCGTCCGGGCCAGCGCGGCTATCACCAGGTTGGCCCCGCCACCCTGCGCTCGTCCGACCTCCTCGGAGTATTTCCCGGCGTCCACGAAGATGAACAGGTCCAGCACCTGGTCGTCTTCCCGCACGTCTTCCCACTCGAAGAACTCGGGCTCCCGGCGGAACGGCCCTTCGGGGAATACCGCGGCCGCAACCGGATGTTCGAAGACCCCCTCCGCGTTGCCGGGCTCCGCGACTATCGCCCCGGCGATTCGCTCCGCCGCATCGACTGGAAGGCGACCGCCCGCCGTGGCGACCTCCAGTCCCGCGTATATGAGCCTCCCGCCACCCAGCAGCTCTACCTCATGGTGAACATCGACACCATGGAAAAGGCGTGGGAGGGCTACCTCAGGGATGAGCTTGAGCTGACCGTCAGCGTCGCCGCCTCCGTGGCCGTCTGGGCGGCAGGCTCGAAGCTCTCCGTCGGCATTCTTGCCAACGGCTCCTTCCCCGGCTCTGACCGGCCGATCCGCCTGGCGCCTTCCCGTTCGCGCGACCAGCTCACCCGCATCCTCGAGGCCCTGGCGGTCATCCAGCCGCTCACCCTTGGCGACCTGGCAGGGGCCATCCACCGCGAGGGCGGCCGCATGCCCGCCGGCTCGACGATCGTCGTCGTCGCATCCCTCGTCCCGGAACCCCTTGCGGCGGCCATCCGCCGGCTGGCCGCTGAAGGACACGAAGTCTTCGTCCTCGCCACCTCACCGCGGGTAGATCCATCGCATCTGCCGGGTATCCCGGTGCGCACCGCGGGGAAAGAGTTCACCCGGCCGAGGGCGACCGCGTGATCGCCGCAATCGCTGTCATCGGCGCAATCGCCGCCGAGGCCCTGGCCCTCTACACGCTCGCTGAGCTTTTCGGCGCCGGCTTCGAACCCGGCCGGCATGCCGTAAGCGGCGTCTCTTTCGTTGTTGTTGCACTCGTGGCGTTCGGCATTCCGCGGCTGGTCCAGTGGGTCGCCGGCTCCGGCACGCGGGCCTACACCGCCGCCATCGGGCTCGTGGCCCTGCTCTGGTATTCGGTCCTCCGCATCGAGTTCGCCGGGGACCTCGCAATCTGGGACTTCGGGTGGCTTAACGATATCGTCTCCGACTCCCAGGCCGCCTCCAAAGGCAACGGCGACGTCGTCATCGGCGCCATGATGCTCTTCGCCCTCTGCGCCCGTTCGACCTTCCGCTCCGCCGCCGAAGTGGACATGGAACTGATCCCCCGGTACGTCGGGTTTCCGTTTGTCGCGGTGACGATCCTGGTGGTCGTTGGCGCCGCGACCGATAACGCCGGCGCCATCGCGCGGGCCGGGGCCGGTTTCTATGCGGTGGCCGTTGTCACGCTTGCACTGTCACAACTCGCCCTCAGCGGCGCCACAATCGGCGCGGTGCGCGCCGGGGGCATCACCGGCGCCCTTCTCGGCGGCACGCTCATCGCCACCATCGGCTGTGTCGCCGTTTTCGGGCTCATCTTCGGGATCGTCGCCCCGGCGCTCGGTCCACCCCTCGGGGCGGTCATCGAAAAGGTGCTGACCATCGTCCTCACGCCGCCCGCCTGGCTGCTCGAAAAGCTGTTCCGCGCCCTCTTCAGCGGGTCGAACCCGTTCTCGCAGGTCCAACTCACGGAATTCGTGATCGACAACGCCGGCCGGGCCAACGACGGCCCAAAGGAAAGCGAGTCGCCCTGGTCGAAGTTCGGTGCCATGGCCTTCCGGATCCTCGCGCTCGCACTCGTCACAGCCATAGCCACCGGCATCCTGTTCCTGGTGATGGCGCTTCGCCGCCGGCTCCAGCCCGGGACAGCGGGGGGCCCGTCCGCAAGTTCCTCCGGGAGCCTCCGCGACGACGCAGGGGCGTTCATGCGCCGTCTTTTCTCCCGCAGGAACCCGGCCGGGTACGGGACTCCTCCATCCGAAGCCGTGCGGCTCTACCGTGATGTCCTTACCCGGGCCGAGTCACGCGGCTACCAGCGTGCGGCCGCGGAGACCGCCGAGGAGTTCCTGCCGAAGCTCCACACTGCCTTCGAAACCAACGTCACCGACGACATAACAGCAGCGTTCGAGGAAGCCCGCTACGCCGGCCGCGAGCCCGACGCCGCGACCGTCGGTGACCTTCGCCGCCGCTGGCAGTCCGCTACCGGCGGTCGCTGACCGCACGGTTTTCGAGCAGCGCCCAGCCTTCGCCGTGCTTCGTCACCATCGGCAGCGCCGCCGACGAGTCTTCGCGCATGGCGAAGTGCAGGTCATCGCCGAATCCCAGTGCCATCAGCAGGCGCCCGTGCTGCGACGTACTCACCAGGCGCGTGCTCTTTCCCGGTTGTTGCGGCAGCCCCGGCGACAGCCAATCGTCGTACCCCCAGGCGTCGATCGCGAGCCCCGCGGCGTCCCCCAACTCCAGCCCCGGGCAGGCCCGCGCGGCCCTGCGGATGATGATCCCCGCCCCCGCCAGGTCCTCCAGGGCGAACCGTCTGCCGCTCTCCGTGCCTGCGCAAACGATGACCGTCCGTTCGTAGCGCCCGACGCAGTGCGCCGCCGCTGAGAGGTTGGCGATAGCCCCCGTGTAGACGTCGCCCCGCCCCGCCATCGCGCACAGCGCAAGTGTCCCGTTCGTCGTGAAGAGCACGGCCCCGCGCCCGGCCACGTCCGCCGCCGCGGCTTCCACCGGCGAGTTGCCGTGGTCGAAGCCGGCAGGGCGAAGGCCCCCGACTTCCCCGAACAGCAGCCGGCCATCCCGGGAGCCAACCGCCCGCGCCAGGTCGATGTCTCCCGCCACGATGAGGTCCGTCAGCCCTCGGGCGAACAGCGTCGCGATCGTGGTCGTCGCCCGCAACAGGTCAACGACGATGTAGCAGTCCGCCTCCATCGCCTCTGCTTCTGCCGGGAGGAGCGCCAGGTCGAGCGTCTTTGCCACGTCCCTTAGCATCGCCGATCGCCAGGTTCAGGGCACCTCCGTGCTATCCTCAGGCCGTGGACCCGCGCCCTGTAGGCATCTTCGATTCCGGAGCCGGCGGCCTTAGCGTTCTCCGCGCCTTTCGCCGGTTGGCCCCGAACGAACGCGTCATCTACTTCGCAGACACGGCCTACTTTCCTTATGGCCCACGGCCCGCGCCGGAGATACGCAAGCGCGCCTTCGCCGTCGTTCACAGGCTCCTTGAAGCCGATGCCAAGCTGATCGTCGTCGCCTGTAACACCGCCTCGGCCGCCGCCATCGCCGACCTCCGCGAAGCCTTTCCCGTGCCTTTCGTGGGGATGGTGCCCGGGCTCAAGCCCGCGGCGAGCGTGTCGGCGAGCGGCAAGGTGGCCATCCTTGCGACCGACGGGACCTTCGATGGCGCCCTTTACAGCCGTGTTGTCGAAGAGTTCGGCCGGGCCACCCGGATCACGAACATCCCCGGCTCTGGCCTTGCCGAACTCGTCGAGCACGGCGAATCTGGCACGCCCCGCGCCCGTTCGGCTGTCAGGGAGGCACTCGCCACGGCGGTCCAGGGCGGCGTCGATACTGTCGTCCTCGGCTGCACCCACTACCATTTCCTCCAGGCCGACATCGCCGCGGAGTTCCCCGGCCTCACCATCGTCGATACGAGCGAAGCTGTCGCCCGCCGGGCAGTGTCCGTCCTCAAGGAAGCTGGGATTGAGGCCCCCCCCGACCAGGAAGGCCCCCTCGACCTCATCGTCACCGGCGACCGTGACGCGTTCCACCGCCTCATGGAGCAACTCGGGTTTCCCCACAGGAAGGCTGAAACGACCGCATGAACTATTTCGACCGCCTCGCCGCACGGAGCCGCGAACTGGGGACGCTCGTCTGCGTCGGCCTCGACCCCGACTTCAGCCGCCACCGCGCCGGGGAGATCGCCGCTTACAACCGCGCCATCATCGAAGCGACCGCGCCCTACGCCGCCTGCTTCAAGCCCAACATCGCCTTCTACGAACAGCACGGCATCGAAGGCCTCCGCCAGTTGGAGGCGACCCTCGCCGCAATCCCGGGGGGGATCCCGGTTATCGGCGACATAAAGCGTGGGGACATGGGAAACACCGCGACCGCCTACGCCCGGGCGGCGTTCGAGGCATGGGGATTCGACGCGGTCACTGTAAACGGCTACCAGGGACTCGATGCGGTCGAACCCTTCCTCGCCTACTGGGACCGCGGCGTCTACGTCCTCTGCCGCACCTCGAACCCGAGCTCACGCGAGTTCCAGGAGCAGCGCATGGCCAGTGGCCGGATGCTCTTTGAAGAGGTCGCCGTCACCGCCACGGGTTGGTCGCCGAACGTCGGGCTGGTTGTCGGCGCCACTGCCCCGGCCGAACTCAAGCGCGTTCGGGAGCTGGTGCCGAACGCGTCGCTCCTCGTCCCCGGCGTCGGCGCCCAGGGCGGCAAGCCGGGCGAAGTCATCGCGGCTGCCGGGGCGGTGCCGGGCCGGATCGTGGTCAGTGCCTCCCGCTCCATCTACTACGCCTCCGACGGGCCCGACTTCGCCGAGGCTGCTGCTGTGGCCGCCCGGTCCCTTCGCGACGAACTGGCCTCGGCCGTGCCTGCCTGATGCTCGAAGTGGCGGTCGGCGAGGTCTACCGGATGCGAAGGAAACACCCCTGCGGCGGCTGGGAGTTCCGGGTCTACCGCACTGGCGCCGACATCGGGATCGAATGCCTCACCTGCCACCACCGGGTCATGGTCGAACGCCGCCGCTTCGAAGCGAGGGCGAAGGCTCGCGTCTCCACCCCCGATGCCTGAGCCACAAGGGCGGCTGCCCCTTCTCCAGCAGCGCCCCTTCCGGATGCTCAGCTTCTCGCGCTTCTGTTCGCGCCTCGCCCAGAACGCGATCAACTTCGGCCTCGTCCTCCTCATCGTCGACGAGACCGGCAAGGCCTTCCTCAGCAGCCTCCTCGTCCTCGCCCTCGTGGTCCCCTCCACCGTTGCAGGGATCGTCGCCGGGGTAGCGGCCGACCACCTGCCCAAGCGCCTGCTTGTCGTCTCAGGCGACCTCACCCGGGCGGCCATCTGTGGCTACGTGGCGTGGAAGGGCGGGGGCGTCGCCGCCTACTACGCGACCGCGGTGGGCCTCTCCCTCGCCGGCCAGTTCGCCGGCGCAGCCGAGGGCGCCATCCTCCCCGGCGTCGTCCAGCGCCACGAACTCGCCCGCGCCAATGCCATTGGCCACGCGGTCACCATCGCCGGGCAGTTGCTCGGGTTCGGGGCGCTGACGCCGCTCGCCCTCCGGGTCTTCGATACGCCGCGCATCCTCTTCGCCATCTGTGCCGTGCTCTTCGTGCTCGCCGCTTTCTATGCGACCGCCATCGGCCGGGTGACCGCTGCCGCGCGCGTCGAGATCGGCGGGCGAGTGGAAGCGCCGTGGTGGAAAGCGGGCTGGCGCCAGATGCGCTCCGACCCGGCGGTCATGCACGCAGCCGTCGAACTGACGCTCATCGCCACCACCGTCATCATCCTCGGAAGCCTTCTCCCGACCTACATCACGGACGTGCTCGGCCTCCCCATCGAAGTTGGGGCGGCTGTGCTCATCCCCGGGGCCGCCGGAATGGCGCTAGGCCTGTGGGTGGCCGGCGCCCTTGCCCACCGCGTCCCCCACGGCGCTTTGAGCAGCATTGGATTCGCGGCCTTCGTCTTTCTCCTCGCTGCCCTCGCGTTCGTCAACCGCGAAGCCGAATTTCTGGCCGGCTACGCTCCCTTCGAATGGCTCGACGACGTCTCGATCGGCGATTTCGATGGCGGCGGGGTGATCGCGATGATGGTGGTGTTCCCGCTCGGGTTCGCCTACGCCATCGTCGCCGTCGCCGCCCAAACCGTCCTCAACGACCGCGTGCCGCTCCAGCTCCAGGGCCGCGTCCTTGCGACCCAGGGGGCACTGGCCGCGCTGGCGGCCTCTGCACCTGTGCTCGTTGCCGGGGCGCTGAGCGATGCCGTCGGCGTGACGCCCGTCCTCGCCCTCGTCGCGGCGGCCACCGCAGTCGTCGCTGCTGCCAACGTCCGCCGGCCGAAGCCCGCCGATCCCGGCCCGCCGGTGATTGGCTCCTCGTGGCGTTGACTCGCCGATCAAGCCGCTCGTAACATCGACCTCGAGCCGGTGTCGCGGCCCTGAGGGTGGTGATGGCGTGAAAGAGATGAGCATCGAGAGCATCCGCCTGAGCCTGATGAACTATCAGCGCGTCCTCATCCTTCGCGAGAAGGACTCCGACCGGTACCTGCCGATCTTCATCGGCCCTGCCGAGGCTGACGCCATCGCCGTGCGCCTCCAGGACGTCACCGTCGCCCGGCCTCTCACCCACGACCTCCTCCGCGATATGATCGAACAGCTCGGCGGCCGCGTCGCCTACATCGTCGTCACCGACGTCAGCAACGACACGTTCTTCGCCCGCATCGTCCTCGATGTCCGCGGCGAAACCCTCGAAGTCGACTCCCGCCCTTCCGACGCCATCGCCCTCGCCGTTCGCGTGGAGGCTCCCATCTACGCAGAGGATGCCGTCCTCGACCGCGCCGGGGTCATCCTCGACGAAGAGGCGGAAGAGGGCGCCGAGGGGGGCGTGGGCGACCGCCGGAAGCCGGCCGACCCCGCGGAACTCGAGCGGCTCGGGGCCTTCAAGGACTTCATCGAAGGCCTCGATCTCAGCGACTTCGACAAGCCGAAGAAGTAGCCGCCAGGCCCCCATTTTCGCTTGCGCTTTGCTTCACAATCCGCCTATGATGCGCGGGGTCTGGAATCCGGGCGTCCGGAGGGTGTGCCGTGGGCAGCTGGGTCGCACCAACGGCCTATCTGCTTGGTATCGGGTGGTATTTCGCCACCTGCATCCTTGTGGGCGTGCTGGTTGGCCTCTGGGCTGACTCGGCCACCGGCTTGGAGCCCATATTCACGCTGGCCGGTATCTTTCTCGGGCTCGCCCTGGCTTTCCTCGGCGGCCTGCGGATGTTGATGCCGTTCCTGCAACGATACGGCAGCGGGACCTCGGAGAAGCGCTGAAGTGAAGCTCGTCTACATCGTTGTTGCGGTTGCCGCGCTCGGCGGCTGGCTCGCGGTTGGCCTGCTTTTCGCGCAGGGCCCACAACCCGAAATCGTCGTCCCCGCCGAAGTGATCACCAGAGTCGGCTTCCTCAACATCACAAACACGATGATCACGGCCTGGGTCGTGATGGCGATGCTCATCATCCTTAGCTTCGCCGCCACCCGCTCCATGAAGCTCATGCCCTCCGGCATCCAGAACTTCTTCGAGGCCATCATCGGCTTCCTCCTCGCCCAGATGGAAGAAATCGCCGGCGAAAAGAACGCCCGCAAGTTCTTCGCGGTCATCGCCACCATCTTCCTCTTCGTCATCTTCTCCAACTGGTTCGGCCTCATGCCGTTCTTCAACGCGATCGGCAAGACCGAAGATGTCGGCCACGAAATCTTCCACGAACTCGCTTCGACTGAACCCGAGAAGCTCACCCTCACCGCCGACGGCACCTACGAAGAAAAACACACGTTCGCCGGCTGGAAGATGGACGACGCCGGCGGCATGGTCATCGCCAAGTCCGGGGCCAAGGCCATCGACTTCGAAGTGAACCTTGGCGAAACGCCGGGCCAGGCGCTTGACCGCTACATCGTCTTCCTGGCGAAGGAATTTGCTGGCTTCGAAATCGACGACGAGGCCCTTCACCACCCCTCGGCCGAGCAGGTTACCGCCGCCGCCGACACCCTCGACGGTACCGACGCGCCCCGCCTGATGCGGGCGGAAGGCCACGGCGCCGAGGAAGCGCACGGGCTCGAAAGCCCCGCCCTCCACGCCACCATCGAAGGCGTCGACTTCGAAAACAGCCAGAAGATGGCGCTGGTCATCCCCTTCTTCCGGGGCGTCTACAGCGACATCAACAACACCCTCGCCCTCGGCATCATCGCCTTCGTCATGATCGAATTCTGGGGCTTCCAGGCGCTCCACCTCGGCTACCTGAAGAAGTTCTTCAACTTCAGCAGCCCGATCGCGGCGTTCGTGGGGATACTTGAACTTCTCTCCGAGTTCATCCGCATCATCAGCTTCGCTTTCCGTCTCTTCGGGAACATCTTCGCGGGCGAGGTGCTCGTGTTGATGCTCACCTTCCTCATGCCATTCCTGTTCGTGGATATCATCTACGGGCTGGAACTGTTCGTCGGCTTCATCCAGGCCGCGGTCTTCGCGCTGCTGACGCTCGTCTTCGCCACCATGGCGACCGAGCACCATGGCGAGGAAGACCACCACGGCGACGACCACCACGATGAAGAAGCGCCGGCGGACGCACACCATCACGCAGGAGCTGCTCAGGCCCACTAGCGGGGCCTGTTCACAGTCAAACCCAAACAGCGCCAGGGACAGGGGCGCACCGGAGGAAACAGATCATGGACGTTCTCGCAATTCTGCCGTTCTTGCTCGCGATCGACGCGGATGGCGCGAAGGCCATCGGCGCCGGGATCGCGATGGGGGTCGGTGGCATCGGCCCCGCCCTCGCCATCGGCATGCTCGTCGGCAAGGCCATGGAAGCTCTCGGGCGCAACCCCGAAGCCCGTGCCGCCATCCAGACGAACATGATCCTTGGCGTCGCCTTCGCCGAGGCCATCGGCATCTACGCGCTGCTTTCGGCGCTCATCATCGCGTTCGTCATCTAGTTCAAAGGAACGAGGTGCCCGTATGGGCCAGGCAGTAGAAGCCCTCGGTCTCAACCTGCCCCAGCTCATCGCTCAGATCGCGAACTTCGCGGTCCTGCTGGTGATCCTCCGGCTTACGCTCTACAAGCCCATCCTCAAGATGTTGGACGAGCGCAAGCAGCGGATCTCCGAAGGCCTGAACGCGGCTGAGAACGCACGAGCCGAAGCCGCCGCCGCGCAGGCGAACATCCAGGGTCAACTGGATACCGCCCGCAAGGAAGGCCAGGAACTCGTGGCCAACGCCCAGGGGATCGCTACCCGCATCCAGGCAGAGGCCCGTGAGCAGGCAGGCCGCGACCGCGAAGCAGCCACCGAACGTGCCCGCGCCGAGATCCAGCTCGAACGCGACCGCGCCATCGCCGACCTCCGGGGGGAGTTCGCGGACATCACCGTCCGTGCCGCCGAAAAGGTCATTGGCCAGTCGCTCGACCGCCAGGGTCATCAGCGCATCATCGACGAGACGCTTGCCGAATCGTCGTTCGGCGGGAACTGACCAATGGCAGGAGATGCACCGAAGCGGTACGCGCAGGCGGTCTTCGCCATCGCCGTCGAAAACGGCACCGTGGCGGCCTGGCGGTCGGACCTGGCAGACATCGCCCAGGTACTGACCGCTTCCCAGGCTGCCCCGGTGCTTGCCGATGGCCACATCCCGCTCGACCGCCGGCTCGCGATGGTCGAACGCATCCTGGACGTCCAGCCCCTCGCCATCAACCTGGCGAAGCTGCTGGTCCAGCGCGGGCGGTCGTTGGAGGCAGCGGCGGTGGCACGGTCGTTCAACGGCATGGCCGATGAGCACGAGGGCATCGCCCACGCACTGGTCACCGCCGCCGTGGACCTCAGCGCCGAGCAGGTTGCCTCCATCGAGCAACGGCTCAGCCAGTCGCTGGGCAAGCGGGTCCACGCCACGGCGTCGGTCGATCCCGCTCTCCTGGGCGGCGTCGTCGTCCGGGTGGGCGACAAACTGGTTGACGGAAGCGTCAGGACGCGGCTCCGGCTGCTCCGGCGGGAACTCCAGGGCGCGCGCTGAGCCGCCCGGCAACTTTGTAACGAGAAGTGAAGTAAGGAAGGGTCCGCAATGGCAGTACGCGCCGACGAAATCGCGTCTATCCTGCGCGAGCAGATCGAAGGCTTTGGCACCAGCGTCGTCTCCACCGATGTCGGTACCGTGATCGAGGCCGGCGATGGCGTGGTGCGGGTGCACGGGCTCTCGGGCGCCATGTACTCGGAACTGCTCGAATTCTCCAACGGGTCCATGGGCATCGCCATGAACCTTGAAGAAGAGTCGGTCAGCGCCGTCGTGCTCGGCGATTACGAAGACATCAAGGAAGGCGACGAGGTGCGGTCCACCGGCCGCATCATCGAAGTGCCGGTTGGCGACGCTCTCATCGGCCGCGTGGTCGACCCCCTTGGCAACCCCATCGACGGCAAGGGCCCGATCAACTCCAACCGCACCCGCCCCGTCGAACGCATCGCCCCCGGCGTCACCCTTCGCAAGAGCGTGAACACCCCTGTCCAGACCGGGATCAAGGCGATCGACGCCATGATCCCCATCGGCCGCGGCCAGCGGGAACTCATCATCGGAGACCGCTCGACCGGCAAGAGCACCATCGCCCTCGACACGATCATCAACCAGAAGGGCGGAGACCTCGTCTGCATCTACGTCGCCATCGGCCAGAAGGCCGGGAAGGTGGCGCAGGTGGTCGGCCTCCTCGAAGAGTACGGCTCCATGGAGCACACCATCGTCGTCGCCGCCAACGCCTCGGACTCTGCCGCACTCCAGTACCTGGCACCCTACTCCGGCTGCGCCATGGGCGAAGAGATCATGGAAAGCGGCCGCGACGCCCTCATCGTCTACGACGACCTGAGCAAGCACGCCTGGGCCTACCGCCAGATCTCGCTCCTCCTCCGCCGCCCGCCAGGCCGCGAAGCCTACCCCGGCGACGTCTTCTACCTCCACAGCCGCTTGCTCGAACGGGCCGCGAGGCTGGAAGCGGGCGGGTCGCTGACAGCCCTCCCGATCATCGAGACCCAGGCGAACGACGTCTCCGCCTACATCCCCACTAACGTCATCTCCATCACCGATGGCCAGCTCTACCTGGAGTCGGACCTCTTCAACGCGGGCATCCGGCCCGCGATAAACGTGGGCATCTCGGTGAGCCGCGTCGGGTCGTCGGCGCAGACAAAGGTCATGAAAAGCGTCTCCGGTTCATTGAAACTTGACCAAGCGCAGTTTGCCTCGCTCCAGGCGTTCGCCCAGTTCGGCACGAGCGACCTCGACGCCACCACCCGCCGCCAGATCGACCGCGGCCTCCGCGTGACTGAGGTGCTCAAACAGCCCCAGTTCGCCCCGCGCGACCTCGCCGACGAAGTCGGCATCATCTACGCCCTCAACGAAGGCTTCCTTGACGACGTGCCCGTCAACAAGGTCCAGTCCTTCGAAGTTGAGTTCCGGAAGTTCCTCGCCAGCAACCACCCCGAACTCAAGGAACTCATCCGGACGAAGCGCGAGATGACGCCAGACGTTTCCGATGCGCTGAAGAAGGCTATTGCTTCCTTCAAGCAGACCGTGCCCTTCTAGGCCGCCCTTCCCCGGGCATGCCCGGGAATCCATGACGCCAGGCGGAGGACGTCCTCCGCCCACACCAAAACGGGAACCTGCCGATGGCGACGATTCGCGAACTCAAGCGCCGCATCACCAGCGTCAAGAGCACGACGAAGATCACGAACGCCCTGCAACTCGTGGCCGCATCCAAGATGCGCCGCGCCCAGGACCGTGCCCTTCAGTCGCGCCCCTACGCGGAGAAGCTGCGACTCGTCCTCGCCGGGCTGGCCACCGGCGCCGGCGAGGACGAGGCCCGGCACCCCCTCCTCGAATCGCGGCCCGTCAAGAACATCGGCGTCCTCCACATCACCCCCAACCGCGGCCTTTGCGGCGGCCTGAATTCCAACCTCAACCGCAGCGCCGGGACGTTTGTCGCCACCGCTGACGAGCCCGCCTCCATCGTCGCCGTCGGCAAGAAGGGCCGGGACTTCTTCGTCCGCGCCCGCGCCCACGTCACCGCCGAGTTCACGGACATGGGCGACTACCCCACCCAGGCCGAGACCAGCGCCATCTCCCGCGTGATTATGCAGGACTACCTGGCGGGCACGATCGACCGCGTCTACCTGAGCTACGCTCAGTTCGTGTCCACCGCGAACCAGCGCCCCACCGTCCGCCAGATCCTGCCGATCGCGGCTCCCACCATGGACACCCCGGAACAGGCCGAGGAGTTCCGCGCCGGGTACATTTTCGAACCCTCCCCGGAGCTCGTGCTCGAACGCCTGCTGCCGCGCTACATTGAGATGCAGATCTACTCCGCGGTGCTCGAATCGGCTGCGAGCGAGCAGTCCGCCCGCATGGTCGCGATGAAGAACGCCACCGACAACGCCCTCGAAATCCAGCGCGACCTCACCCTCACCTACAACAAGGCGCGCCAGGAGCAGATCACCACCGAGCTGCTCGACATCGTCGGCGGGGCCGCGGCACTGGAGGAATAGGCTGGCAAGGTTCGCGGCGGTCATTTTCGACATGGACGGCGTCCTCGTGGACGGCGAGCCGCTGCACTTCCGCGCGGTCAACCAGTTGCTTGGCGAAGAGGGCCGGGCCATTTCCCTGGAAGAGTACAAGCCCTACATGGGCACGAAATCCGGCTGGAGCGAAATGATCCGCGACCTCGGTCTCGGCCGCCCCAAGGACTACTACAGCGAGCGCTACCGGGGACTGATCCTCGACGAGTACCGCACCCACAGCGAGCCGCTCCCCGGCGCCGTCGAGTTCGTCCGCGCCCTTGAATCGGCCGGGATCCCCCGCGCCGTCGCCTCCTCCAGCATCCAGCCGTGGGTCGAAGCCTGCCTCGACCGCCTCGGCCTCCACGACGCGTTCGATGTCACCATCACCGGCAGCGACGTCGACGAAGGCAAGCCGCACCCCGCCATCTACCTGCTCGCCGCCAGCCGCCTCGGCGTGGACCCGGCACAGTGCCTCGCGATCGAGGACGCCCCCGCCGGCATCCAGTCCGCCCGCAACGCCGGGATGGAGTGCTGGGCGGTGCTCACCGAATTCACCCGTGGCCTGCCCCTGCCGGACCCCCATCGCGTTTTGGAGTCGCTCCTCGACGTCAACCTCGAAGACATCCTGGGGGTGCCCGCGTGACCAGCCTCGTGCTTCGCGAAGACAGCGGCGGCGTCGCCACCCTCACCCTCAACCGGCCGGAGGCGCTCAACGCCCTGAGCCCGGCGCTCTTCCTCGAACTCCGCGCCCACCTCGATGCGATTGCCGGGGCCACGGACAGCGTCGGTTGTGTCGTCCTTCGCGGCACCGGCCGCTCCTTCTCCGCCGGCAACGACATCCGCGCCATCCAGGCGGGGGAACGCCCCCCATCGGCCCACTTCCAGGCGGAGACGCTGGACGCCATCGAAGCGCTCCCCCAGCCGGTCATCGCCTCCGTCCATGGCCACTGCTACACCGGTGCGCTCGAACTCGCCCTCGCCTGCGACCTGCTCATCTGCGCGGAGTCGGCCCGATTCGCCGACACCCACGGCAAGTGGTCGATGACCCCCACCTGGGGCATGAGCCAGCGCCTCCCCCGCCGCATCGGACCCCTCCGGGCGAAGGAGATGATGTTCAGCGGGCGCCCCCTCGCTGGCCCCGAAGCCGCCGCCATTGGTCTTGCCAACCGCTGCGTCGCCGACGCCGACCTTGCCGCCGCAACCGCCGCCCTCGCCGCCGAAATCGTCGGCAACTCCTGGCACACCCTGCGCGCCGACAAGCGCCTGGTGAACGAAGGACAGCACTACACGCTTGCCGAAGGGCTCGCGTACGAACGTCGAACAAGCCCGGGCGCAGGCCCGGATATGGCCGAACGCCTTCAGGGCTTCGGCGCCAAGAACTAAACGCCGAGACGGGAGGTCTTTGCCATGGTGACAGCCACAGCCGACGGACGGGTGGTACAGATTATCGGGACGGTGCTCGACATCGAGTTCCCCCCGGAACAGCTCCCGGCGATCAACTTCGCCGTCAACGTTGAGCGCCCCGACGGCGCATTCCTCGTGACCGAAGTGCAGCAGCACCTGGGCAACAACTGGGTCCGCTGCCTTGCGATGGACACGACCGACGGCCTCCGCCGCGACGCCCGTGCCGTCAACACCGGCAAGGCGATCGCCGTCCCCGTTGGCGAAAACTCGCTCGGCCGCATGTTCAACGTCCTGGGCGACCCGATCGACAACCTCCCGGCACCCGCCGCTGACTCCCCCCGCTGGGAGATCCACCGCGACCCGCCGGCCTTCGAAGAACTGGAAACCGCGCCATCCGTGCTCGAAACCGGTATCAAGGTCATCGACCTTATCGCCCCCCTCGTCCGCGGCGGCAAGGTTGGCCTCTACGGCGGCGCCGGCGTCGGCAAGACGGTCGTCATCCAGGAACTCATCTCCAACATCGCCCGCGAGCACGGCGGCTACTCCGTCTTCGCCGGCGTCGGCGAACGCTCCCGCGAAGGCAACGACCTCTGGAACGAGATGAGGGAATCGGGCGTCCTCCCCAAGATGGCCATGGTCTTCGGCCAGATGAACGAACCGCCCGGCGTGCGCCTCCGCGTCGCCCTTTCCGGCCTCACCATGGCCGAATACTTCCGTGACGAAGAGGGCCGCGACGTGCTCTTCTTCGTCGACAACATCTACCGCTACACCCTCGCCGGCATGGAAGTCTCCGCGCTCCTCGGCCGCATGCCTTCCGCCGTTGGCTACCAGCCCACCCTCGCCACCGAAATGGGCGACCTCCAAGAGCGCATCACCTCCACCCGCAAGGGTTCGATCACCTCATTCCAGGCCATCTACGTCCCCGCCGACGACTACACCGACCCCGGCGTCGCGACCACCTTCGGGCACCTCGACTCGGTGGTGGCGCTGGAGCGCGCTCTTGCGGCCCAGGCGCTCTTCCCTGCCATGGACCCTCTCACGTCCTTCTCCCGCGCTCTCGACCCCCGCATCGTCGGCCAGGAACACTACGACGTCGCCCGCAGCGTCCAGACGGTGCTCCAGCGCTACAAGGACCTCCAGGACATCATCGCCATCCTCGGCATCGATGAACTCTCCGACGAAGACAAGCTCACCGTCGCCCGTGCCCGCAAGATTCAGCGCTTCCTGACCCAGCCGATGTTCGTCGCCGAGCAGTTCACTGGTTCGAAGGGCCAGTACGTCTCGATCCGCGAAACCATCCGCGGCTTCAAGGAGATTCTCGACGGCAAGCACGACGGCCTCCCCGAGCAGGCGTTCTACATGACCGGCAACATCGACATGGCGGTCGAGCAGGGCCGGAAGCTGGTCGAGGTCTAAAGGCCGTGCCGCTCACCGTCGAAATCGTCACTGCCGAGCGAGTCGTGCGGACCGAATCGGGCGTCGACGTGCTCATCGTGCCGGGGACAGAAGGCCAGCTGGGCATTCTTCCCCGCCACGCCCCCCTGATGACGACGCTCGCCCCCGGCGAACTCGTCTTCCGTCGCGGTAACGACGAGGAAAGCTTCGCGATCACCGGCGGCTTCATGGAAGTCCGCAACGACCGCGTTACCATCCTCGCCGATGCCGCCGAATCCGCCGAGGAGATCGACCTCGCCCGCGCCGAGGAGGCCCGCGCCCGTGCCGAAGGCCGCGTCCGCGCCGCCCGGGAAGGTCACGGCGGCGACATCGACCTGGCTCGCGCCCTGGCTTCCTTGCAGCGCTCGTCCGTCAGGCTGAGGGTGGCGGGCCGGAAGCGCCGCCTCGGCTATCCGTCGCCCGGCCCGCGGTAAGTCCCGCCGGGCGCCCCGTTCGTATCACTATCGGCCCGTGTCGGCAGCCCGCCCGCTGCCCACGGGCCGTTCGTTTGCCCCAACGAATCGACGGGGCCTATCCTCAACTGCGAATGACCACTCAGCGCGCGCGCGGCCCCAGGTACGTTGTCCAGGGCGGTTCGGTACTGCGCGGCGCCGTCCGCATCTCCGGCGCAAAGAATGCCGCCCTCGCCCAGATGTGCGCATCACTGCTCACCGACGACGATGTCGTCCTCACGAACGTCCCGGCGATTAGCGACGTCGACACCCTTGGCGAACTCCTCACCAGCATCGGCGCCTCCATCGAACGCAACGGCCTGGGCCGTCTCCGGATCAACGCTCGCGGCGTCAACGTCTTCGAAGCCCCCACCGAGCTGATCACCGAAAACCGCGCCTCGTTCCAGATCATGGGCCCCCTGCTCGCCCGCCACGGTTTCGCGTCTTCTTCGCCACCCGGCGGCGACGTCATCGGCCAGCGCCCGATCGATGTGCATCTCGGTGGCTTCCAGGCCATGGGCGCGAACGTCAGCCGCCAGGGAGAGCGCTTCGTCGCCGAGGCGCCCGGCGGCCCCGGGAGCCTTCGTGGCGCCCGCGTCTTCATGGACTATCCTTCGGTCTCAGGCACCCAGAACGTGATGATGGCCGCTGCTCTGGCCCGGGGCCACACCACCATCGTCAACGCCGCCACAGAACCCGAAGTCCAGGAAGTCTGCCACCTCCTGAACGCGATGGGCGGGCGCGTCTCCGGCATTGGCAGCCAGATGCTCGAAGTCGAGGGCGTGCCGGAACTCCACGGCGCCGAGATTGCTGTCATGCCGGACCGCATCGAGGCCGGGACGTTCGCCATCGCCGCCGTCATGACCGGCGGTGAACTCGAACTCCAGGACGCCCCGGTCTCCGTCATGGACGCCCTCCTGGCGAAACTCCGGGCGGTCGGCGCTACCATCGAAACTTGCGAAGGAGGCCTGCGCGTCTCCCGTCGTGGCGAGATCACGGCCACCAGCTTCCAGGCGCTCCCCTATCCGGGGCTCGCCACCGACCTTCACGCCCCGATGGCGGCGCTCCTAACCCAGGCCACCGGTGTCTCCATCATCCACGAGCGGGTGTTCGACAACCGCATGCTCTACGTCGGCGAACTTCGCAAGATGGGCGCCGAAATCGTCAGCACCGGCTCCTCCGCCATCGTCAGCGGCCCGACAAAGCTCCACGGCACCCACGTCCGGGCCCTCGACGTCCGCGCCGGCGCCGCCGTCCTTCTCGCCGCCCTTGTAGCCCAGGGCCAGACCGTCATCGACGAGGTCTACCACCTCGACCGCGGCTATGAACACCTCGACGACAAGCTTCGGGCGCTGGGCGTCCAGATTGAGCGCGCCTGATGGCCCTGGAATTCCTTTCCTCGAAAAAAGCCGGGATCGACCTCGGCACGGCGAACATCCTTGTCTACGTGAAGGGCCATGGCATCGTCGTCAACGAACCCTCGGTCGTTGCCCGCCACAATCGTGACAACGCCATCGTCGCCGTCGGCAGGGAGGCCCGCGCCATGCAGGGCAGGACGCCCGGTTCGATCAGTGTCATTCGCCCCATGCGCGATGGCGTCATCGCCGACTACCTGACGACCGAGGCGATGCTTCGCTACTTCATCGGCCTTATCACCGGGCGTTTCAACCTCATCCGCCCGGAGGTGATGGTGACGGTGCCCGCCGGCGTCACCAGCGTGGAACAGCGCGCGGTCCGCGATGCTGCAGAACAGGCGGGCGGCCGCAAGCCCGCGCACCTCGTGCCCGAACCGTTGGCGGCCGCCATCGGCGCGCGCATCCCCATCGGCACCGCCCGCGGGAACATGATCGTCAACATCGGCGGCGGCCGCACCGAAGCCGCCGTCATCTCCCTCTACGGCATCGTCGTCAGCGAATCCGTCCGCATGGCAGGCGACCGCATCGATGAGGCGGTTATGGCCTACGTCCGGCGCCGTCACAACCTCATCATCGGCGAAAGGACCGCCGAAGAGATCAAGATCGCGATCGGCAGCGCCATCCCTATCGACGAAGGGCTGAGCACCCAGGTTCGCGGCCGCGACCAGTTAAGCGGCCTCCCCAAGACCATCACCCTCAACAGCCTCGAAGTCGCACAGGCCATCCAGGACTGCCTTGGCACCATCGTTCAGACCGTCCGCGCCGTCCTCGAAAAGACCCCGCCTGAACTCGCCGCCGACGTCATCGACCGCGGCATCGTCCTCACCGGCGGGGGCGCCCTCCTCCGCCACATGGACGAACTCCTGACCCAGGAGACAGGTGTGCCCTGCTACGTCGCCGACAATCCCCTCGAATGCGTCGCGATCGGCGCCGGCGTCGCTCTGGACCACCTCGAAGTGATCAAGCGCAGCCTCCCGACGGAAGAAGAAAACCTCGTCGGCCTCTTTCCCACCCCGGAGCGCTGAGGGGTCAGCCGACGGGGGCTCCCGCCTACCGAACAAAGCAGGAGGCGGCCCTGCTCAGGACCGCCTCCCTGCCCCACACGGTGGACACCGCCGCGTGGAGCGCTACGCCTTCGAGATCTTGACGCACGCCTCCTTGTGAAGGGCCTGCCCGGAGAGCGCGTCGGCCTTCGTCGGGCGGAGGGCGGCCTCGGCGGCGCCCCAGGGGCGCCTCCGTCGATGGGCGGCGCCCCTGTGTGGGAGTGCTGCGCGACTCGGGGCCGTCGCCCCAACGCCTACGCCTTCACCAGTTTGACGTAGGTATCGAAGAAGACGGCGCTCGCCCCGGCCGGGTCAGTGAGGCACATGTCGGGCTTGACCGGGTCCGTGCGCATGGCCGCGTTGGCATGGAGGCCCCTGGACCGGCGTTTGTCGCCCCTGATGGTTTTGCCGTCGACCTCCACGTCCTGGCTGCCGTACGCCCAGTGACCGTTGCCGAGCGAATAGCTCACCACTCCCGGCCGGATGCCTTCGATGACCTTCAAGGCGCCGATCATCGGCTTCTTCTGGCCGTTCTTGAGGTCCCAAACCCCGTCAGGATTGGTGGCCGAGACGACCTTCACACGATCGCCATCCTTGAAATCCAATCGGTCCGCATCGCGCCGGTTGATGACGAACACTCCGTCCGGAAGGAGGCCCTGGAGCCAGTAGTTGGCGTTGGTGCGGCTCTTCGTATGGGTGATCTCCTTGTGCGTGATGAGCCGCAGGTCGTAGCCGACATCCTCGATTGGATTGCCCTTCAAATCGGTCACGCCGGGAGTGTAGTTCGAGATGCCAATGAACGCCTTGCCCGTCATGGCGCTCTTGGTGGACATGGTCTTTTCCTGGTACAGGTTGATCTGCGCCCCAAACTTCCGCTTCAGAAGCTCGCCTTCGTAGCCGGCGTCGTAGTCATCGAAGCGGCCACCGCGGTTCAGAACGTAGACCACCTTGCGCCAGAGCTCTGGCTTCACCGCCTTCTGCCATGTGGCCGCGTCGAAGACGGCCGCGGGCATGTGGCGCCGCGCATTGACGAACAGCTCAAGCTCCTTGTCGTCGGCGTCGGGTACTGCCTCCGTGCCGTCCTTCTTTTCGCCGAAGGCCACGTTCGCCGTCATCTTCAGGTAGAAGTCCTCGGGCCGGGTGAAGTCCTGTCCCTCGCCGAAGCCGCCTGGGCCGAAGCCCGGCAACCCGAGCTTTTCGGCCAGGCCCATGAGCATCGACTCAAGCGACACGGGCATATCCTGGCCGTACACCTTGACGACCTCGTTGGGCGCGGGAATGGCAGGTTGGCGGATGGGCATCACCTTCCAGATGACGGAAAACTGCGTGCCCGCCATTTCCCATCGCTCGAGGTTCGCGGCATCGGGGAAGATGTAGTCCGCGTACATGCTGGTTTCGCCGATGACGATGTCGCTCGCGATGACCAGCGGGATCTTGTTCGGATCGGCAAGGATCTCGATGTTGGTGTGGCCCGCCGGGAGTGAATAGACCGGCGTGCCCATGTAGATGAAGAGCGCCTTGACGCCGTAGGGGTAGCCCTCCGCGGCCGAAGGCAACACCTCCTGGTAGATGTCCGAAGCCAGCGGGTACCACTGCCGTGCTGCGGGGTATCCCTTGAAGAGCGTGCTCTCTTCGTATTTGACGTTGGTGCGGATGAGGTCTACGCCGAATGTGGGGATCTTGGCCGGGTGCAGCGAGCCGACAGGGTAGGGCTGGCCCTCCTTGGTTCCCGCCGCGTCCCAGGCCGAGCCGGAGGCCATGCCGCCCTTCCAGTCGTAGTTGCCGATGAGCAGGTTGACGGTGAACCAGGCGCTGCACCCATAGAGCCCGTTTGTGTGCTGCGAGACGCCGCGGTGGATGTCGACGCAGGCCTTCTTGCCGTGACTCGTGAATTCGCGGGCAA
The DNA here is from genome assembly GCA_964438865.1 of uncultured Anaerolineaceae bacterium. Classification (GTDB taxonomy): domain Bacteria; phylum Chloroflexota; class Dehalococcoidia; order Tepidiformales; family Tepidiformaceae. The sequence goes on along the minus strand of CAYTMI010000006.1, from coordinate 29,866 downwards.
GGTCGACGATGTCCTTCGCCTTGAGCCCGCAGAGCTCAGCCCACTGCTCGACTGTCTTCGCCATCGCCTGGTCCGAGAGCACCTGGAGGGCGCTCTTGACCTTGACGCCGCTGAGTTCAGTGCTGACCAGGAGGTCGCCTTCCACGGCGGTCTTGGTGTCGTTTGCGTCGAAGGCGACGGGCTTTCCGTCCTTCAACACGACGAAGGCGTCGAATTCGTACGTGCTCTTGCCGTCGGCGGTCGGCTTCTGTTCCTTTGCTGCGAGGCCGATTTCCGACGCCCGCAGGAACTTGCCGGGAGAACCGTCCTTCTCCAGCTTGACGAGCCAGGCGGCGTTGCTCCAGGTCGGTTCCTTGTCCGCCGCGGCTGCCGCCTTGTTGGCGTTGGCCAGGTACTTCGCGTCGTAGCGCTTGTTCTCGATGATCCAGCGCGTCATGGCCAGGGCCATCGCCGCATCGGTTCCCGGCATGATGGGCAGCCACTTCCACGCCTTCGACGCCGTGCGCGACAGGCGCGGGTCGACTACCGCGTACTTCAGTGTGCCTTCGCTGATTCCTCGCGTGATGCGCGAAGCGCGCAGGGTAGGCCCCTGGCTCGCCTCGAAGGGATTGACTCCCACGAAGAGGACGAACTCGGCGGACTCCAGGTCCGCCTGCCAGTAGAACTTCTTGCCATCGGCCCACTTACCTTCCTTGTACTGCTCGGTCATCGCCTTCCCTGCGAAGTAGAGCGAGCCGTTGCAGACGGTGGTGTGGCCGTGCCGGTTGACGGTTCCGAAGGAATCACCAAAGAAGCGATGGATGAAATCGCCCCGTCCCCCCTTCTGACGGCCCCACAGGTAGGTGACCTGGTTGTTCTTCGGTCCCAGGTCCGGGTGGTCCGGGTCGATCAGTTTGTCCAGGTTGTCGCGGTGCTTGGCCTTGAACTCTTCGACCGCTTTCTGCTTTTCCTCGGGAGTCTTCTTGGAGAGGATGGTCTTGACGTCGTCGCCCATGGCCTTGGCGACCTTGGGATCGCGGAGCGCCCAGAGAGCCTTGAGGCCGGTGATCTCGCGGTTCTCCTCGCCGGACACGCTCGCGAACAGCCTGCCGCCATTGACGATTTCCTCGATAGCTTTGTCGAAGGCGATCGTCTGCCACTTGTTGGAGCCGCGGGGGCCGGCACGCTTCAGTACCTTGATAACACGGTATGGGTCGTACGACGTCTGTGCGCTCGCCTGGCCTTTGGGGCAGATGAAGCCGTCTACGGTGGCCGTGTCGAAGACCGACGTCTTGTATGGGAAATGGGGCTGCTGGGTCCACGGCGAGAAGGGGTTGCCATCGACCTTCACGACCACACCGTCGTGGATCTTGACCTTGATACCGCACTGCGTGTTGCACTGCTGGCAGACCGTGTAGACGATGTTCTCTGGTCGGGCCAGGCCGTATTCGGCTCCCGGAGTGATGCTTCGGGCGGGCGAGTCGCCGAACGCGTCGAAGAGCCACGGCACCTGGCTCGCGGCCACCGCCGCACCGCCGAGAAAGGCCGAGGTCTTGACGAAATCGCGGCGGCTCAGGCCGTTGCTTGCGAGTTCCGTTTCGTTGTCCGGCATCTTTGCGTCACTCCCTGCGGTGGTTCGTCCGAGTTCCTGGCTGCTCCCGTTTTCGTTTGGCATGGCTAGTCTCCCCCCTTGAACCTGGCGGCCGGCGCGATCTCTGGCTGTGGCGTCCCCGGCCCCGGCGTCGCTTCAATCGCCTGTCCGCCAATCGGCAGCAGCCGGTAGCCGACGTAGAACAGGAGCACGGCGATGCTGGCGACGAAGAGGCTCACCAGCCACTCCATCACGCTCGGCGCATAGTCAAACGCCAGCCGGTCGCTGACGAAGGCCGTGTCCAGCCCTTCGAGCTGAGGCAGGATCTGGCCAGGGATCACGGCGTTCAGGCGGACGCTCAACATTCCGGCAGCCACCAGCAAGGCGGCAATCCCGAGCCAGCTGGGCGACTTCCCCCGGATGGCCAGCAGCACAAAGGGAATCGCCGCGCCGCCGAGCAGGTGCACGAGCCAGAAGCTCCACCAGTAGTCGCCGCTGAGGATCTCGTCGTAAGCGTCGCGCTGCGCGGGAATCGAGGCATACATGCCGACGCTGTAGTCCGCGAATTCAAGCAGGAGCAGCGCGGCCAGCGAGATCATCGTTAGCCGCCCCATGAAAATGACCATCTCGCGCTGCCGGCGGCTGCGCTCGGGCCAGAAGAAGGCGCCGAAGACCGTGAGGGCAGCGCCGGCCGTGACCAGCGAGGAGGCCAGGAACGCGATGGGAAGGATAGAGCTGTTCCAGTAGGGCCGCGCACCCACGACGCCGAAGAGGGCGCCTTCGCCGCCGCTGAAGCCGATCGCCGGCACAAGGCCCACGATCATCAGCACGCGGACAACCTGCATATCGCGGCGGAGTGCCGCTTCGGACACGTCCGTGCGGCCAAAGGTAAGGACCCGTGCCACGGCGGCCAGGAAGCCGGCGCCACCCGACCGCTCCACCAGGTCGCGCCGCATGGCAAACCAGAGTGCTGCGGCGCCGACGATAAGGAACGCTGTGTAGGCGACCACGACCCAGGCGATGACCGAACTCCAGTCTGGGCCTGCAATGACGCGCCAGAATCGCTCCATGCGGCCGAGGTCAAGCCAGACCATGATGATGCCGGCGATAAGCGAGACCAACGCCAGCAGCAGGCTGACCCGCGCCAGTCGCTCCAGCGGCTTCAGCCGCAGAACGAATATGGCAGCAGTGAGAATGAAAGCTCCCGCGGCCATCTCGATGAGGTACTGGTAGACGGCGACCCAGAGGCCCCACGTCATAAAGCTGCCGTAGTTGGCGGGCTGGTGGCCTTCGGTCAGGCGTTGCGCGAAACCAACGCTGCCGGCGGCGAAGGCGACGGCCCACGCCACGGCCAGGGGAATGGCCCATGTCCTCGTAGCGAGAAGGCCGGGCGTGCCATTCTGTGGTGTACCCTGTGCTGCACTCATCTTCAGCCTCCTAGACGAGGTAGTAGACCTTGGGCTTGGTGCCCAGCTCTTCCTTGAGCCTGACGGCGCGGCCGCTCGCCACGAGCTCGTTCACCAGGCTGTCCGGGTCGTTGGCGTCGCCGAAGTACGTGGCGCCGCCAATGCAGGTCGTGACGCAGGCAGGCAGCATGCCGGCGTTGAGCCGGTGCACGCAGAACTGGCACTTGCGCACGACGCCCTCAACCGACCCGCGGGACCAGTTCCGGCCGTATTCGGGCGCCGGGCTTTCCTCGTAGGCCTGCAGTTGGGGGGTGTCGTCGGTGTAGTGTTCGCCAAAGTCGAAGTAGCGGGCCGCATACGGACAGGCCATCATGCAATAGCGGCAGCCGATGCACTTGTTGTAGTCGACTTCGACGATGCCGTCGGGCCGTCTGTAGGTCGCGTTGACGGGGCAAACCGGCACGCAGGGCGGGTCGTCGCACTGCATGCACGGGCGCGGCGTAAAGCGGCGCGTGACGTTCGGATACTCGCCGATCTCCTCTTCGAGCACTGGCCGGTAGACCACGCCCGGGGGCAGGTGGTTTTCGGCAATGCAGGCGACCGTGCAGGCGTGGCAGCCGATGCACTTACGCAGGTCGATGATCATGATCCACCGGCGCTGATCGATCGGTTTTGCCATTGCCCGCTTCAACTCTTCCTGCATGCGCAGGACGAGGCTTTCCGGCGCCGTGGACTGCTGGAGGGCAGGCGGCCCCGCCGGGGCGGGAATGACAGGAATCTCGATCGCGGGTGGGACCGGGAAGGCCGAGCCTCCGCCGTGCAGGCTGCGATCGAGGCGCGCTTCCTGCAAGTACCGCTGGCGCTGAGCCGCCACCTGCGGGTCTGGAACCCCGCTGACGGCGGCTGAGGCCGGAGTACCGCGCCCGAGGCCCCCACCGGCCACCAGGGCCGGCACGCTGGCGGCGGCCCCCGCCAGGAATCTGCGGCGGCTAGCTGTCTTGGGCATCGTTCACCCTCCGGAACTGGTTCGCATTGGATTCGGATCTGACGGCCTTCAAGGAACCCCCCATGTGTCGCGCACGTCGGACGTCGCGTCGTAGCGAGTATGGGAACTTTGTGAAATATATCCCAAGGCCGCTAGACCCCAGATTTGGGGACCATTGGGCCGTAAGAACCGTTCGGCCCGGATCGAACTGTCGTGGGAGTACGTGAAGATCGTCTGGCTGAAGAACGACTCCGGGTTCCGCCCGCGCAGGGCGAGCTGATAGATCGGCGCGAGCCTCCCGGAGTTCGAAAGCGGGTCGCTGAAGGCGAAGCTCGTACCCCGGTGATCGCCCAGCGACGCGGCCGTCGAGTTCCGGTTCACGATGAGCAGCGAGTAGTAGACCACGTCGCCGTCCACCTGCGGCGCCGCGATCAGTTCCATGCCAAAGTCGTCGCGCCCCTGCAGGTAGGGGTTCGTGCAGACGATCGCCACCGTCACCTCGCCGGATTTAAGAAGGTCGTTGATCTCGGCATAGGTCTTGCCCTGGACCAGCTCTACGGGCCGGCCGAGCTTCGCCCCAAAGTAGGTTGCGAGCTGCTGGTAGAGCGCCGACGTCGGCGGCACGTTAGAACCGGGCCGTCCCGCCCGCGCCGACCATCCGGGCCAAACTTATGGCCCGAAGGTCGCCAGTTTCGCGCGGCCGCCGCACGCCCTGATGGTGGAGTTGGAGCACGCCTCTCACAAACTCGGGTTGGCCCTCCCCGCCGATCCGTCCCCCTGCCCGCCTGGCACTCCGCTGCGCACCGCGCGCACTCCGCCGTCGCTCCGAAGGCCTTGGGACCCCGCCCCCGGTCCCGTGCGCCGACCCACACCGCCGCGCTCCTTCGCCACCCCGGATCAGCCGTTCTTCAGCAGCCTGCTAGCAGCAGCCGCCCCCGGAGTGGCCGCAGTGGCAGGAGTGCACCGGCGCTGGCTGGCAATGGCAGGACTGAGCCCTGGGCTGGCAGTGGCAAGCCGCCCGGGCGGTTCCGGAACAGCCGGCCGCCGTCCCGTGGCTGATGTCCTGCCAGGGGATGTCCTGCCAGGCGGCGATGTCCTGCCAGGGGATGTCTTGCCACGGGATGTCCTGCCACGGTATGTCTTGCCACGGTATGTCTTGCCACGCGATGTCTTGCCACGGTATGTCCTGCCACGCGATGTCTTGCCACGGTATGTCCTGCC
>CAYTMI010000006.1:0-24584 GCA_964438865.1 uncultured Anaerolineaceae bacterium | reverse complement strand
ATGTCTTGCCACGGTATGTCCTGCCACGCGATGTCTTGCCACGGTATGTCCTGCCACGCGACCCCACGAAGCGATATGTCTTGCCAGGCGGTGCCCTGCCAGCCCGTCGGGCGCATGGACGTTGAGCGCAGGTTTTGGACCAGGCCGGCCGCGGCAATCGCGACCGGGAGCACCGGCCCGTACGAGGGCGTGGGGCGGCAGCACGGGCAGCAAGATACCGGGCGGTTCACGGGACGCGGATGCTGCACGACATTTGGGAACTTCGCTGGGCCGCATCCGCATGGTAGCGCCACCAGCCTGTCCTCGTCCCCCACGTGGATGATGTCTTGCACCCTGTGGTCCGCCTTCACCGCCGCGACCGGGTCGATGATCCCGAATCCGAACGTGCTATCCCAGCCGAGCGGCCCGATCGGCTCCGCTGTCGCGCGGAGCAGGTCGAACAGCTCCTTCGGAGTCCGGCCCGGCTTCTTCGGCACGAAGGGATGCTTGCTGCGGTATGCGGCGATGACCCCGCTGGCGACAGGTGCGGCCGCCGAGGTTCCGGTGTCGGCGCCGCCCGGGATGAACCCCGCGAAATGCGACCATGCCACAAGGTCGGGCTTTTGCCGCCGGAGCGCCGTTCTGCCGGGGCCCCGCGACGAATAACCGGCGATGGTTCTGGTGGCGTCGATCGCTCCCACGGTCAGCACATCCGCGGACGATGCCACGCCGAAGATCGGGTTCTTCTGGTTGAGCACGCTGCAGTAGCCCGACGGGCAGTCCGGGCCGCAGTTTCCAGCCCCGAAGACGATGTCGATTCCCTCCCGGGCCATGGCGGACACGAGTTGCATGACCAGGTGCTTCGGGTTGTCGCTGTAGTTCCCGGGCTGCTTCGGCGGAGGGTCGCCGGCGAGGGAGGAGACGACCCAGCTGTTGTTGATCACCATAGGGACGGGGCCGGGGCGGCCTGTGGATGCCCACGCATGAATCTTACGAAGCTGGCTGAAGACCGCGATGATCTCCAGAACGTCGTCGAGGAGCGGCTCGGCGCCAGATTGGAATGGCGCCGGGGAAGCGGAGTAGTTGATGTCGAGGAGGGTGGCGTTGGGGGCCACAATGAGCGCGTCGAAGGCCACCATGTTCCCGTGGGAAGACTCGCTTGCGCCGCCCGGCGCCGTAACGAGGTCGGAGGAGAAGCTGTGCGCTGAGTCCAGCTTAGGCTGGAAGCCAAGAGCTTTAGTCAGTGCCGGAAGGTTGATGCCCAGGTCAACGATCGCGAGGAGCACCCCCGTGCCGTCCATGCCGTGCTTCTGGAGCGTCTGGACCCCCAGCAGGTCCTTGACTCGGCTGGCGGTCCCGATCGGGGCGACCGGCAGTTGGCAGGTGGCGGGCGTCTGCGTCGTCGTGATCGGAGGGTTGAAGTAAAAGTCGAGGCCGAACAGAGTAGCCTTGGCGACGAATGCACCAACGCTGCCGTCCGGGACGTCGACCGCGATCAGATAGTCAACGTCCTTCGGCCCCGCCGGCGGGGGGCCACCGATGTCGCGCGGGAAGGGGACGGGCGCGCGGCGCGTCTCCACGAGGTCGGTGATGTCCTTCAGCGTGGGGGCGAGCAAATGCAGCTCGGGTTTGCCGGCAGCGACGCTGTCGACATAACCCCGCGCGTCAACGGCCTTGAGCCTCACGATGTATCCAGGCATGGGCGACCATCCTCATCGGGTGAATCGCGGCAAGAGTACACCACCCATGCAAGCCCACGTGTGATCTAGTTCACTCATTCGAGCGCCCTGACGACGAGGTCGAGGCCTGGCGCGCGCTCTACGCCGAGTCTCGCGAAGATCGCTTGCGCAGCCGCCGCTGCACCATCGGAACGCGCCCCGAGGTTCGCGAGCGCCTGCAGCGACTGCGCCTCTTCGAAGGGGAGTCCCTCACGGCTGGCGGAGAGCACGCTCTGGCGAAAGCGATCCTCTGCCTCGCCCGCCCGGTCGAGGAGCTTCAGCGCGAGGCCTTCGACCCGGAACACGGCGGCCTCGGCGCCCGGGAAGTGCGATCCCGCGGCAATGGCCGCACGCAATTCGCCGGTCAGGTCCAGTGCCCGTTGGGGCTCTCCGGCTGCCAGGTGATACTCGGCGATGCGAGCCTCGGTCTCGAGGGTCCAGCGAGTCGCCGCCTTCATTCGGTGGAGTTCCGAGCGGGCGTCGAGGAGGAAGGCGAGCCCCTCCGCAAGCCGGCCCTGCCGGACGTGCAGCCTTCCCAGGTTACTCTTCGTGAAAGCTACCCCGAGCGGGTAGGCCGCGGCACTCACGGCACGCAGCGCTTCGCGGAACAGCCTGCCCGCCTCCTCGTAGCGACCCTGATCGGAAAGGATTTCCGCGATGTTGTTCGTGACCATTGCCGCGCCCACGTTGTCGCCGACCTTCTGCCGCAGTTCCAGGCTTGCGCGATAACTCTCCAGGCCCGTTCCCCAATTGCCGCGCACGTAAGCGTGAAGATAGCCGGCATTGTTCAGCACCCGCGCCTCCATAAGCGAGTCGCCCAGTGAGCGCAGCAACTCGAGGGCTTTGACAGCATAGGACTCTGCGTCAGGATCCCCGAGGTTCGTCGCGGCTGCCTGGAGGAGGTAGTACGCATGGCCCCGCACGCGGTCCGATCGTGCCAGTTCGCCAAGGGCCAGCGCCCGTTCGCACCATCGCCAGCAGTCCCGGTCCTTGCCCTGGCGCAGGCGGGCGCCAGCGTAGGCGAGGCAGGCCTTCCCACGTTCCTCTTCCACGCCGGATTCCGGGCCCGCCGGGGCGAGCAGACGGAGCGCACGGGCGTAGAGCCGGAGCGCGGTAGGGTAGGCTGCCGCGCGCTCGTACAGATCGCCGGACTTGCGCAACAGGCGTGCCTTGGTGACCGCGTCGTCTTTGGCCAGCTCCCGGGCCCTCGCGAAGGCCGCCCGTGCCCTCGCGTACGACCCAACCCGTTCAAGGGCGTCGCCCAGTTGTTCGTGGGCCGACAAGACCTCTGCGCGGGAGACTTCGGGGACCCTGGGTGCCGCCGCGATCGCCGCTTCCAGGTACTGGACGGCGGGACCGTACGTATCCTTCGCCAGCGCCGCTTCTGCCGCCTGGCGGGCGTATCGCCAGCATTTCTCCCCATCACCGGCTCGTCCAAAGTGAAGGGCGAGCCGGTCGATCGCTCCACCCCTCTTCTCAAGCGCCTCGCCCGCGGACTGATGCAGGAGGCGAAGTCGACGCTTGGACAAGCCCAGGTAGGCCGTGTCGCGAAGGAGCGAGTGGCGGAAGCGGAATTCGCCGGGACCGATGCTCTGCAAGATGTCCGGGGGCGGGAGCCAGCCTTCGATGGTTTCACGCTCGCGATCTCCCGGGCTGACGATTTCAGCGAGCTCGGACAGCCGGAAGCGGTCGCCAAGGACGGCTGCCGCGCGCACGAGTTGGCGTTCGATGGGGGGAAGCCGATCGATCGCCGCGGCCGTCAGGTTCTCCACACCGCGAGGTAAGCCTCCCGTGTTGCCGCCGTCCCGGGACGCATGGACTAATTCGAGGATGTACAGGGGGTTCCCGGCGGCGCGTTTCGCGATCGAATGAACGGCGTCCGTCGGCAGCGGGACCTGGTCCGCGGCGAACTCCGCGAGTTCGACCGACTCCGGTTCGGAAAGGGGAGCGAGCCAGATAGAAGTCACCGGAACGCGAATCCGGCTCGTTGGCAGGCGAAAGTCGCCCTCGCCATCCCGGATCGTGAGGATGAATATCCACTGTTGCCCTTCGGCGTGACTGACCAGGAAACGGAGAAGGTCGCCGGACGCGTCGTCAATCCAATGGACGTCTTCGAACACGAGGAGCGTCGGCCCGGTGAGGAGCGATTCGAGCAGCAGCAGTACCGTCTCCTGCAACCGTGTCCGCCGGAACGAAGGGTCGACGTCCCGGGACCACGCTGTTTCCGGGACGCGGGCATCCACGACCAATCCGATGAACGGCAGCCACGGCGCCAGCCGGGAGTGGGTGGCGCCCACGGAGGCGAGTTGCTCCCCGGCTTCCAATGGGTCGGCGCCTTCGGGGATGTTGAGTACTCGGCGCAATAGACGCCGGAAGCAGGCGTAGGGCGTGGAGCGCTCGTATTGGAGGCACTCGACCTGGAAGATATCGGCGTCAACGGTCTGGATCGTTTCGGCGAGCAGTCGCGATTTGCCGATGCCAGCCTCGCCCCGGACTTCGATAACCATGCCCTGGTGGGACGCGGCCGCTGCTCGGAGCATCTCAACCTGGTACTCACGGCCCACGAATGGCGCCTCGGGCAAGAGGGAGCGGGGAGATCCAGCCCGCACTCCGTTGACGCGGAACGGGGTGATGGCCTCTCGATGACCCCGGAGGACCCGGGGGGTGAGTGCCGTCGCGTCGAACCGGGGCAGCACCTCGGCGATGGCCGACCCCTCCGCGACGATGTCGCCTGGGCCGGCGGAGTCAAGGAGGCGATCGGCCACGTTCAAGGCATGCCCGATAACCGAGTAGACCATCCGGGTGGATGTTCCCAGTTCGCCTGCATAAGCGCGGCCAGCCGCGACTGCCAGCTGTAGCCGGGGAGCGAGGCTGTGCTGGCTTATCTTTCGGGCGGCCCAGAGCACCCGTTCGGTGGGGCTGGGGGAGACGCGCGGAACGCCCGCGGTGAGGATGAACAGCACCCCATGGAGGTCGAAGTCGGTTCCCAACAGGCAGAGGTCGAATTCGCGGGCCGCAGCGAGGATCGCGGCGGTGAGGTCGACGAGCTCCGCTACCGCGCTCCCCGCCTCTTCGATACCGAAACCTTCGTGGACGCCGTTGAAACGGACGAAGGCCACGGAAACAGGGCGGTTCTCGCCGGGGACGCCTTCGGCCGCCAGCTCCCGCAGCGCGGGCGGGATGCATTGCAGAGCGAGGGGGCCGGTGGTTGGCGGTGCTTCCGCGAGCGCGTCGCGACCGCGGGGGCCGCGAAGCCGCAACGTACAGCCAGATCCGGCCGGCGCCCCTGCGAACGATGTGGGGATGAGTCGCACCGTTTCAGGCGAGAGCAGGACCGTTCCGTCCGCCGCGTCGCGCTGCAACTGCGCGCACGCGAGTGCCGCGCCTCCGGCCAGGCACAGCTGCCGCTGCCACTCGCCGGTGAGGACGAAGTCGAACTCTCCGGTGGCCACCCCCGCAGACATCGCTGGTGTGATCGGGCCCGCGTCAGTTGGGATGGGACCGACGGCCCGCAATGCCGCCACCATGTTGCGAGCAGCTTCGCAGGCACGGCGTGCGTGGTCGGGGCCGGTGAAGAGAATCGTGAGCGAGTCGCCGCCGGTGAAGAGGAGGTCTCCACCCTTGCGCTCCGCTTCGCCGATGAGCCGGGCGAAGCTCAATTCCAGGATCAACGAGATATCCTCGGCGCCGGCCTCCACGGCGGCCGCCTCCATCTGTGCGACCATCCTGCTGAAGCCGACGATGTCCGCAATGAGCAGTGAACCGGCGAGGCGGCGATGCGTCTCCGCGGAATGGTGCGCCAGCCAGTCGTGCACCATTCGGGAGACGAATGCGTCGGCCCGAGAAACCCGCCCCGGGAATTGGTTGACCATCGACATCACCCGCTCGGCTCGTGCGGCGAGGTGCAGTCTACGCGCAAGACGTTCGCCTCGCGATGCGCCCGAGGGCGATCACCGCCCTATTTGTGCGACGGCTCCGCCTGCTTGATGTAGAAGGTCATGCTCTGCATCGCCAGCACCGGGTCGATGTGGCGAATGGCGACGCCGTCGGGGACGTGCGCCGGCATCGGCGCGTAGTTCAGGATCGCCCGTAGCCCGGCGCCCACCAGCCGGTCGACCACCTGTTGCGCCGCCGGCGCGGGGACAGCGACGACCCCGATGTCCACGTGGGTCGCCCGCAGGAATGGTTCGAGTTCGGCGGCATCGCGAATCGCGAGGCTGCCTACCTTCCGCCCGACCGCCGCCGGGTCGGTGTCGAACGCGGCGACAATCTGGAAGCCCTGGGGTTCGAAGCCGCCGTATTCGACGATCGCGTGGCCCAGGCGCCCGACGCCGACGACGCACACGCGCCACTGCTGGTCCAGCCCGAGGATCTCGCGCAGTTTCCTGAGCAGACCGTTAACGTTGTAGCCACGCCCCTGCTTCCCGAAGCGGCCGAAGTAGCTCAGGTCCTTCCGGATCTGGGCCGGGGTCACATCAAGCTTCTCGCCAAGCGTCTGTGAACTGACCACGCTTTCGCCCTCTTCGGCCAACGCCGAAAGCGCGCGTGCATAGATTGGCAGGCGATTGATAACTACTTCAGGGATTTCAAGCGTCATGGGACCGAGCAGCGGATCCGGTTGTGAAATCCGTAACGTTCGGACTATATCCCCGCCTTCGGGCGAGGGTCAATGGAACGCTGGCCCGGATTGACACTCGATGGCCGCTCGCAACGCGTTCGTAACGTGACGGTCGTCACCCGGTTCGACAGTCCGCGGATCGAGCAGGAGGCGCCCCTCGTCGACGCGGCCAACAACGTGCGGTGTTCCCACCCTCAGTGCCTTCGCCAGCCCGGATGCGTCACCCTCCCGCGGCACGATCGCTGCACACCACGCCGGCACGCCCTCGCCCGGCAGCGAACCGCCGCCTACCATCGACGTCGACCGCGCCACTGCCCCCTGTTCGCCAGCCACCGCAGCCCACCGCCGGGCCCGCCGTTTCAGCGCCGGCAACGACTGCGAAAGCATCCGCCAGATGGGGATCTCCTCCGCTTCCCGCCCTTCGGCGTAGGACATCAGCGTCGCGTTCAGGGCCGCGATCGTCATCCGGTCTACCCGCAATGCGCGCGCGAGGGGGTGCCTTCGAAGCAGCCCGACCGTGTCGCTCCGCCCGGCGATCACGCCGCATTGCGGCCCACCAAGGAGCTTGTCGCCGCTGAAGAGCGCGAGGTCGGCGCCGGCATCGAGGCTCTCGCGGACGGTCGGTTCGTGGGCGAGGCCGTACTTCGCCGTGTCCACCAGGCAGCCGCTCCCCAGGTCGTCGAGGAGTAGGATGCCACGTTCCTTCGCGAGCCTTGAAAGCTCCCCGGGCGGCGCCTCGGCGGTGAAGCCGATAACCCGGAAGTTCGACGTGTGGACGCGAAGGATGGCGGCGGTATCGGGCGTGATCGCGGCTTCGTAGTCACGCGTGTAGGTGCGATTCGTTGTCCCCACCTCCACCAGCCGGGCGCCGCTCTGGCGCAGCACGTCGGGGATGCGGAACCCTCCACCGATCTCCACCGCCTGGCCGCGCGAGATGATGACCTCCCGGCCCGCCGCGAGCACCTGCAGCGCCATCAACAGCCCGGCGGCGTTGTTGTTCACGACCAGCCCGTCCTCGGCCCCCGTCGTCCTCCGGATAAGGTCGCGGACGTGGTCGTGGCGGCTGCCGCGCTCCCCCGTTTCGAGGTCGAACTCGAGGTTGCTGTAGCCCAGGGAAACCGCCTCCACCGCTGCCAGCGCCCGTTCGCTCAACGGCGCCCGGCCAAGGTTCGTCTGGAGGAGCACGCCCGTGGCGTTGATCACCGGCCGCAGCGAGGCCCTCCGGGCGGCGGCGACCGTGGCAGCCGCCCGTGCGACGAGGTCGTCGAACGGCGGGACGGTGCCCCCCTGCCTCGCCGCCGCCCGCGCCCCGCTGAGTACCGCGCGCACCGCGTCCACGGTCGTCGGGCCGCCGCCTGTGGTGCCATCGTCCCGCAGCGCGGCCAGCACGCGCTCGACGCTCGGCAGGCCCCGGAGGCCGGTTTCTGTGCTCATGCCTCGAAGTCTACCGCGCCGGGGGCTGGCGCACCGTTGCCATCTCCCATCGACGCCGCAAACCCGAGGTATCGAATCGAACGCATGGGACTCCCTCAACGGCGGATCTGGTTGACCACGCCGGGGTCAGCGTTGACCATAATCCCACCCCTCTTTCCCAACGGAGCCTCCCCGTGAACCTGCGCATTCCCGGCCCCACCCCATGCCCGGAGGAGGTTCTCCAGGCCAGCGCCGCCCAGATGATGAACCATCGCGGGCCCGAATTCGCCCAGATCCTTCGCCGCGTCACCGATGGCCTCAACTGGGTCTTCGGGACATCAAGCGATGTCCTCTCCTTCACGACATCCGGAACCGGCGGGCTCGAAGTAGCGATCGTGAACACCCTCAGCCCCGGCGACCGCGTCCTCAGCGTCTCCATCGGCTCCTTCGGCGACCGCCTGAAGAGCATCGCAAAGACCTATGGCGCCGAGGTCACCAGCTACGCAACCGAATGGGGCGAAGCCGCGGACCCGGCCGAGATCGGCCGCCTGCTCGACGCCGACTCGACCATCAAGGCAGTTCTCGTCACCCACAACGAGACCTCCACCGGCGTGACGAACCCGCTGGAAGCGATTGCGAAAGAAGTCCGCGTGCGGGATCGCCTCATCATTGTTGACGGAGTCAGCAGCGTCAGTTCGGTGCCCTGCCCTGTTGAACGATGGGACCTCGACGTCGTTGTCAGCGGCTCCCAGAAGGGATGGATGGCGCCTCCCGGCCTCGCCTTCGTCTCCTTCAGCGAGCGCGCCTGGGCGGCGAACGCGGAGGCGAAGATGCCCCGCTTCTACTTCGACGCCGCCAGGACCCGCGAGTCGATCGCGAAGCTTCAGACCCCCTGGACGCCGGCGGTGTCCGTTTACTACGCGATGGACCGTGCCTTCGAAATGCTCCGTGCCGAAGGCCTCGAAGGCGTCTACACCCGCCACCAGGCCGTCGCCGAGTACACCCGCAAGCGCAGCAAGGGGATGGGCCTGAAGCTCGTGCCCGTGGACGAGCGGTTCGCCTCGAACACGGTGACGGCCGTCTACTGGCCCGATGGCGTGGACGGTAAGGCAGTCAGCAAGCGTGCCCGCGAGGATTTCGGTGTGGTCCTTGGCGGCGGCCAGGGCAAGCTCGACGGCAAGATCTTCCGCGTCGGGCACCTTGGTTTCTTCCAGCAGTCCGACATCGCCGAAGCGCTGGACGTGGTCGAGAAGTTGCTCGAATCGGCGAAGACGTCGGCCTGATCGGTCTCTCCTCCGCCGCCCCGCCTTCCGCCCGCGTCATGCAGATTGCATGGATGGCTCGATCATGCAAAATGCATAATCATGAAAGCTACTCAATTTGTTGCGGCCCGGACCGCCCTCGGACTGTCGCAGTCAGGCATCGCAGCCGTCCTTGGCGTCGACCAGGGCACCGTGAGCCGCTGGGAGTCGGGCAAGGTCCGCATCCCTTCCCCAATCGAACTCGCCCTCGCCACCCTGAAGGAGAAGACCGAGCCCATGCCTGAGCCCCGTCCACGCGTCCTCGTCGCCGACCCTGTTTCGTCCGAAGGGATCGACATGCTCCGCGCTGTCGCCGACGTGGATGTGCGCACAGGCCTTGCCCCCGCTGACCTCATCGCCGCCATCGGCGACTATGACGCGCTCGTCGTCCGCAGCGAAACGAAGGTGACCCGCGCCGTCTTCGATGCCGCCACGAAGCTGACCGTTGTAGGCCGGGCCGGAGTTGGCGTCGACAACATCGACCTCCCCGCGGCGACGGAACACGGGGTCATCGTTGTCAACGCCCCGCAGGGCAACACTGTCGCCGCTGCCGAACACACGATCGCCCTGCTCACGTCGCTCGCCCGGCACGTCCCCCAGGCCGAGGCCTCCATGCGCCGTGGTGAATGGAGGCGCAAGGAGTTTGTCGGCGTCGAACTCCGAGGCAAAGTGCTCGGGATCGTTGGGCTCGGGAAGATCGGGTCGGAGGTGGCGCGCCGCGCGGTCGCGATGGACATGCGTGTCATCGCCAACGACCCATTCGTCCCGGAGGAGCGCGCCCGCAGCCTTGGCGTCGAGTCCGTCGAATTCGAACAACTGCTGGCCGAGTCGGACTTCATCACGGTCCATCCGCCGCTGACCGCAAGCACCGAAGGCATGATCGGCGCGGAACAGATCGCCGCGATGAAGGATGGCGTCCGCCTGATAAACGTCGCCCGCGGCGGGATCATCGACGAAGCAGCCCTGGCCGCCGCGGTGAAGTCGGGCAAGGTCGCCGGGGCCGCCATCGATGTCTTCACGACCGAACCGGTACTTCCAGACAACCCGCTGCTCGGCGATCCCCGGATCATCATCACCCCCCACCTGGGCGCGTCCACCGCCGAGGCCCAGGAGCGCGTTGCCCTCGACGTCGCCGAACAGATTGTCGACGTGCTTTCTGGCCGGCCGGCACGCTACGCGGTCAACGCCCCTCTCCTTGCGCCGGAGACGATGCTCATCGTCCAACCGTACATGCAGGTCGCCGAAGCGATCGGCTCCATCGCCACCCAACTCGTTACCGGCCAGCTCTCTTCGATCGAGATCGATTACTACGGCGAGATCGCCGAGCACGACGTTTCGCCCCTGCGGGCCTCCGTTATCCGCGGCCTGCTCAAGCCGATCAGCGAAGACAACGTGAACATCGTCAACGCGACGCACGTGGCCCAGTCTCGCGGCTGGGACATCGACGAACGGCTCCGCGCCTCTCACGACGTCTTCCTGAATCTCATCCACGTGAAGGTGGGCACGAGCGAAGCGGAGGTAAGCGTCGGCGGCACGGTCGAGCACGGCCAGCCCCACGTCGTCATCCTCAACGGCCTGGACGTGGACATCATGCCCGAACCGGGCACCTTCCTCCTCGCATGCGACAACGAAGACCGCCCGGGGATGATCGGCAAGGTCGGCACCCTCCTCGGCCAGTTCGACATCAACATCCAGTCGATGCAGGTGGGCCGCCAGGGACGGCGCAGCCGGGCACTGATGCTCATCTCCGTGGACGAAAGCCCCACCGAAGAGCAGCAAGAGCAGATCGAGGCAATCGACGGGATCTACAACGTCCGCGTGGTCCGGTTCTAGGCCCGTGTCCGCGCGGCCTACTCGTACAGTGGGTGGAAGACCAGCCCCGTGCCCAGCTTCGGGTGGAAGAACGTCGACTTCTGCGGCATCCGCTCGCCCAGGTCCGCCAGTGCCACCACCTCGCCGATGCCCACCGGGTTCAGGAGCAAGCCGCAGCACCCGCCCTCGACGCGCTCCAGCACCACTGAGGTGAGGTGTGTGTACTCGACCGCCCCCAGCCGCAGGTCGTCGTCGCTCAGGCCCCAGAGCGGCTCCAGGGCGCCGTAGCGGAGTTCATTCGGGGCAATCGCCGCCCAGCGCTCGCTCCTCCCCGCAGGGATGCGGGTCATCAGCGTGGCCGAATCCCGGACCCGGAGGCGATGTGCTTTCCCCGGCTCCAGCCCCAGCGCCACGATTGCCTCCGGGTGGCCGGCGAGCAACTGATCGAACTCCGCCGCGTGCACTGAAGCCGCGGGGATGGGCAGGTCCTCGATCTCGAACACCGTCTCCAGCCGCGGGCGCCAGTCCGCGGGCGCCTGCCGTGGGACCACGCGGTGGATCGGCCGGATGACCAGCCCCGGGTCGTCCGCGGCCACGATCGCCGTCAGCGCGAATCGGGCCGGGTGGTCGCGGGGAAGCGTCTCCCCCGTGCCGGCGAGCCACTGGCGATAGGTCACCGCGGTCTCGTACCGGTGGTGCCCGTCGGCGATGTAGAAGCTCTCCGGGAGGAGCGGCGCCAGAAAGCGCATCTCGTAACGCCCTGCTTCGACCACCCAGAGGCGATGGCCGTCGCCGTCCGGGGTGAGCGCTGCACAGTCGCAGGGCCGCGAGCGGATCACTTCGTCGAGGAACTGGCGGAGTTGCCCGGCCCGGTCGCGGGCGATCATGAAGACGGGGCTGAACTGTGTCCGCGTCGCCTGGAGAAGCTTCAGCCGGTCCTCCTTCGGCCCCGACATCGTAAATTCGTGAGGCTTCACGGCCCCCTCTTCCCACGGCTGTGCCTCCACGCCCGCGAGCAGCGCACGCCGGGTGTACGTCGCCCCTCCCTCGATGAAGCTCTGCTCGTAGACGTACAGTTGGGGCGCTTCGTCGCGCTCCACCATCCCGGACATTTCCCAGTCACGGAGGAGGCCGGCGACGCGTTCGTAGCGCTCCTCGCCGCCTTCCGCGAGTTCAAGAAGCACCGCGTTGTGGTTGTTCCGGGCGGCCAGTTCCCGCTGCTGGGCGGGGGAGATCACGTCGTAGGGCGGGGCGAGGAGTTCGGACAAGGGTCCTGCCGCAGGGGTGTAGCGAAGGCCCCGGAGAGGAAGGATCTGAGGCATCAGGAAACCCTCCGATTGAACCAGCGGGTGTACGAACCTAAGATCGTCGGACCCACATGCCGTCCTATTGTGTCTTCTGCAACATCGTCGCCGGCCGCGAACCCGGCTCGATCGTCTACGAAGACGACGATGTCGTCGTCATCCAGAACATCCTTCGCTGGGTCCCCGTGATGCTCCTCGCGATGACGAAGCAGCACACGACCCAGGCTGACCTCTGGGGCGAACACATTGCGAAGGTCGGCAGAGTCGCCGCCGAAATCGGCCGCCAGACGTGTCCCGGCGGCTTCCGCCTGGTTTCGAACTTCGGCTACAACGCCATGCAGAGCCAAGAACACGGGCACCTCCACATCCTCGGCGGCGAATTCTTGGGACACTACGTCGGCTGATTCGCCGCCGCCAGCGCCTCTGCCTGGTGGCCGAAAAGTTCGAGAATCCCGGCCCGGGCAAGGTCGATCAGTTCGCCCATCCCCTGCCGGCTGAACGGCTTCCCTTCGGCCGTGCCCTGCACTTCCACGAACGCGTCCTCGCCGGTCATCACCACGTTGAAGTCGACCTCGGCCGTGGAGTCCTCTTCATAGCAGAGGTCCAGCAGCGGCACGCCTTTGACGATCCCGACGGAAACCGCGGCGACGGGAGCGGCGATCACTGAGGCGGGCACCCCTGCGAGCTTTGCAATGGCCAGCCGCAGGGCCACGTAGCCGCCCGTAATCGACGCCGTGCGGGTGCCGCCGTCCGCCTGCAGGACGTCGCAGTCGACCGTGATCGTGCGCTGGCCAAGCATCTCCAGGTTCACAACAGCCCGCAGCGAACGGCCGATGAGCCGCTGGATCTCCTGCGTGCGTCCGCCCGGCCGGCCACGTTCGACTTCCCGCTGGGTGCGGGTGTGGGTGGCCCGCGGCAGCATGGAATACTCGGCCGTCACCCATCCGCTCTGGGTATTCCGGAGGAAACCTGGCTGGCGGTCTTCCACACTCGCGGCACAGAGCACGCGTGTGCGCCCGAACTCAACGATGCAGCTGCCCTCGGCGAAGTCGAGGATGTTGGGGGTGATGTTCACCGGCCGCAGTTCAGCGGGACGGCGGCCGTCAATACGTGGCGTCAATGTTTGAGTTCTCCTGCGGCCGCGCCGGCCGTGCGGGTGCCAGGTGGGCTGGCCCCGGTCCGATAACCCTACGATCGGCCCCGGGCTGGCGCAAAGCTACCGCTCTGTGTGGACCCTGATCGCGGCGCCGTCGCTGGTCACGCGGACCCGGCCATTGAGGTCGGTCCGGAACACCCCGCTGGCCGCCAGCGCTTCGACCGTCTCGGCGCGGGGGTGGCCGAACTGGTTTCCGTCCCCCACCGAGATGACCGCGATCTTCGCCCCGGTCGCGCCAAGGAACCCGGGATCGCTCGTCTTCGACCCGTGATGCGGCACTTTCAGGACGGTGGCGCGGACCTCGCCTTCTGCCATCAGCGCGCGATGCACGGCACCTTCGCTGTCGCCCGTCAGGAGGAAGACTGTCTCCCCGTAGGTCACCCGGAGGATGAGCGAGGTGTTGTTCAGGTCGTCCTCCGACTGCGACGGTGGCGGCCAGAGCACTTCGAATCGCACCCCGTCGATGGTGAGTGCGTCGCCCTGCACAAGAACCCGCGCGGCGCTGGCGCGGTCGCGGTAGGCGGCGTAGGCCTCACCCTTGGCCGGGACCCCGGTGTCGTAGGCCTGCGTTACAGCGAATCGGTCGACCACCTCCGGCAGCCCGGCGATGTGGTCCATCTGCGGGTGGGTGAGGAACATCGCGTCGATCTGGCGCTCCCAGTGCGGCAGGGTTGCCCCCAGTTCCCGCGCAAGTTCGATGCCGCTCGGCCCCCCATCGATCAGCACGTGCTTTCCGTGAGGCGTCGTCAGGAGGATGGCGTCTCCCTGTCCGATGTCCAGCACCGTCATTTCGAGCAGCCCGGGTCCACGCAATGGCACGAGGCTTACGGGGATGACGGCCGCCAGCGTTGCCCCGGCGAGAGCCATGACTGCGACTCGCCGGGCGGTTCCCGCGCCGGGCGGGTCACTCCGCGGCCGGTCGGGCGGATGGTGCCGGTAGGCCGGCCACCCCGCGGCCGCGAGTCCCACGAAGCCGAAGAAGGCGAGGGTCACGCTCCTCCCGGGCACGCTGGTCGACGCGCCGGGCAGGTCCGCTGCGGTGGTCGCCACCCACGACGTGAACGCGAGGGGGTAGTACGCCGCCAGCCCGGCAATCCAGCCCGCGGGCTCGTACACCAGCCCGGCCACCGCGGTGACGATCGCGCCCCAGAACGCCAGTACGAAGACTGGCTCGACGATGATGTTGGTGACCGGGCCGACCACAGACACCCGCCCGAACGTCACCCACATGACCGGCAGTGTCGCCAGCGTCGCCGAGAGCGTGATCGCCCCCGCCTGCACGACGACATGCGGGACCCAGCCCGTGAACCGGTTCCATCGCGCCGCCCGGGAGAGGCCGTGTTCGAACCAGGGGCCGAAAGCGATCAGTCCCGCCGTGGCCGCGAGGCTGAGCTGAAATCCCGCGTCGGCGGCGCTTGCCGGCGAGGCTGCAGTCATCGCCACCGCCGCAATCCCGAGGGCCGCGAGTGAACTTCGCGGCCTGCCAATCGCCGCCCCCAACAGGTACACGACCGCCATGATCCCGGCCCGAAGCACGCTTGGCGAAAGGCCCGCGATGAAAACGTAGGCGACCACCGCCGAAGCCGCGGGTGCCGTCGCCCATCGCCGGCCCAGGACCGGGGTGAGCAGCAAGAAGGTGAAGGCGGCGACGTACAGCACGTTCGTCCCCGAGACGGCGACGATGTGGGCGAGGCCGGTGGCACGGAAGTCGTCGTAGAGCTCCGGCGGCAGGTTCGAATCGCGCCCGAAGGCAACACCCGCACCGAGCGACGCTTCCGGCTCGGGCAGCGACCGCTGCAGCGACTCTTCCAGTTCCAGCCTCGCCTTCGTCAGCGCCCGCATGGACCGGTCCCGCCAGCCGGAAGAGAGCCCGGTCTGTTCGGCCTTCGGGTAGTACATCGTCCCCACGATGTCCTGGCGGAGGAGGTAGGCGCGGTAGTCGAAGTCGTCGAAGACCGGGGCCTCTGCGAAGTCGCCGGTAAGCCGGAGCCTGGCGCCGTAGTCTACCGTCGCGAATTGGCTGAGGGTCAGTCGCAGCTTGCCGGACGTGGGGCCCCCGCCCGGACCGGCCACGCGGTCAACCTCCACCACGTACGAGGTGGTGGTCCGGCCCGGGTCCGGTTCGCTGACGACGCGCCCTTCCAGCGTCACCCTGGAGCCCACGAATGCCGCGAGGCCGGGCAGTGGGCGCTCCTCCCATGTGTCGTAGCGGGCCGCGCCGCAGAGTGCCAGCAACGCCCCGAGCGCCATCACTCCTGCAGCCTTCTGCCCCCTCCAGGCATAGCCGAGAGGAAGGGCGAGGAGCAGCCACGCGCTTGCCATCCACACCGGTGCGCCCCAGAGCCCGGCGGCAGCGATGCCAAGCAGCCAGCAAAGGGCAAGCACGATCAGCGTCACAGCCGCGCAACCCTAGCAGAGCGGCGTCCCCGGGCCTATCGACGGCACCCTTCGTTGACGATCCGCGGGAGCGTCCGTAGAGTCGGCTGCGGGCCGACGGGACACCCGCGGCTACAGGCAACGGAGATTTCAGGCATGGTTTCACAGCGCCGCGATGCCGCGATTGTCGGCATCCACGAGTATCCCCTGCGCAAGGCGCCGGGCGTCACTCCCCTGCAGATCAAGGCCGAATGTGCCGCTCGTGCCCTCGAAGACGCGGGCCTGAGCTGGAAGGATGTCGACGGGCTCTACGACGCCCAGGACGGCTCCGGGATGGCCGGCCTCAGCCTCGCTGAGTACTTCGGCTTCAAGCCGAACGTCATCGACACCACGACCGTCGGTGGCAGTTCCTACGAATTCCACGCGAGCCACGCAAAGCGTGACATCGCAGCCGGCAAGTGCAAGGTCGCGCTCCTCACCTACGGCTCCACCGCCGCGAGCGACATGCGCCGGATCGGTACCGGCGGCATGGGAGGCCTCGGCGCCCCCAGCCCCCTTAGCAACATGCAGGACCCCTGGGGCATGACCCTCATCGCCAACTACGCGATGGTGGCCCACCGCCACATGCACCAGTACGGCACCACCGGCGCCCAACTCGCCGCAATCTCGGTCGCCACCCGGGCCCACGCCATGCGGAACCCGGAGGCGGTCCAGGCGATGACAGATCTGCTCTTCGAAAACATCCGCGAAATAACGGTCGAAGACGTGCTCGGCAGCCGAATCATCGCTGACCCCCTCCACCTGCTCGAATGCTGCATGGTTTCGGACGGCGGCGGCGCGGTGGTCATTGCCTCGCCCGACGTCGCGCGCGACACGAAGCAGAAGCCGGTCTGGATCATCGGGACGGGCGAGGCGACGAAGTACTCGGAGAACGGCTCCGACATCACTGTCAGCGCCGCCGCTCAGTCCGGGCCGACCGCCTTCGGAGAAGCCGGGGTGACGCCGCAGGAAATCGACATCGCGATGATCTACGACTCGTTCACGATCACCGTACTGTGCATGCTCGAAGACCTTGGCTTCTGCAAGAAGGGCGAAGGTGGGGCCTTCGTCGCCGGCGAGCGTCTCCACTACAGGAGCCCGCTCAAGCCGGTCCTCAACACGGACGGTGGCGGACTCAGTTCGAACCACCCGGGGATGCGCGGCATCTTCCTGCTCCTCGAAGCGGCCCGGCAACTGCGTGGCCAGTCCACCTCACAGGTCGAAGGCGCCCGACTGGCTGTCGCCCACGGCAACGGCGGCATGCTCGCCACCAGCCACACCGGTGGCACCATCATCCTCGCGAGGGACTGACCAATGGCTCGACCGCAACCCCGTTTCCCTGAACCTGACACCCAGCCCTTCTGGGACGCGACCAAAGATCACAAGCTCATGTATCAGGTCGACCCGAAGACGGGCGACGTCATCTTCTTCCCTCGCCGCCACAGCCCCTACACGGGCTCCAGCGACCTCGAATGGCGCGAGTCCAAAGGAGTGGGCACTGTCTACACCTACAGCGTCGTGCGCCTCAACAGGCACCCCGCCTTCGCCCCCCTTGGCCCCTACGCCGTGGCCTACGTGGACCTGGACGAAGGCTTCCGCATCCTCACCAATGTCCTCGGCGTCGCCGACCCCGTGAACGACGTGAAGATCGGCATGCGGGTGAAGGTCCAGTGGGAAGACCAGGAGAGCGGCTATTCGCTCCCCACCTTCGTGCCCGCCTGAGATGGACCTGGGACTGCCAGGGAAGCGGGCACTCATAACCGGCGGGAGCAAGGGCATCGGTCTCGCGGCGGCGATGCGGCTCGCCGCAGAGGGCGCGTCGGTCGCCATCGTCGCGCGCCGCGAAGACGCGCTCGAAGAGGCTCGCCGGGCGATCATCACTGCCGCGCCGGGCGCCACCGTGCTCACAATCTCCGCCGATGTCGCGACCGTTGAAGGGACGCAGTCCGCCGCCGAACGTGCGCTGGCAGCATTTGGCGGCCTCGACATCCTCGTGAACAACGCCGGGCGCTCGGCCGCGGGCCCCGCACTGGCCCAGGGCGACGACGCCTGGATGGCAGACCTCGAACTGAAGTTCTTCGGCGCCCTGCGGATGGCCCGCCTCTGCGTCCCGGCGATGCGAGAGGCCGGTGGCGGCCGCATCGTCAACGTGACCGCGATCCAGGGCAAGCAGCCCTCGGCCGGGGCCTCGCCGACGGCCGTCTCCCGCGCCGCTGGCATCGCCCTCACCAAGATCCTGAGCAAGGAACTGGCTGCGGACCGGATCCTCGTGAACACCGTCTGCATCGGTCTAATCAAGAGCGAGCAGATCGAGCGGGCAGCCCGCGGCCGCTTCCCCGACCTGCCGCTGGACCAGGCCTATGCCCGGATGGGCGAGTCGCTCCCGCTCGGGCGCATCGGTGAAGCAGGAGAAGCGGGAGACGTGATCGCGTTTCTCTGCAGCGAGCGGGCTTCGTACATTAGCGGCGTTGCCCTGAACATCGACGGGGGCATGGCTTCGGTCACCTGACGTGCCCGCGCCCGCGCCCGGGGCTCAGGCGATGAAGCGGTAGCCTTTGCCTCGGATCGTTTGGATCTGCTCGGCAGTGCCGTGCACGTCGCGGAGCTTTCGCCGCAGGTTGCTCACGTGCGCCCGGACGAGGGTGCTGGCGCCCGCGGAATCGTGGTACTGCCACACGTCGACGAGCAGGTCGCGCGGGTGGAGGATTTCGCCCTCGTGCTCCATGAGATAGGCGAGGAGGGTCGCCTCGATGTTCGTGAGGTGCGCTTCCTTCTCTTCGCCGCGGAGCGTGTTCGTCGAAAGGTCGAGTTCGATACCGGGCCCCGCGCCGTCACGCCGGGGGTGGCCGAGCCGTTCGCGAAGCGCCTCGCCGAGGGCCTCGATGGGGAACGGCTTCTTGATGACGGCGCCCTCAACCCGGAAGTGAGGCCGGCGCGCGCCTTTGTGCAGCAGGTACACCGTCGATGGGTGGTTCCCGGCATAGGTGCTCGCCAGCCACTGGTTGAACTGGGCGAAGTTGATCCCGGACTCGCCCCGGGGCAGCCCCTGGACATCGACAACGAGGGCTTCCGGCGGGTTGTCTGCCAACACTTCCATTGCGGTGTCATAGTCGCTCGCGCTGGAAGTGTCATACCCGCGTTCGCGCAGGTAATCGCCGACAGTCGCGCGCATACGTGGTTCCCGGCTGATTACGAATACGAACGTCATGTGGTGTCTGAGTCTCTCCGGATGGGGCGCGTCCCGCATCTTCGGGACGGCGGGCATGCGCTGTCAAGCCGATCCGAGGTCCCCGCGGACATAAGCGCGTGAACTTCTTGTAACTGCTCGAAGGACGGCCGGTTTCGCCTCTCGGGAAGCCCCTATGGTTTCCCGCCCGCCTCAATGTTGGCCAGTTCGTACGTGAGCCGCTCGATCCGGGCCCGGACCACCCGGTGGGGCGCCTCCGCGTCGATCCAGATGTACTGCGTGATGCTCTGCGTCTGCACCCGCACCTTCCACGTGTTGAACTCCCCGGCCGGCACCTTCACCCGCTCCTTCGCCTCAACCGCGAGCCGGACCGTGAAAATCCGGCCGTTGCCAGCGTTGATGTTCTTGTACGCGCCCTCGTAGCCGTCGTGCAGGGGGATGCCCCGCACCACCCAGAGCAGTGCTTCGTCGTCGTAGTAACCGGGGTCTGGACTCTGCTCCGTCGGTGCCGGCAGGTCGCGTTCGGCCGTGTTCACGTTGCCATCGACGTTCGCTTCCAGCGTCACGAGGGCACCTTCGTAGGTGCTCGTGAACGTCGTCTGCTTTCCCTTCTCGGCGTCGATGATGGCCCGCACTGCCGAGATTGGGCGCAGCGTCTTCGAATCCGCCACGGTGGTGCGCTCATCTCGGAAGCCGTCAGTGTCCACGCAGCGCTGGATCAACTGCGTCCTTCCGGGTTCGAACTCCGGGTTCGTGAGGACGTCGCAGGTCCCGTAGACCTCGCCGCCTTTCTGGACGAGGTTGTACCGATACGCTTCGGCGCCGGTCCAGGGGACCGCTTCGAAGACTTTCGTGACGACGGCGTCGTCGTCGCCGCCACAGCCCACCATGGTTGCGGCCAGCGCGGCAGTCCCCGCGAAGGCGAGCCAGAGGCGTCCGCGCATCAGGCCGGGACCGCGGCCACGGCGGCGTCGATCCGCCCAAGCGCGTCTTCGATGTCCGATGCCGCCACGTCGAGGTGCGTCACCATGCGGATGCGGGTTGGCCCGAACGCCACGGCCAGCACGCCTGCCTCACGGAACGCTTTCGACCAGCCGCCCACGCTGCCCCGGGCCACGTTGATGACGACGATGTTTGTCTGGGGGTTGTTGGGCAGGAACGCCTCATGCTGGCGCAGGCCCTCGGCAAGGCGCCGCGCGTTCGCGTGGTCGTCGGCCATGCGCTCGATGTGGTGGTCAAGGGCGTAGAGGCCGGCCGCGGCGAGGACCCCCGCCTGGCGCATGCCGCCGCCGAGCATCTTCCGGTTCCGGCGGGCCTCGGCGATGTAGTCCCGCGGGCCGCAGAGCAGCGACCCGACCGGGCAGCCGAGCCCCTTCGATAGGCAGAAGCTCACCGAGTCGCAGTCCCGGGCGATCCTCGCAGCCGGCACGCCAAGCGCCGCCTGGGCGTTGAAGATCCGTGCCCCGTCCAGGTGGACACGCATCCCGCCGCGCTGGGCAGTCGCGGTCAGCGCGTCCATCTGGTCTATCGAGACCGCGGCCCCGCCGCAGCGATTGTGCGTGTTCTCCAGGCAGAGAAGCGGGTTCGCCGGGTTGTGGATGTTGCCGTCGCGGACGGCCGCCGCCACTTCGGCCACGTCCAGGCTGCCGTCGGGCCGGTTGCGGAGGGCGTGGGTTTGCACGCCGCCAACTCGCGCGGCGCCGCCGACTTCGTAGTTGAAGATGTGCGACTCGTCGCCGAGCAGGATTTCGTCGCCTGGCCGGGTGTGGGTGAGCACGCCGATAAGGTTCGCCATCGTGCCGCTGGGTACGAACAGGGCGGCTTCCTTGCCGAGGAGTTCCGCCGCCCTGGCTTCGAGCCGGTTGACCGTGGGGTCGTCCCCGAAGACGTCGTCGCCAACTTCAGCGTCCGCCATCGCGCGGCGCATCGCTTCGCCGGGTTTGGTCACGGTGTCGCTGCGAAGGTCGATGATCCGGCTCACGCGCGCTGCCGTTCCCAGAGTGTCTGGTAGTGCTGCGCCCCGCGGATCGCCCCCGCGACCTCGGCGCGCTCCTCCCGCAACAGCTGTTCCATTACCCCGCCGCACTGTTCCGTGGCTTCGTGGCCGCCCAGGCCGGTCAGCCGGTCGGCAAGGTGCTCCCAGGCGCCGCTGGCCATCAGCACGGGGATCGAGCGTGGCCAGTGGAACGACATGACTTTATCGGGGAAGGGGAACTCCGGGCGCAACCGCTTGATCGAACGGAACCGGTCTTCCACTGATTCGGCCCGCGGCACAAGCCCGATGAACGGTGGCGTCGAACCTTTCGTGCGGAAGTCGACAAGTAGCCGCTTCTGAATCACGTGGAAGCGGACAACCAGCACTTCGGCGGCGTCGATGACCTTGAACACGTCGTCGAGGTCGACGCCGTAGTCGTCATTCATGCGGGGTTACTCACGGGAGGTGTGTCCCGATGGTAGGACAGGGCGGGATGGCGCGCAAAACGCCCTTCCCTGGCCGCCTGTCCGTCGGCGTCCATTGGTCCGAAACGGGGGGTTGGTCGGGGTGCCCGGATTCGAACCGGGGGCCTCTTGCTCCCAAAGCAAGCGCTCTGACCAGGCTGAGCTACACCCCGCAGGTTTCAAGCGTACCGGCCCGTGGCCCGACGGGCGACCTCAGGCAGTCACCGGCGAAGGCCGGGCACAGCCAATGATGCGGTTCACATCGTCGACGCCTTCGCGTTCGAGCCAGGCAGCAAGGCCGTCCAGGACGTCGAGCGGTGCCCGCGGGTTCGCGAACGTCGCCGTGCCCACCTGGACCGCGCTCGCCCCCGCCATCAGAAACTCGACCGCGTCCAGGCCGGTGCTGATCCCGCCGCAACCGATGACCGGGATGCGCACCGCGTTGGCCACGTCGTAGACGATGCGGAGGGCGATGGGCTTGATCGCCGGGCCGCTGAGGCCGCCCCGTGCGCGCGGGAGGACAGGCCGCCGCCGCCTGGTGTCGATCGCCAGCCCGAGGACCGTGTTGATCGCGCAGATCGCGCTCGCCCCCGCTTCTTCGACCGCGAGGGCAAGGCTCACGGGGTCGGTGACGTTCGGCGTCAGTTTCACGATGATCGGCAGGTCCGTGTTGCGGACCGCTGCCCTGGTCGCGCGGGCTGAGGCCTCGGCGCTCTGGCCGATCTCGATCCCGCCCTGGTCGACGTTTGGACAACTGATGTTCAGTTCGAGCGCGGCAATGCCCGGGACGCCGTCGAGGAGGGCGGCCATCCGCCCGAACTCGTCCACCGTGTCGCCGGCGATGTTGACGATGACCGGCACGTCCCATTTCGCCCAGACCGGCGCCATTTCGTCGATGACGGCGTTGATCCCGATGTTCTGGAGGCCGATGGAGTTCAGCATCCCCGCTGGAGTCTCGGCTACGCGAGGCTGACGGTTGCCGGCCCGTGGCTCCCACGTCACGCCCTTCGAAACCACCGCTCCGAGTCCTTCGACGCCGAACTGCTTCGCGAATTCGAGCCCCCAGCTGAAGGTGCCCGAGGCGGGCATCACCGGGTTTCGCAGGGCCAGCCCGCGCTTGTGGCCGGGCGCGAGGTCGACTTCGAGGCGGGGGGGCATGCCCATCAGTCTACGCTCCGATTCGCGGGCAAAGAAAACGGCCGGGTGTCCGGCCGTTCGAGGTGTGCTGGGCCCTGACCACTGTCAGGACAGGCTGGTCGTGGACGTTTCGCCGCGGCGGCCGCGATAGCGCGAGCCGTTCAGGCTGAAGCTGTCGCTGTCCCACATGAGGTCTTCCGACGAGTTCCGAAACTCGCGCTGTTGGCCGCAACGCTTGCAAAGGCCGCCGCTCACGGCGCCGTTTGGCGTGTCGATGATCCAATGGTGGCGGCACATCGCGGAAACTCCGGTCTGCTCGATGGCTTCGGCTTGGGTCATGCGGTGGTGGTCTCCTTCTCTACCTGTCGGTAGATATCGTAGCAGGAACGGGGCGTTTCCCGCACCCATAATCTGACAAATGTGGCAAAGCGCAGGTAAACGATTGCCGCCGCCGCCAGAACAGTCTACGCTCTATGCTAGCTGAGTTGGAAGTCACCCCTGTCGCGCCGCCCCAGCGGGCATGGCGCACGGACGGCCCAACGACAGCCTGAACCGGGGCATCGGCAACGATCGATCCTCGGCCCCGCGAAAGGTCCAGGTCCTCTCCATGCCGACTGCCAGCGCCGTGAGCCGCGACGACGTGATCGCCGCGCTCGCTACCGTCCGCGACCCGGAGCTCCATCGGGACATCGTCTCCCTCAACATGGTCAAGGAACTCGACATCGATGGTGGCGCCGTCCGCCTCAAGGTCGAGCTCACCACCCCCGCCTGCCCCCTGAAGGACGCTATCGAGCAGGACGTCCGCCAGGCCCTCGGGCGGGTCCCGGGGATCACCGCCGTTGCCGTCGAATGGGATGCCCGCGTCCAGGCGAGCGTCCCCCGCGAGGGCCAACAGCCGATCGACGGCGTCCGCAACATCATCGCGGTCGCCAGCAACAAGGGTGGGGTCGGCAAATCGACCATCGCCGCCAACCTCGCCGTCGCGCTCGCGAAGACGGGCGCCCGGGTCGGGATTGTCGACGCCGACATCACCGGCCCGAACCTGCCGACGATGTTCGGCCTTGCCCAGGGCCTCCAATCCCAGAGCCGCGAAGGCCTCCGACCGATCGAGCGCTACGGCGTCCAGGTGGTGTCGATCGGCTTCCTCGTCCCCAGGGGCACCCCCATGGTCTGGCGCGGGCCGATGATCGGCAGCGGCGTCCGCCAGTTGCTCCGCGATGTCCCATGGGAGGACCTGGACTACCTCATCGTCGATCTGCCGCCCGGCACCAGCGACGCATCCATGAGCCTGGCGCAGGACGTCCCTGTCGCCGGGGTCGTCATCGTCTCCACGCCCCAGGACGTCTCGCTTGAAGACGCCATGAAGGCTGTGGCGATGTTCGAAAAGCTCAACGTGCCGGTCTTCGGAATGATCGAAAACATGAGCTACTTCATCGCCCCGGATACCGGGAAGCAGTACGACATCTTCGGTCACGGCGGCGCCCAGAAGGCTGCCGAAGAGCTCGGGATCGACTTCCTCGGCGAAATCCCCATCGAACCGGCAGTGCGCGAAGGCGCCGACAGTGGCATTCCTGTCGTCTACGGGCACCCGGAGTCAACCTCGGCGAAAGCCATCGAACGGATCGCGGGCAATGTCGCCGCGCGAATCAGTGTTTTGCAAAGGATGGGTGTCTAAGAACACCGTATGGCCCTAAATATCTTCCCCAAGCGCAAGGAACAGCCTGCTGCTCCCGCGCCCGAACCAGAACTGACCCTCCCGGAGCCCTCTCCGGAACTCCTCGACGAACCCCGCAGGAAGACTCGCCGCGGCTCCCGCGGCGGCCGCGGCCGCACCCGCCCGGCAGGCGCGCCCACCGGCGAACCCGGTAGCGAAGGGGAACCCTCTTTCGAAGCCGAAGCGGAAACCGAAGGAATCGCCGCAGCCCCTGCTGCCCGCGTTCGCCGGCCTCGCGTCCCCAAAGCGCCGGTCGAAGCACCCGTCGCGGCCGAAGCGGAACTGCCGGCGGAAGCGCAGCCCGTCCACGCGCCCGCTGCCCGGCGCTCGCGCAAACCGGCCGGCGCCCCCGTTGCCGTTGCTGCCGTCGAAGAAGCCCCGGCTCCGGCCG
>CAYTMI010000005.1:0-228799 GCA_964438865.1 uncultured Anaerolineaceae bacterium | reverse complement strand
CCAGTGCCGCCCCCGCGGCTTAAGAAATGTGTCCGTCAGATCGGGGCAACCCCAGAACGGTCGGGCCAGACGGTGGCGTGGTTCCATGCCGGTCCGCCCACCGGCGACTGTCAACATCCGGGCATCGACCACAACGTGCTGGTGACGGTGGTCGTGTACGAAGCAGGCGTAGCGGCGTTGGAGTGTGGAGCACTCACCGCGGAACCCGAGGTGCTCAACTCCCCGCACTGCATCGACCTGCGGTAGTCGACGCGCCCGCTGGCCCTGCTCAGGTCGCGGCGAGGAGTCGCTGAATGTACCGCATCAGAGTCCGCTATAGTGGACTGGCCCGGACAGGACGGGGCGGTGGACTTGCCCGGGACGACGGCAGGGAGGATTCAACCCATGGAAGCGGTCGACGCGGTCAAGACGGCGTTCGGGGGCGCACACATGTGGTTCGACGGGACGGCAGCCGACGTCTCCGGCGAACAGGCAAACTACGTCGCGCCGGGTGCCAGCCATTCGATTGGGGAGCTGATGGCACACATCCTCCACTGCGAGGATGGGATGCTCGCGTCGTTCCTGATGGGCACCCAGCCAATCTGGGAGCGCGAAGGCTGGGGAGCGAAGCTCGGCCTGCCCATGCTGATCGACCTCCCGCCCGAGCCGGCCGGGTCGTTCAAGTGCGACCCGGGACTGCTGCGGGAGTACGGTAAGGAAGTGTTCGCTCAGACAGACGCGTACCTGGCCCGTCTCACCCCTGCGGACCTGGACCGCGAGATCGACCTCACCGCCGCGGGGATGGGGAAGATGGCGCTCGCCGCGTTCCTCCTCACGATGCTCCTCGGGAACACCTACGCGCACACCGGCGAGATCTCTGTGATCAAGGGAATCCAGGGCTCGAAGGGGTACCCGTTCTAGCACCGGCGGGCCGGGAGTAAACGAAGCCCGGCGTTACGGCCGGGCCTCGCTATTTTGTGCCCTGGTTGGCCGCCGACCTATCCGACGGCGGCCGGTTGCTTTGCTGTTTCGATCAACAGCCCCCCGCCATCCTCTTCCGCCAGCCGGTCGACGTTGACCGTGTCGCCGGCGGCGAAGACCCCGGAAAGCAGCATCTCGCTCAGTTTGTCCTCGATGCTATCGGAGATCAGGCGCTTGAGCGGCCGGGCCCCGAAGGCCTGGTCGTAGCCCTTCTCCCCCAGCCAGTCCTTGGCCGCGACGCTGACCTGCAGGGTGACGCCCTTGGCGGCCAGTTGCTTCGTCACGCCCACGAGTTCGAGTTCGACCACTTTGCGGATGTCTTCGCCGCTGAGCGGGCGGAAAACGACCGTGCTGTCGATGCGGTTCAGGAACTCCGGCCGGAAGACGTTCTTCAGTTCGCCGAGGACCTTGTCCTTCATGCGCTGGTACTTGTCTTCAACTGACTTCGCCTCATCGCCGCCGCGGGAGAAGCCCAGGCCGGAGTCGCGCTTGATCAGGTCGGAGGCGACGTTCGAGGTCATGATGATGATCGTGTTGCGGAAGTCCACCTTCCGGCCCTTCGCGTCGGCCAGCCGGCCTTCGTCGAAGATCTGGAGGAGGATGTTGAACACCTCTGGATGTGCCTTCTCGATTTCGTCGAGGAGGATGAGGCAGTAGGACTTCCGCCGCACCGTGTCCGTCAGCTGGCCGCCGTCGTCGTAACCGATGTAGCCGGGAGGCGCGCCAACCAGCCGGGAAACGGTGTGCTTTTCGCTGAACTCGCTCATGTCGAGCTTAATCATGTTGTCCTGGCTGTCGAACATGAACTCGGCGAGCTGCCGGGCGAGGTGGGTCTTCCCCGAGCCCGTGGGCCCGACAAAGAGGAAGACACCAATCGGGCGACGGGGGTCCTTCAGGCCGGCCCGGGCGCGGCGGACGGCGCGAGCAATCGAGTCGATCGCTTCGTCCTGGCCGATGACCCGGCTCCGGAGCGATTCTTCCATCTTCAGGAGGCGGGCGCTCTCTTCGCTGGCAATGCGCGACACCGGGATCCCCGTCCACATCGAGACGACTTCGGAGATGTCATCCTCGGACACGACCGGGGTGGCGATGCCCTCCTCGCCTTCTTCCCACTCGCCCATCTCGCCGATCTTCTCCTGGAGCTTGATCTCCCGGTCGCGAAGTTCGGCGGCGTATTCGTACTGCTGCGCAGCGCTCGCCTGTTCCTTTTCGCGGCGAAGGCTTTCGAGCCCCTTCATCGCCTCTTTCAGCGAAGGCGGGGTCGCGGCGCGGCGGATGCGGACACGGCTCGATGCCTCGTCGATGAGGTCGATGGCCTTGTCCGGGAGGAACCGGTCGATCACGTAGCGCGCCGAAAGCTCGGCCGCCGCCGACAGTGCATCGTCGCTGATCTTCAGCTTGTGGTGTTCTTCGTAGCGCGTGCGGATGCCCCGGAGGATCTCCACGGTCTCTTCCACCGACGGCTCTTCCACCACGATCGGCTGGAAGCGGCGTTCGAGGGCGGCGTCGCGTTCGATGTGCTTGCGGTACTCGTCCAGCGTCGTCGCGCCGATGCACTGCAGTTCGCCCCGGGCGAGCGACGGCTTGAGGATGTTCGCCGCGTCCACGGCGCCTTCCGCGGCCCCCGCGCCCACGAGCATGTGCAGTTCGTCGATGAAGAGGATGCAGTTGCCGGAGCCCTTGATCTCTTCGATGACCTTCTTCAGGCGTTCTTCGAATTCGCCGCGGTACTTGGTCCCGGCCACCAGCGAGCCGATGTCGAGCGTTAGCAGGCGCTTCCCCTGGAGCGTCTCCGGGACGTCGCCGCTGACGATGCGCTGGGCAAGCAGTTCGGCGATCGCCGTCTTGCCGACACCCGGCTCGCCGATCAGCACCGGATTGTTCTTCGTCCGCCGGGAGAGGATCTGGACGACCCGTTCGAGTTCGTTCGAGCGCCCGATGACGGGGTCAAGCTGGTTGTTCCGGGCGGCCTGGGTGAGGTCGATGCCAAGCTGGTCGACGGTGGGCGTGCGGGTGGCCTGGCGCGCGCCGGCGCCGGCCCCGGCTGCCTGTGGCTGGGACTGGCTGAGGATGCGGGTGGTCTCCGCCCGGACGCGTTCGAGGTTGACGCCGAGGCTTTCGAGGACCCCCGCGGCAATGCCCTCGCCTTCGCGCACAAGGCCAAGGAGGAGGTGTTCGGTGCCGATGTAGCTGTGGCTCAGGCGGCGAGCTTCGTCCACCGCCAGTTCGATGACCTTCTTGGCGCGAGGGGTCAGCCCGATTTCGCCAAGCACCGTGCGGTCGCCCCGGCCGATGATGAATTCGACCGCGGAGCGGACCTTGTTCAGCTCGACGCCGAGGTTGGCCAGCACCTTCGCGGCGACGCCGTCGCCTTCGCGGACAAGGCCAAGGAGAATGTGCTCGGTGCCGATGTAGTTGTGGTTGAAGCGGTGAGCTTCTTCCTGCGCGAGGGTAAGCACCCGCCGGGCGCGTTCCGTGAACTTATCGAATCTATCGGCCATCACTCATTCTCCCAGCAACATGGGCTACAACCAGGAGAGGCCTATGTTGCCTCGCCAGCGGTAGCGTCCTCCTCGGCTGCCCCGGATTCCTCCGTGGCAGTCCCTGCATCTTCGCTCCCGGTTTCCTCCGGTGTCGCCTCGGCAATCTCCTGAGAAGCGGCCGGGGAATCACCCGTAAGCGCAGCCACCGCTTCGGCGGCTTCGGGCGCTTCCGCGACGGCGACCGCTTCCACGTCCGCAGTCACTTCGGCAACCATCTCTGCTTCGGGCGCTTCCGCAACGGCGACCGCTTCCACGTCCGCAGTCACTTGCGCATCCACCTCGGCTTCGGGCGCTTCCGCAACGGCGACCGCTTCCACGTCCGCAGTCACTTGCGCATCCACCTCGGCTTCGGGCGCTTCCGCGACGGCGGCCGCTTCCACGTCCGCAGTCACTTCCGCAACCACGGCGGCTTCGGGAGAGGGGGGTTCGGCAACCGCGAATGAGTTGCCCACCTCGGCGTTTTCCAGCGCCTGTGCGAATGCGTGGGCGAACGCGCTGACCGGTTCTGGGTCACGCGCCACGGCACGCTCGATTGCTTCCTGGGCATTGCGCGGTTCCGCCCGTTCCGCGCGCGCGGCGATGGCCGCCTTGTCCCGCTCGGGCAGGCCGAACTGCTCCCGCACATCGTCCGGGTAGTCCAGCACAGCCCCGCCGGCGTCGAAGACAAAGCCCATCGCCTCGGAGTCGTTGCGGGCCTGGCGAAGGCTGAGCCCGAGCCGGTGGCGGTCCTTCTCGATCCGGACAAGCTTCACCGGGACGATGTCGCCTTCCTTCACCACGTCCTTCGGGTGCTGGATGCGGCGGTTGGAAAGCTCGGAAATGTGGATGAGCCCTTCCACCGGGCCGTCCAGCCGGACGAAGGCGCCAAACGCCATCAGCTTCGTCACCCGGCCGATCAGGATCTGGCCGATGACGTAGCGGTCGACAGTCGAGTCCCACTTCTCGGGCTGGGCACGCTTCAGCGAAAGCGAAATCTTCCGGGTGTCGCGGTCCACCTTCAGGATGTAGGCGTCGACTTCGTCGCCGATGTTGTAAAGGTCCTTCGCCTTCTTGCCGCGCTCCCAGGTGAGTTCGGTCATGTGGGCAAGGCCGTCGGCGCCGCCAAGGTCGATGAAGACGCCGAAGTCGGTGATCGAAGACACCCGGCCCTTGCGGATTTCCCCTTCGTGGAGGTCGTCGAGGATCCGGTCCTTCTGTTCCTTCCGGAACTCCGCCATCGCGGCGCGCTCCGAAAGGATCACGCGGTTCCGCTTCCGGTTGAGTTCGATGACCTTCAGCCGGACCGGCTTGCCGACGAGGTTCCCGAGCGCCGTGGCGGCCTCGGGGTCGTCCCGGCGGACGCTTTCAATCTGAGAAAGGGGCACGAAGGCGTTCACGCCATCGACGTTCACGAGGATGCCGCCACGGTTGTAGCCGGTGACCTGCGCATCGAAGATCTCGCCGGATTCGTAGCGCTCGGCCAGCGTGTCCCAGCCTTCTTCGCCGCGGGCGCGGTCGAGAGAGACGATCGCGTGGCCTTCGGAGGAAGCGGGCTGGAGCACCATCACCTTGACGGTGTCGCCGGCTTTGAGCTTCGCGGCGCCTTCGGCGCCAAGCGAAAGCATCTCGCCCGGGGGGATGACGGCCTCGGTCTTGGTGCCGACATCGACGATAAGGCCATCCGCTGACGCACCCATGACCATGCCTTCGACGATCTCACCCCGGCGGAGGTGGCCCGGCTGGGCGGCTTCGAGATCGAGGAGGGCCCCCATATCCATTCGCTCCATGGCTTCTTCCATGGACGTGACGGTGGGGGTTTCTGGCTGGGCGGTATCGGTGGTGGACAAAATGGGGCTCCGGTCTGGGGGCAGATTCCCGGTAAAAGGGAATGGCCCAGGGTGGTTGGGGATTCATTGATTGTAGCAGCGGCCGTTGCTTCCGCGAAAGGCAATAGCGACGGCAGCCCGCGTGCCCCGGTGGGGCGGGCGCAGCTGGCAGCTGTGAGATGAAAAAACCGCCCAAGAGGCGGTTGATTTCATTGACCGGCGGCGGCCTATTTTCCCACCCAGTTGCCCGGGCAGTATCGTAAGCGCTGAGGCGTTTCACTTCCGTGTTCGGGATGGGAACGGGTGGGACCACCTCGCTCTAGCCACCAGAGCGTTCAGTATCCCCAACCGCCCCGGTTCATGCAAGCGACCCCCGGGATTGCCCGGAAGCCCCGCCGGGAGCATCGTGCTGCCGTCATGCGCGCGCTCTTCTACATTCTCTTTGGGGCGGCTTGCGGCGTGGTCGGGACTGTCCTCCTCATCACCCTCCTCCCTTCGCCGGGCGGCGGCAACGGCGACGAAGCCGGCGGAGGCAACGCCCACCTCGCCTTCGACGAAGACGCCCTTGCTGCCATGGTGATGAGGGAGCTCCAGGCGCAGCCAATCATCGGCGGTGTGCGCTCGGTCAGCGTCACTGTCAACGAAAGCGGCCTGATCGAGGTGGGCTTCGTCATCGGCACGGCCAGTCAACCGAAGTTCACCGTGGACCCGGAGATCCTCGATGGGCGCCTGAAGATCGAGCTCCGGGAGACGAACCTCGCGGTGGTCACCACACCCGAAGGGCTCGCCGGCCTGTTCGAACGGCCCCTGGCGGCCCGCATCGAGGCTCTCGCCGTCGGCTTCGAATACCGCCTGGTGGCGATCCAGACCACGGACCACCGCCTCACCCTCGAAGTCGAAGTCCGCGACTGAACGCGGCTACACCCCCGTGCTGACGCCGATCAGCCGGCCGATCCCGAAGGTGATGGCCGCCGCCGCCAGCCCGAAGGTCAGCATTCGCAGCCCCGAGAAGAACACGCCGCGCCCCGTAAAGAGCGTGATCGCAGCGCCCACCGCGAACAGGCCGAACGCGCTGGCGGCCGCACTCAGCGCCACGCCCGTCACTCCGCCAACGAACAGCCACGGGATCACCGGCAGCACCGCCCCCACGCTGAACATGAGAAACGACGTGACCGCCGCGACCCACGCGTTGCCCACCTCCCTGGAAGACATCCCCAGTTCTTCCCGCGCCAGCGTTTCGAGTGCCGTCTCGGGGTTGCTGATGATCCGGCGGGCGGCCGCTTCCGCTTCGTCGCGCGGCAGCCCCTTCGCCTGGTAGATCAGCGTCAGTTCCGCTTCCTCTTCCTCCGGCATCTCCGCCAGTTCCTCCCGTTCGATCGCAAGCTGGCGTTCGAACGCCTCGGCGCTGCTGCGGACGCTCACCCACTCCCCCAGGGCCATGCTCAGCGACCCGGCCAGCAGCCCCGCGATCCCGCCAAGCAAGACGATGTCCCGCCCCGGGTCAGCGCCGGCCACGCCCATCACCAGGCTCAGGTTCGAAACCAGCCCGTCGTTTGCCCCCAGGACCGCCGCCCGCAGCGCGTTCCCCGTCCCCCCGCGGTGACGCCCTTCCACCCGCGCGATGTCGACCGTCCCCGCGCGCCCCTTCCCCGAACGGCTGATTTCGGCGAACAGCCGCGCGTGCGAACGCTCGTCCGCCGGGAGGTTATGTTCGATAGCCTCCGGCTGGTCGTCGTACATGTTCGTCGCGTTCGCTTCCATCCCCCGCACGATCGGCGCCACCACCGCCGTCCCAAACCGCCGCGCGAGGAAGCCGAGGAAGCGCACCCGGAGCGACGGCCCGAACTCCGGGACTTCCGCCCCGGCTTCCCTGAGCTTCGTCTTCCAGAGGTCCATGTGCCGGATTTCGCTGACCGCCAGCCGCCGGTACACCTCCTGGAGGTGCGGGTCCTTTTCGGCGGCAGCGAGGAATTCGTAGAGCGCCGTCCCGTCCACCTCCTCGCGGAGGTTGCTGCGGTAGCGCTTGATGTCGGCCCGGGTGGTGGAACTCTCGGTCATGGCGCCAGTGTAGGGTTGCAGGCGGCGGCGTGCCCACCGTACCGGGCGCGTCATCCACCCTCGCCCGCCGCAGCGGGAGAGGGCCGGGGTGAGGGCCGGGCTCACCGAACCGCGACCGTTAGGAAGCGCACGATGCCTCGCCGGCCACCTGTGTCCCTCCGCGAGGATCTCGTGGTTACGCGGGAGACCGTTCCCTCCCTTACGGTCGGGGTTCGGTGCGGATCGCCAGCGCGCACCCAACCCCGCCAACGCATGAGGCCCCGGCAAAGTGCCAGGGCCTCACGGAAAGCGTACCGGTGGTGGGCGGCTACCGGCGGCGGCCCGCCCTCAGCATCAGCATCCCGCCACCGACGGCCAGCAGGCCGGCGAGAGCGAAGGCAAGGTTCATGGCGGCGCCGCTGCCACCGGCAAGGCCCGTCCCGGCGCTTGGCGCCACTGGCGTCGCCTCAGGGCCGGGGGTCTTCACGCCGAGTACGGTCTCGATCGGCTCCGGAGTTACCGGCGTGTTCGTCGCGGTCGGCGTCCGCGTACCCGTGGGCGTCGCCGTGGGCGTCTTCGTCGGCGTCGGAGTCGCCGGCTCCTCCTCCTGCGTCGTGGTCGCCTGGCGGTTCACGAAGTCGATGATCACCGTCGTGTTCAGCGGCACCGTGACGCCGCCGTACGAGCTCGGACCCGACACGCTGAACCCGGAGCCAGGCTTGCTGTTCACGTTCTCCGAAACGACGTAGTCGCTGCAGAACGGGAGGTTGCTGAAGGTCACGGTCCCGTACGGGTTACCCTGGACGGTCACGCCGGTGAGGTGAACGTTGCAGGCGGTCGAGTCCACGTTGATCGTCCAGCCGCCGTTCTCGCTCTGGAGGTCCAACGCCCCCCGGAACGTCTGCTTGCGGACGAGCAGCGAACCCAGCCGCGTGTTCGTGATCGTGCACTGCCCCGCCGAGAACGGCACGCTGGCACAGGCGGACATGTCGGCGGCATACCCGGCCGGCACCGAGGTCTCGGTCGCCGTGCAGAGCGGGTCGCCCGGACCGTAGCCGGCGTAGTTGAACTCGGCCGGGTCGGATTCCGACGCCGTCCCGTCGACCACGGTGACGGTGCCGCCGCCCGTGCAACTGAAGTTCACCGCTACCGAACCCGTTGCGTTCGGGATGAAGTTCTTCAGGACCACGAACTGGCCCTGGCGAAGCGTGTTCACGATCGTGCAGGTGCCAGCCGAGAGCAGCACGCCGGAGCAGGCCGTGTCGTTCTGGATGTACCCCGGCGTCGCCGACTCGGTCGCCGTGCAGTTCACGCCGCTGGCATCGCCCACGAAGCCCGTGACCGTGAAGTCGGCCGGGTCGGCTTCGGAGGCGGTGTTGTCGGACGACGTGACGGTCCCGTCGGTGCAGGTGAACCCGATCGTCACGCTCGCCGTGTTGTTGGGGCTGAAGTCCTTGAGGACCTGGAACTCAGCCCGATTCAGCGTGTTCGTGACAGTACAACTGCCGGGTTCCAGCAGGCCGACGCCCGTGCAGAAGCCGGTCTGGGTGTACCCGGAGGTCATGGCGCTCTCCGTCACCGAGCAACTGGGGGTGCCCGTGTAGCCGGTGACCGTCCACGTGACCATCTCGTCGTCGTTGACCAGGGTCTTCGTCGCCGGGGCCGTGACCGTGCCGCTGGTGCAGGTCAACGTCAGGCTCACCGTCGCAGTGGCGCTCCCGTCGGAGAACTGCTTGGTCGCCTGGAACTCGGCGCTGTTCAGGGTGTTCGTGACCGTGCAACTGCCGGGTGACAGCAGGCCGACATCCGTGCAGAAGCCGGTCTGGGTGTACCCGGAGGTCATGGCGCTCTCCGTCACCGAGCAACTGGGGGTGCCCGTGTAGCCGGTGACCGTCCACGTGACCATCTCGTCGTCGTTGACCAGGGTCTTCGTCGCCGGGGCCGTGACCGTGCCGCTGGTGCAGGTCAACGTCAGGCTCACCGTCGCAGTGGCGCTCCCGTCGGAGAACTGCTTGGTCGCCTGGAACTCGGCGCTGTTCAGGGTGTTCGTGACCGTGCAACTGCCGGGTGACAGCAGGCCGACATCCGTGCAGAAGCCGGTCTGGGTGTACCCGGAGGTCATGGCGCTCTCCGTCACCGAGCAACTGGGGGTGCCCGTGTAGCCGGTGACCGTCCACGTGACCATCTCGTCGTCGTTGACCAGGGTCTTCGTCGCCGGGGCCGTGACCGTGCCGCTGGTGCAGGTCAACGTCAGGCTCACCGTCGCAGTGGCGCTCCCGTCGGAGAACTGCTTGGTCGCCTGGAACTCGGCGCTGTTCAGCTGGTTGAAGGCGCACACGTGCACGGTGCCGGCGCTGTTCGCATCGATCACGAGGTCGTCGATCTTTGTCGAGCGGGAGCCGGGGGCACGTGGTTCCTTGCAGGAGTCCTTACCGGGGTCCGTGGGGTCGCCGTCCGGGAGGTAGATGTCGACCAGCACCCAACCGGACACGGGGTCCTCGGTGATGTCATACGTATCGAAGAGGACGTCGATGGGCTGGTTGTCCACCTGGTCCAGGTAGTTGGTCCCGCCCGTCTGCGAAGTGATGTCGAAGCGCCAGTCCTCTGAGCCGCTGACGCCCTCATGCTTCCAACCCTCGCTCGGGTTGTCCTTCGGGATGTACTTGTGGATGTGGATCTTGCCGGTGCAGTCCGTGACCGTCACCGAGTCGGCGTCTGAGGTTCCCTGGCTCGTGTCCGAGGCGAACCGCACGTAGGCGGTGTTCTCGTACTCGGTGCACTCGCTCTCCGGCTTGCCGTTCGGGGCGGTGATGCCGACCGTGACGTTGTAGTCGCCGTTGATCGTGTTGGGCGGGATGTAGCAGAGGACGTTGTTCCCGGAACTCCCGGAGCAGTCCAGCGTGCTGACGACGCCCGTCACCGTCATCCCGGCCGGGATGGTGTCCGTGATGGACGCCCACTCCGTCGTCGGGCCGTCGGAGACCGTTACCTTGATCTTCCAGTCGAAGGTGCCCGACGCGGGAACCGTGTCGTCGTCCGTGTCGTTGGTCTTGTCGATGGCGAGCGACGGCTGGGCGCAGCCGGTCACGGTCACGCGGTCGGTGTCGGAGATGCCCGGGGCCTGTTCCGAGTCGAACCGCACGTAGGCCGTGTTGTCGTAGGCCTTGCACGCGCTCTGCGTGCTACCGGCGGCGGGGGCGTAGATGGGGACCCTGATGATGTACGTCCCGTCCCCTGCCCCTGACGCTATCCTGCAGTCCACCGGCGACCCCGACGCCGGGAAGCACGTGATCGTGCCCACGCCCGTGCCGTCGTCCGTGTCATACGCCCCAAACGCCGTCATCCCCGGCGGGATCGTGTCGGTGATCGAGGCCCACTCGGTCGTCGGGCCGTTAGAGACGGTGACCGTGATCTTCCACTCGAAGATGCCGCCCAGGCCGATGGTCCCGCTCGTGTCGTTGGTCTTGTCGATGTCGAGCGCCGGCTCGGGAATCGCCTGGTTGAAGGCGCAGACGAACTCGGTCCCTGTTGAGTCGACGGTGACACTGGCAGAAGTGGCGCGCAGCCCTTCAGCGCGGGGCC
Organism: uncultured Anaerolineaceae bacterium; assembly: GCA_964438865.1. Classification (GTDB taxonomy): domain Bacteria; phylum Chloroflexota; class Dehalococcoidia; order Tepidiformales; family Tepidiformaceae. The sequence goes on along the minus strand of CAYTMI010000005.1, from coordinate 217,872 downwards.
CGGCCGGGCATTGGTTGTTCCCGGTTGGGCTGGGGAAGATGTCCACGAGCACGAAGCCCGCCGCCGGGTCCTCCGTCACCGAGTACGTGTCGAAAAGGACATCGATCGGACTGTTGTGGGGCTTGTCGTCGTAATCGGCGGTGCCGTCGATGTCGAAGCTCCAGGCCGCGGCCGGGTTGCCGACGCCTTCATTCTGCCAGTTCCCGTTCTGAGGGTTGTAGAGGAACTTGTGGATGTGGATCTTGCCGGTGTCGCAAGTGACCTCCACCGAGTCGCTTTCGAAGATGGCGCCGTTGGGGTCCGACTCGAAGAAGGCGTAGGCGATGTTGTCGTAGCCGGTGCATTCGTTCCCAGGGTCGCCGTCAGGGGCGGTGACGGGGACCGTGACGATGTAGTCGCCGTCCTCTGAACCGCTGGGGATGTAGCAAACAACGTCCTGGCCCGAGCTATCCGAGCAGTCGAGCGAAGGCACGCTGCTGATGGTCCCAATGGTGAAGCCGCTGGGGATGGTGTCGGTGATGGACGCGGGCTCGGTCGTCGGGCCACCAGAGACGGTGACCTTGATCTCCCAGTCGAAGCTGCCGCCGGCGGCCACGCTGCCACTCGTGTCGTTGCTCTTGTCGATGGCGAGCGCCGGCTCCTCCGGCTCCGTCACCGTGCTGTCGAAGCAGAAGTTGATGTGGCTGATGGAGTCCTCGTTCTGCCCGAGTTGCGGGGTCAGGCCGGTGTCGCCGAAGGATTCAGGCCCGGGGGGGTCGTAGACGTAGAGGGCATGCTGGTCGCTGGCCTGCTTCACGAAGACAGCGTCGATGCCGAAGGTTGAACTCCATGAGAAGGTCTCCACGCCGCTGACATCGCCGACGCCGTAGACGGTGATGGAGTGGTCGGCGGGGATGGTGCCACCGGTGTAAACACCGGCGTACACACCGGTGGTGGCGTTGGGCGTGACCTTGAACTCGAGCCAGGTCTGGCCGGGGTCGCCGGAGTAGTCGTTGTCCAGGTCCGAACAGGTGGGGTTCCCGTTACCGTTGGCCTCCGCCAGCCAGATCGGCGTGACGCCACCCCCGGACGGGACCGGCTCCAGGTAGTTCACCGAGGCCGAGATCTGGTAGACGCGGATCTCTTTCACCTGCGACTGGTTGTGCACAACTCCGACTTCCATCGTGGTCGCGCCGCTCTTGATGGTGTCGGGGACGCCGACCTCCTGGTAGTCCACCTTATGGGTGGTCGCATTCGCCAGGATGTTGCCCCCATCCTCGTCGGTGCCGTCCAGCCGGACGAAGGGCTTGAAGTTCGCGGGCGCATTGCCAGTTTGCCGGACGTGGCAGACGGTGACGTCGACGCTGGTGATCTTGGCGCCGTTCGGGACGTCCGAGAGGTCGATGGTGAACGACGACCGCGCGTTGTTCGTCGAGCTGGAAATGTACGTCGTGTCGGTGCCGTCCACGCACGTGTCGTTGACCTCGTCGTAGTCATTGACGTCGGTGTAGCCGCCCGTCCAGGCGAAGTGCGTCGTCGAGTTGCCGATGGGATCGAGCGGACCGGCCGGAGATGCCGCGTCTGCCGGGGCGCTGTTGCGGTACACCGTGCCGCCAAGGACGGCGGCCATGACCGCCAGCAGAGCAAGGAGGACGAGGGCGCCCTTCCGGCGCCCGGTCTTTCCGTAGAGTGCAAGTGTCATCTCATGGCCTCCGCTGTGCCTGGACCTGGGGGCTCCCCCAGTACCCGAATCCCGCCGGAATTCACACGCAGCACCCGGCCCTCGACGCCCCAATTGGGCTTCGCGGCGCTGGCCACACAACTGAAACGTTCCGGCCGCCTCAGTTGCCAGGTAGTTGAGAATGGGGGGTTTCCCTGAGTAGATCAAGGGTAATCCCCATTAGAGCGCTGTAAGAACGTCTATCGGACCCGTATTCGTTGGGCCGTTCGGCCTCGAATTTCGTTCCGAACACTCCCGATACGGACGGCTCTCACAACCGCCGATGATCCCCGCGTGAGCAGGATCGCCCTCTTCGCCGCCGTCGCCGGCCTTTTCCTCCTGACCCGCTGCTATACGGACGGCGCCCCCGGCGTGGTCGACCAGTTCATCCCCACCGGCGCCGCCGCCGCACCCGCCCCCGACCTCTCCACGATCGGCACCGCGGCCGCGATAACCCTCCCCGAAACCGACCTCAAGACCTGGTTTGCAGCCGACGCCACGGACCCCTACGCCCCGGCCACCTGGTCCGCCATCGCCGCCTACATGGCCGCGTCCGGCACCCGCGCCGGCTGGGCCGAAGTCTGCAAGAAAGCGACCGAAGCCGCCGGAGGCGAACGCAGCGCCGACCCGGCCCTCGGCGCGCTCGCCTGCAGCGACGACCCTTCGGTGACGCTCCTCCAGCGCTTCGCCGTCCAATTGCTGGCGATGCGGGCGGAAGTCGCGCTCTCGATCCGCGCCGTCCCGGGCCACAGCATCCCGGGCATCGCCGGCCGCCAGGGCCAGCTCCGGCTGGCGTGCGGCTTCGAAACAGTGGCAGCCCAGGGGGGAGCGGACTCCGTCTACGGCCAGGCCTGTTCCTCCGCCCTGGAGACGGCCTACCTCGCCGGGGACCCCGCCGCCACCTTCACCACCCTCGCCGCCGCCTACGACGCCATCGCCGCCGAGATCGCCACGCGCTCACCGAAGACCGCGCCCGAACCCGCCTGGTTCGGAACCACCCCGAAACCGCCGTAGGCCTCACCCCCGACCCCTCACCCATTGCGATGGGCGAGGGAGGTCAGCGCGCCACGGCTTGCTCCCCTTCTCCCGCGGAGTCGGGAGAGGGGGCTGGGGGGTGAGGGCCAGGTTTCCGCCCATGGCACGCCGCCCGCGGGCAGCGATCCGGTGACCCCGGCGGATCCGGTGGTAGAGGGGCCTCCGGTGGTAGAGGTGCCGTCGACCGGCGCGGGGGCGATGGAGCGCCGGCCGTTGATGGAATCGCGCGCGCGTGCTACAGTTCCGCCGTCTCTGGGGGGAGTCGAAAAGCGTGAGGATCGCAACCGCGCTCCTGCTGCTTCTCGTGGCCGTGGCGGCCGCATCGCTGGCTGTCGACCGATCGGACGTGGACTCCCAGGTGGGCGGGAGACCGTACAGGGTGCGCATACCCAACGTGGCCTCTCGCGTCACCTCGGTCGGGCCGATACAGCCACCGCCCGATGCCCTGTGGTTTACGGTGACCATCGAGGTCACGGCCTACGATGCCTTGCCGGAGTTTTGTTGCCAGCCTCCTACTCAGATCCTGCTTGTCGGGACCGACTTTCTGACGCAGGGGACGACCATCGAGACCACGTGGGATACCCAGGAGATGACCAATCACACCGCCAACCAGCCGGATGTGGAGGGCTGTACCTGGACCCGTGTCATTCGACCTTCCGGTGCCGACTTTGCGATGACGGGGACCGGCCTCTGGGGCGGAGGTGGGAGTGGAGGGGCCTTTGTGCAGCTCAACGTTTACCACCCCAGGTGGGCCTACAGCATAACCGGCTGCCGCTGGACTACTGGCGAGGAGACCGGAGAGCGAACGATCGACGAATACCTGAGGGCACTGTTCCCAGACGTACCTGGGGGCTTGATCGTCGACACGCCACCCAACCCTGGCCATCTCGCGTCGTGCATCACCCACTACGCCGCATTCAGCGGAGAGATGATGTACGTCAGCGCCAGGGTCCAGATCTTTATCTACACCGCGCCCTGCAATATCCCGCAGCCGCCGTTCCCCTTCTAACTCAAGGCCCCGCCCGTTGGGTTAACTGGAACTGAACCACTACCCGCCGACGGCTGCGGCCGCGTTCGGAGGGCGTTGAAACCGGGCCTGGGGGCTGGGGGGTGAGGGTCACGGGCGCAGGCAGGCGCGGGTCATCGCCACCAGCGCCGGGATCGTCCCTGGATCGTCTTCGTGGCCCCGCCAAAGGCCGATCCCCAGCATCGGGTCGACGCCGTTGCAGACGAGCGCCCGGGCGGTCTCTGGGGGCACCGGGCGAAGGTCGCCGGTCTCCGCTTCGCCGCCGAGATCGGCACGCGCTCACCGAAGACCGCGCCCGAACCCGCCTGGTTCGGAACCACCCCGAAACGGCAGAGGCCCCCGTCGCCGGGGGCCTCTGAAAGCTGGTGGCGCGGTCGTCCGGGTCGTCTACCTGCGGCGCGAGACCGCTCCCACGAGCAAGGTCCCGGTAGCGAGGAGGACGAGACCCAGGACCATGAGCGCGAGGTTCCCGCCCGTGGCCGTCACTCCCCCGAGCCCCGATCCGGTGCTCGGGGCGGCGGGTGGCGTGCCCGGGGTCTTCACGCCGAGGATAACGTCCTGCGGCGTGTTGGTCGGCGTTGCGGTAGGCGTCAGCGTACCCGTCGGCGTCGCCGTGGGGGTGTTCGTCCGCGTGGCAGTCGGCGTGTTTGTTGGCGTGGCGGTGGGCGTCAATGTACCCGTCGGCGTCGCCGTGGGGGTGTTCGTCCGCGTGGCAGTCGGCGTGTTTGTTGGCGTGGCCGTCGGCGTCAGCGTACCCGTAGGCGTCGCCGTGGGGGTGTTCGTGGGGGTGTTCGTCGGCGTGTTCGTCGGCGTGTTCGTCGGCGTATTCGTCGGGGTGTTCGTCGGCGTATTCGTCGGGGTGTTCGTCGGGGTATTCGTGGGCGTGTTGGTGTTCGTGGGCGTAGGCGTCGCGGGGTCGATATCCCAGCAGAAGGAGACGTGGCTAATGCCACCCTTCTGGGTGGTGTCAGTCTGCGGGCTGAGGCCGGTGTCGCTGGTTGCTTCGTCCGCAGCGGCGTTGGCCCGCATAGACGTAGAGGTGGTGCTCGCTATTGGCCTGCTTCACAAAGACCGCGTCGATGCCGTCGAAGTTGGCAGACCAGTCGAAGCGGTAGACACCGCTGCCATCAACGCCAGCGTTCGTGATGGTTATGGCGCCGCCGGCGGGGAGCGCGCCGGTGACCCCGGCGGAGCTGGTGTTGTAGGTGCCGTCCGTGGGCGCGGTGCCGATCTTGAACTCCTGCCAGACCTGTCCGCCGCCGAAGGTGTCATCGAAGTCGGCACAGGTGGGATTGCCCGTGTCGATGGGGATGGGCGTGACGTGGGTGGCCCCTGCTGTCTGGAGCGAGGAAACGGCCACGAGCGCGCCCAGTCCAAGGGCAACGAATGAGACGATCCCCAGGAGCGCCCGGCGGCTCCGGGACGTGCGCGGGAGTACGAGAGTCATGACGGTGCTTCCTCCACTTGAGGGACCCCGGGGGACACGCGCACGACCAGCCGCGCTCGCCTGTCCTGGGGCCCCGAGGCATTAAGTAGACGCCTCCGTCCACCCGTTTGTTACTTGATAGGTTTGAAAGTTACGGGATCGGGGACAATTGGGGAAGGGCGCGTTGCATAAGAGCCGCATAAGAGCCGCGTTAGAACTGGCCTTAGCCTCAGGGACGGAGGCAGGCGCGGGCCATCGCCACCAGCGCCGGGATCGTCCCGGGGTCGTCTTCGTGGCCCCGCCAGACGCCGATCCCCAGCATCGCGTCGACACAGTTGCAGACCAGCGCCCGGGCCGCCGTCTCCGCCGGCACTGGCCGAAGGTCGCCCGTTTCCGCCCCCCCGCCAATCATCTGGGCGAACACCTGGACCACCCCGTCCCCGGGCTGGGCGCCGCTCTCGGCCCCGGCCGGCGTGTTCAGCGCCGCCCGGAGGAGCGTCCGGTTCTCCCGCAGGTAGCCGGCGAAGGCTTCGATCGCGATGCAGAGGCGGTCCAACGGCGGCGTCTGGTCGTCCACGGCCGCCCGGTAGCGTTCGACCGCAATGGCGGAGTGCTCGCGCAACACCTCGCGCAGCACGTCTTCCTTCGACCGGAAATACCCATAGAGGTTGCCGACGCCGGTGTCGGCACGGTCGGCGATCTGGTGCATGGACGTGGCTTCGAACCCCGTCACCGAGAACAGATCCGCCGCAGCGTCGATGATCGCCGCGCGCGTCCGGGCCTTGCGCCGCGCCAGGCGGCCTTCTGTTGGTGGCGGTAGCGTCGCAGCCTGCGTCATCGGATCCCCTCTCCCCGTCGCGCCGATCCCGGCTTCGGCTTCGAGCGCTGATGATACTCGTTCGGCTCCGAATTCCTAGCCCCCCGGTTCCGGGCCGCCCGGGGGCCTGTGCTACGATGGACGCTCACCTTCCCGGGAGCCACTCCGTTCGCATACGTACGCCTCAGCCATCCGTTCATGGACCGTCTGCAGGAGCAGGTGTTGTTCGCGCTCGGGCCAATCGGCGCGACGATCCTCGGCATGCGCCCGGGGCCGGATTACGGCGACGTCGACGGCTGTAACGAATACCTCAACATCTCCGACCCCGCGGCCCTCCAGGGGATCTTCCGCAGCTTCTATGCCGCCGGCAGCGATGCCGTCGACGCCTGCTGCTTTGGCGCGAACGAAGTTGTCCTCGCCGAATTCGGGCTGGCCGGCCGCACCCGCGAGCTCAATCGTGTCGCCGCGCAGCTCATCGGCGCCGTCCGCGACGAATTCAGCACCCCCGAATGGCCCCGCTACAGCTTCGGCACCATGGGCCCCGGCACCCGGCTCCCCACCCTCGGCCACATCACCTGGGACGAACTCGTCCACAACTACCGCGAACAGGCGCTCGGCCTCGTCGAAGGCGGGATCGATGTCCTCAAGGTCGAAACCTGCCAGGACCTTCTCCAGACCAAGGCCGCCCTCGCCGCGATCAGCGACGTCTTCGCCGAAACCGGGACCCGGCTCCCCGTTATCGCCAGCATCTCCGTCGAAACCAACGGCACCATGCTCCTGGGTTCCGACATCTCCAGCGCGCTGACAACGCTCGAAGCGATCGACATCGTCGACGTCATCGGGATCAACTGCTCGCTCGGCCCGGACCTGATGATGGAGCACGTCCGCTACCTCGGCGAACACTCCCGCCGCCCGGTCTTCATCGGGCCGAACGCCGGTCTCCCGGAGCTTGTCGACGGCGAGGCCTGCTATCCCTTGAGCCCCGAGGAGTTCGCCCGCTACCAGTCGATCTTCGTGGACGAATTCGGGATCAGCATCGTCGCCGGCTGCTGCGGCACCACCCCCGCCCACATCGCCGCCGCGATCGAGACCATCGGCCGTCGCGCCCCGAAGACCCGGCCAACGACGGGCTACGAACCCGGCTGCTCTTCCATCTATACAGCGGTGCCCTTCCGCCAGGAAACGTCGTTCCTCGTGGTGGGCGAACGGACCAACGCCACAGGCTCCCGTGCCTTCCGCGACGTCCTCCTCGCGGGCGACATCGACGGCATGGTCGCCCTCGCCCGGGAACAGGCCGCCGAGGGCGCGCACGTCCTCGACGTCATGGTCGACTACGTCGGCCGCGACGGTGTCGCCGACATGGAGCGCGTCGCCGGGGCCTTCCGCACGCAGACAACGCTGCCCCTCATGTTCGATTCGACCGAACCGCCGGTGATCGAAACCGCCCTTAAGCTCTACGGCGGCAAGGCGATCGTCAATTCCATCAACCTCGAAGACGGCGAGCGCAAGATCACGCGCGTCCTCCCGCTGCTCAAACGCTACGGGGCCGCGGCCGTCGCCCTCACCATCGACGAAGAAGGCCAGGCCCGGACCACCGAGTGGAAGCTTCGCGTCGCCCGCCGCATCCACGACATCGCCGTGGACCGCTACGGCCTCGAACCGTCCGACCTCCTCTTCGACATGCTCACCTTCCCCCTCTCCGGCGGCCAGGAAGACCTTCGCCGCGACGCTATCGAGACCCTCAACGCGATCCGCCAGGTCAAGGTCGAACTCCCGGGGGTCAACACCATCCTCGGCGTCTCCAACTGTTCGTTCGGGCTGAAACCGGCCGCCCGCCGGGTGCTCAACTCCGTCTTCCTCCACGAAGCCATTGATTACGGCCTCGACGCGGCCATCATCAACGCCCGCCAGATCGTGCCGCTGAACCGCATCCCCGAGCCCCAGCTCGTCGCCGCCCGCGACCTCATCTATGACCGCCGCCGGCCGGACTACGACCCCCTCCACCATTTCATCGGCCTCTTCGAAGGCGTCGACGTCGAGAAGACCTCGAAGCCCGACCGCGCCAGCCTCCCGGTCGAAGAACGCCTGAAGCAGCGGATCATCGACGGCGACCGCAAGGGCATCGAAGCCGACCTCGACGAAGCCCTCGCCGGCCACGCCGCCCTCGCCATCGTCAACGACATCCTCCTCGACGGCATGCGGGTGGTGGGCGACCTCTTCGGTTCCGGGAAGATGCAACTGCCGTTCGTGCTCCAGAGCGCCGAGACGATGAAGACGTCAGTGGCCTACCTGGAGCCGCACATGGAGAAGGCCCGCGGCGCCGGCAAAGGCATCGTCGTGCTCGCCACCGTCCGGGGCGACGTCCACGACATCGGCAAGAACCTCGTGGACATCATCCTTTCGAACAACGGCTACACCGTGCACAACCTCGGGATCAGACAGCCCATCGCCAACGTGATCGAAAAGGCCCAGGAGGTCGGCGCTGACGCGCTCGGCCTCAGCGGGCTGCTCGTCAAGAGCACCGTCGTCATGCGCGAAGACCTGCAAGAACTGAACGCCCGCGGACTCTCGCGCTACCCGGTGCTCCTCGGCGGCGCCGCCCTCACCCGCAAGTACGTCGAAAGCGACCTCCGCGGCATCTACGAAGGCACCGTCTTCTACTGCCAGGACGCCTTCGAGGGGCTCTCCACCATGGACCACGTGATGGCGGCCGTACGCACCGGCGCGCCCGTGACCGCCCTCACCCGGCGCGGCGCGAAACCTGCCGAGGACGGCGTCTACGACACTGTCCGGGCGACCGTCCCCGGCGCTGCCACCCGCGAAGCCGAACGCGAGTATGTCCGCTCCGACATTCGCCGCCTGGCCCCCGCGGAGATCCCGGCGCCGCCCTTCTGGGGCAGCCGCGTCGTCGCCGGCATCCCCCTGCGCGACGTCTTCCCCTGGGTGAACGAAGTCGCCCTCTTCCGCGGCCAGTGGCAATACCAGAAGGGCGGACGCAGCGACGGCGAGTACGCCGCTTTCGTCGAAAACGAAGTGCGCCCCGTCTTCCGGCGCTGGCAGGACCGTGCGATCAAGGAACAGTTGCTCATCCCGCAGGTGGCTTACGGCTACTTCCCCTGCCTGGCCGACAAGAACGACCTCCTCGTCTGGCCCGGCTTCGAAACCGGCCGGCCAACCGGCGACCCTGTCCGCTTCCGCTTCCCCCGCCAGACCAGCGGCCGCCGCCTCTGCATCGCCGACTTCTTCCGCGACGGCGCCAGCGAAGGCTACGACGTCGTCGGCCTCGACATCGTCACCATGGGCCCGCGCGCGAGCGAATTCGCCCAGGAGCTGTTCAAGGCGAACGAATTCCGCGAATACCTCCACTTCCACGGCTTCGCGGTCGAAAGCACGGAAGCGCTCGCCGAATACTGGCACCGCCGCATCCGCGAAGATCTCGGCATCGCCGCGGAGGACCGCCCGACCGTGAAGGAGATTTTCGCGCAGGGGTACCGTGGCAGCCGCTACGCCTTCGGGTATCCCGCCTGCCCGGACCTCGAAGAACAGGCGGGCATCGCCCAGCTCCTGAACGCGTCACGGATCGGCTGCGAACTCAGCGAAACCTTCCAGTGGCACCCGGAACAGTCCACCAGCGCCGTCGTCGTCCACCACCCGGAAGCGCGCTACTTCGTCGTGCGGTAGCGGTTGCGAACAGCCGCGGCTGCCGCTACAAGCCCCGGAAGAGGCCGTCGAGATCGATGGTGACACCCGGCAGCGAGGCCACGGCAACGATGCCGCCCCGGACGACTTCTTCGACATAGCTGCCATCGGGCTGCCCGCGCCAGGCCCGGACTACCCGGTCGAACGGGTGGATCAGCCAGATCTCCTGGTCTCCGCGCCGTCGATACTCCGGAAGCTTGTCGAGGACGTCGTAGTCGCCCGTTGAGGGCGACCACACCTCTACCACCAGCGGCAGGGGCTCGCCGTAGGCCTCCAGGCGGTCGGCGGCTTCCCGGAATCGCTCCGTCATCGCGACCGGCACAACCATCACATCGGGGACGTAGTAGTTGCCGCCTGGGAGGCTCGCCCGCCCGCTGTTACAGCGCACATGGTAGGCGGCGTGATCCAACTGGCTTCGCAGCCGATAGGCAAGTTCGAACGCCAGGTCGTTGTGCGGAAGCGTCATCGCGGGCTTAGCCCGAAGCTTCCCGCAGACCAACTCCCACGCCGTCCCCGCGTCTTCGAGGGCCACTCGCTCGTACGTAGCCGGGCTGATTCCCACGGTGAAACCTCCACTGCCAGCCTATGCCAGCCCGAAGAGCGCGTCGAGGCCGACCACAAGGTGGTCCAGCCCCATCACCGCCCGCGTCGCCGCCAACACGCCGGGCATGAACGAATCGCGGCCGGTGGTGTCGTGCCGAATCGTCAGCGTCTGCCCGATCCCGCCGAAAATCACTTCCTGGTGGGCGACCAGCCCAGGAAGCCGCACCGAGTGGATGGCGATGCCCCCGAGTTCGCCGCCGCGCGTCCCCGGGATCGTCTCCCTCTCCGTCGGCGGGTGGATGAACGGCGCCTTCCGCTCGGCCCGCATCAGCTCTGCCGTGGTCTTCGCCGTGCCGCTCGGCGCATCCACCTTCTGGTCGTGGTGCAGCTCGATGATCTCGGCGTTGTCGAAGAAGCGCGCCGCCTGGCGGGCGAAATGCATCATTAGTACGGCGCCGATTGCGAAGTTGGCCGCCACGACGGCGCCCAGCCTCCGCGCCTGCGACTCCGTTTCCAGCCATGTCATGAACTCGGCCGAAAGCCCCGTGGTGCCGATCACCGGCCGCACTCCCGCCGCCAGCGCAGCTTTCGCCAGCACCGGCGTCCACGCCGCGTTGGTGAAGTCGATGACGGCGTCCGCCCGTGCTTCGGCGAAGCAGTGCCCGGCGTCACGGTAGAGCGGCAGTCCCGCGAACGTCCCCGGCGCCGCCAGCCCATCGACGAACGCCACCGGCGTCATCCCCTCGGCCGCCGCCACCGCTTCGCCGACCTGGCGACCCATCTTCCCCGAACCGGAGACAACCACGCGTAGCTCTGTCATCGTCCGCCGATTCTACAGGCACGGCGCAAGCCGCGGGCGATCTAGAGGTGCGTGCCCTCCGAGAAATAGCCGACCGCGCGTTCCATCACCCCCTCCTATGCCCGGGGATCGTGCGCCGCAACCATCACGGGGGGACATGCTCGCGGTCATACTAGCCGGCCCATTCGCCCCCCGCGCCGCCGCTCGCTAGACTCGCCCCAACGCACACAGCACCGGCATCGTGGAGGGAATCACCGTGGGAAAACTTGATGGCAGAGTCGCACTCGTCACCGGCGCGGCCTCGGGCAACGGCCGCGGCATGGCCATCCGCTTCGCCGAAGACGGCGCCGACGTAGTCATCGCGGACGTCGACGACGCCGGCATGGCCGAGACCGCCCGGCTCGTGAAACAACAGGAACGCCAGGCGCTCACTCAGCACTGCGACGTCCGCAGGAAAGATGACATCGACGCCCTGATCGCGGCCACAGTCGCACGCTTCGGCCGCCTGGATGTCGCGGTCGCGAACGCGGGCGTGGTGGAGATGGGATCGAACTGCCTCACCATGACCGAGGACCAGTGGGACCGGACCATCGACATCAACCTGAAGGGCGTCTTCTTCACCCTCCAGGCGGCGGCGAACCAGATGCTCGCCCAGGGCCGGGGCGGCCGTCTCATCGCCATCTCCAGCATCATGGGCGAATGGGGCAGCGCCGGGACGCCCGCCTACTGCGCGAGCAAAGGCGGCGTGAAGCAGCTCGTGAAGTCGTTCGCTCTCGCCGTCGGCCCCTACGGCATCACCTGCAACGCGATCGGCCCGGGCTTCATCGAAACCGCCATGACCACGTTCATCCGCGAACTCCCGCTTATCAACGAGAACCTGGTGGACCACACTCCCGTGGGCCGATTCGGCCAGCCGGAGGAGGTCGCGGCCGTGGCGAGCTTCCTCGCCGGGGACGACGCAGCCTTCGTCAACGGCACCACCATCTTCCCCGACGGCGGCATCCTCGCCGGCAACTACAGCGCCCGCATCAGCGCCCAGATGCTGGCCCTCGCCCAGGCAGCCGGGCAATGACAGCCACCGGCAGCGAACGCTACCCCTCGACCGGCGGCGCCAGCCTCTTCGGCCAGTGGTGGTCCCCGGCCGTTGAAGCGAAGGCTGTCGTCGCCATCGTCCACGGGTACGCCGAGCATAGCGGCCGCTACGCCCAGGTCGCCGCCGACCTCAACGCCGCCGGGTACGCCGTAGAAGCCCTCGACCTCCGCGGCCACGGCCAGTCTTCCGGCGAGCGGGTGTCGGTCCAGCGCTTCGAAGAGTTCCTCGATGACGTCGACGCCTTCCTCGCGCGCGTCCGGGAGCGGCATCCGGGCCGCGATCTCTTCCTCCTCGGGCACAGCATGGGCGGCGGCGTGGTGACCCTCTATACGATCCTCCGGAAGCCGAGCCTGGACGGCGTCCTCCTGAGCGGGGCCGCCCTGCTTTCGCGCCGCGAACCTCCGCCGCCCGAGGCCGCCAGCCAGCCACGCGCGCCCCTGCCCGCGAGCGCCATCTCCCGAGACCCGGCCGTCGTCGCCGCCTACGAGAACGACCCCCTCGTCTACCGCGGCCCCGGCACCCCGGCGATGATGGCGGCCTTCGCGCCGGCCGGAGACATCGTCCAGGAGCGCATGGGCGAGATCTCGCTGCCCTTGCTCATCATGCACGGGACCGCCGACCTCCTCGTGCCATATCCGGGGAGCGAACAGCTGATGGCGCGCGCGGCTTCGAAAGACAAGACGTTGCGGCTCTACGACGGCCTCTACCACGAAATCCTCAACGAACCCGAGCGCGGCCAGGTGCTCCGCGACATCATCGCCTGGCTCGACGCTCGCGCGGGGTGACTGCGATGAAAACCGACTTCTACGAGGCCGACGCCTTTACCGGGAGCAAAGGCCAGCACTTCTGCACCATCGAATCCGACTACCGCTGGGAAAAGGGCGACGAAGTCTGGATCGACACCGCGGGCCGCCGGGTCAAGCTCCGGATTACGTGGGTCAACGTCACGGTCACGGACGGCATCGTCACCCGCGACCTCCTGGGCCTGAAGCTATAGCCACGACCTCAAGCCGTGCAGCGGTCCCACTCCAGCGCCCTCTGCGGTTCATCGCGGAGTCTGGCGCTTCCAAACGAATAGCGTGGGACCGTGGTGCGTTGTCTCGATCAACCAAATCTCTTCCTCGCCCATCACTGTTTTCACGACGGCCTCTACGAAAAAATTGAAAAACATACCTCGGATCCGTTCCACCTCGACCTCGACATCGCTGGCTTGGAGCAGCGACCCTTGTCCCACAGCCGCTGTCACCGACCTATAACTGCTATCGAACTCCTTACGGGAAGAGGTGCATGGGACGATAAAACGCACAGCTGCGGTAGTCTCATCTATCAAGTATCGTTCACCGGTGGCGAGCATGTCGCCTGCACGTGACATCGATGCTAATTCCGCCGATCTGAACCGACCATGCACGTGCACAATAGAGTAGCCGCTAAAACGCTCGTCGATCTCTCGCATAATCCGTGCACTATAGATGGAATCGCTCTCATTTGAACCTCTAGAGACGATACTTTGCAGATTATCGAAACCAATTTCCCGAATGCGCTGGGATATTGTATCGGTATAAAAGAGCTGATCGAGAGCATCGCGAAGTTGAGACTCTCTCGTGAGTGGCAACAGAAACTCATAGACAACGACGTGCGGGTAGACTGCGCGCCCGTATTCCGAGTAAACTGGCTTCTTCTGAGTGAAGCGTCTTAGGAACTGAGCGTGAGTAATACGTGTGAAGTCTGGTTTCACGAGGAACGTGTCTTGGCCCTGGGGCTCTAGCAGCTGTTCCCACTGCTTGGTTGCATAGGTTTTCGGCGTCTGGCCTTTCCATCCGGTAGCCGAGCCAAGCTCTCCCAGTGTGAACGGCAGGCCGCTCTGGGCGTGAGCGCGGAGGAAAAAGTATGCCGTGAGAGCCTTCTTGTTCCGGCCCGCCCCAGCGATGAGCGCATCCTGAACATCAACCTCGGACACTGCCGTTGCTGTCGCTGCCGAGGTCACATCAGTCATTCGTCTGGCTCCTTGGATAAGCCGAAATAGAGAAGGAGCCACTCAGTTAGATCCGTAAGGTCGACGGCTTTGCCCGTTGAGTAAAGGTACTGACGCAGGTTCGTCGAAAAGCCATCGCCAGCGAAGACAATGATGCCAGGGATGGGCCAGGCACCGATATCAGCGACCACGGCGGGCAGCTTCTCCTCCACGGTGCCCCGGGTCCGCTGGTACTTGCACTCAATCCCCAGCGCCCGGCGGGTTTCCCGATCAGTAACTACCAGGTCGATTTTTCGCTCCGCTCCCCAAAGCCGTCGACCGACCCGAACCTGCGCGCGCACCACAAGCCCGAGACTCCGAGCGATTTCGCGCACCTGACTCTCCAGGCTCGCTCCACTGGCAACCGCCTTCGCCTTCCCTGCCATACCGTGCCTTCTACGCGGGGTAAGCCTGAATGGCTAGCTCCGTGATTTTCTGTCTCTTGGCGCCATCAGAGTTGATGTTTCGGCTGGCTCGGAGTCGGTGGAGTTTGTAGCGTCCGTACAAGGCGCGCACGAGCGCAGTATCGGAGTTGGAGACGAGCACGTGGCAGCCGCGCTCCACAGCCCGTTGGACTGCACTGGCTAACCGCGTCTGGTCGCCTTCACTGAACGAAGACGAGGTGTACTGGGTGAAGTTTGCCGTCGGAGTCAACGGGGCATACGGCGGGTCAAGGTAGGCAAAGTCGCCTTCTCCCGCATCTCCGAGAACGTCCTCGAAGTCAGCGTTCTTCAGCGTCGCCCCGCGGAGTAACCTAGAAACAGCGGCAAGGTTCGGTGCGTCGTAGAGCGTCGGCCGGGAGGCGTGGGTTCCGAACGGGACGTTGAACTCCCCCCGACGGTTGACACGGTAGAGGCCGTTGAAGCCCGCTTTGTTCAGAAATATGAACCGGGCCGCCCGCTGTGGGGGAGTCAGGCTTGCGGGCTGGGTGCTGCGGATTCTGTAGTAGGACTCAGGGTCTTCGACGAACGGCTGCAGGGCATCGAGGGCAGCCATCACTTCGCTTGGAGAGTCCCGAACGGTGCAGTAAAGGCCGATGAGTTCGGCATTGGCGTCGCCGAGGGTCGCCTGGGCTGGGCGAAGGGCAAGGAAGAAGCTAGCGCCGCCAAGGAATGGTTCGAAGTAGCAGCGAAATCGTTGTGGCGAGAGGCTTAGCAGAGCGGGTAGCAGCGCCCGCTTGCCTCCCGCCCACTTGACCACCGGCCGCGCCGACAGGCCCCCCCCCGCCTGCTGGCTTGCGACTGCTGCCAGAGCGCTGTCCGGGAAGGTCAGGCCAAGAGTCAAAGCTGGCTGTTCGGAAAGCGTCATGGCGGCGCACACCTCAACGCGGCCCATACTACCCACCTGCCGCCGTCCAAACCACCGAGCGATATCGCGGTAGGAGCGGGTTGTGGCTCCTGCAGGGCAGGATGCCCCAATCCCCTACCCGCCGGGCTCGATCGCCCGGTGCCCGCCCCACCGGCCGACGATCAGGTCGTCGTATTCGTCGGCGGTCTTCGCCACGGAGAGCACCACCCGCCGCAGGCCCTCCGGAGTGATGGCCGCGGCGGGCATGCAGTAGCTGAACCAGACGTCCTGATCTTCGTCGATGGAGAAGGCGCCGTAGAGGGTGCTGCTTTCGTTGGCCGCCAGCAGGAAGTGCATCAGCGCGTCGTCCACCCGGGGCTGCTGGACGACGATGGAGGCGACGCGGATGAACGGCCGGTCCGACCCGCCGAGGATGGAAATGCAGGTGGTCGCCGACCCTTCCTTCACCATCAGCCGGTCGCGGAAGGCGGTAATCTCCTGCCCGAACGTCTCCGCCAGCCAGTCGCGAAGCGCGGCGAGTTCCAGTTTCCCCCCGGCTACGTTCAGTTCCATGGCCGTGCTCCTCCCGGGCGAATGATCCATTGTATCCGCTCGCGGGGACAGGCCGTGTCAGTCATCGTCGCCCGCCTCGGCAGGGGCACCCGGACGCTTCGCCGGGATCTCCCGCGCCACTTCACGCATCGTGTCGAGGACGCCGTTGTCCACCCCGTCGCGGGCGGCCCGGATCGCGCTGAAGATGGCCCTCGCGTTCGAACGGCCATGAGCGATGACCGTGACTCCATCGACGCCGAGCAGTTGGGCGCCACCATACTCGGCGTAGTCGAGCCGGCGCTTTACCTTCCGCAGTTCCGACATCAGGATAAGCCCCGCGGCCCGGTTCCAGGGGGTCAACTCCACGGCCTTCCGAAGCTCGCCGAACATCAGCTCGGCCATGCCTTCCGCCGTCTTCAGGACCACGTTCCCGGTGAAGCCGTCCATCACCGCCACGTCGCAGACGCCGCGCGTCAGGTCCTTGCCCTCGACGTTTCCGACGAAGTTGAGGTTCGAAGCCCGCAGCAGCTGGTTCACTTCAATGACCAGCGGGGTGCCCTTCGTGTCTTCCTCGCCGATGGAGAGCAGGCCGACGCGCGGGTTCTCCACATTGAACATCCGCCGCATGTAGGCCGAACCCATGTGCGCGAATTGGAGCAGGTGGATCGGGCGGCACTCCGCGTTCGCCCCCACATCCAGGAAGATGGTCAGCCCGCCTTCGCCCGTCGGGAAGACCGTGGCCAGCGCCGGACGCCCAATGCCCTTCACCCGTCCCAGCGTCAGCAGCGCCGAGGCCATCGCCGCGCCCGTGTTCCCGGCGGTGACGAAAGCGTCCGCTTCGCCCGCCTTCACCATCCGCAAGCCCACGTTGATTGAGGCGCCCGGCTTTGCCCGCACCGCGTCGATTGGGTGTTCGTCCATCTCGATGACGTCGCGCGCGTCGACCACCCGGAGGCCCGGGTTCTCGGTCGTGCCCTTGAGCTCGGCGCGGATCGCCTCCACCCGGCCAACCAGCGTGAGGTCGACCCCGAGGCCGCCCGCGGCCATCAGCGCCCCGGCGACGATCTCCCCCGGAGCGTTGTCGCCCCCCATCGCGTCCACGACGATGCGTGCGGTCATGCCTCTGCCCTCCGGGCGATTACGATCATCCGCTCGCTGTCGTTCGTGAGCGGGCCAAGTTCATAGTCGCCGTAGACGTCTACCTGCGCCAGACCGGCCATCGCCACCAGGTACTCGGCTTCGAAGCGGTAGACGTAGCGCAGCAGGTGTTCACTCGATGCCCGGCGAACGAGGCCGTCCGCGGCGGTCCGCTCGTAGGTGACGCGCAGCCGCCGGACTTGCTCCCCGAGGTCGTCTTCGTGCACCTGCCAGGCATCTAGCTGTTCGCTCGTCTCCAGCACGCCAGAGAACACCAGCAGCGGCTGGCCGTTCGTCGTGGGGTCCAACCAGAGTGCCGGCCCCGGCAGGTCCAGCGCGAGCAGGCCGCTGAAGTGCAGCGCCGCGCCCAGCGCCCGGAGCGTCCGCACCTGATCGTGCCCGCTTTCGTGGTAAAGGAAGACGTCGGCGGGGACGACCACCAGGCCGTAGTGGCCGGGTTCGAGCGTCAGTTCCGCCGGCAGCCCTTCGATGAAGCTGACGCCTTCGATCGCGTCCGCCTCCGCGCGTTCCCGGGCCACCGCGAGCATCGCCGCCGATGGGTCGATGCCCAGGACTTCGTGCCCGGCGCGGGCGAGTTCGAGCGCGATCCTGCCGGTGCCGGTGCCCACTTCAAGCACCGGCCGGTCCGTCCGTCCGGCAAACGAGAGCCAGAGGCCGATGTCGTCGCCCCCCCGCCCGTGGATCAGGTCGTAGTAGGCGGCATCGATGGCATAAGGATCAGGCACAACCGCCGATGCTAGGGGAGCCGGGGCCGCGGGGTCAACGCGAAGGGGCCGTCAGACGGCCTGGTCCTCCCGCAACCGCGGATCCAGTTCGAAGGGCTGCGGGTCGCCAATCCCCAGCACCGGGAAGTCCGGGTGCGCCGGATTCAGCAGGTAGTTGAGTTCGTCCGGGACGATGACCGACGGGACCGCCAGCGCGACCGCTGCTCCCTGGCGCACCCACTCCGCGCCGAGGCGTTGGAGGCTGGCCGGGGCCGGATAGTCGCGCCAGTCCGGTGGCAGTGCGCGCACTGCCACGACCTCGACCGTGACCGCCAGCGGTATCTCCACAGGGATCACAACGAAGCCGGCGGGGATTGGCGAGTCGCCGAGGTGTACCAGCAACTCGAGGGCTGCGAGCGCCCGCGTGGAAGAGGTGTAGACCACTGGAACGCCAGCGGGATTCCAGCGCCCCCCGTGGATGTAGGCCCCACGGCCTGTGAACGCGGTGTCAACGTAGCGGGACGAGCACAACCGCCAGGCGAGCACCTAGCTGAAAACGCCCTGTTCGATGCGGCCGAGCAGGTGCTCCACTTCCTCTGCTCCCACGTCCGTGTCGAGCAGATGCGCTGGGATGCGCCCCCCGAGCGCCCGGTTCGGCTGCAGCAGCCAGTGGGCGGCCTCGCCTGTCCCGCCGAGGGCGTCCCCCGCTTCCGAGAGGATCCTGGCAAAGCGAGCCAGCCGATCCGACGAATCCCTCCCCAAGGAGTGGCCCGTCGCCGGGATGTCGAGCAGGCGCGCCATCAATTCCATCGGGATGCCGAACTGGTTGACCACGGCTTCCAGTGCCGCGTACGGCAGCCCCTCCCGGACACGCTCGCGGAGTTCCTGGGCGGAGTCGATCGGCCGGGCAAACGTCCGCTCGCCCCCGAGCACCTCTGCGATGTCTGCCACGGTTGTCATCGTGGCCGGATCATAGCACGCGCCCGGACGGCCCGGGGGCCGCGGCGGTCAACGCGAAGGGCCGCTCGTGTGAGCGGCCCTTCGGAATTCGAGCATCGTCTGTGGCGGTCACGCGCTGCGGAGGCCGAGCGTCTGGGCGAGGTCCAGGGGGATGCCCGGGCCCATCGTCGTCGTCAGCGTCGCGCTGCGGATGTACTGGCCCTTCGCTTCCCGCGGCCTGGCCGCGTTCACCGCTTCGATGAACGCCGTCAGGTTCTCCTTCAGCTTGTCGGCTTCGAAGCTGACCTTGCCGATGGGCACGTGGATGTTCGCCAAACGGTCCAGGCGGAACTCGACACGGCCCTGCTTGGCGTCCGTCACCGTCTTCGCCAGG
Organism: uncultured Anaerolineaceae bacterium; assembly: GCA_964438865.1. Lineage (GTDB taxonomy): Bacteria > Chloroflexota > Dehalococcoidia > Tepidiformales > Tepidiformaceae. The sequence goes on along the minus strand of CAYTMI010000005.1, from coordinate 198,689 downwards.
TCTTCGGCGATAACGACCGTCCCCGAGCGCGGGTTCGGCATCAGGCCACGGGGGCCGAGGATGCGGCCGAGGCGGCCCACCTTGCCCATCATTTCGCGCGTGGCGATGGCGACGTCAAAGTCTGTCCAGCCGCCTTCGACCTGCTTGATCAGGTCATCGCTGCCGACGAAATCAGCACCGGCTTCGGTGGCTATCTTGACCGCTTCGCCTTCCGTGAAGACAAGCACGCGGAGGACCTTGCCCAGCCCGTTCGGGAGGACGGTGCTGCCACGGATCTGCTGTTCGGCGTGGCGCGGGTCGAGGCCCGTCTTGATGTGCAGTTCGACCGTCTCATCGAACTTCGCCGGGTGGATTTCCCTCGCCAGCGAGATCGCTTCGTCGACGCCGTAGAGCTTCGACTTTTCCACCTTCGCGGCGGCTTCGAGGTAGCGCTTCCCCTTCTTCGGCATGGCTATACGACCTCGATGCCCATGCTGCGGGCGGTGCCTTCGATGATCTTCATCGCCTCTTCAATGCTGTTCGCGTTGAGGTCGGGCATCTTCGTTTCGGCGATCTTCTTGAGGTCGCTCGCCTTGACCTTGCCGACCTTCGTCAGGCGGGGGCTGGCGCTGCCCTTTTCGATGCCCGCGGCCTTGCGGAGCATGTCCGCCGCCGGGGGCGTCTTGAGGACGAAGGTGAAGGAGCGGTCTTCGAAAATCGTCAACTGGGCGGGGATGATCTGGCCGACCATGTTCTGCGTGCGGGCGTTGTAGTCCTTGCAGAACTCCATGATGTTGACGCCGTGCTGGCCGAGGGCGGGGCCCACGGGCGGGGCCGGGTTCGCTTTCCCGGCCGGGAGTTGCAGTGTCACCACTGCCCGGACTTTCTTAGCCAAGGGGATGTTCTCCGGTGCGTGCTAACGGTGCGCGCTGGGCGCACCTCCGCGAGTACCCGCCGAAGCGGGCCGAACGTTGAGTATCGCAGGTGTGGCGAGCAAAGAGCAAAGTGCGAAGGGGCGAGGACTGAGGACTGAGGACCACCGTGCCGTGGATTGTAGAACATATGTGTTGACAGGCTGGCACCTCCCCTCTACTCTCCCCGGCACTGGAGGGTGTCATGGCGACCTGGGCCCAGTTCGAAGCCGCCGCGCCGGAGATGGCCGCCGCCGGACGGGCGCTCCTCTACCAGTTCGGGCCGGGCCTCGGGTACCTCGCGACCGTGCGGAAGGACGGCGGTCCGCGCGTCCACCCCTTCTGCCCGACCATCGCCGAAGGTGGCCTTTTCGGACTGATCGGCCCTTCGCCCAAGCAACATGACCTTCTCCGCGACGGCCGCTACGCCATCCACTCTTTCCCGAAGGCGGACGGCGACGACGAGTTCTACGTCGCCGGTACCGGCCGCCAGGTCGACGACGAAGATCTGCGTGCGGCTGTCCTCGCCGCATACCGGGCGACTGGTTCCACTGCCAGCGGCGACGAGACCTTCTTCGAATTCGACATCGAACGCGCCCTTCTCGCCATCTACCCAAAACGCGCCGAAGGGCCGGGCTGGCCACCCACGTACACGAAATGGCGCGACCCCGCGTCGGGACGGAGACGCTGATGGCAACCTGGGCCCAATTCGAAGCCGCCGCGCCGGAGATGGCCGCGCGCGGCGAATGGCTCCTCGGGCAGAACGGGGGCGTCGCTTTCCTCGCGACGGTGCGGAAGGATGGCACCCCCCAGCTTCACCCGGTCATGCCCCAGCTTGTCGATGGCGGCCTCTACGTCTTCATCGTCGAGTTCAGTTCGAAGGCGCGCGACCTCGCCAATCGCGGCTCCTACGCGCTCCACGCCGTCCCCGCGGGTGCGGAGAACGAGGAGTTCCTGGTCCGGGGCTGTGCCCGCCCTGTCGATGACGCTGCCGTCCGCGCCCGGGCCGTCGAAGTCTGCGGTCACCCGAAGATGGACTGGGAGACGCTCTACCAGTTCGACATCGAGCACGCGCTTACCACGACATGGGCGAACTGGGGCACGGCCCACCCACAACCCGTCTTTCGCCGCTGGAAGGAAGGCGGGGCCGTCGAAACCGTCGGCGACGGCGCGTCCGGCGGCTGATCGCGGACGCCGCCGCTCCGGTAGAATGCCGCCCATGCCCGTAAGGACCGCCCGATGACTCACAACGCCTGGCACGGCGAATCCGTCCGCCTTCGCGGCATCGAGCCCTCCGACTGGACGGTGTTCCGTGACATCTGGCTCGACACCGAAGCCGCCCAGCGCCAGTGGCTGGTCCAGCTGCCCCGCGGCGACGCAGCCATTCGCAAGTGGGTCGAAGAACGCGCTCTCGCCAATGCCGCCGGGGACCGCGACGAGTGGCACGGCATCATCGAAGACCCCGCGGGAGAGGCCGCCGGCGAGGTCATGACAGTCAACTGCAACCGCCGCGACGGCGTCTTCGACTACGGTGTCGGGCTGCTTTCGGCTTATCGTGGGCGGGGCTACGCCTTTGACGCGGCGCGCGTGCTCCTTCGCTACTACTTCGAAGAGCGCCGCTACGACAAGGCACAGTGCGCCGTCGCCGACTTCAACGAACAGTCGCTCCGGCTCCAGCGGAGACTCGGGTTCCAGGAAGAGGGCCGGCGGCGGGCCGCGTTCTTCACCGGCGGCGAAAGCTTCGGCGAGGTCATTTTCGGGATCACCGCTGAGGAATTCGCCGCCATCCACGGACGGACGGTGCTCCAGTGAGCGAATCTCCCGCGCCGGCGAGCTGGCAGGGCAAGGCTGTGCGCCTGCGCTCCGTCGACCCCACCGATTGGGCCGCGTACTTCGCCGGAGACGGCGACACCGATGCGGCCCGGTATGGATGGCAGATACCCCTGCCGCAGAGCATGGCCCGTGCCCGCGCCTGGGCCGAAGAGAGGTCGGCGCGGCAGCCTTCCCCGGACGACGACAACTGGTACTGGGCTATCGCCGATGCCGAGGGCAGCCCCGTTGGCTCGATCAACACGCACGGCTGTGACCGCCGGAGCGGCAACTTCGAATACGGAATCGCGATCTTCCGCGAACACTGGGGCCGGGGGTACGGGCCGGCCGCCATCGAACTCATGCTCCGCTTCATGTTCGGCGAACGGCGCTACCACAAGTGCAACTCGTACGTGTACGCCTTCAACGAACGCTCCCTCCAGATGCACGAGAAGTTCGGATTCGTCCCCGAAGGCCGGATCCGGGACCAGATGTTCACGGCCGGCCGCTACCACGACAGCGTCGTTCTCGGGATCACGGCGCCGGAGTTCTTCGCCCGCTACGGCCGCTGAGCCGCGTGGGCTACACTATGGTAGGCGCCCGGCGGCCGACCCGAGGCGCTTCCCCGGAGGGACCAATGCCTCGCCTCAGCGTTGAAACGAAGAAGTGCCTGAAGAGCGGCCAGTGCACCTACCTCCACCCCAGCCTCTTCAAGCAGGGCCCCGACGGCCGTCCGATCGTCCTGGTGGCCGAGCCCACGGGCGGTCTGATCCAGGAGGCCGAACACGCGGCCGAGATCTGCCCGGCCCAGGCCATCCACCTCGAAGGCTGAGCGCGGCGAGGCGCAACCTCAGTCCTCGATACGGACGATGCCGGCGGCGCCGTCGATCGTGACCCGCGCACCGTCGGGGATGACCTGCGTCCCCACCCGGGTGCCCATGGCGGCCGCGCTCAATGCAAAGACACCATCGCGTAGACTGTTTCGATGACCTCCCCCGGCCGGGAAGCCGAACCATCCGCTGACCCCGCGCGTCCACACACCGGCTGGGCGATGCGCTTCCCGCCCGGGCTCGCTTCCCTTCTCGCCCCCCTGAACTCGACGATGATCGCGGTCGCCCTCCCGGAGATCCGTTCGCAGTTTCACGTCGGCGTCGGGGCGCTGATGGTCCTCGTCAGCACCTACCTCATCGCCGTCGCCGTCAGCCAGCCGGTGGGCGGCCGCCTCGGCGACGCCTTCGGTCAGCTGACGGTCGTCCGCGCCGGGCTCGTCGTTTTCGCCGTGTCGTCCATCGCCACAGCCTTCGCCTGGGACTTCCCGAGCCTCGTCGTCTTGCGTTCGCTCCAGGGCGTTGCCGCGGCCCTGGTCGCGCCGAACATTTCGGCATACCTGCGAAAGCGCGTGGCCCCGCAACACCTTGGCAAGGCCCTGGGCTTCAACGGCGCGGCAACGTCATTCGGCGCGGCTATCGGCCCGGTCGCCGGGGGGTTGCTGCTCGGCTTCGGCAGCTGGCGACTCCTCTTCCTGGTGAACGTCCCGCTCGCACTCCTGGCGCTGGCACTAATGGGCGCGCTCCCCAGCGTGCCGGGACGAGGCCGCGCCGCCCTCAACCTCGACATCCCCTCGCTCGCGGCGCTGGCGGCAGCCTTCGCGGGCATGTCGCTTCTCGGCAGCTCCACGCGCCTGCCCAACCCGGCGCTGGTGGCGCTTGGCCTGGCGCTCTTCCCGGTGGCCGTCGCCGCCTACGCGATGCGATACCGGCAGCGGGGCGGCGTTGTCGACCTCCGCCTCTTCAGCAGCCGCACGTACTGGTCCGCGGCAGCCGGCACGAGTCTGTCGAACCTGGTGATGTACACGACCCTGCTCGCGATGCCCGTCTATCTCGGAGACCTCCGGGGCCTGGGGGACGCCCAGATCGGGTTCGTGCTCTTCGCGCTCAGCTTCGTGATGGTCGCCATATCACCGGTCTCGGGGGCGTGGTCAGACGGCGCGGGGGCCCGGCCGCTGATGGCGTTCGGCGCGGCGACGCTGGTGGGCGTGATGGCCGCGATCGCGCTCGGCCTGGAGGCGTCGCCGATCCTCGTCGTCGTCCTCCTGATGGGGGTGCTCGGCTTTGGCTTCGGGCTCCAGCAGGCCGCGCTCCAATCGGCGGGGCTCCAGGCGTGGCCCCGCGAAATGGCAGGTTCGGCGTCGGGGACCCTGTCGATGATGCGCTACGTCGGGTCGGTCACGGGCGCCGCGCTGCTCGCCCTCATCCTCGGTTCAGACCCCGGCGGCGACCAATTCCGGCTGCTCTTCGCGTTCCTCGGCGTCTTCGCCCTGGCGAACGTCGCGGTCGCGCTGGCCAGCACCCCGCCGAGGCTCACCTCCAGCGATTCCGCGCTCGCCCCGTCGCCTGCCGGCGGCGGCTGATCGCCGCCACTCGACAACGGCCGCGCGATCCGCTTCACTCCCCCCATGGAATACCACGAACTCATCCTCGAACGCGCCGGCGACATCGCTACCGTCACCCTCAATCGCCCGGAAAAGCTCAACGCCCTCAATCGCGACCTCCAGAAGGAGATCCTCGCCGTCTGCGAGGAACTGAAGCAGGACGACAGTGTCCGCGCCGTGGTCGTCACCGGCGCGGGCCGCGGCTTCTGCTCCGGCGCCGACCTCACCGGCCCCCGCCCGGCCGAGCGCACCCCCGGCTGGCAGGAGATGCTGGACGAAGACGGTTGGGTTGGCCGCCAGGCACGTGCGGTCTACTACATCGACAAGCCGACGATCGCGGCCATCAACGGTGTCGCCGCCGGGGCGGGCATGTCGCTCGCGCTTGCCTGCGACATCCGCGTCGGCAGCGAAAACGCGCGCTTCAAGACCGTCTTCATCGAACGTGCGCTCGCGCCGGACGCAGGCATGACCTACTTCCTGCCCCGGATCGTCGGCACCGGCAACGCGATGGACATGATCCTCACCAGCCGCACGGTCGGCGCCGAGGAAGCGAAGGCGATGGGCCTGCTCCAGCGCCTCGTGCCCGCGGCCAACCTCCTCGCCGAAGCGCAGGAGGTCGCCCGCCAGGTCGCCGCCCACCCGCCCATGGCCGCGATGGCCTCCAAGCGCTCGGTGATGCGCAGCCTCGACAACGACTTCGAAGACCAGCTTCGCTACGAGATCCGCGCCATCGAACTCTCTCGCCGGGCTGTGGACGACGCCCGTGAATCGATCGAAGCCTTCCGGGAGAAGCGCCAGCCGAAGTACACCGGGCACTGAGCGCGCCAGCCGTGTTGCCTTGCATAATGGAAGGGTGACTCTTCCCCCGGTGGCCCTCCCGTGACCGCGCGCGTCCTGCTCCTTCACGGCCTGCTCTCCAGCAGCGCTGCCTGGCTGCCGCTCCGCCGCGAACTCGGCGCCAGCGTCGACACGATCGCGCCCGACCTCCTCGGCTACGGCGCCGCTCCCCGGCCGGGAGGCGACTACACGCTCGAACGCGTGGTCGAGCACCTGATTCCTCTGGTCGAACGCGAACGGCCGACCCACGTCCTCGGCCATTCGATGGGGGGCATCATCGCCCTCGCCCTCGCCCGCGAACTCCCCGGGCGGTTCGAGCGCGTGGGGCTGGCCGGCCTCCCCGTCTACTCCGACCGCGCCGACGGCCTCGCCCACCTCCACCGGCGAGGGCCGCTCTTTCGCGCCGTCCTCCACTCCGATTTCATCTCCCACTTCGGTTGCGACGCGCTCCATCAGGCGCGCCGGGCGTGGGGGCCGGCCTCGCCGCTGTTCGCCAAACGCCGCCCGCGCGAGGTGCTGGTGACGATCTTCGACCACAGCCGCGAAAGTCACTCCGGCAGCTTCGACAGCATCGTCTTTGCCGGGCTGGTCGAAGAACTTGCCGCCGCCCAATCGAGCCCGATCGCCGCCCTCCACGGCGGCCGCGACCGTTCCGCGCCCGTCGACCGCGTCCGGGGCATCGCCGGCAGTTACGGGTGGGACCTCGCGGTTGCCCCCACCGCCGGCCACCAGATCGTCATCGAACGGCCGCGGCTCACCGCCCGTTGGCTGCACGAGCGGCTACTCACGGCGGCTGCCCACAGCGTCACCGCGGACGCCGCACCGGTAGCTTCTTGACCGCCGCCGAAGCTTGCCGCGCACGTGTCGAAGCAGTCGCGGCCCAGCAGCGCCGCCTCGCCGCAGCCGTCGAAGGCCCGACCTGGGACCGCATGGCCGCAAGCTTCCGCCTCGACCCCCGGCGCGAAGCCGACCGCAACCTCGCGGCGCTCGCGGACCTGGTCGAACCCGGCGACGTCGTCGTTGACGTTGGCGGAGGCGCCGGCCGGGTGTGCCTGCCGCTCGCGCTCCGCTGCCGCGAAGTCATCAACGTCGACCCATCGCCCGGAATGTGCGAACAGTTCGCCGCCTCAGCGCACGAGGCCAGCATCGAGAACGCGCGGGCCGTCTGCGCCGGGTGGGAAGAGGCTGAGGGCGTCAGCGGCGACGTGGTCCTCGCCCTCAACGTCACCTACTTCGTGGCGGAGATCGTCCCCTTCGTCGCGAAACTCGAAGCTGCCGCCGGGCGCCGCGTCGTCATCGGCGTCTGGAGCGTCCCGCCCCCGAACCGTGACGCGGCGCTCTTCGAGGTGATGACGGGCGAGCCGCAGGAACTGTATCCCGGCCACGCCGAACTCCTGCCCGTGCTCTGGGAGATGGGCATCCTCCCCGACGTCCGCGTCCTCCCGGAGCCGTTCGCCGGCCGCGGGGGTGGTGGCGCCACCCGCGAGGAGACGATCGAAGCCTCGATCGCCCAGGTCCGCCCGCTCGACCGGGAAGCAGCCCGTCAGCGCCTCGAAGCCGCCTTCGACACCCTCTTCGTCGAGACCCCGCGCGGCTTCCGTCCCGCCCAGCGCCGCGACAGCCGCGAGATGCTGATCACGTGGGAGACGGCCGGCTAAGCGGGTCTCGCCACCTCAATCCGGGATACCTGGCGGAGCCGCCATCCCTCAGGGCAACGCGAGGAGGGCCGCGTTGTCGTCGACGTCAACCCCGGGCTTGAGGCCTGGAACCTTTGGGTGGTAGACCCGGACTTCGAACTTGCCGCCCGGTGCGTCTTCACGTTTGGCGAGGCTCTGGCGCAAGGCGTCGGTAACGATGGCACTCAGGGACGTGCCCCGGCGTACCGCGGCCTCCATCGCCAGCCGCAGCACGTCGTCCTCGATGTCGACTGTGGTTCTCATGGCACCAGTGTACCGCCGCCCACACCCGCAACCCTGCGCTACACTGGTGCCATGACCCTCGAACCCTCTACCAGCCGGGCCGCCTGGACGCCGCCCACCCGCGAGGCGCTTGTCTCCGTCCTCTACACGAGCGCGCCGACGGTCATCGAAGACTTCGGCAAGCTCATGGAACTGGCCCACTTCCGCCAGCACCTCCCCCCTGCCAGCGAAACCCTGCTCAAGGTGAACATCAGCTGGCAGCACTACTTCCCGGGCTGCAGCACCAGCCCCTGGCAGCTCGACGCCGTCGCCACCACCCTCGAAAAGGCGGGCTACGACCGCATCCGCCCGGTCCAGAACGGGACCGTCGTCGTTGATTCCCACGAGGGCGAACGAGGCAACAAGCACGACCGCGTCTTCGCCAAGCACGGGCTCAATCCGGTCCACCTCCAGGACCCTGGCGCCCGCTGGATTCCCTACGCCCCGAAGGGCGAAATGCTCGTCCTCGACAAGATCTTCCCGGACGGGATCGAGATCCCGGAGATGTTCATCGGCACGAACATCATCCACATGCCGACGCTCAAGACCCACGTCTTCACGACGATGACCGGGGCGATGAAGAACGCCTTTGGCGGCCTCCTCAACAATCGCCGCCACTGGACCCATTCGGTGATCAACGAAACCCTGGTCGACCTCCTCCGCATCCAGCAGGAGATCCACACCGGCATCTTCGCGGTGATGGACGGGACGATCGCCGGCGACGGCCCGGGCCCGCGGGCGATGCGCCCGCACGTCAAGAACGTCATCCTCGCCAGCTCCGACCAGGTCGCGATCGACGCCGTCGCGGCGAAGATGATGGGCTTCGACCCGATGAGCCTGCCGTTCATCCGGCTCGCGCACGAAGCCGGCCTCGGCGTGGGCGACCCCACCCAGATCACGGTCGAAGGGCTCGACATTTCCGGCGTGAACTTCGGGTTCAGCGGCGACGAAGACACCTTCGCGAGCTGGGGCCAGAAGCAGATCTACTGGGGCAAGCTCCACCGTTTCGAGAAGTTCCTGCTCCGGACCCCGCTCGTGCCCTGGAGCTTCTGGGCGAGCAACGTCTACCACAACTACTACTGGTACCCGTTCTTCGGGAAGCGCCGGATCAACCGCCTGCTCGAAACCGAGTGGGGCAAGCTGTTCAAGAGCTACTGAGCGGGGCCGCGCCTCTCGGCGCCCCGGTCCTCGGCCTTTACCGTCTCCGCTTTGCCCTTCGGCCGCCCTCCTGTCTAATCGATCCACACCCTGCCGGAGCGATCCTTCGTGGATAACACGCTGCACATCATCGCCGTCTGGATGCACATCCTCGGCATCGCCCTTTTCGTCGGCCCGCAGTTCTTCCTCGCCTATGGCTGGGTTGCCGCTTCCCGCCAGATCACCGACATGCCCACCCGCATCCGGGCGATGCGCGTGGTCACCCGCCGTTTCGGCTACATCGGCGGCGCCGGGCTCGGGCTCATCCTCATCGCCGGGACCTACCTCATCGCCACCTGGCGCGATTACTACAGCTATCCCGACGACGCGAGCTTCACCGGCGTCCCCTATGGCGTCATCTTCATCATCAAGATGAACGTGCTCGCGGTGATGCTCGTCGTCCTGGGCATCCACACCTTCTGGGCCGGCCCGCGGCTGATCGCGGCGATCGAAGCCGAATCTGAGGGACGCGGCACGGCTGCCCAGACGCGCTCGATCCGCATGGTTTCGATGACCCTGAGCATCACGGGCCTGGCACTCGCGCTCGCGATCATGGTGATGGGTGCGATGATGAACACGAAGAACTACTCGCTGTCCTGACGCCGTTCGCGGCGGGCCCTCCCTGGCAGTCGGGCTACGGACAGATCGCGCGGTCGCCTTCGCGGGGTGGCCAACTGCTACCGCCGTGTGGCACCCTGAGCGTGCGGGGGGCATCCGCCCGGTGGCCGGGCCGGGCTCTGAAGGAAGGTGGACCGATGTCCCGCCGCCGCATCTCCCTGTTTCTCGGCGCGACCGCGCTTGCTGTTGCCGCTGCCGCCTGTGGCTCTGGCGACGACGACGCTACTCCCACCGCGGGCGGCCAGTCCCCCACCGCTTCGCCCTCAAGCGATGCGAGCCCCGGGGCCACCGCCAAACCGACCACGGTACCGCTCGCGAACCAACTCGCCCGCAGCGCCGCATTCACCGTCTACCTCGTCGCCGAAGGCGATACCTGGGACTCGATCAGTTCGCTCTTCGGCGTACCGGCCCCCACGCTCAAGGCGGACAACCAGACCCAGGCAGCTATACCCACGGTCGGCAACCTGATCGCCGTCCGGGTCCTTATCACCATCCCCGGGAGCATCTTCCCCGAGGCGTCACTCCAGCGCGCGGTCCCCGGCGTCATCGTCTTCCGGCCCACGCAGGCCCTGCGCGACTACTACCGCGACCGCACCATCCTCCACAGCGTCATCGTCCGCGACGGCAAACCAGCCGCGGAGGGTGTCGGCTACAGCATGGTCTACTGGCTGGCCGACCGCCCCGCGTTCAAGGGCGGCAGCCTGGACCCGGAAGCGCGGGCGACCGAACTGCTCTTCGCGGTCACAGGCGGGCTGCCCGCGGGGTCGGCAACGGTCCCGAGCATCTACTCGTTCACGCGCGACGGCGTGCGGTACAGCGTCCAGGTGGGCGCGGCCGCGGGGAAGCCGCCCGCGGAGATAGCGGCGATGCTCGAACCCGTGCCAGTTCCCTGAGCGCTGCCGCGGGGCTACTTCGGATACAGGAGCATCTGTGTGCAGCGGTAGAGGGCGATGGGCTTACCGGTCGCTTCGTCGCTCACCGTGGCGTCCCACACCTGGGTGGTCCGGCCACCGTGGACCAACGTCGCTCGGCAGGAGATCGCGCCGTCGCGGACGGTGCCGAGGTGGTTGGTCTTGGTTTCGACGGTGGTGAAGCCGGTGGCGCCTTCGGGCCAGGCGACGGTGCAGCCGTAGCCGCAGAGCGTGTCGGCCAGGGCGATCACCGTCGCCGCGTGAAGGAAGCCGTTCGGCGCCCACAACTCGGGGCGGATGTCCACTCGCCCGGCCATGAACCCGCTACCGACTTCGGTTACTTCGACGCCCACCATGCCGGGAAGGCGCTCCCGGGAACGGCGATTCCAGTGGGCGGCGGTGAGTTCGGGGCGGGTGGCGGAGGTCGGTTCGGTCATCCGAAAAGTGTGGCGGACGGGGAGGGGAGCCGTCCAGCCGCGGCGGCCCGTGGGGGACGAACGCGGCCCGGTGGTGTCACCGGGCCGCGGATACGAGCGACAGGCCGCGGGCTAGCGTTTGCCGAACGTCGCCGTTACGGTGGCGTCGACGGGAGGCATGGTGTAGGTCGTGGACGTGCTCGTTGTCGATGAGAAGGTGCCGCCCGTCGCCGACCAGCCGAGGAACGACTGCCGCCGCCCGGGCCTTGCCGTCAGGGAGACGCCGGCGCCGGCGGTGTAGCCCGACGTGCACCCCGCCGATGCTGAAGGCGAGCGCGAAACGGTCCCGTTGCCGGAGATGACGATGCTGAGCGCGTAGCACACAGGCCCAGTGCCGCCGCCACCACCACCACCGCCACTGCCGGTGCAGGCCACGGCCAGTGCGTTCAACGCGGCGCAGACATCGAGGCGATGCTTGGTGATGTTGTTGCGGGCGTCGGTGACGTTGGGGCCGGTGGTCGTGAGCGCCGATTCCAGTGTCGCCGCCAACGCCCCCGGCGCCGCTCCCCTGAGGACGGCGATGGCGCCGGCAACGTGGGGGGCGGCCATGGAGGTGCCGCTGTAGGTGACGGTGCCGCTGCCGGACACGTTGTCGGCTGCGGTGATCTGCGACCCGGGAGCAAGGAGGGAGAGGTAACTCACCGAGTTGGACCAGCAGGTCACCTTGTCCGCGGCCGTCGAATCAGAGCAGCTGGACCAGTTGATCGTCCCCATGTTCGAGTCGTAGACGGCGCCGACGCTGATTGCGCCCGGGGTGCAGGCAGGGGAACTGATGCCGTTGGTGTAGCCGTCGTTGCCGGAGGCGATGGCGGTGAGGATGCCCGCGTTGCGCAGGCTGGTGATGGCCGAGAGGTAGGGGTTGTTCGAGGAGCACGGCCGGGACCACGAACTGCCGTCCCCGAGGCTCATGTTCGCGGAGGCGATGTTGTAGGCCGCCCCGTTGGTGTTGACCCAGTTGAGTGCGGCGACGATGTCGACGGAAGACGCCGAGAACTGCCCGAAGATGTTCCTTGTGAACACGTCGAGGGCGATGATCTTCGCGCCGGGGGCGACACCGAGGGCGATCCCGGCGACGTTCGTCCCGTGGCCGTTGTCGTCCCGCTGGTTGTCGTTCGGCGCGATATCGGCGGCGTAGGCGACCTTGCAGGTACCGCCAGGTGCGCTGCACGCCCCGAAGGCGTTGTTCGTGTAGTCGACGCCGGTGTCGATGATCGCGATCGCGGTGCCCGTGCCGGTCTGGCCGATGGCGGCGGCGGCGGGCTGGTTGATCAGCGGCAGGCTCTGGGAAAGGGTGGGCGTGTAAGTCGCGTTCGCGGCCACGCCTGACACGAGCGGCGAACGCAGCATCGCCGCCAGGGCGGTCGCGCTGTCGAAGCCAACGTACTGAATGCCGAAGCTGCTGTAGTCCTGGAGGACCGCCACCCCGCGCCCGGCCGAAGCGTGGGCATCGGCCTTCCTCGTGGAGAGGGCGCCGCTGATGAACCCGGAGATGTATTCGTTGTCGAAGCGGAGGCCGAAGCTGGCGCGGAGGGCGGCAGCCTGTGCCTGGATCGACGCGTCATCGAAGATAACAAGCCCTTCGGCCGAGCCGCCATTGACCACGGCATCGTAGACGGCCGGGTCCAGCCGCCCGGCGGCGACCTGGGCGGCGAGTTCGGCTTCGGGGGTGGACGCTCCCCGCGCGGCGGCGGGCAGCAGGGCGAGGAAGAGGGTAACGAGGGCGATCACCAACAGTGGCGCAAAGCGAGAAGTGGGGCGATGGGTGGGCACAGGAATCCTCCGCAAGGGCCGGGCCGGGTTTTCGGCGCAGCACTGCCAGACATAGTACACCACTGGCAATACGAGTCATCGGCGTCCGCGGATGACCCCATCAGCCCGGCGAGGGCTTTACTGCACCGGCTCCAGGATCGCGGACATGCTGCCTTTGCACTCCGGCATCAGGGGGTCGGCGCCGAAGCTGTGGATCTGTTCCTGCTTCAGCCGGGCCTCGTCTTCGCCGCCGGTGAACACGACGGCACGGCCCTGGCTGTCCACCACGCAGGCGATCGCGAAGCCCTTCTCCGTGGAGTAGCCGAAGACCGCGGCGAGCATGATCACCACGTACTGGTAGGTGTGGCTGTCGTCGTCCAGGAGAATGACGTGATAGAGCGGTGCGAACCCGGTGTCCGTGTCTTCGATGACTTCGGTCCCGGGCTTCGTTGTCGTGGCCATGGGAGAGTGATCCTACGGGAGGGAGAGCCGAGGGGCGAGAGCCGAGGTCCGAGAGCCCGGGGCCGTCGCCCCCCCCGTCCCCTTCCCCCTTCCCCCCCGCCTCGGTACGGTTGGGGCATGCGTCTCACCGTCGACGTCGAAGGCCAGGGCCCGCTCCCGCCACTCCCCGGCGATGGCGCTGCGCTCGTCGCCGTCATGTCCTTCGCCGTCTCCCGCGGGTTCGGCGCCCAGCATCCCCTGATCGCCTTCGCCGACGTCCTCCACGACAAGCACCGCGTCCGCCTCGGCCCGCTCACCACCTTCTACGAAGCCGAACCCGAAGACGGCGAGGACCGCGAGAAACTCGAACTTTCGTGGCAACCCGCGCCAGAATTGCGCGAATCGCTCTCCGGCCTCATCGCCGCCTACGACGCCGACCCTTCCCTCCAGGTGTTCGCCCGCCGCGGCGCCGCCGGGAACGTCCGCTGCGAAGCCGCCGCCCTCCTCGATGCCATCACCCCCGCCGGCGACCGTCGCGTCCGTTTGGGCTACACGCTGTGATGCGCCGGCGCCGGGGCACCCGGCAGGCTCGCTTCGAATGGGTCAACGGCCAGTTCGCGACCCTCGCCCGGGCCATCAACTCCCAGGCCGGGATGGCCGCCATCACCCCCCGCGCCGCCCGGATCATCTCCCTCGTCGACCTCGCCCCCGGCCGCCGCTACGTCGACATCGGCTGTGGCACCGCCGCCTACGCCCACCTTCTCGCTGACCGCGCCGGGCTTGAAGAGCCCCCGGTCTGCATGGACATCGTCGCCGGCCCTGGCCCCGTTGACTTCGTCGGCTGGCCCGAACAACTGCCCTTCGCCGACGGCTCGATCGACGTCATCACCTCGCTCTATTTCATCCGCCGCTTCGAAGACGACGTCGTCCACAACTTCGCCACCGAGATCTCCCGCGTCCTCGCCCCCGGCGGGTCTGCGCTCCTGATGGAGGTGGCCCCGGTGAAGGCCGACTGGCTCGAAAAGCTCCACCGCCGGTTGCTCTCGGGCGGGTGTGCGGCGGTCGACCTCCGAGGCTGGGGCCGGATGGCCGCACTCCTCACCGAATGCGGCTTCGACCAGATCAACCTGGTCAACGCCGGGCCATTCTTCCTCCCGCCCATCCCGCGCATCGGGGTCTTGCTCCGCCGCTCGCCCGTGCCCCTGCACCACGAACACGAACAGCCCGAACCGGTAGGCGAGTAAGCTTCCCCGTCACGCCCCCGCTTCGTCCACCTCGCGCAGGAACTCCTGCAGCGCCTCCACCTGCACCGCGTCGGGCTCACGCTGCTGCCGCATCTCTTCCAGCAGTTCCCGCATCCGCTCGACGAATCCCTCCGGGTCCGCGTTTTCGCCCCGGGAATAGACGTCGTATTCGATCCGCCGCTGCTCGACCGCCGTTCGCACGTCTTCCCCAAACCGATCGACTGCCATCGTCTGCCTCCTCCCCCGGCGGTCGACACCGGCCGGAGCACCTTTCACCGTAGCTCCCGGGCTCCCTGTTTGTCAGCGCCCTTCGACCCCAAAACGCTGTCCCCCCTGGCCTCGTTGGTGCTCGCGGAGGAAGCTCGGCGACCGTTCGGACACTCCACCGAGCGCGTTTGCTCCCCCTCTCCCGCGAAGTCGGGAGAGGGGGCTGGGGGGTGAGGGCACAGCGCCTACCACCAGAGCACGTCGTCCAGCGGGTCTTCGTGCGCTTCGATCGCCGGGTCCTCGTCGTCCGCCTCCCAGAGGTCGGTGCCGAGGTACTTCCAGCCCGCGTCGGCCGAGATCATCACGATGTTCCCGCGCTCGATCCGGCTGGCCGCCCGCATCGCCGCGTGCAACGCCGCCCCGCTGCTGATCCCGCCGAAGAGACCGGCCGCCAGCATCGCCCGCCGCGCATGGGAAAACGCGTGCCGGTTCCCCACGATGATCTTCCCGTCGAGCACGCTTTCGTCCAGCACCGGCGGGATGAAACCGTCTTCCAGCGACTTCAGCCCCTGGACATGCACGCCAAGCCGCGGCTCGACGCCGAGCACGTGGCACTGCGGGTTCGCTTCCTTGAGCCGCCGCCCAACGCCGGTGATGGTCCCGCCCGTGCCGATCCCGGCCACGAAGACGTCCACCCGGTCCAGGTCCGCGAGGATCTCCGCCCCGGTCCCTTCGTAGTGGGCGCGGACGTTCTCCTGGCTCCCGAACTGGTTCAAGAGGTAGGCGCCCTCCTGCTCCGCCACCGCCTGTGCGACTTCGATCGCCGTCTTGATCCCGGCCTGGCGTGGCACCCGCCGCACCCGCGCCCCGTAGACCGCCAGCAACTGCTCGATCTCCGGGTAAACGCTCTCCGGCACGCACACGTCCACCGGGTGCCCCAGCAGCCGCCCGAACATCGCCAGCGAAACGCCCGTGTTCCCCGTCGAAGCCTCAACCACCCGCTGCCCCGGGGCCAGCGCCCCGCTCTCCTTCGCCCGCTGGAGAATCCGCAACACCACCCGGTCCTTGATGCTCCCGGTCGGGTTCTGCGATTCCAGCTTGGCGAAAAGCCGTACTCCCGGCTTCAGCGCAAGCCCCTGCAGCTCCACCAGCGGCGTCCCCCCGACCATCTCCGCCACGCCCGCAAACGTCCTCACAGGGCCAGTCTACTCCCCGCTCCCGGCAGGCGGCTCTCTGCTCCGAAGACGCCCGCAAAGGCTGCCTCTCCTTCCTCGAAAAGCGCGACCCCGTCTTCCGCGGCCGCTAGCCCGCCGGTGATCGTTGGATGGACGGCCGCCGAAACCGTCCGTCCACCAACCGTCACCCGCCTGACGCTGCCCCACCACCACATGTCAGCCGTCTTTTCTGTTAGAGGCCGGCGCCGGGAGGGTGTGCTCCCGGCGCTGCCCGCTACCCCTGGAGTGTTCAATGGCTTCGCCGGTCCTCGTCCCCAGGCTCGGCTACGGCGCCGAGCCTGCCGTCATCACCGAGTGGTACCACCCCGACGGCGCCACTGTCCGCCGCGGCGAGGCCGTCTGCTGCCTCGAATCTGGCTACGTCACCATCGACCTTGAAGCCGACGACGACGGCATCCTTCGCCACTTCACCGGCGGCGGCCCGGCCCCTGAAGAGGGCGAACCGGTCGCCTTCGTCCTCGCCCCCGGCGAGCGCCTGCCCGAACCCAAACTCGAACCCGAACCGGCCCCGGCCCCCGAGCTTTCGCTCCCATCGCCTGAGCCCATCCCCTTCCCCCTCCAGGCGGACGCCCCCCACGAAGACGCCGAGTCCGAGGCTCCCAACCCCCTCTGGGACGACGCTCCTCCCGCGCCCGTCATCGACCTCCCTGCGCCGCTCCTCCGCCGGAGGACGCTCCTGCCGCAGAACGGCCCCTCCTTCCACTGGGCGCCCGAAGCCGAGGCCTGGCCCGACTCCCGGCCCGCGACCGCCCCCTCCGATGCCCATGTCGACCCGCCCGCCGCCCTCGCCCCCGATCCGGCCGAAGACGTCCCCGGGGCCGCCTGGAACGAAGCTGCAGGAGGCACGTTCGCAGCCGCCCTCCCGGACGAAGACGGCGACGCCGCCCCCGCGGCCCCCCCAACCGCGCCCAGCTGGGCTGCGTGGGAAGTCGCCCCCGCCGAGGACGAGCCCGAACTGTCGCTCGCCGACGCGCTCCATGCCGAAAGCAGCACCTGGAAGGCGTTCGAAGACACCGAGACCGCCGCCGAACCCTACACCGACGACGATCAGCCCCACGCCGCCGAGCCCGTCGCCATCCACATCGTCCACCCCGAACCGTTGGGCGAGGATGCCGCCCCGGAGCCCGCTGAAGAGCCCTTCCGCTGGTTCGACGAGGAGGCCGCGGCCGAAGTCGCAGCCGAGCCGCTGGAGGTCCTCCACGCCCCGCCCGCCACTGCCGCGCCGACCCCGCTCACGATGCGCGTCACCGTCGCCCTCGGCGATGTCCTGAAGCTGCGCGAGCGGCTCGCCCATGAATGGGCACCCGACGGCGTCATCCCCACGACCGAGGACCTCGTCCTCCGCGCCCTCGCCTGTGCCCTCGCCGATCAACCGGCCCTCGAAGCGCACGGCCGGGCCGTCGGTCTCCGCACTCTCGAAGCCGATGGCGTCACCGTCCAGCTCTTCCCCGAAGCAGCCAGCGGCGACCTCCGCGATGCCGTGGAAGCCCGCGCCGTGGTGCCTTCGTGGCCCGCCTCCGACACCCACTGCGCCGCGACCCTCACCTCCCTCCTCGACTTCGGCATCGACGACTCGGTCCCGGCCCTGGCTCCCGGGAACGCCCTTGCGCTTAGCCTGGGCGCCCCCCGCCGCGTCTCCTCCTTCCGCCCGGACGGCATCGAGGTGGTCACCGTCTCCACGGTCACCCTCGCCTACGACTCCGGCACAGTCTCCGAGGGAGCGGCGGCGACGTTCCTCGCCGCCCTCCGCGACCTCCTCGAATCGCCCGAGACGCTGCTCGCCGCCTGAGCACGCGTGACGGCCCACCGCCAATCGGTCACCATGACACGGAGGACACCATGTCAGCGGCACTCTCATTCGAAACCAGTCCCGGCCAGGCCGAGAGCCGCGCCGTCTACGTCTACGACCTCGGCACCACCAACTATGCCGACGTCCACCGGCTCCAGCAGCGTCTCCAGGCCCAGCGGCGCGAAGGCGGTGGGGTCGATTCCCTCCTCCTGACCGAACACCGGCCCGTCATCACCCTCGGCCGCGGCCACCCCGTCCCCGACCTTCGCGTCCCCGAAGACACCGTCCGCAACTACGGCATCGGCATCGTCCAGACCGAACGCGGCGGCGACATAACCTACCATGGCCCTGGCCAACTCGTCGCCTACGGCATCATCGATCTCAGAGGCTGGGACTGCTCCGTTCTCGACTACGTGTCTGGCCTCGAATCCACCGTCATCGGCGTCCTCGCCGACTGGGGCATCCGCGGCGAACAGCAGCCCGGCGGCCGCGGCGTCTGGGTCGCAGGCCGCAAGATCGCCTCACTCGGGCTCAACGTCCGCCGCTGGGTCACCATGCACGGCATCGCCCTCAACATCGACCCCGACATGAGCCATTTCGACCTCATCAACCCCTGCGGCCTCGCCGATGTCGAAATGACCAGCATGGCCGCCGAAGTGGGCAAGGCCATCCCCTTCACCGAAGTCCTGGAAGCCTTCGTCTACCACTTCAGCCGCACCTTCGAAAGCTCCCCCCACGAGGTCGACCTCGAAACCGAACTCGCCCACCGCCGCAAGGGGTAGGGGGGTCAGGGGTCAGGGGCCAGGGATCAGGTAGCCGCGGCCCACTGTGGCCGCACCGCCTGCCGCGAATCCCCCTCGCGAAGCGCCACCGTAGCCCTGTCGTCCGTCATCCTCCCCCGCCCCGTGACACCACCCCGCGCCCACCAGCGCCGCGACCTCCTGTCCCCGGAGCCACACTCCGCCAGCACCTCCCGCGAATGGCGCCCCAGTGGCGGCGCTGCCCGATCCCCGACCCCTGTCCCCGACCCCTGTCCCCGATCCCCGATCCCTGACCCCCGCCCCCTATCCCCTCGGAAGGCCCAGGCCGCGCGTCGCGATCACCCCGCGCTGCACTTCCGATGTCCCCCCGCGGATCGTCGCCGGCACCGTGCCGATGTACATCCTCGCCGCCGAGCTTTCGTCCCCTTCCAGCAGGTTCCCGCGGAGGCCCATCGCCTGCATCGCCGTCTGCGCGATCCGCTGCGAAAGCTCCGAGTTGTAGAGCTTCGACATCGAAGCCTCGTCGTTCGGCAACTGCCCCCGGTTCTGGATGGAGATGACCCGCAGCGAGAACTGGTACATCACCTCCGTCTCGATGAAGCGCTGGGCGATTTCGTGCCGCACCGGCGAGGCGTTCACCCGCGCCCGCAGTCCCGGGTCGGCCCGGATGACCGCCAGCAGCCGTTCGAGGCTTCGCCGCGCCCCCACGGCGCCCCCGATGTTAGACCGTTCGAAGTCCAGCAGGGTCATGCCCACGTACCAGCCGCGGTTCATTTCGCCCACCAGGTTCGCCACCGGCACCCGCACGTCTTCGAAGAAGACCTCGTTGAAGTAATGCCGCCCGCCCATGTCGATAAGCGGCCGCACCGTGATCCCCGGCGCATGGATGTCTTCGATCAGGATGAACGAGATCCCCCGGTGCTTCGGCGCCTCCGGGTCCGTCCGCACGAGCGCGAAGATCGCGTCGGCAGCGTGCGCGCCCGAGGTCCAGATCTTCTGCCCGTTGATCACGAAGTCGTCCCCATCGCGGACCGCCCGCGTTTGCAGCGCAGCCAGGTCAGACCCCGCGCCCGGCTCCGAATACCCCTGTACCCAGGTCACTTGCCCGTCGAGGATCGGCCGCAGGTACTTCTGCTTCTGGGCCTCGCTCCCGTGCATGATGATCGTCGGGCCGAGCATCGCCAGCCCCGAACCGCCCACGTGCGGCGCCCCCGACCGCGCGATCTCCTGGTTGAGGATGAACTGCTCCATCGCCGTCAGGCCCGCTCCCCCGTACTCCGTCGGCCAGTGGGGCGCCACCCAACCGCGTTCGGCGAGGGCGCCGTGCCATGCGGTCGCTGCGTCGCGGGCCGCCGGGTCCGGTGACTTGCGGTCGAACTCCCAGGCGCGTTCCCCCGGGCCGCCCCGCTCCGCCATCTCCCGGTACCGCGCCGGCAGCCGCGTTTCGATGAGGCTGCGAACCTCCCGCCGGAAGCCCGCCTGTTCGGCCGTGTCCTTGTAGTCCATGCCCCAGTCCCCCATCCCGCAATCTGCGCCCGCCATGATACCGGAGCCGAGGGCCGAGGGCCGAGGGCCGAGGGCCGAGGGCCGAGGGCCTGAGTTACCCCCGAGGATCCAAGAACGACCGCAGCGCAAGGGTGAGGGCGTCTTCGTCGGGGACCTGACACTCCCAGAGCAGAAGCACGTCCCAGCCGGCGGCGGCCAGTGCTTCTTGGGCCTGCTTGTCCCGTTCCACGTTCCGCCGGAGCTTCGGTGCCCAGTATCCCACGTTCGTGCCCGGTAGCCGTCCCTCGCGGCACTCCGGGTGTTGGTGCCAGAAGCAGCCGTGGACGAAGACCACTTTCCGCCTTCCTCGGAACACGATATCCGGCTTACCGGGCAAGTCGGAGCCGTGAAGCCGGAACCTGTAGCCCAGGCGGTGGAGGAGTTTCCGAACGGCGATTTCCGGCGCCGTGTTCCGCGAACGGATACGCGCCATGTTGTCACTGCGGCGTTCCGAGGTGAGGGAGTCCGTCATAGCGGCTCAGCTACTTTTCAAGCGCGCGCTTTGTCTGCTGGGGGAACTTCTGTGCGAGCCATTCCAGGACGGCAAGCTGGTCCGCGACCTGCGCCCGTCTAATCTGCACCAGCAGCTTGGCTGCGCTTGGCCGATCCGTCGTGAGGTTGGCGGCACCCTCGTTGCAGACGGAGCAAAGAGCCCGCAGGTTGGATGGATCGTCAGTTCCGCCGAGTGACTTGTCCGCGATGTGACCGATGTGGAGCCGCGTCTTGCGACTTGCGTCGTACGGGTGTGGTTCACCCGCCACCGCGCCACACATCTGGCATGTGAACCCGTTCCGGTCGAGGACGAGCGCACGGACTTCCTTGCTGATCCCGCGGTCAAATGCCGGCTGCGGCGTGAGACTCCTGAGTACGTATTGCCCCGGCTTCAGGTCACTTCGATCGTTGTGGGTCACGATGTCCATTCCGAACTGGTCGCGGAGTTCCCGGACCCGGCGGGCCCACTCGCTGATTCCCCCCACCGCCCGCAGCGTATCGGAGTCGAGCACTTCTCCCACGTGCTGGGCTAGGTACTCGCGAAGCTTATCTCTAGCTGCCGGGCCTCGTGCCACTCAGCCACCTCGTAGTCAGGATATGCCACGTCTGCGAGCAACGCCGCTCGGATGGCCAGCCCGATCCCGTGCGCAACCGGGGGTGGAAGGGCGTTCCCGACCTGGCGGTATGCCGACGTCTTCTTGCCGTGGATATGCCAGCTCTCGGGGAATCCTTGGATGCGGGCTGCCATGGGGACTGTCAGCTTAGGCGCGCCGGAGAACCCTTGATGGGGAGGAGCGGCGGCAATTCCCAATCCGTCCACGCCGAGCTCCGCCCAGGCGCGCCGCGCCTGTGTTGGGCCCAGATCCGGCCCGCCGTGTTTCTTCGAGCCCCCGACCAGGGTCGGCGCGATTCTGTTGGCCTGCGCGGCCCACGCGTCAGCGCCTTCCCATCCGCCGGCCGCCATGAGATCCCGAAGCGCTTCCCCGACAGTCGGGGGAGCGACGCAGGCGGGGACGGGCCACTCGAACGCCTCAGCCAGTTCGTGTCTTAGGGCGACGCAGACCACTCTTGGGCGCAGCTGCGGAACACCGAAATCACAGGCCCGAATCAGTTTCCATCTGGACCTGTATCCAAGTTGGTGGAAGCGCTCGTCAATGCGCATCCGGTACTCTCCGAAAGACGGAGAGAGCAGGCCCTTCACATTTTCCAGCATGACAGCCCGCGGACGGCACTCCTCGACCAGCCGGAGGGCGACCGGGAATAGATCCCGCTCGTCCAGCTCGCCCAGTTTCAAACCGGCCCTCGAGAACGGTGGGCATGGAACCCCTCCGGCCACCAAGTCTACCCCTTCAAACGCCGACGCCGAGAACTCCCTCAGGTCGTGGTTGATGACGTTCCATTCGGGTCGATTGAGCGACAGGGTACGGCATGCATCCGCGTCGATCTCTACCAACGCAAGGTGCCGGAAGCCAGCCACTTCGAGTCCAAGCGC
The DNA here is from genome assembly GCA_964438865.1 of uncultured Anaerolineaceae bacterium. GTDB lineage: Bacteria > Chloroflexota > Dehalococcoidia > Tepidiformales > Tepidiformaceae. The sequence continues at coordinate 176,607 of CAYTMI010000005.1, read as the reverse complement.
TTGGCCGCCGGCGCCGGCGCAGATCTCCAGTGAGGTCAAGTCCCCGAGGCTGCCATACATAAATCGCACACTTGTTCTAGAGTTGCATCATCCTAGCACTCGGGCCGCTCAGGCGTACAGCACGAACCCTCGCCCGTCGCCCCTCCCCCCTGCCATCGCCCCCTTCCCGCTCCCCCTCCCGCCCTCCACCATCGCCCCATCGGCCCGCTCACCATCCAACCCACCGGGAAACTCACCATGGGGCCGCTCACTGACCACTCTCGCCTGCACCCCCGGAGGACGCGCCATCGATACCTGCTCCGCCACCACCCGGTCCGGCACCCCCTGCGGGTTCGCCGCCCGCAACGAAACCGGCCTCTGCGTCAACCACGACCCCGTCTACCAGCAACAGCAACGCCAGAACCTCCTCAAGGGTGCAGCCAACTCCGCCGCCGCCCGCCGCTTCCGCGAAACCGCCCTCGACGGCATCTTCGACCTCCGCTTCGACGACCGCGCCTCCGTCCAGGCCGCCATCGACACCGTCGTCCGCCTCCAGTTCAGCGGCCAACTCCCCGACCGCAAGGCCCGCATCATCCTCCGCGCACTCACCCTCGCCGTCCGCAACTTCGACCCTCCCAGGTTCCGTCCCCAGCGCGGCCACATGTCCACCCACGACCCCGCCGCCTACACCGCCGCCCGCGACATCATCGACCGCCACGTCCGCCTCCTCGCCCAACGCACACCCCCGCCGGAGGACAACTGATGCCCACCTCCACCCACCACCGCTCACATCGCAACCCTGTGTCCAACTCACGCAACAAAGTGGCAAGCGATGCGGCCACAGTGGGCCGCGGCTACCAAGCCCCTGATCCCTGGCCCCTGACCCCCGGTACTCGGCACTCGCCCCTCGGCCCTCGGCGCTCGCTCGTGTACCCTTCCTCCATGGGAGAAATTCGCATCCCCTTCGCCAGGCCTTCCATCGATGAGGACGAGATCGCCGCGGTCGTCGAGACCCTCCGCAGCGGCTGGCTCACCACCGCCAGCAACGCCCGCGCCCTCGAAACAGAGCTCGCGGCCTACTGCGGCGCGAAGTACGTCAACGCCGTCAATTCCTGCACCGCCGCCATGCACCTCTGCCTCGCCGCCTGGGACATCGGCCCCGGTGACGAAGTCATCACCACTCCCTACACCTTCAGCGCGACGGCGAACGTCATCATCCACACCGGGGCCCGGCCGGTGCTCGCCGATATCCGTGAATCGGACGCGAACCTGGACCCGGAGATGGTCGAACGCGCCATCACCCCGCGGACGAAGGCGATCATCCCCGTCCACTTCGCCGGCGAACCCTGCCAGATGGACGCGATCATGGACATCGCCCGCCGCCACAACCTCAAGGTGCTCGAAGACGCGGCCCACGCGGTCGGCAGCCTCTACCGGGGCAGGCCCATCGGCTCTATCGGCGACGCCACCGCCTTCAGCTTCTACGCGAACAAGAACATGACCACCGGCGAAGGCGGCGCCCTCGCCACCGACGACGAAGCCCTCAGCGACCGCGTCCGCATACTCACCCTCCACGGGATGACGCGCGACGCCTGGAACCGCTACGACGCCGGCGGCGGTTGGCGCTACGACATCCAGGAAATCGGCTTCAAGGACAACCTGACCGACCTCGCCGCCGCGCTTGGCCGGGGCCAGCTTCGCCGCCTCGATGCGATGAACGAGGCGCGCACCCGTGCCGCCCAGCGCTACTTCGCGAACCTCGCCGACGAAGAGCACCTGGTCCTCCCGCGCTTCAGCGAAGAGAACCGCCAGGCCTGGCATCTCTTCGTCGTGCGAGTGAAGGAGAGCTCCCCCGTCTCCCGCGACGACGTCATCCGCCAGTTGGCCGAACGCGGCATCCAGACCTCGGTCCACTTCATTCCCATCCACTACTTCACCGCCTATCAGCGGCTCGGCTACTGGCAGAAGGGCGACTTCCCGGTGGCCGAACGGGTCTTCGAAGGCGCCATCAGCCTGCCGATGTACCAGGACCTCGCCGATAGTGATGTCGACGACGTCTGCGCGGCGCTGCGGGAGATCCTGCACCCATCGAGCTGACGCCCCGGAGGCAACAAATGGCATCGGATCCCGGCTCGCTCTCCCCCGAAGAAGAGGTGAAGGCGCGCGAACTCCGCGAGGCTCGCGCCCGCAGTGAGGGGGCCGCCGGAGGAGCCTCGCCGCCCGGGCCCGGTGAGAGCTCGCAGGAGCGCTACCGCGGTTCCACCGTGGCGGATGCCGTCTCGAACCTCACTCCCGGCGACGTCGAGGCGGAAGCATACCGCGCTGTCCCGCGGGCCCTCGGCGAGGCCTCGCGGCTGATGACGAAGGCACTGAACGCCGGCGCCGAGCGGCTGGCCGACATCGTGACCGGGGCTCCCGGGGTGGTCGCCGATGCCGCGGGCTCCGCGGTGGACGTCGCCGGTGCGGTGGCCGGGGCAGGCAAGGATGCGCTCGGCGCGGTGGTCGAATTCGGCACCAACGTAGCCGGCTCGGCCGACGACGTCGTGAACCTCGCGGCCGCCGCCGTGTCCGCGGGGGCCGACGCCCTCGCGCCGGTGGCTGCCGTCGCGAGCCAGGCCGCCGATCTCGCAGGCGCCGTAGCGGGAAGCCTCGGTGCAGCCGTTGAAGCGGCAGGTCCGGCGCTCGAAGCAGGGGTCGAAGCGGCCGCCGCCGCCGCCGAGGCGATCGGCCCTGTCATCGAAGCCGCGGCCGACGTGCTCGGTTCGCTCGGGAACTGAACGCCCGGCTACCTCGCCTCGAAGATGGCGAACGTCCCCAGGGCCTTCGCCACCAGCCGCCCCTCGTTGAAGACTTCGGATTCGAGGACGGCGACCCGGCGGCCCTTGTTCACGAGCCGGGTCTCGCAGGCCACTTCGCCCGTGGTGACGGTGGCGATGTACACCATCTTGATCTCGATGGTGGCGCACGACTCCGAATCCTCCAGCCGCGAAGAGAGCGCCGCGCCCATCCCGAAGTCGGCCAGCGAATACATCACCGGTCCTGCCAGCACCCCATGGGGGTTGAGGAGCTCGGGCCGTACCGTGACGAACGAGCGGCTTGCCGCGTCCTCGCGTTCCATCCTGATGCCCAGGAGCGGGCCGAGGCCCACGTTCGGGCCGGGTTTCTTCGCCATCAGGGTTCCTGTCCGAATTGCGTTTCGAGGAGCATACCGATGTTCGCAACCGCGCGGGTCACGCTGCGACATACAGCGCTTGAGCGCGAGCGAGGACGTCGTCCCGGAACCGGGCGCTCAGGTCTCGCGGGGTGTTCAGGTCGACTCGCCGGCCCAGAAGGCGCGAAAGCTCTTCTTCCATCGCCACGAACGCAAATCCTGGGACGTGGCCTTCCTCGAACTCCACCAGCACGTCGATGTCGCTGTCAGGACGGAAGTCGTCACCCAGCACGCTGCCAAGAAGCGACAGGCGCCGTATGTGGTGGCGCCGGCAGAAGTCGGCCACGGCACCCGCCGGAACGGAGATGCGTTCGATTTTCACGGCCTGATTATCCCACGCACGGGCAGATGATGCGCCTACCCCAGCACGCCGTTCGCGGCCTCCTGGCCACGGCAATCTACCCGGCGAGGGTGACCTCCTGCGATTCGCCAGAGGCCTCGTTGGTGATCACAAGGCGGCGGGCGGTGGCAAGGCCCAACTGTTCGGAGGCGTTGAGCAATTCGATGCCGTACACGGTCCCGTCGGGCGCGATGTCGACGTTGAGTTCTTCGCTCAGGCGGAGGGTGTCAACTTCGGCGGGTCCTTCGCGGAAGGCGATATACCCGACGTTGTGCCTGGGGTCGTATGTGAGGCGCACGGTGGGCATCTCCTTAGAAGAACTTCACGATCACGGTGATGACGAGCCAGCCGTCCTCGTACACCGCGATCGCCTCAACCTGCTTCGTAGCATAGCGCTTTCCGCGCCAGAGCCCCACGAAGGCGAAGTTGCGGCGGAAGGCGGTCCTGCCAGCTTTCGCCGGGAACCGCTCGCCGTTGCGGACCGCCTCCACGACTTCTTCGACCGTGGCTCCGCGGGTTGGCAGGCGGTCCATCGCGTGTTCGTGGAGGCGGACGTCCACGGCCTACCCCAGCACGCCGTTCGCGGCGAGCTCGCTGATCTCGTCCCCATCGACCCCGAACTCCGCCAGGACCTCGAATGTGTGCTGGCCGAGGTCCGGGGCGGGCCCGCGCACGCCGATGTCGCTGCCGTAGAGCTTGAAGGGAGTGTCGAGTGTTTCGAACGTCCCGAAGGTGGGGTGCTCGACGCTCGTGATCCAGCCCATCTCACGCACCTGCGGGTCGTTGATCATGTCCGTCATCGTGGCCACCGGCGCCCAGATGAAGCCCACGTCATCGAGGCGGCTGCCCCAGTAGGCGCGGTCGTGCTGGAGCATGATCGTGTCGATCTCGGCCGTCAGCGCCGGGGTGTTGGCGCGGAGTTTCGGGAGGTCGTCCCAGCGCGGGTCGTTGGCCCATCCGGGGCGCTCCACCACGTCGCAGAAGTTCGGCCAGTAGGAGGGGAAGGGGTTGGGCACCACCAGCAACAACCAGAGCCCGTCCGCGCACTGGTACGAGTTCCAGATAGGGTTCACCGGCGACTTGCGCGAAATCCGCGGGGCGTTGCTTCGCGCCACCAGCCCGGCCGAGAAGTCGCCAGCGATGGTCCACATGCCGCTGGCCTGGAGGGTGGTTTCGACGTGCTGGCCTTCGCCGGTCTTGTCCCGCATCCGCAAGGCGGCGAGCACTGCAGCGAGGATGTTGAACGACGTCGAGTGGTCGCCCTGGCCGCCCCGGTTGAGCGGAGGCGGGGCGTCGGGTTCGCCGAGGAGCCCCATGATCCCCGAACGCGCCCAGAACGCGGCGAAGTCGAACCCGGAACGGTCGGCGTCCGGCCCCCGCGTCCCATACCCGCTAAAGGAGCAGTAGATGAGGTCGTCCTTCACCCCATGCACGTCCTCGTAGGTCAGGCCGTACTTGACGCGCCGCCGCTGTACCAGGTTCGTCAGGAACACGTCGCACCCGGCGGCGAGCCTCTTCACCAGTTCCGGCCCGCCCGGCTTGTCGAGGTCGACGACGATCGAGCGTTTGCCCCGGTTGTCGACCTGGAAGGCGTAGTTGGTCGCAAAGTCGTGGTCGTAGCCCATCGAACGGAGGACGAAGTAGCGGAATACGTCGCCGTTTGGCGGCTCCACCTTGATGACGTCGGCGCCGAGGTCGGCCATGAGGGCGGTGGCGGCGGGCGCTGCCAGCCAGTTCGCGACTTCGAGGACGCGGATGCCATCGAGAGGTGCGGCCAAGGGTTGCCTCCTGCGCGGGAGTGGATGGTGGGGAAGTATGGAATGGCCGGCTGGAGGCCGCAAATCGCGCCGTTGGTCCCACAGGTATGTGATATGGTGATCCCCGGAGCGTGTTCGAGATGGAAACGGTGCGTACCCACGTCGTGCTACCGGCCAGCGTTGTGGTGGAGGTGGACCGCCTCGTCGGGAAGCGGCGCCGGAGCGAATTCATCGCTGAGGCGGTCGAACGGGGTCTGGCGGCTGCGAGACGGAAGGCTGCCGCGGAGCGGATCGCGGTGGAGGCTGCGGCCGGCCTGGGCGGCGGACCGCCTGCATGGGATACCGACTCGGGGGCTACGGGTTGGGTGAAGGAGCTACGACTGGCGGAGACCCCCCGGGAGGCGCGGCTCCAGGCGGTGCTCAGGGAGACCGCTGAAGCAGACCCGCAGTGACCCGGTACCTCCTGGACACCGACGTCCTCATCTCGTTCACCCGCGGCAGGGACCCAACGTACTCGGCGATCAGGCGCCTGATCGATGTGGGCGAGGAACTCTGTACCTGCCCGGTAATCGTGGCGGAGTTCTACTCGGGCATCCCCCGGGGAGAACGGTCCGCGTTCGATGCGTTCATCGACGGGATGACCAGCCTGGGAATTTCGCACGATGAAGCGTTGTTGGCGGGGCATCACCGTTTCACGTTCGCCCGCGCCGGGATGGCGCTTTCGACCCCGGACACGCTCATCGCCGCTGTGGCCACGAAGCACGGGGCGACGGTGATCACCCGCAACCTCAAGGACTTCCCGATGGCGGATGTCCGCGCGGTAGGGGTGTCGGAGCTGTGACGTTTGCGCGCGGGCCTGGCGCCAACTATCTCTGAGGAGGGACCACCCAGCCGGAGTCGGCGGGGTCGTCCATGATCGCCGGTGGCAGCGGCGGGTAGGTGAACCCGAGGCGGACGAAGCCCACCCCGGAGACGGAGAGGGTGTCCCACCAGCGGCCATACGCGGATTCGTAGCTGAAGATGACGAGGTAGTCCGGCGGTGCCTCCGGCGGAAACGGCTGCTGCCCCGGGGCGAGCCGGTAGACGCCGTAAAGCCCAAGGGGCGCGCCCTTGAGCCACCGGTCGAGGCTGGTGGCGGCGTGGTCGGGCGCCCAGAGCCCGCCTTCCACTTGGGTCACCCAGAATCCCACCTTGGGCGTCCCTTCCGGCACGCCATCGGCGCAGCGGAGAGGCTGCGGTTGGAACGACATCGGTCCCTGGCACGGGTACGAGAGGTAGTGCGCGAGCTTCTCCAGCGCCGCTCCGTCCCTCGATTCCACCGCCGCGATGATCGCGTCGATCTCGCCGATGCCGCTGCGGGTTCCTGCCGGGTAGGCGCGCGGGTCCGGCCTGGGCGGCGGTACGGGCGTCGGCGAAGGCGGTACCGGGCGTGTGGTCGGCGTGGCTGTCGCCGCCGCAGTTGCGGTCGCAGTCGACGTGGCCGTCGCGACCGTCGTCGCGCCAGCCGGGATGGTGACTTCGGGTTCGCCACAGGCCACCGCGGCCACCGCGGCCACCGCGATGACGAATGCCGTAGCCGCGGCGAGGAACGGTGGGGTTGGTGGTCGCATCAGAGTCTCCTGCCCTGCCAGACGCTCCGGGCGCGCAAACGGTTCCCCCGGGCTGGCGGGCGGTACAGCCAGCGGCTGCTACGATTGTGGGCGTGACGGATGCAACCCTCTTCGAGCAGGTCGGTGGGCGCGTTGGCGTCGACCGGATCGTGGAGGCGTTCTACCGCCTCGTCGAAGCCGACGCGGTCCAGCGGGCCATCTACCCGGAGGACCTGGAACCCGGGAAGCGCAAACTCAAGCTCTTCTTCGAACAGTGGCTTGGGGGCGAGCCCGTCTACAGCGCCCTCTACGGACACCCCCGGCTCCGTCGCCGCCACTTCCCGTTCGTCATCGACGACCTCGCCGCGGGACGCTGGCTCCGCTACATGCAGGCGGCGATGAGCGAGTGCGCGGTGGGGCGCGAAGACCTGGCGGCCATCTTCGAACGGCTGGGGCCGCTGGCCCATCACATGGTCAACGCCGCCGAAGACATCCCCCGGGAGCCGCTCGGCGACCGCTGGATGCAGTAAGCCCGGCCGCACGTCAGTTGTAGGCAGCGTGCGTGGCCTCGGGCGCCGCGCCCGCCCTCACCTCGCCGATGCACTCGGCCACGGCGGCCACGTAGTCTGCTGCGATCGGTTCGTGGACCGGAGTACACATCACGTGGATGCCGGCAGGCGAGGTGGTCGTCCCGCACATCCAGCCGCGCTTCGCCATCGCCGCCGCAACCCGCCCCATCTTCACTTCCGGGGACCCGAACGAGAACGCCCACAACTCCGGCGCCCCATGCACAACAACCCCCGGGATGGCCGCCACGCCGACCGCTATCGTCTGCTTCGCGCGCATGGAGGAGGCCGCAATCTCGCGGTAGCCGGCCTGCCCGAGGAAGCGCATCCCGGCCCAGGCCGCCGCGATCGCCCCGCCCGGCCGTGACCCGGTGAACGTATAGGAGCTGTAGAGCCCGCTCGGCCAGTCGTCCATGCTGTAGCGCGCGAACTCGCGGAGCTCCGCCGTGCGGAAGGTGACCGTCGAGGCCGGCTTCGCCGTGTATCCCGACTTGTGGAGGTCGGCGGAGACGGAGGTGACACCCTCGACCGAGAAGTCGAAGGCGGGCACCGGATACCCCACCTGTCGAACGAACGGCGCGAGGATGCCCCCGACGCACGCGTCCACATGGAGCCAGAGGCCGTGCCGCGCGGCCAGCTCGCCGAGCGCGGGGACGGGGTCGACCAGACCGAGGGAGTAGGTGGGGGCGGAGGCGTAGATGGCGACGGTGTCGGCGGTGATCGCCGCCTCCATGGCCGCGGCGTCGGCGCGGTAGTCCACCCCGACGGGGACGCGGATGACGTCCATCCCCAGGTAGTGGGCCGCTTTGCTGACCGCCGGGTGGGCCGAATGCGCCGCGACGATCGTTGGCCGCTTCGACCCCGGGCGGTGGACCCTGCCCCACTCCCTCGCCGCGTGGATCGCCAGGAAGATGCTCTCGGTGCCGCCGGAGGTGAAGATCCCCGCCGCACCCTCGGGGGCCGAAAGCAGCCACTGCACCGTCGCGAGCGTCTCTTCTTCCATCCGCCCGATGCTGGGGAAGGCGCGGAGTCCGAGGCCGTTCTCGACGAGGAACATGCCGAAGGCTTCGCGGAGGACGTCCTCGAGTTCGTCGCCCGCGTACCAGACGTAAGCGCCGTGGCGGCCATGCTTCCAGTCGAGGTCGTGCCCGCGCATCGCGGCCATCTCGTCGCGGAGGTGTTCCCACGGCTGCCCGTGTTCGGATAGTTCGAGTCCCAAGGCATCGTCCTTGTCGGTGGTGTGTGGGGATTGTAGGCGGGGATGGGCGTTCGTGGCTGGCCAGCGAAGGGGAGCCGTTGGGGGCGATGCGGAGGGGGTATACTCAGCGCATGACGCAGGTCACCGAACGGCTGATCACGGTGGAAGAGTTCTACCGCCTGCCCTCCGCCGAGCATGGCGGGAAGATGGAACTCGTCCGCGGAAGGCTGGTAGTGCACATGCCCGTCGGCGGCCCCCACGGAGAGATCGCCCTTGCTCTCGGAGCTGCATTGCTCAGGTTTGTGGGTCAGCATCGGCTCGGCTCGGCCGGAGTCGAAGCGGGGTTCGTGCTCGCCCGCGACCCTGATGTCGTGCGGGCGCCGGATGTGCACTTCGTGCGCGCCTCCCGGCTCGGCGGCGAGCGGATGCCGGCGGGCTTCTTCCCGGGAGCGCCTGACCTCGCGGTTGAGGTAGTGTCGCCGGAAGACAGCGACCGGGCGGTGGCGGAGAAGGTGCTCGACTACCTGCAGGCGGGGACGCCGAGGGTGTGGGTGGTGCGGCCGGAGCTGAAGACGGTGACCGTCCACCGGGCGGGCGGCGACGCGCACATCTACGGTGCCGGCGAGACGCTGACAAGCGATGACGCGGGGTTCGAGGCGGAGGGGTTCAGCCTGGATATGAGTTCGCTGTTCGCCTGATCGGCGTCGCTTCGGGCCTGATCCTGTCAGGCGGCCGGGGCACGAGCGGCCCGGCGAGCAAGGGCACCTGCTAAGGGATGGGGTGCGCTCTCGGGTCGCCGCCGTACAATGCCGGGCAGTGGCAAGCGCACTCGCCGCAGTCCCCCGCCGCGTCCTTCGAGCCATCGATATCCGGCTGGTTCGCGCCTCGCGCGAAGCGCGCAAGGGCGTCCACGAACTTGGCCCGGGCATCATTACCGGCGTCGCTGACGACGACCCCTCGGGCATCGCGACCTACTCGATCGCCGGCGCCCAGCACGGCTATTCACTCCTCTGGATGAGCCTGCTGACCTTTCCGATGAACTTCGCCGTGCAGTCCATCTGCGCCCGGATCGGCCTCGTCAGCGGGCGCGGGCTTGCCGGGGTCATCGGCGAACACTACGGCCGGCGCTGGCTCTACCCGGTCGTCATCCTCCTCCTCGTCGCGAACACCGTGAACATCGGCGCCGACATCGCCGCCATCGCCGCCGGGGTCGACCTGCTCACTCCCGTCCCGGCCGGGCTGCTGGTGGTCCCGATTGGCGTCGGTATCGCGCTCGTGGAAATCGTGATGCCCTACGCTCAGTTCGCGCGCTATCTGAAGCTGCTCACGCTGGTCATCTTTGCCTACGTGGTCGGCGCATTCGTCGCCGGCCCAGACTGGGGCGAAGCCTTGCGGGGCACCGCACTCCCGAGCGTGCGCTTCGAGCGGGAGTTTATCGCCACGGTCGTGGCCATCCTCGGGACCACCATCTCGCCCTACCTGTTCTTCTGGCAGGCGTCCGAAGAGGTGGAGGAGGAGGAACGCATGGGGATCGACGCTTCCCAGCCGGACGCCGCCCCGGTGGCAGCGCTGCTCCGCGCCTCGCGCTTCGATGTCGGCTTCGGGATGCTCATGGCGAACGTGGGGTTCTACTTCGTCGTCTTGACGACGGCCGCCACGCTCTTCGCCTCGGGCGCGGAGATCACCAGTGCCCGCGACGCCGCCGAAGCCCTCCGGCCGCTTGCCGGCGATGCTGCGACCCTGCTCTTCGCCGTCGGGTTCATCGGCACCGGATTGCTGGCGGTGCCAGTGCTTGCCGGTTCGGGCGCCTACGCGGTCTCGGAACTCTTCGACTGGCCGGAGGGCCTGAACCGCACCCTCCGCCGCGCCCCCCAGTTCTACGGTGTTATCGCGCTGGCGACGATCGTGGGGATCGGACTGAACTTCTCGCCCCTCAGCGAGATTGAAGCACTGTACTTCGCCGCCATCCTCAACGGCGTGATCGCGCCAGTGATCCTCGCCTTCATCATGCTGGCCGCCCGCGACCGCCGGATCCTCGGAGAGAACGTGGCCGGCGGCCCCGCGGTCGTTTTCGGCTGGGTGACGACCCTGGCGATGGCGGCGGCGGCGCTCGTCATGTTCGCGACGTTGCTCCGGTGACGGGGCGCCCGGGCCGCCCAGCGGTGAGTGCCCGGTATTTGCTACACTTCGCCGCATGGACCCGCAGGTAGAAGCCCTCATCCCCGCTATCGAAGCCGACACCACCGGGCGCCTCGCTGCGCTGCGCGCCGACCTCGGAGGTGTTCGCCGTCAGCGCGACGAAGCGGCGAAGGTAACCTGGTACCAGGGCGCGGATGTGGCGCTGCAGGAAGACCGCACCATCCCTGGGCCCGCGGGGGACATCCCCATCCGTGTGTTCATCCCGGAGAATCCGGTGGGCGCCTACCTCCACATCCACGGCGGCGGCTGGGTCACCGGCTCGGAGAAGAACCAGGACCCCCTCCTCCGCGGTATCGCCGCAGGTGCTGGCGTCACGGTCGTCTCGGTGGGCTACAGGCTGGCGCCCGAGCACCCCTACCCTGCGGGCCTCGACGACTGCTATGCCGCAAGCCGCTGGCTGGAAGAGAAAGCCGCGGCCCTCGGGGCGACGGACCCGGCAGCGCTCGCTATCGGCGGCGAGTCGGCGGGTGCGAACCTGGCGGCGGCCGTCCTCCTCCGGCGCCGCGACCACATGGACGAACCCTACAGCGCGGCCGTGTTCACCTACGGAGTCTTCTCCGCCGTCTACGACCTGCCCTCGATGAAAGCGATGTGGGACCGCAACCTTGTCCTCAGCGGCCCGATCATGGAGTTCTTCTCCGAGTGCTACGCCAGTGGGCGGAACCTGAAGCATGCTTACATCTCGCCGCTCTACGCCGACCTCCGGGGGTTGCCGCCGGCTATCTTCAGCGTCGGCACGCTCGACCACCTGTATTCGGACACCCTGATGATGGATCACGCCTGGCGGAAGGCCGGGAACGAGGCTGAACTCTACCAGTACCTCGATGGCCCCCACGGCTACAATCTCTTCCCCATCGACATGGCGCGCCAGTCGAACGAACGGATCACGGAGTTCCTGCGGGAGCACATCGGTCGGGGCCTGACGGAAAGCCCGGCTGCTGGCTAAACGCCTGCGGCGCGCCGGCGGGCGAATTCGCGCAGAAGATGGAAGGCTGCTGGCGCGGTCGACACCACGACCATGATCACCACCATGCCCGTGAAGAACATTTCCAGGTTCTCCACCTTCTTCCCGAACCAGTAGCCGAGCACGGTCATCGAAGTGACCCAGGCGACGCCTCCGATGACGTTGAACACGACGAACTTCCGGTATGGCATCTGGGCAGCCCCGGCGACGGTCGGGGCGAAGGTTCGGATCAGCGCGAGGAAGCGGGCGATGATGATCGTCTTGCCGCCGTGGCGGTCGTAGAAGTCCTGCGCGCGCTCCAGGTGCCGGCGGTGGAACCAGCGTGAATCCTCCCGGTTGAAGAGCCTCGGCCCCGCGTGCTTGCCGATCTGGTAGCCGACGGCGTCGCCTATCACCGCCGCCAGGATCAGGAGGGGGACGAGGACCAGGATCTCCAGTTCGCCCCGCCCCGCCAGCAGTCCCGCCGTAATCAGCAGCGTGTCGCCAGGGAGAAAGAAGCCGATGAGGAGCCCGGTTTCAGCGAAGACGATGATGAACAAACCAACGTAGCCGACGGTCTTGATCAGTGCTTCGAGGTCAACTCCGGGGATCACTCCCCCAAGCCTACAGGGATCCGTGCTTGTGGCGGAGCGGCACCGGCGTGCCGACGTAGAGCGCGATTTTCGGCTTCATCCGCCGGAAGGCCTCGCGCATGCTGTTCGTGACGATGACCGTTGCTCGCCCGCCCACGAGGGCAACGAGAAAGAGGGCGGGTCTCTCGCGAAACCCGCCCCCAGGTGATGGCGTTGCCGTTCGGGGTGTTAGCGGCTCCCGCGCATGCGGGGGTCGAGGACGTCCCGGAGGGCGTCACCGAACATGTTGAAGCCGTACACCGTGAAAAAGATGGCAAACCCCGGGAAGATGGCCATGTGCGGCGCACGGACCATGTATTCGCGGGCTTCGTTCAGCATCCGGCCCCAGCTTGCCGTCGGCGGCTGGACCCCGTAGCCAAGGAAGGCGAGGGAAGATTCGACCAGCACCGCCCCGCCAATCTGGATGGAGGCGCTGACGATGAGGACGGGCAGGACGTTCGGCACGACGTGGCGAGTGATAATGCGGGTGTCCCGCGCTCCCAACACCCTCGCGGCTTCAACGTACTGGTTCTGTTTGGCTGAGATGGACGCTCCTCGCAGAACCCGCGACGACCCGAGCGCTGTCAGCATCCCAACGGAGAGGATGATCCGCATCAACACCGGGATCTGCTGGAGCGAGGTCACGAGGAGGATGATGAAGATGAGCCCGGGCAGGGCGATGCCGATGTCCACGAGCCGCTGGACGAGCATGTCGAACCAGCCGCCGAAGTAGCCGGAGGTGACGCCCAGCGCCAGCGCCACGAAGGCACTGAGGGTTACGACGCCGAAGCCGATGAGGACGGATGTCCGGGCACCGTAAACGATGCGGGTATACAGGTCGCGGCCCTGCTGGTCGGTGCCGAACCAGTGGTCGGTGGAGGGCCCCAGCAACCGGTCCCTGAGGGATTGGGAGATGTCAGGATCCTGCGTCGTGAAAAGGGCGGGAAAGGCGGCCATGGCGACCAGGAGGATCACCACGACCGCGCCAAACGCCCCCAGCGGCTTGTGGCGGACGAAGGAGGTGAGTGAGCGCCAATAGCGGACCGCGACGGGCGGTCGCGGCCTCATCACATACTGCTCGAGGATGTGGGCGTCAGTTGCCATTATGAATACCTGATCCGCGGGTCAAGGACGGAGTAGAGCATGTCCACCCCGAGGTTGGTGAACACGACGACCGCCGCCACCAGGATGTTGATCGCCTGGATCACCGGGTAGTCGTGGTTGTTGACGGAGGTGATGTAGTACCGCCCGATCCCCGGGATGGAGTAGACCGATTCGATGATCACCGTCCCCCCGACGAGGATCGGCAGTTGAAGGCCAACCACCGTCACCACCGGGATCAGCGCGTTCCGGAGCGCGTGCCGGACGATCACGGCACGCTCCGGGAGGCCCTTGGACCAGGCGGTCCGGATGTAGTCCTGGCGGAGGGTCTCCAGCATGGTCGAGCGGGTGAACCGCATGACGCTGCCGGAGAGGCCCCCGCCCAGGATCAGCGCCGGCACGATCAGCATCCGGATGTTCCCGAGCGGGTTGTCGGTGATCGGTATGTACGACTTCGGCGGCACGCCCCAGGTGAAGTACCGCCCGGCCAGCGTGATCAGCAAGATCGCGATCCAGAAGCCCGGTGCCGCGAGCAGGCCGATGGCGAAACTCCGGCCGACGTAGTCAACCGCGGTGTCTTGCCTCACGGCTGAGACGATCCCGATCGGCACGGCGATCAAGAGCGAAAAGAACATCGCCATGATCCCGAGTTGGAAGGTGACCGGCAGACGGTTCTTGAGTTCGCTGCCCACGGTACGGTCGCTGATGATCGACTTGCCCAGGTCGAACTGAGCAAGTTGGCCGAGCCAGCGGATGTACTGCTTCCCGACGTTGTCGTCCAGCTGGAACTCTTTCAGCAGGGCTTCCCTCGTCGCCGGGTCCCCCGCCCCGTAGTCACCCGCAATGAGGGCGACGATGTCGCCGGGAACAGCGCGGATCATCACGAAGACGACGAAGGTCACCCCGAGGAGCGTCGGGATCATGAGCAGCAGACGGCGCACGAGATAACGTTGCATGGGTTCTCCAGGGGCAGTCCCCGTTCGCTGTTAGGTTGCCTTCCAGCGGAAGGGGGCTTCCTCCGTCGGGGCGCCGTAGCTCCCGGGAACCGTCTGGATGTCCAGGTTCTTGATGTAGCTGTGGGCGCCTTCCCAGCCGGTGCCTGCACCCGCCTGGAGGGGCACGTAGTACATCTTCTCCGCGTTCTTGCGCTGGATGTCGTAGAACATCTGCTTGCGCTTTTCCGGGTCCAGCTCGGCCTGCTGCTTCACGGCCAGGTCCGCCAGGGCGGCGTCCTTGATCTTGCCGTGGTTCAGCGGGTTGTCCGTGAAGAACCGGACGGGGTACGACCCGCCCTCGGGGAACGGGGTTTCGTAGCCGAAGGCAATCCCCTTGAAGTTTCCCAGGAACGTCTGGGTGATGTACTTCGAAGAGTAGTCCTGGACTTCCGTCTTGATCTTGACGCCGATCGCTGTCATGAACTGGATGTGGGCCTCGGCGATGGTGTTGAAGGTGGCGCCGTAGACGTTGCCGGGGTACTGGTAGGTCACCTCGAAGCCGTCCGCGTAGCCGGCCGCCGTCATCAGCTTCTTGGCTTCGGCCACGTTGTACTTGAAGAACTTCGCCGTGTCGCCCTGGCCGGTGCCCTTCGGGTCAAGCCAGAAGCGGAGCATCCCCGCCGGGATCAGGTTGTTCCAGTCGTCGCGGACCGTCAGCCCGGCGTCGCGGAGCTTCCTGACGTTGTAGCCAAGGTCCGTCAGCGCGTCGCGGTCCTGCGACATGGAGATCGCCTGGCGCACTTCCGGCTTCTGCAGCGGCGAGGCAGGGTCCGAGTCGAAGTACATGAAGCTCATCAACTGGGAGACTTCGCCGTAGAGCTGCACGTCCGTGATCTGCTTCTTCACGTTGACCAGGTCGTCGCCGATGAGGCCGCTGTGGTCCGTGTTCTTGCTCAGGAACTGGGCGAGCCGGTTCGCGTACTCAGGGACGATAGCGTAGTCGATCCCATCCATGAGCGGGAACGACTGCCCGTCCGACGACTTGAAGTGCCAGTTTTCGTTCCGCTTGAACTTGATGCTCACCGACGGCGTGTAGCTGTCGAACTTCCAGGGGCCGCTGCCGATCATCGTCTTCGCCGGGTCGAAACCCGCGGAACCGGTCATCCCGGCTTCCTTCGGCATGATCCAGAGCAGGTTCGCGTTCGCCAGCACGTCAAGGAAGGCAGCGTTCGGGCTCGTCAGCTTGAAGACGATCGTGGTCGAGTCCGGGTAGGTGACGCCCTCGACGAAGGCCAACTGGCTCCTGTTGGTGTTCTTGACGTCGGTGGCGCGCTTCCACGAATAGTCCACGTCTTCGGTGGTCACCGCCCGCCCGTTCACGGGGGCGACGTTGTGGAACTTGACCGCCGGGTTGAGCTTCACCGTCCAGGTCAGGCCGTCCGCGCTCGGCGTGGCGCTCAGGGCGATGTCGGGCGCGGGCTTCAGGTCGGCCTGCTTGACGCCCGGGCCAGTGTTGTACTTGTACAGGCGGCTGTAGACGTGGGCTGCCATCCCCTTCGTCAGGAACGAGAGGTTGCCGTAGGGGTCGATCGTCGGCGGGTCGTTCGAGAGGTCGAGCTTGTAGGTGCCGCCGCGCTTGGCCCCGGCAAACGGGTCGACCGGTGTTGCCGTGGCCTGGGCGCCCGCGGTGGCCGTGGCAAGCCCGCCGCCGTTGTCCCCGCCGCTGTCGTCATCGCCGCCGCAGCCAACGAGACCGATGCTCGCGGCGCCAACGCCAACCGTGCCGGCTCCCACGAGGAACTTTCGTCGCGACGAGCGCGACCGCCAGTATTTGTCCCAATAGTCAGATGCCAAAGAAATTCCCCTCCGTTTGGTGGCCCTGGTGCGGGCGCTGGTCCCGCCCGGGCCGCGTGTTCGTATGCCCCGTACGGCGGTGAGTCGACCATGGGGCAGTGAACCTTGTCAAATGTTCACGTGATCCCCACAGTCGGCTTCCCGGCGAATCCTACTGGCCGCGCGGGGCCGCCGCGCATGGTGCACCTTCCTCTGAGGTTACGTAGCTCCTTCGCCACAGGGATGGCTGGCCGGGCGGACTGTCATGTATGGGATGTGTTTTCGTGAACGGCGCGAGCCCCTCAACGGGTTGGGCCGGAGAAACGAGAGAGGGCGGGCGCCTCGCGACGCCCGCCCTCAGGTGGTGGTGTTGCTGCCCCGTGTATTAGCGGCTGCCGCGGAGGCGGGGGTCGAGGACGTCGCGGAGGGCGTCGCCGAGCATGTTGAAGCCGAAGACCGCCAGGAAGATGGCGAGGCCGGGGAAGATCGCCAGGTACATGTGGTTCTCGGCCAGGTCACGGGTGCGGCCGGAGAGCATCTGGCCCCAGGTGGGGAAGTTGGTGACTCCCTGCCCAAGGAAGCTGATGGTGGCCTCGGCGAGGATAGCGGTGCCCAGCTGGAGCGTGGCGAGGACGATGACGGTGGGCATGATGTTGGGGAGGATGTGCCGGTTGATGATCCGGAAGTTGGTGGCGCCGATGACGACGGCGGCTTCGACGTAGGGGTTGGCGCGAGTGGCGATGGTAGCGCTGCGGACGACGCGCGACGCGCCGCCGGCGAGCACCAGGCCGAGCGCCAGGATCACGATGGTCGTCCTTGGGAAGGTGTACCAGAACCAGTCGCCGCCGGAGGGGCTGGGGCCGATGTCGGGGCCACGGCCAAGGCCGAAAAAGCCCGTTGTGCCCGGGCGGACGTTGAGGACAGCGAGGAGCGTGAGGATGAGGAAGATGGCGGGGAAGCTGAGCCAGACATCGACCACACGCTGGACAACGACATCGAGCTTGCCGCCGAAGTAGCCGCTGGTGACGCCCACGACGAGGGAGATGAGGGTCACGAACAGCACGACGCCAAGGCCCACGAGGGCAGTCACCTGGCTGGCGTACACCATGCGCGAATAGAGGTCGCGGCCGTTCTCGTCGGTGCCGAACCAGTACGTGGCGCTGGGGCCCTGGAGGGCGTCGTCGAGGTTCTGCCTGGCGAGCGGCTGGTTGGCGATCCATGGCGCGAATACGCCCACAACGACGATGAGGATGAGCATGAGCGCGCCGAACGCTCCCAGCGGCTTGCGGCGAACGAACCGGACGATGCCCAGCAGCATCCGCTGGGGGAGCGGCCTGGGGGCGCCGAAGAACTGCTCGAATTGGGTTGCGACCCCCGCCGCGCTGGTTGCAGCCATAAAACTCCCCCTAAGCGAGACGGATGCGCGGGTCGAGGGCCGCGTATGTCAGGTCAACGGCGAGATTGGAAAACACAATAACGACGGCGAACATCATGTTGACCGCGATGATGATCGGGAAATCGCGGTTGTTGATCGCCTCGAAGAGATAACGCGCGACGCCAGGGATACCGAAGATCTGTTCAAGCACCAGCGAGCCACCGACGAGCACCGGAACCTGGAGGCCGATGACCGTGACAACCGGGATAAGCGCGTTGCGCACGCCGTGGCGGATGACCGTGGTGCGGCTGGAGAGCCCTTTCGCACGGGCGGTTCGGATGTAGTCCTGGCGGAGCACTTCGAGCATCTGGGCGCGCGTGAGGCGCATGATGGTGCCCGAGAGGCCGATGCCGAGGATGACGGCGGGCGCCCAGATCAACTCGAGGTTGGCGCGAGGGTCGTCCCAGAATTTCTTGAAGAAGAAGGGGAAGGAGTAGTCCAGCCACCGTGCGGACATGATGATCACGAGGGTGGCGAGGAAGAACGAGGGGATGGCGAGCATCCCGATCGCGCCGCTGCGCGCGACGTAGTCGATGGAGCTGTCCTGCCTGGCGGCGGAGACGACGCCGACCGGCAGCGCGATCACAACGGACACGACCATGGCGAGGATCCCGAGTTCAATGCTTGTCGGGATGCGCTCGCGTAGCTCCGGGGCGATGGGTCTGCCGCCGGCGAGGTCCTCTCCGAAGTCTCCCTGCGCGGCGTTGACTATCCAACTCCACCACTGGTGTATGTAGTTCTTGTCGAGGCCGAGGCGGGCGCGGATCTCATCTTTGTACGCCTTGAGCGCAAAGGTGTTCAGAGCGGCGTCGCGCTGGGCCTGGGTGGCGGTCGCCGGGTCGAGGCCGTCTTTCTTGAGCTGTTCGTCAACGAGGGCGTTCTCAATGCGCTTGCGGTCGGTGAACGGGGCGGTGAGAGGATCTTTGCCTTCCTTGACGAGTCTTTCACGCACTGTCGACTTGACGATCTCGTCGCGGCCCTGGATTTCGCTGTTGGCCGTGAGGATATCGACGGCGTCGCCCGGGAGCATGCGCACAAAGGCGGTGACGAGGAGCGACACGCCGAGAAGGGTCGGGATCATCAGGATGATGCGCCGGGTGATGTACTGAGTCACGTGGGGTCTCCATGAAAGCAAGCCCCGGCGGGCGGCGAAGTCTCCTCGCCGCCCGCCGGGGGCACGTTGGCGTCTCGCCTAGCCCTTCTTCAGGCGGTCAGCGTCGAAACCGGCCTTCATGATGCCGTCCGGCATGTAGGCGTAGCCCGCCTTGTAGAAGGCGTTCTTCATCCACGGCTGGGTGTAGGCGTACCCGGCGTTGCCCTGGTAGGGGATGGTGAGCATGGATTCGGCCATCACTCGCTGGGTTTCCTGGATGTGCGCAATGCGCTCCTTCAGGTCGAGGAGCGTGCGCTGCTTTTCGATGCGCGCGTCAATGTCCGCCTGCTCTGCGATGGGGGTCCCGCCCCAGTTGTGGCGGACCGACTTGGACCAGTAGAGCGTGGCAAAGACGTCGTCGGGGTCGTTCGGAGAGCCAATGAAGGGGCCGATGGCGGCCGTGCCCTCGGGCATCTTGCCGAGGAAGATGGTCTGGATGTACGTCGCGTACTCCTGGAAGACCAGCTCGACCTTGAGGCCGGCTTCCTGGAACGACGCGGTGACGAGTTCCCAGAGCTGCTTCGCTTCGGGGCCGTAGCGGTCGACGTTGCCGATGAGCTTGAAGCTGAAACCCTCGGCGCCGGCGGCGTTGAGCAGGGCCTTGGCTTCGGTGAGGTTCCGCTTGTAGTACTTGGCGTTCGGCCCGAATGCGGCGGATTCCGGGTTGAGGTAGAACGGGGCCATGCCCGGGGGCTGGTGGGACATCCAGGAACCCTTGCCAGTACCATCCTGGACCTTCAGGTAGCCCGCGCGGTCCATAATCATGGAAAGCGCCTGGCGGACGCGCCGGTCCTGGAACGGCTTGTTGTCGAAGTTGAAGTACATCCCGCCCTCGACTGCGTTCTGGACAAAGGTGTCCCCGCCCTTGGGGTCGAGCTTGGCGCGCGATTCCTTGAAGATTGGGCCGTTGAGGCTGGAAAGGTCCAGTTCGCCGGTCTGGAGGGCGGCAACGATGCGCTGGGCGTCGTTGGTGAGGCCGGCCTCGACCTTGTCGAAGTTGGGGAACGGCGCGTCGTAGTAGTCCGGGTTGCGGTCCCACTTGATGGACACGCCGGTGGCGAAGTCGCGGAAGATGTAGGGGCCGCTACCGACCGGGTCTTGCTTCACCTGGCCGCTGTCGATAGTCTCCACGGGGATGAGCCATGGGCCCTCGGCGGAAGCCACCATCGAGGACAGGAACGGTGCAAACGCCTGCTTGAGGCTGAACTTGACGGTCTTCTCGTCGGGGGCCGTGACCTTGTCGATGATGCCGTTGAACTTGGCGCCGTTCTGGGAAACCTTGGAGAAGGCTTCGTAGCTCTTGACGTAGTCGGTCGCGGTAACGGCGCGGCCGTTGAGCGGCGCCTTGTTTTGCCACTTCGCGTTCGGCTTCAGGGTGAAGACGAAGTTCGTGGCATCGACCTGCTCCCATTTGGAGGCGAGGTCGCCCTCGAGGACGGTCTTGTCTTCGGGAGCCACATCGGCGCGGGCCACGCCCCGGAGGAGGCGGCTGTAGTGGAAGGCGGACGGAATCTGAGCCAGGTAGGTGAGGTTCTCAAACGGGTAAAGCGTCGGTGGGTTGCCGGAAGAGACGCCGATCAGCGGCAGCCTGAGGGTGCCGCCCCGCTGGATGGCGGGCGTTGCGGTGGCGCCCGGCCCCGTTGTGGCACCAGGCCCTGTTGTGGGGCTGCCGGCATCATCGTCGTCGTCGCCGCAGCCGACGAGCGCGAGGCCCGCGGCGCCCGCCCCGGCGACACCCGCTCCCGCGAGGAAGCGGCGGCGGCTGGCGCGGCCCGTCCAGTACTTGTTCCAGTAGTTGTCTGCCATTGATCCCCCCTCTTGTCGTGCCCCCGGGAAACCGGAGGTATTCGGTCTATGGTACGCATAGACCGCAACGATGGTTTTTCTACGCCGCGCGGCGCGGTACGTCAAGGCTGGTAAACCCGCCAGGCGTGCGGGCGGGAGGAACGACGGGAGTGTCGCGGCAGTAGAGGCGCTAATAGTTCGCGCGAGGCGAAAGATTGACGATTCGCCATCTGGCGGACCCATTCGGTAACGCTTTCGAGCCATAGCCGCCAGCTATGCGGGGCCGGTCTCCGCGCGACGGCGAGCGGTTGCTCGCGGGGGCCTCGCTTCCAGAACATGAAGCGGCATTAAACGTCTGCGCGCGGGCGGGCACGGTCGCCAGGCTGAGCGCAGGGGAGGCAGGGACTCTACGTGGACGACATCATCATCGTTTCCGGCGTGCGGACCGCAATCGGGCGGTTCCAGGGGTCGCTCGCCGAGGTGCCCGCCAGCGACCTCGCCGCCACGGTTATCCGCGAGGCCGTCGGCCGGGCGGGGATCGACCCCGCCCAGGTGGACCACGTGGTCATGGGCATCGTCGGGCAAGTTGCGGAAGACGCCTACCTTTCCCGGCACGCGGCGGTGAAGGCGGGCCTCCCGATCGGGACGCCGGCGATGAACGTCAACCGGATCTGCGGGAGCGGACTCGAGGCGATCAATACGGCGAGCCGCCTGATCCTCAGCGGCGACGCGGAGGTAGTCGTCGCCGGCGGCGCCGAGAACATGTCGCGCCTGCCCTTCTACCTGCGGAAGGCGCGGACGGGGTACCGGCTCGGCCACGACGCCATCGAAGACGGCATCATCCACCTCCTCAGCGACCCCTTCCAGGGCTACCACATGGGCATCACCGCCGAGAACCTGGCCGAGCAGTTCGAAGTGACCCGCGCCGCCCAGGACGAGTTCGCCGCCGAGAGCCAGCGGCGCGCCCTCCACGCGATCGAACAGGGCTACTTCAAGGAACAGATCGTCCCCGTAACCATCCGGGCGGGCCGCGAAGAGCGGGTCTTCGACACCGACGAGCACCCCAGGGCATCGACTGTCGAAGCGCTGGCGAAGATGCGGCCGGCTTTCAAGGAAGGCGGCGTTGTCACGGCCGGCAACGCCAGCGGGATCAACGATGGCGCCTCCGCGACGGTGGTCATGTCTGCTTCGAAGGCGAAGGAACTGGGGGTGAGGCCGCGGCTGCGCCTGGTCGCCCGCGCTGAAGCCGGTGTGGACCCCAGCATCATGGGCAGCGGGCCGATCCCGGCGGTGCGGAAGGCGCTGGAAAAGGCGCGGATGACGATCGAGCAGATGGACTGCGTGGAACTGAACGAAGCCTTCGCCAGCGTTTCCTGCGCCTGCGCGAACGAACTCTCCCTCGACCCGGCGAAGACGAACCCCAACGGGGGAGCGATCGCCCTCGGTCACCCGGTCGGGGCGACGGGGACAATCCTCACCGTGAAGCTCATGCACGAACTCGAGCGGACCGGCGGCCGCTACGGGCTCGTCAGCCTCTGCATCGGCGGCGGGCAGGGGATCGCGACGATCTTCGAGCGCGTCGGCGGGTAGGGCGGGCGAGCTTCGTCAGGCCCCCGACCCGCGCTGGCCGCGGTGCCGCTCGTAGTTCTCCATCGCCCGCTGGACCATCGGCCGGCGCCGGCCCTCCGGCTTCTGGAGCGCGTAGCCGGGGTCGGATTCGCCCCCAGACGAGAGCATGTAGAGGGCGTGGGCGGCCTGGATGTGGGCAGTGAACCCCTGTTCGTCCAACGACTGGTTCACGGCCTGCTTGATCATCGCAAGCTGGAACGGGTCGTTCTCGGCGACGCGGGCGGCGTAGGCCATCACTTCGTCTTCGAGGCGGGCCCGGGGGACCACGCGGTCGACGAAGCCGAGCTTCTCCGCCTCTTCGGCCCCGATGAACCGGCTTTCGAAGAGGATGGCCTTCGCCTTGCGGGGGTGGATGTCCCACGGGACAGAGAAGTACTGGAAGTTTGTTGGCAGGAACATCGCATCGTCCGCGGCGAACACCACATCGCAGGCCGAAGAGATGATCCAGCCGCCGAAGATGCAGTACCCCTGGACCGCCGCCACCGTCGGCTTGGGGATGCTCCGCCAGCGGAGCGTCGGCGCGATGTTCAGGTCCCACGAGCGGCGGTAGCGCCCGCGCAACCCCTCGGCATAGGGCCGGGCTTCCCGGTCGGCGAGCTCTTCGGGCGTCCCCAGGTCATGCCCGGCCGAAAAATGGTCGCCGGCGCCGGCCAGGACGATGACCCCGACGCTGTCGTCCTCGGCCGCGCGCGCGAAGGCAGCGTCGAGTTCCTCGATGAGCACGCGGCTCTGGGCGTTGCGGTACCGCGGCCGGTCCAGCACCAGCCGGGCGACCCGCCCCACCTGTTCGTAGCGGATCTGCGTGTATCCGGTCATGCCGTCGCTCCTTCGTGGCGTTCCGCTCGTGGCGCATGGCGCGGCCGGCGAGCGGCTGGCAGTACCCCGGACGCGAGCCTTTGGAGGATACCGCTTCCCTATTCTGGCGTGTGCCTCAGTTCGAGGATGGTGTCTTCCCGGCCCAGTGCAGTCGACCGCGAGTAGAGCTTCACGGCGTAGACAGCGCCGCGGAGCATCTGCCAGCCGGTGATCGTAACCCCCCCGGGGCTGCCTTCGCCCGGGTGGAAGGCGACGAAGATAGCGTTCAGGGTGGGCGCAGCAAATGGGAGAGTGATGTCGGGTGGGGGTTCGCCGCCGCCGCAGAGATGATAGGTGTAGCTGCCAGCGATTGCGCCGGTTTCGATGGTCAACGCGACATCGATGGCCTCTCGTCTGCCGTTGTCGTCCATGCCTTCAACTAACTGCGCGGAGTTGACGAGGAACGGCTCGGTGGGCTCGACATCGGCGGAGTAGGACGAACAGTATGGTGGTGTGTCGCCAGTGAACGACAGGAGTTCGAGCGGCTGCGTCACCGGGAGAGCGCCGAACCCCCCCAGGTTAAGGGGCACCCCGCGCACTCGGACGTTGGCCTTCCAGCTCAATAGGGGCTGGTCAGACACCCGAACAGCGATAATCGTCTCGAAGTCGAGCTTGAACGTCAGGCACCCCTTGGCGTCCTCGAAGGCCTGACCGCCGTCGTCGCCCACCAGCCACTGCTGCCTGGACAGGCTAAAGAGGCGGGAGCCCCACTCTACCTGGTGCAGGCGGAAGCAGCGGTCGCGCATGTTCTTGCGAACCTTGTCGAGGATCCGGGCGCGTTGGAGATCGAGCGCCGCGCGCTCGGCCTGCATCCCCTCGTGGCCGGTGACGGTCATTTGCTTCTCCCAGGACGCGGCGGCCTGCAGACCCGGCTCCACGGCGTCGATATCGCCCGAGTCGGCGAGTGCCTCGGCGGTGTCCATCGCTGGCTTGACCAGGGTCTCGTAGGCCGTCTCAAGCGCGCCGTGCAGCTCCTCGATGTACTCGGCAGAACCCGTGTCATCCGAAGTGCCGGACTGCTCCTGGCGTTCGCGCTCGGCGGCAGTGATAGGCGCGACCTTCTGGTTGAGTTGGCTCGCCACGGAGTCGACCTTGCTCTGGAAGAAAGCCGTCCTCTCTGCTGCAGTCCCACTGGCTAGCGTCCATCCGGAAAAGTGCAGAATCGTGAACCGGGTGCGGGAGGCGTTCACGCCCAGGGGGTAGGCGTAAGCCCGCTGCCCGTCGCCGCCGTAGGAGAAGGAGATCTCCTGGGAGGCCGGCACGGGGCTGGCAGCGACGATGTCGAGGGTGGCGGGGACGCCCAGCCACATCCCGTCAGGCTCAAGCTGGACGCCCGCCCTGAGGCCGCCGCTTGCCGCCAGCCCACCGAGCGCCGTGATCGGTGTCATGGTCACGGTCATGTCGAAGAGGACGCTCTTTGGGGGCAGGGTAAGGGTGTACCGAGAGCCGTCGGCGCCCGTGGTTGTCAGGGTGGCGCCGGCGGCATAGGTGACCAGCTTCGTGACAGCGTTGGCCGTGTCAAGCTGCGGCTGGAGGTTGATCTCGCCATCCGCGCCGGGCGTGGGCGCCGGGGACCCTTCGCCCCGGGCGACGAGGGGAGCGTAGATCTTGTTGGGACGCTCCGGCCCGGCCGCCTGGCTGCCGGAATCAGGGCCGACGGTGAACGCGATCAACCCTACGGCCAGCACGGCCGCGGCGACGACGCAAAAGAGGGCTTTCGAATGGTGGCGGCTTCGAAGGTCTGGCAAAATGCGACCCCGCATCGCCCCCGGCTTTCGATCCGGGTGGCGTGTCCTCGCCTATGGGGCGCCCAGCCGCCAAGCGTCGCGCGGAGGTTCTGAACACACACTGCGCCGGGGCGCGCCGGTTCGACATGATCGGGATCATGTCGTCATGGCGGGCGGTTAACCCTCCGACACAGTCAGCAGAGCACGTGGCGTTCGACGGTTGATCTAGGAGCCGTCTGGCGGCCCCACGCCGGAGACGCCGCTCGCGACGAGGGCCTCGTACTCCTCGCGGCTCATCCCCAGCAATTCCGAAAACACCTCGAAGTTGTGTTCGCCGAGGCAGGGGGCGGGCCGCGCCGGTGCCGGGACCGTCTTCGAAAAGTGGAAGGGGCTGCAGACCATGTCCCACGTCCCCGCTTCAGGGTGGCTGACCGTTTCGATCACCCTCCGTTCCCGCAGGTGCGAATCTGCCGCGACTTCATCCGCTTCCAGGACGGCGGCGGCGATGACCCCGGCAGCGCTGAGCCGCAGGGCGAGGGTGTCACGGTCCTGCCCGGCGGTGGCGACATTGATGGCGGCGTCCAGCGCGTCCTCGTTCGCTTTCCGGGCACTCGCTGCGGCGAATCGTTCATCGGCGGCCCAGTCGCGCCGCCCAAGCGCCCCGCAGAGTGCCTGCCACTGGGCCTCGGTCTCGCAGGCGATGGCCAGCCAGCGATTTTCGCCCGCGCAGGGGTAGATCCCGTGGGGGGCGAAGGTCGTGTGGCGATTGCCCATCCGCGGCCGCTGGCGCCCGGTCAGCGTCCACTCCAGGGCGGCGTCACCGATGTGTGCCAGGTTCGCTTCCTGCATCGAAAGGTCGACGTACTGGCCCTCGCCCGTGCGCTGGCGATGGTGGAGCGCCGCAAGGATGGCCCCGCAGCCGTAGAGACCGGCCACCGCGTCCGGGTACATTTGCCCCGAATTCAGCGGCGGGCCGCCTTCGTAGCCGTGGAGCGCCGTCATCCCTGATGTTGGCTCGATCGTCCCACCGATACCGGGCACATTCGCCCACGGCCCCGTGTTCCCGTAGGCCGAGAGGCTGAGGAGGATGACGTCGGGCTTCGCCTGGCGCAGCGCTTCGTACCCCAGCCCGAGGTTGCCGAGCACGCGCGGAGAAAAGTTCTCGGCCACGAAGTCCGCGTGGCGGACCATCCGCAGGAACACCTCGCGGCCCTCGGCCGCCTGGAGGTCCAGCGTCACGCAGCGCTTGTTCGTGTTCACTGAGTTGTAGAGCGGGTTGCAGTTCCAGGCGTGTTCCGCGGATGGGATCTCGCGGAGGGCGGCCGGCATCGGCATGTCGTAGCTTCCGCGCCACGAATCCAGCCGTTTTCGCACCTCCACCTGGATGATGTCGGCGCCGAGGAAGCCGAGAAGCTGGGTGCAGTAGGTGCCCGCCCATGCCTGCGTCAGCACGACGCCACGGAGCCCGTGCAGCGGCCCGCTCATCGCTCGGCCTCCGTGGGCTGGCCCGGCGCGGGGGCGCGCTCGCGGAGCTCCCACGGCGTCGCGGACATTCGGAATGGGGCCCCGGGGAAGGTGGCCGGCTCCTTCCCGTCGTCGAGGTGCGCCCAGAACCCGCGGGCGTGGAGGTGGTCGTTGGCGGCGAGCTCGGCCATCTCCAGCACCGGCCCGGCGATCACCCGGCGCGCGGCCAGCGCCTGGAAAAGGTCGTGCCGCGTCCAGCCTCGCATCTTCTCCTCGACACGGCCGACGTATTCGTCCTTGTGAGAGGCACGATAGTGGGCCGCCTCCCACCGGGGATCCTCGGCCAGGTCCTCCAACCCGAGGATGTGCATCGCGTCGCGCCAGAAATGCGCCCTGCTGATCGTCAGCGCAAAGTGCCCGTCCCGCACCGGAACCGGCCCGGAAAGCATGTCGACTTCCGTACGGCGGCGCTGGGGCTCGCCGCCATAGAGTGTCCGGAGCACGGCCGGGGCGAAGGTCGAGGCCATTACATCGACGGCGGCGATGTCGACTTCTTGGCCCTCGCCGGGGTGTCCTCCGCGGTGCCACAGCGCCGCGAGGATTGCCGCCCAGGCAGCCACGCCCGTGCACATCGACGATTGCCAGCCGCTTGGCTTGAGCGGCTCCCGGCTCAAGAGGCCGTTGAGCGCCGCCCAGCCCGAGCGCGCCGCGGTCGTGAGGTCGTTCCCGGGCGTCTCCGCGAGGGAGCCGGTGATGCCGTGCTCGGTGACGTGGGCCATGACGAGGTCCGGGCGGCGGAGCGAGGCGTAGTCGAGGCTCCGCACGCTGAGCCACGAAGGCGGGGCGCTCGACACGAGCACGTCGCAGCGGTCGACGAGCCGCCGGAACACACCCTGGCCGGCTCCGGAATCCAGGTCGAGGGTCACGGATCGCTTGTTCGCGAGGACGTATGCCGCCGGGATGCTCGCCCCGGCCTTGTCGAAGGGCGCCAGTTCACGAAGGGCGTGCCCAGCCGGGGGCTCCACGAATACGACGTCGGCCCCGAAATCGGCGAGGAGCCGCGAACACCAGGCGCCCGCCACCGTGGCGGAGATGTCGATCACGCGAAGGCCGTCGAGTGCGCGGGGAGTCACGGTAGGTCGCTCCGCCGGGGATGGTGCGAAAGTGTAACGCGAAACCGTCCGCTGCCGCGCCCGCTCAGGCAGGGATGCGATGGAGGTCGATGATCACGCCGTCGGCGGCGGCCCGCTTTTCGGCATCCGGGGCCACTCTGTACCCACCGGCCAGTGCCCGAGCGGCATAACCCGCCCGCCGCAGCGTCATCGCCCGCTCCGACGCGCGATCGATGTCCTCGACGTTGATGGTGTGCGACAGCTCCACGGCGATGAGCAGCAGCGTGCCATCGCCGCCCGCCGCGTCCCGGCCCTGCACGAGCAGGTCAAGGTCGCGCAGCGCCCGGGCCTCGGCCGCGGTGATGGTTCCGGCCTCGACGGCGGCGGCAACGGCTTCGAGGTCAACCGGAGATACCACCTCCGCCCCTCGCACCCAGTCAGCGAACCAACTGCGGCACTGGTTGCGATACCTCTGCTCGAGCGCGCTCCCTTCGAGGTTGCCAAGCCGGCCGTCCATGCGGTCCATGCGTATGGTTAGCTGCTTTGTCACCTCGACCAGTTGGCGGACTTCCTCAGTCAGCGCGTCTACCCGCTGGGCCAGTGCGTCTACCCGCTCGGTGAGCGCGTCCATGCGCTCGGTGAGGGCGTCCATGCGCTGAGTCAGGGCGCCGATCTCCCGTTCGGTGCCGTCCTGCCGGTCGGCGATCCGTTCCAGGACAGCCTCTATGCGGTCCAGGCGTGAGGGCACGCCCTCCCATTCGGCGCCCAGGATGAGGGGCCGAAGACGGGCACGCCACTCAGGCTGCTCCCCGAGCAAACGGACAAGATCTTCGAAGTCGGCAACTGTGAAAGCCATCGTCCCAGTGTAGCGCAGTTCGATGCGCCGCTACGGCGCCTCCAGCAACACCACCGCCGTCGCGGCCATCGCGTCCCGGCGCCCCACTGCGTCCAGCCCCTCGGCGGTCTTCGCCTTCACGCTGACCTGGCCCACTTCAACCCCCGCGATCTCGGCGATGCGTTCGCGCATGTGCTGGATGTAGGGGGCGAGTTTCGGGCGCTCGGTCCGCACCGTCGCATCGATGTTCGCGACCTCCCAGCCCGCCTCCCGCGCAAGCCTCAGGGCGAGGCGGAGGAAGTCGGCGCTGTCGGCGTGGGCGTAGCGGGGGTCGCCCGGCGGGAAGTAGTGGCCGATGTCGCCCAGCGCCGCTGCGCCAAGGACCGCATCGGTGATCGCGTGGAGGAGGACGTCAGCGTCGCTGTGGCCGGCCAGCCCGGGGCCCTCTTCGATGATGACGCCGCCCAGCACCAGCGTCCGGGCGTCGTCGATCCGGTGGATGTCCTCGCCGATGCCGACACGAAAGCTCATCGCTCCTCCCTCGCGGCGAGGATCTGCCGGGCGACATCGAGGTCGGCCGGGCGCGTGATCTTCAGGTTCTCCGGGTCGCCCACGGCCACCGCGAGATCAAGGCCGAATCGTGCCAGCATCGCCGCGTCGTCCGTTTCGTCGCCGTCGCTCGCGGCTGCGGCGTCGAGCCATGCCTGGCGCAGCACCACCTGTGGGGTCTGCGCCGCCCACAGGTTCGCCCGGTCTGGGTGGCCCACCACCAGGCCATGCCGGACGACCTTGATGGTGTCGGTCACGGGGACGGCGGCGATCGCCCCCGGCTTGCCGTCCGCCGTCGCCACCACGCGCGCGATCAGTTCACCCGTCACCAGCGGACGCGCGCCATCGTGGATCGCTACGTAGCGGGAGCGGCAAGCCCGCAGCCCGGCCTCGACGCTGTCACGCCGCCGATCGCCACCGCCAACGACCGCGGTCAGCTTTGCCGGCGCCCAGGCTCGGGCCACCGTCTCCATCTCCGCCACGCGTCCGGCCGCCACCACGAAGACGACCCGTTCGACGCACTCCGCCGCCTCGTATGCCGCCAGCGACCACGCGACCACCGGCCGCCCGCACAGGTCCGCGAGCAGCTTGTCCTGCTCCCCGAACCGCGTCGACGTCCCCGCCGCAACGATGACCGCGTCCACCTTCATCGCGGCAACGCTACCACCCGCGGGGTGCGGGCGGCGAGCGTGAGCGAGCCTCCTCCCCGCGTGCAAGCGCGGCGCCCGGACGGATGGCCCTCAACCGCCCAGACCGTGGGTCGAGAGCGACTCCAAAGTAACTCTGTTGACCTACGGAGTTACTTGGGAGTAGACTGTGAAGCAACTCACCCAGAAGGAGTTCGCTCCTATGACTTCCACAGAGTCGGCACGCGCGATACTCGAGGCCCTAGCCTATGTCCCCGAAGACAGAGCCGATCTCCGACGGAGACTCGTTGACGTCGCTCGCGACTTGCTTAGCGAGGAGCAGGCGGTGCAGCGAGAAGCTCCGGCGCCGCCGCCAGTCTCATCGACGCATAGCCAGCAAACCGATCAGGAATGGATGCACCGGGACATCGCCGTGTTCGCCCAGGTGAAGGGCCAACGCTACGAAGGTGTTCTGCTTCCCGACCACAGCGTCCGGGTGAACGGGCGATTGTTCGACACCCCGTCTGCCGCTGGGATGGACCTGATGAACTACAACGTCAACGGATGGCTGTGGTGGAAGTTCCGCCACCCTCACACCGGGCGAGTTCTCCGCATCGACGCCCTCCGCCGCCGTACGGGTTGATCCTGGCACCGAGGTCATGGTGGGAGGTCATTCTCCGAGCCCGTGTTCTATCATGGATGGACGCCCCTGCCGGCCAGGAGCCTGCCGGGAAGGAGCCACCCTTGACCGCGACCGTCGACCAACTCCTCACGCGCGTTTCCAAGCCCGCCCGCTACACCGGCGGCGAATGGAACAGCATCACGAAGGACTGGGACTCCACCGCCGTCCGCATCGCCCTTTCGTTCCCCGATTCGTACGACATCGGCATGTCGAACATGGGGCTCGGCATCCTCTACGACATCCTCAACAAGCAGCCCGATGTCCTCTGCGAACGAGTCTTCGCCCCGTGGGAAGACATGGAAGCGGAGGTCCGCCGCGAATCCGTGCCTCTCTGGAGCCTGGAAAACCGCCGCCCCCTGCGCGAATTCGACGTCGTCGGCTTCACCCTCCAGTACGAACTGACCTACACGAACGTCCTCAACGTCCTCGACCTGGGCGGCATCCCCGTCTGGGCCCGCGAACGCGGCGAGGATCACCCGCTGGTCATCTGCGGCGGCAGCGGCGCCTTCAACCCCGAGCCGCTCGCGCCGTTCATCGATGCGTTCGTGCTCGGGGAAGGCGAAGAAGCGGTCGTGGAACTGGCCGCCCTCGTCCGTGATTGGAAGCGCGCCGGCACTCCCCGCGCTGCCCGCCTCCGCGATCTGCTGGGGGTGCCGGGCGTCTACGTGCCCTCGTTCTACGAACCGCGGTACGACACTGACGGCCACTTCGCCGCGCTCGAACCGACCGTCCCGGGCGCGCCCACCGTCATCCACCGGCGCATCCTCGAAACCCTCCCGGCCCCCCTGGTGAAGCCGATCATCCCGTTCCTCCAGACCATCCACGACCGCGCTGCGGTCGAAATCCAGCGCGGCTGCACCCAGGGCTGCCGCTTCTGCCAGGCAGGGATGATCTATCGCCCGACCCGCGAACGGCCGCCCGAAGAAGTCGTCCAGGCGGCCCGCGACCTGATGCGGAACACCGGCTATGACGAACTCTCCCTGCTCTCCCTCAGCACCACTGACCACAGCGAGATCGTCCCCATCATCAACCGCCTGACCTCCACCTTCCCGAACCTCAAGGTCGGCATCCCCAGCACCCGCGTCGACGCCTTCTCGGTGGACATCGCCGACGCCGTCGCCAAGGGCAAGAAGCACACCCTTACCCTCGCGCCCGAAGCCGGCAGCCAGCGTCTCCGCAACGCCATCAACAAGCTCGTCAGCGAAGCGGACCTCCTCGCCGCCGCCGAAAACGCCTTCGCCCGCGGCTGGACGGGCATCAAGATGTACTTCATGGTCGGGCTCCCCACCGAGACGATGGACGACGTCGCCGGGATCGTGGAGATGGGACAGAAGGTGAAAGCGATCGGCCGCCGGCACATGGGAGGCCGCGCGCGGGTCCGGGTCAGCACCAGCAACCTCGTCCCGAAGCCGCACACGCCCTTCCAGTGGGCACGCCAGGACACGGCCGCCGAACTCGCGCCGAAGCACTCCTTCCTCCGCGACGCCTGCCGCTCATCCGGCCTCGAATTCAGTTGGAACGACCCCCGCGATAGCTTCCTCGAAGCCGTGCTCAGCCGTGGCGACCGCCGGGTGGCCCCGGTTATCCACGAAGCCTGGCGGCAGGGCGCCAAGTTCGACGCCTGGAGCGAATACTTCAAACCCGCCGTCTGGGAACAGGCCTTCGTCACGGCCGGGGTCGACCCGGAATGGTATGCCCACCGCGAATGGGACACCCACGAACCGCTGCCCTGGGACCACATCGACTGCGGTGTCACGAAGAGCTACCTCCGCGGCCAATGGCGCGACGTCCATTCGACCGATACCGTGCCCGACTGCCATCACGGATCCTGCAACGTCTGTGGCATGCAAAGCTTCGACGCGCTCACGGGGACGAAGGGCGTCGGCGATTGCGTGGTCAAGCTGGGCAAGCTCGTGGAGATGCGCCGCGGGGCCAAGCGCTACGAAGGCGAGGTCCTGGAGCTGGCGTAAACTGGCCATGAGGAGCGTCGACCATGGCCATCCGCAAACCGAACCCACCGCGGCGGACTGAATCTCCACGCGCGAACCGGCCCACCCCACCCGCGGAACGGACGCCCTCGCGAGGTCCGACGTTCACTGCGTCGGTGCGCCGCGATGGCGCCGTGACCATCCCGGCCTCCGTCCGGCGGCTCATGGCCTTGGAGCCGGGAGGCGAGATCCAAATGGAGGTCACCTTCGACGGGCTCGTCCTACGTCCGGTACACGAAGGCCGCGACCCACAGCAGTGGTGGTACTGGACCGAAGCCTGGCAGAAGGGCGAACGAGAAGCCGACGAGGACATCCGTGCTGGCCGGGGCGAGGTCTTCCTAAGCTCGGAGGCGTTCCTTTCAGCGCTCGAAGCGTTGTCGCGTCCGAAGTAGCCCTGGGTGCCGACGTAGGAGTGGACCGCGAGGTTCTGGCGAGACTTTCAGGGCCTGACGCCAGCGCAGCAGGCTGAGTTCTTGCGCGCCGTCGAGGAGTTTGTCGACGACCTCGGCAACCGCACGCGTCGCCCTGGCCATCGGCTGAAGGGGATCTCCGGGCGCGTGGGCGTGTTCGAACTGACGTGGGCCCCAGATGGTCGAGCCACCTTTGAGCGCGGCCCTGAACGACACCCCGGAGACCCGCACATCGTCTGGCGGCGCATTGGCAGCCACGACATCTTCCGCGACCCGTGATCCGGCCCCGGGGCGGGGGGGTGGCGGGGATCAGGGATCAGGGATCGGGGGCGATCAGGGGATGCTGTGCCCCGAACCCGCGGGAGACGGCGAAGGACATGACGGCGACGAGCGCAGCGCCATCGCCGGGGAGCGGCGGGAGCGGCCCTTCGCCTTCGACATCGACGGTGTTGGCGCGTGGGCACGAGGTGACGTTGTTCAACGGCGGGCACTCCAACCCCGGGCTGTTCCCGGGTGTCGAGGAGGGCCACGGCGACCGCGCGAGCGACCTCGGGCGACTGGCCGGGCGCACCTGGGACGCGGTCATTGACACGTCCGGGTATCTGCCGCGGGTGGCGCGGGCATCGGCGCGGGCGCTCTCAGAAGCGCCCGCGCACTACACGTTCATCTCGACGATTTCGGTTTATGCGGCGCTTTCGGAGCCGGGCATGGACGAATCGGCGCCGCTCGGGACGCTGGGCGACCCGGCTTCGGAGGACGTGGGGGCGAACTACGGGTCGCTGAAGGCACCCTGCGAACGGGAGGTCGAGCCAGCGCTGACGGGGAGGACGCTGATCATCCGGCCGGGGCTGATCGTGGGGCCGTGGGACCCGACGGACCGCCTCAGCTACTGGCCGTGGAGGGTTGGGCAGGAAGGAGGAGAGGCTTGACACCGGGTGTACTGTCCCAGTGACGAATCACCAGACAAGAGGGGGAGAACGCCATGGGCGAGAAAGCAACCACGGCAGAGGAAGAGGCCTCCCAGAGAGGGACAACCGTCAAGGGTACCAAGTCCAATTCCGATAACAGGGAGGCCGGCGGCGAAGGCGGCGCGGACTCGGAGCCTACCGCCGTTTCGACCCTCAAGGAGGTTGAACCCGGCGGGTCCGATGCCAGCGATCCGCTCAAGGGACTCAATGTCACCAAAGGGGCGTGGTGCGAGAAGCATCAGGTACGCGAGAAGAGTGGTTGTCCAGGCTAACTGCCTCATGCCTCGCTGTAAGCCTTGCCGACGGTCGATGCAGGACCCTCAGCGCCGCCTTCGCCACGACCCTGGGCGGCGCGCACACCCCGCCGGCCGCCCCCGCCGCTCTCCTCGGCCTGGAGCACGAGTACCGTCTTCTCCGCGATGGCCAGCCCATCGACTTCCGCGAACTCATCCACGAGCTCCCTGTCCCAGGCCGCCGCCTCGACCCGGGCGACAACAACGCCTATCGCTGCGCCAGTGGGCTCGCCCTCACCTGCGACGACGGCGACGCGGAGATCGCGTCGCCGCCCGTAAGGCTCCAGCCCGGCTTCAGCCGCCTCCTGGAGGGCTGGGCCGCCCACGGCCGCGACGAACTCCTTCGCCTGCTGCCGGAGGGCATCGAGGCCAGGGGCTACTCCACCCACCTGAGCGCCTCTATGCCCGACGAGCTGAGCGACCGCGTCTGCGACCTCTACGCCCGCACCTTCGCCCCCGCCCTCATGCTGATCCTGGACAGGGCCGATTCCCTTGGCATCCTCGTGCGCCCCAGGCCCGGCCGGCTGGAACTCTGCGGCGAATACGCGAGCGAGGCACGCCTTGGCGCCGCCGCGGCCTTCGTCGCCGGGAGCGCGCGGGCCTGTGCGGCGGCGGCCAACGGCGAAGAGGCGGCCCTGCTGCCACCGCGACTTTCCCTACGGCCGGTGCCCGCCAACGGCCGCTATGGCCTCTATGTTGGCCGACGCGCCTTTGGCTTCAACCTCTATGAGCAGGGCAGGCAGGCCCTGCTCCCCCGCGAGGGCGGCGGCGCCACGATTCGGGCCCAGGAGCATCTCGAGTTGGCCTGGCAGGCGGCTCGCGCCGCCCTCGGGGGCGACACCGACGCCGCTGACCTGGAGACGGCGGACCGTATCGTGGCCGGCTCCCTCCCTTTAGGGATCGAAGAGCCGCCCGCCGAATACGGGGCGTGGGTGGGCTGGCGACCAACCTCACCGACCTTCGGGGGCGTCCTCAAGTCGTGGCGGCGACCGGACTTCAGTGCCAGCGCTGTTATCGCCACCTGGGACTTCACCGTTGTCGCGCTTCAGGGACGCCAACGGACCGCCTACGCCTGCGTGCCGCGACATCATCTGCCATCTTTCTTGCGTCGATTGGAGACCGGCCACCTCGATACCGTCGTCGAGCGGTACCTGGCCTCACCGTCAGCCGGACGTATCCTCGAAACCCGTCATCAGACGGGCGAGCCCGGGCTCTGGGACGAGGTTGGCTCCCCCCAACGCTTGCTGGCGCCGGAGCGCGACCCACTGGGCGGTTACGAGCAGCAAACACCGGCCACAGAGGGGCAGCGCGCCGGTAAGCCCGCGCGGCCCGGGAAGTGGCTCGTTGTCGCACCAACCGAGGCCGCCCCGCCCGGGAAGTGGGCAGCGCCCCCGATGCCGGAGACTGGTCCCTCCGCTCGACCGGCGCCGGAGCCCAGACCGGCCGGCGGCGGGCCGCCCTGGCAGTTCATCCTCCCTCTGGGCGTCGCATTGGCCGCTCTGGTCATCGGCATCGGCATCGTGGCGGCGGGAGCGTTACTGGGCGGCGGCGGCGAGGTTCCGCCCATTGCTACGCCAACCCCAGCCGCACCTACGGAAGGGCGGACCGTCACGCCTGCCCCTGGCATCGTGCCGACGAAGGCGCCGACGGCCACAGCCACGCCTACGCTCAGGCCCGGCGAGACGCCTGGGCCCACGGCCACGCCTACGCCCAGGCCCACCGAGACGCCGCTTCCCACGGCCACGCCTACGCTCAGGCCCACCGAGACACCGCTTCCCACGGCCACTCCTACGCCCAGGCCCACCGACACGCCGCTTCCCACGGCCACTGCTACCACCCGCCCCACTGAGACGCCAAGGCCCACGGCCACGTCTACGCCCCGGCCCACCGAGACGCCGCTTCCCACGGCCACTCCTACCACCCGCCCCACTGAGACGCCAAGGCCCACGGCCACGTCTACGCCTACGCCCACCCCGACCCGGCTGCCCAACTGAATCGGCACTTTCCCCAAGGCAGGATGCTCAACTGAGCCTTGCCTGACCTCTGAGCCCTTTCTGGACGCCTGGCGGTACCAATCAGAATGTCGCGGAGAGTCTGACCAGGTTCCAAGCGACCGAGAAGCACCCGAAGGCCGTACGCGGGGATTTGGCTGAATACGGTCGGCTGACCGCGCGATTGGGAGTGATCGCCGATGTGGTCGACGGCGTGTCGCTCGACGTGCGGCGGCTGCTCAGCGCCAGGGAACTGTTTGGGCTGTTCGGTCTCGAAGCGCCGGCGGCAGCCAGGGCTGGGGCTGGGGCTGGGACGGCGGCTGACTGAGATCTGCTGCCCGGTGTAGGGCGAGGGGCGGCCGGCGGGGGTAGAATCCGGGGCAGCGCCGCGCGGGTGGGATGAACGGCGCGGGCGGGGGGATCGGATGGCAAACGTACTGTTCGAAACGCGCGGACCGGTGGCGGTGGTCACCATCAACCGGCCAGGGGTCCGCAACGCCGTGGACGGGCCGACGGCGCAGGAACTGGCGGCGGCCTTCCGGACGTTCGACGCGGACGATTCGTTGCTGGCAGCCGTGCTCACGGGCGCGGAGCTTGCGTTCTGTGCCGGGGCCGACCTGAAGGCGGTCGCGGAGGCGCGGGGCAACCGCGTCGGAGAGACTGGCGACGGTCCCCTGGGGGTGACGCGGATGCTCCTTTCGAAGCCGGTGATTGCGGCGGTCGAAGGGCACGCGGTGGCGGGCGGGCTGGAGCTGGCGCTCTGGTGCGACCTCCGGGTTGCGGCGCGCGATGCTGTGTTCGGGGTGTATTGCCGGCGCTGGGGTGTACCCCTGGTCGATGGCGGGACGATTCGGCTGCCGCGGCTGATCGGCCACAGCCACGCGCTCGACATGATCCTGACGGGCCGCGGTGTCGGCGGCGAAGAGGCCCTGAGGATGGGGTTGGCGAACCGGCTGGTCGAACCCGGGGAAGCGCTGGCGGCGGCGATCGAGCTGGCAGAGAGCCTGGCCCGGTTCCCGCAGCGGTGCCTCCGTTCAGACCGCCTATCGTCGTACGAACAGTGGTCGCTGCCGCTGGAAGGGGCGCTGTTGAACGAATACCGGCACGGCATCGGGACGATCAACTCGGGGGAGACGCGGGAAGGGGCGGCGCGGTTCGCCGCGGGAGAAGGCCGGCACGGGCAGTTCGCGTAGGACCGGGGGCCATTTCGGGACAAGGCGACCGCGGTTAGCGGTCGGGGGTGTTGAGGGACCAGAGGGAGCCTGAGCCGCGGGTGTGTTCGGCGCCCATTTCGCGGGCGGCGGCGCCGAAGATGCCGATCGACATCGTGGAGCGTTCGGAAGCGGCGCGGGCTTCGTAGACGCGGCGACGGGCGTCGCGGACGGCCTCGTTCTCCGGTTCGGCGAGCCAGGCCCAGTCGGCAAGGTGGCCGGCGAGGCGGAGGTTGCCTTCGGACAGCGCGTCGAGGGCGGCGGCGGCGACCTTCGCGGCGCCCCCGGCAAGAGTGGCGATGGCGAGGGCCTGTTCGCGTTCGGGCGCGGGCTTGAGGTGGGAAGGGATGCCGTCGTACCAGCCGCCGTAGAGCCGCCAGACGTTGCGGACGATGAACTCGGGTTCGTCATAGGTGGGGCGAAGGTAGGGGCGGTCGAGGAGGTCGGCTGGCGGACGGACAGTGTGGATGGCTTCGTCGAGGGTGGCGCCGCCGTTCATGAGGGCCACCGTCTCGTCGTGGAGGGTTTCGAGGTAGCGGGCGGATTCGGTCAGGGCCTGCTGGATACGGTCGCGGCCGAAGATGGGCATGCCGTGGCCGGGGAGGAGGATTTCGGGTTCGACGGCGGCGATGGCGCGAAGGGCGGCGGCCCAGTCGCGGGCATAGCGCTGGACCTTCTGGGGGTTGCCGGCGTTCGGCGCGACCCAGATGAAGAGGTCGCCGACGGCCACGAGGCGCTGGTCGGGGAAGTGGACCCAGGTGGCGTCGTCGGTTTCGCCGCGGGCGTGGTGGAGGGTGAAGGAGACGCCGCCGGCTTCGAGCGCGAGGGTATCGCGGTAGGTGGTGTCGGGGGGCCAGTAGTTGCCGGGCCAGGTCGGCTGGCCGGCGCCGCCCTGGAACTGGCGCTGGTTGATGATCCCGTTGAAGCCGCGGGTGAGGCGGTAGCGTTCGATGCGCCCGAGGATGGCTTCGTGGGCGACGACACGGGGGGCCGGCCAGCCTCTGGATTCGGCCTCGGCGGCGTAGAGGTCGGCGCCGAACATGTGGTCGGTGTGGCCGTGGCTATAGATGATCGTGTGGGCGGGCGCGGCGGTGACGGCGCGGATGGCTTCGAACTTCTGGCGGGCGTTGTTGAAGGCGCCGGGGTCAATGATGACGAGTCCGGCGGGGGTTTCGCGGACAACGACGTTGGAGAAGCCGACGTAGAAGCGGGTGCCGGGGGCGACTTCTTCGAACGCCCCCTGGGCGGCGCCGCGGCTGCCGTTCCAGGCGTTTTCGGCGCCTTCCGAGATGAGTCCCATGTGTGTGCCTCCTGGGGGTGACGGCGAATGGCGGGCGCGGTATGGTCGCGCCATGCCTACCACCCTGCGGACTGCGACCGAGGACGGCGTGCGCATCATCACTCTTTCGCGCGCCAGGGAATACAACACGATCACGCCGGGGTTGCGCGACGAACTGGCCGAAGCGATCGACGTTGCCGACCGCGACCGGGAGGTCCACGTGATCCTCCTGAACGCGGAGGGGCCGGCGTTCTGTGCGGGCTACGGCCTGGACTGGGCGACGGTGAGGGCGCCGCGGGAGGCGGCCGCGGATGCGCCGGTGTGGGATTCGGTGCAGGACATGGGGATGACGGGCCGGTACGTGGAGACGTACATGAAGCTGTGGTACGCGAAGAAGCCGACGATCGCGGCGGTGCAGGGCTGGTGCATCGGCGGGGGGACGGACATGGTGCTGTGCGCGGACATGATCATCGCGGCAGAGTCGGCGACGTTCGGCTACCCGCCTTCGCGGGTGTGGGGGACGCCGACGACGGCGATGTGGGTGTACCGGATGGGCCTGGAGAAGGCGAAGCGCTACATGCTGACGGGGGACGAAATCCCGGCGGTGAAGGCGGCGGAGATCGGGCTGATCCTGGAGACCGTGGCGGACGAGGCGCTGCAGACGCACGCGCTCGGGTTCGCGAAACGGATGGCGAAAGTGCCGATCAACCAGTTGATCATGCTCAAGCTACTCTGCAACCAGACGGCGGAGAACATGGGGCTGGCGAGCAGCCGCCAACTGGGGCTGCTGTTCGACGGGATTGCCCGGCACACCCAGGAGGGGCTGGACTTCGTCGAGCGGGCGAACGAGGTGGGGTTCCGGCAGGCCGTCCGCGACCGGGACGACCCGTTCGGGGACTACGGCAGTAGGGGGCGGGGGTCGGGGTGATGCGGTCGAGGCTGACGCGGAGGATTGGTGGTCCGGCGATGCGGCGACGGTGGGGCGCGGCTACCGATGTGGTCGAGGCTAGCGCGAGGCGTGGTGATCCGGCGATGCGGCCACGGTGGGCCGCGGCTACCGATGCGGTCGAGGCTGACGCGAGGGATTGGCAGCGGGCGATGCGGCCACGGTGGGCCGCGGCTACCGATGCGGTCGAGGCTGACGCGGGGGGGGTGGCGGGCGATGCGGCCACGGTGGGCCGCGGCTACCGATGTGGTCGAGGCTGACGCGGGGGGGTGGCGGGCGATGCGGCGAGGGGGGGCGCGGTTACCGTGGGTGGTGGTTGACATTCATCGCTTTAGGGTTATAGAGTGACGGAGATATGAGCGCGTCTATGCCTGCACACCTCCTCGAACACGTCGCCGAACGCTTCCGGGTCCTTGGCGACGCTACCCGGCTCTCCATCCTTCGGACCCTTCTCGACGAACGGGAACTGAACGTCGGCGAGCTTGTGGAACGGCTGGGGACGAGCCAGGCGAACGTGAGCAAGCACCTTCGCGTGCTCCATGATGCGGGCGTGGTGAGCCGCCGGGCCCAGGGCACCGCCGCCTACTACGCCATCCAGGACCCGAGCATCGAAGGGGTCTGCGACCTCGTCTGCGGCCGGCTCCGGGAGCAGGCAGCGGAAGAAGCGAGGGTCTTCGCAATTCCCTGAGCCACCAACCCGCCGCGGCAAACGCCGCCTCCAGCCGCACTCCGTCCCCTATTCATCACTTCATCGGCAAGGAGTAACAACATGGGAAACGCACCTCTCGCCCGTCTCGGCCGCTGGTCCCATAGCCACCGGCTCCCGGTCATCATCGCCTGGGCGGTCATCGCGGTGTCGCTGGGGGCGTTCGCGCCAAAGCTTGAGCATGCGCTTTCCGGCGCCATGTGGGAGGTGACGGGAAGCGACTCCCTCGCCGCCCGTGAGCTCATCGAGGAGAACTTCGGCGGCCTCTCCTCCCAGTCGGCGGTGGTGGTGATCCACAGCGACAGGCTGACGGTCGACAGTCCCGCGTTCCAGGAGCGCATCGCCGCGGCGACCGCAGTCCTGGCGCAGGAACCCGCGTTCGGGCCGGCGCTCCCGCCGCAGCCCAGCGCCGACGGCAAGACGGTGATGATCCAGGCGGGCGCGCTGGTGAACCCGACCGAAGCCGTCCGCGCGGCCGAGCGGATGGCAGACGACATCGGCGAACTGAGCGACCGTGACGTGGACGTGGCGTTGACGGGCGCCGCCGCGTTCTGGGGCGACTTCAACGTCGTGAACCGCGAAGGGATGAGGAAGGCGGAACTGCTGACCTGGCCGGTCACCGCCGTCATCCTTGTGCTGGCCTTCGGGTCGCTGGCGGCGGCGGGCCTTCCGCTGCTGCTGACGGCGGTCGGGCTCATCTCGGCGATGGGCGTCCTTTACGGGATCACGCGGGCATTCGACCTTTCGATCTGGACGCTGAACTTCGCGATGATGTTCGCCCTCGCCCTGGGGATCGACTACGCGCTGTTCATCGTCACCCGCTTCCGGGGGGCTCTCCACGCGAACCCGCGGGATGTGAATGCGGCGGTGGGTGTGACGATGGACACCGCCGGGAAGGCCGTGCTCTTCAGCGGAGTGACGGTGCTGATCAGCCTCTCGGCGGTGCTCCTGGTGCCGGTCCCGGCCTTCCAGTCGATGGCCGCGGGGATGATGCTGGCGGTCGCGTTTGTGCTGCTGGCGGCACTGACGCTGCTCCCGGCGCTCCTTGGCCCGGGCATCAACCGCCTTTCGGTGCCATGGTATTCCACCGGTGACCACCGGAGTGCCTGGTGGGAACGGTTCGCCGTGCGCGTCCAGAAGCGGGCCGGGATCCTCGCCGTGGCGGTGACGGGCATCCTCTTGCTCGCCGCCTCGCCGGTCCTGTTCCTGGAGACGGGGATGCCCTCGATCTCGGTGCTGCCCTCGGACCAGCAGGCGCGCCAGGGCTACGAACTGATCCAGGGCGCGTTCGGCCCCGGCGGCCCAGGCCCGATCCAGGTCGTGGTCCCGGCCGGTACCGAGGCCGACGCGGTCGCGAAGACGATCAAGGGGACGCCGGGCATCGCCGCCGTGTTTCCTGCCCAGCCGGGGGGCGGCGGGTACACGCTCGTCGCCGCGATCGCGACCACGGGGCCGTCCGATCGCGAGACGAGCGACCTCATCGCGACGCTGCGGGACACGCTCCCTTCGGGCGCACTCGTTGGCGGCCCGGTGGCGGAGAACCACGACCTCGATCAGACGCTCCGGGACCGGTCGCCGCTGGTGATGGGGACGGTGCTCGTGCTTGGCTTCCTCCTCCTCCTCTTCGCGCTGCAGGCGGTGTTCATCGCAGTGGCGGGGGTCATCTTCAACCTGCTTTCCGTGGGCGCCGCCTTCGGAGTGGGGGCACTCGCCTTCCAGCACGGCTGGGCGGCGGGGCCGATGGGCTTCGAGAGCCAGGGCTACCTGACGTCGTGGGCGCCGCTCTTCTTCTTCGCGCTGGTGTTCGCGATTTCGATGGACTACACGGTCTTTCTGCTGGCCTCGGCGCGTGAGCACTTCGAGCTCTCGAACGACCCGTCGGAAGCGGTGCGAGGCGCTCTCGCGCACACCGCCCGCCCGATCGTCGCGGCGGCAGGGGTGATGATCGCGGTGTTCTTCACGTTCGCCATCGCCGGGACGCTCCCGATGAAGGAGATGGGGCTGATTCTCGGCACCGCGGTCCTCTTCGATGCGTTGCTGGTGCGGCTGGTGCTGGTGCCGGCCGTGCTCTCGATAGTTGGCCGGCGGGCCTGGTGGCTGCCGCGCTGGCTCGACCGGATGCTCCCGGACGTGCGGTTCGCGCACTAACCCTCATGGGCCCTCACCCCCAGCCCCTCTCCCGGCTTCGCGGGAGAGGGGAGCAAGGCGCTCGAACGGACGCCAGGTTCCGTCGCGAAGCACCAGGAGCCACAGGACCATCGGCGGCCCGGGCAACGCGTCCGGGGCGCTCCCAAATCGAACACTGCACATAGAAAAGGAGATCAGTTCATGGAAACCAGGGAGAGTTCTGCATTCGCACGATTCATGGCCGGCGAGCACGGGCGCATGGCCCGGGTGGCGTTCGGCGTGACGCTCTTCGTCCTCGGCCTGGCGGTCGTCGACTGGCCGGCCGGACTGGCCATCGCAGCGTTCGGGCTCGTGCCCATCGCCGCCGGGTGGTTCAACCTCTGCCCGATCGCGCCGGCCTGGGGTGGCCACTTCTTCGGCAGCGACTACTGCCCGGCGAAGGCGCGGCGGAACGGGCCTCAGTCCTGACCCGCCTGCCGCGGGCATGTCGTAGGATCCGGTGAAGGCCGCCGCCGCCGGGGAGGAGCCACTTATGAAGATCATCCAGTTCGTCACCGAGGCGCTCGGGGACGCGTCGTACCTGGTCATCTCAGGGAGCGTCGCGGCAGCGGTCGACCCGCAGCGTGACGTGCGGCCGTTGCTCCAGGCGGCGGCGGACCACGGCGCGGAGATCCGGTTCGTCTTCGAGACACACGTCCACAACGACTACGTCTCCGGCGGCCGGGAGCTGGCGGCGAGGGGGGCGCAGGTCGTCGCCCCAGCGAGCGCCGGGCTCGAGTTCCCCCACCTGCCGGTGGCTGACGGCGACGAGGTGCAGGTTGGCGACGGAGTGTTGCGGGCGGTGGCGGCGCCCGGCCACACCTTCGAACACACCGCCTACATCGCGGTGGACCATGCCGGGAAGACGCAGGGTGCGTTCACCGGTGGCGCGTTGCTGATGGCCGCCGCCGGGCGAAGCGACCTCCTCGGGCCGGACCATGCGGAGGAACTTACGCGGCTGCAGTGGGAGACCGCCCATCGGCTCGCGGGAATGCTCCCGGCGGAAGCCGAACTCTACCCAACCCACGGCGCCGGGTCGTTCTGCAGCACCTCCGGGGCCGACGTCGGCCGTTGCGGCCCGCTGTCTGTGGAACTGTCCCGAAACCCGGCCCTCGCCAGCCCGTCGCTGGAAGCGTTCACGGCCGTCCACCTTGGCAACGCGGGGCCTATCCCCGGCTATTACAAGCACATGGCGCCGATCAACCGGGCAGGGCCGAAGGTGTACGGCGAGCCGCCGAAGCCCGGGCTGCTCACGTCCGCGGACATCGAGCGGGCGCCGGCGGCCGGCGTCTCCGTCGTCGACATCCGGTCGCGGTTCGACTGGGCGGCGGAGCACATCCCGGGCTCGCTGGAGATGGAGGACAGCGACTCGCTGCTTGCCTACGCGGGCTGGCTCCTGCCCTTCAACGCGCCACTGGCGCTGGTCGCCTACGACGGCCCCCAGGCGGAGCGAATCACCACCGACTTCTTCCGGATCGGCTACGAAGACGTGCGCGGCTACCTGCCCTTCGCGACATGGAAAGCGGAGGACCGGCCCACGCGGGCGACGGCGACCGTCGACACGCACGGTGCGGTCGCGGCGCTGAGCGGCGGCAGCGGGCGGACGATCCTGGACGTGCGTTACGGGAACGAGCACGCGACCGCGCCGCTCCCAGGGACGGTGCAACGGCCGATCGACGCGTTGCCGGCGTGGATTGAGGGAGTGGGGCCGGGGCCGTTCATGGTGGTCTGTGGAAGCGGCCAGCGGGGGATGATGGCCGGGAGTATCCTCGAACGCCGCGGCGCCGACGTGACGGTCCTGGCGCGGGGTGGTGCAGACGAGATGCTGCGGTTGATGGAGACCCAGGAGGCCTCACGGAGGGGCTGAGCCCCGGCGCCACTGTCATCTTCAGCCGGTGCAACTTCCCGACGACGGGTTGGAGCTGAAGCGGTACGCCATCGCAGGACCTGACAGCGGATCCAGGCCGGTTCGCTGGACAACACGAGGGGCCGGAATGCCCTGTTTGCTGGTGCGCCCGGAGCCGTCGCGCTTCAGCCGCTTGCGGGTCCGAGCGAGCCTCGAGCCACGGGCAAAAAGACGCGGGACGGGTGCCGCTTCGCGTGATGGACGCTGTTTGTCGCCGGCCTGCCGTAAGCCTGCGTTCCGATGGAGCCGGCCCGGTTCAGGCTGGGGGCGAACCATGGATAGTCGCTGCTCGTAACGGTCACGCGAATTCGATGGCCAGGGAGGAACGCATGGTTCACCGGGTGGTATGTGATTCTGAACAGATGCACAAGGCCGGGCACGAGTGGAGCCGGGTTGGTTAGCGAATCGCGATAGGACGCCCGCAGGCATCCCGACGCGACCCTGATCGACCGTCCCTCAGGATCGACGTCGGTGAGCTTGACATGCCAATCCGTATCGTCGCAGTCGGACGAGCCATAGATCTCAAGGCCGGGCCAGCCAGACACGGCGAATTCCTCGGCAAGCACATCACTCGTGTAGGTGAGCACATCGGCGCGTTCTTCCAGCGCGCGCTGGTCGAGAGGCGGCTCCTCGAATGTCAGATTCATGAAGTCGAGAGGCGTGACGACTGGGTCCTTTGGGTCGTAGACAAACGAGCGCTCCGGGTCGGCATTCTCGCTCGGTCCGTGCCTCAGGAACCC
Source organism: uncultured Anaerolineaceae bacterium (assembly GCA_964438865.1). Lineage (GTDB taxonomy): Bacteria > Chloroflexota > Dehalococcoidia > Tepidiformales > Tepidiformaceae. The sequence continues at coordinate 131,868 of CAYTMI010000005.1, read as the reverse complement.
GTCACTGCCGTCGAATCGCAGGTAGAGGGACTCGACGCGCGACGGCAGGGGCCAACTCTCCGCCTGACACCATCCGTTGGAACCGGTCTCGAACACTCGCACCGGGGGGTCAGCGTCGACGCCGTTGTTCGTACTCTTCAACCAGTGATCGAAGAAGCGCAGATGGATGTCGTTCATTTCGAGCGAAGCGGCTTGACCGAAGTCCACCCCCCCGTAGCTGGAGTTCGGAAAGCGCGTGCCGATGTGGCTCCACGGTCCGACAAGGAGCTGTTGGCGACCGCGGGCGGGCGACTGCTCGACCATCCGCTCATAGTGGTGGAAGGCGCCAAGTAGATCTTCGAGGTCACACCAGCCGGCGACGTGGAGACAGGGGACGTCTATGTTTGAGTAGCGGTTGTCGAGCCGCAGAGATGTCCAGAACTCGTCGAGCGTGTCGTGATCCATCATGTCCCGCCATGTGGCGCCGTCAATGCCAAGCTCCGAAGCAGCCGCTTCCAGCGGCAGCTTCCTCGCCACGTCCTCCCATGACACGTCGGTGGTTGGCTGGGCGATGCGCCTGCGGGTGCGGAAGACCCACCAGAGGAAATAGAGCTGGAAGCAGCCGAACGTGTAAGGGATCTCCTCCATCCACCGTCCCGCGGCGGCAGTAGAGATCATGCACCGCAGATGCGGAGGTTGCTCCACGGCCGTCGCCCAGAGCACCCAGCCCATGTAGCTGATCCCAGTCATGCCGACCTTGCCGTTGCACCAGGGCTGCGCGGCCACCCACTCGACGACGTCGTGGCCGTCCGCGCCTTCGTTGACGAACGCCCGCCATTCCCCCTCCGACTTCCCGCGCCCCCGGACATCGACGGCCACGAAGACGTAGCCGTTGCGCTGGTAGTAGCGCCCCTCGGCGGCAGCGAGCGGCCCGCTCTTGTCGTAGGGCGTCATCGTCACGATGGCGGGGGCGGGGCGATCGGACTCGGCGGGCAGGTATACGTCGGCCGCGAGTTCGATACCATCGCGCATCGGGATAGGCACCTCAAGAACGGGGGCTGGATCGCCGGCGGATCGCCGCCGCTGATCGATGAGTCGCTGCAAGGGCGTTCTCAAGGTGTCGGCGGTCATAGACGCCTCTTGGCCAAGATCGTTCATTGTTCTGTCCACCGCAGTACCTCGCTTGCCAGTGATTGAGTGAGGAGGGCGGGATGGCCGCCGGTGTGTACGAACACAATTGCCCCGTCCCCATCCAACTCCCCGCCGCGACAGAGATGGGGGATGGCGGCCAGCGCCTTGGCTGAGTAGACAGGGTCGGTCACGAGTCCTTCAGTTTGGATCGCCATGGCGATGGTGCGTGCTGCTTCTTCAGTGACCACGCCGTACCCCGGACCCGCGAAGTCGGCCGTGAGCACATCGGACTGACCCACCTCCAGGCTGGAGTCAAACCGCGCGAGCACGCGATTCGCCAATTCATGGACGTGTTCACGCATCTCTCCGCCCCGTTTCGCGATGTCCACTCCGAATATGCGGGGCCCTCCCCCGGCGATCCGGCGGCCGGCCAGGAGACCCGCATGCGTGCCCCCTGATCCGCTGGCGTGCACGATCCAATCGACCTGGATGCCTTCTGAGCGGATCTGCGTAAGGAGTTCCAGGTAGGCGCGGACGTAGCCCATCGCCCCGATGTCGGAGGAACCCCCGAGCGGGATGAGATACGGGCGCCGGCCTGCCTGAGCCAGCTCCGCGCCAACGAGATGGAGCGCCTGGTCGAGGCGATCGTGGTCGCCGGAATCTACGGTGTGCACGTGCGCACCGGCCAACCTGTCCAGGAGAAGGTTCCCCTCCCAGGCAAGGGGCTGACCTGATCCGAGGACGAGGTGCACCTCGAACCCGCAGACGCGGCCAAGGATGGCCGTCAGCCGCGCATGGTTCGACTGCGCAGCGCCCACGGTTACAACAACGTCCGCCTCGGCCCGGGCCGCGTCCGCCAGCAGATATTCGAGCTTGCGCACCTTGTTGCCGCCCAGACCCGGCCCCGTAAGGTCATCCCGTTTGACCCAGAGCTCGCGGTCCAGGCCGAGCGCGCGCGCCAGCTGCGGAGCCGATTGAAGCGGCGTAGGGAGCACGGCGAGCGGACGACGTGGCACGCGATCGAAGTCCTCAAGGGCGCGATCCAGGGGGCTGATCATGTCGTGGTCCCTCGCCCCGCGGCAGCTTGGCTGCCGGCACCTCGACGGTGAGATGCAACGAGTGATACGACAAGGCAAGGGGAACACGCCGGGGCGCGGCCACAACGCAGTGGTTGCGGGGTCATCCTGAGTTCTCGGCGCCACGGTCTTGCGGCACGGCGGCGGCCACCGAGTCGCGTACCGCGCGGACGCCCTGGATGACCGAGTCCGGGCGTGTGTGGGGGATCATATGCCCGGTATCCGGCAACACGACGAGCTGCGAGTGCGCGATAGCTCGATGCAGGGGATAGGAATGTAGATCCGGCTTCGCTAGCGGGTCAGCCTCTCCAGTGACAATGACCACGGGCACCGTGATCGCTCCGTACCGCTGCTCCATCTCCATCAGGCTCGACCGGGTGTGTCTCACCTGCTTCGCGTTCGCGCGGAACTGACTGGGCCTCAGTGAGAGAGCCGTCGATGCCTCCACGTACTCTGGCGTCACCGCCGCGATCGAGTTCGGGCGGAAGGCGGCCTCGAACATCGATCTCCCTGCCACACGTCCAACCACGGCGAGAAGCGCGGACGTGAGGATCACGCCGACCACGGGGATCGCCGGGATACGCATGATCGGCGGGGCAGAGGGGTAGCCCTGTGCGTATGCCACGGTGCCGAGCAGGACGATCCCCTCAATGTCATCGGGATACTCAATAGCGTAGGCAAGGGCGACCCCACCGCCCCATGAATGACCCACCAACACCGGCTTCGCGATGCCGAGTTGGTTTAGAGCGCTGTGGAACAACCGGGCCTGGACCTGGGGTGTCGCAACCCCTCGGCGTGGTTGCCCGCTGTAGCCGTGACCCGGTCGATCAAAGGCGATGACCTGAAACTCGCTGGCGGCCTGGTAGAGCATCGTCATGGAGAAGTCGAGGAGTGAGGTGCCGGCGCCATGGAGAAGCACGACCGGCGGACCCGCGCCCGCCATCACGTAGTGCAGGCGGACGCCTTCGACGGTCAAGAACTTCCCCGTGGGCGGGAACTTGGCCTCTGCCCGCCGGACCGACAGTCGGCTGTACGCGTAGAGACCGCCGATCGCCACAAGCAGCGCCAGCCCGAGCAGCGACACAATAATTGTCAGCAGGCCCGTTGCCATGTCGGGAAACTCCTTCTCTGGCGCCGGCTCAGCCGGCTCGCCCTTGGCGCGGGACGCGGTGGCGGTGCTCACCGTTCGAGCGACGTTGAGCGCCCGTTGCCGTCAGCGGGGTCATGTCCTCGCGTCATCCCGGGCCCGGCGGTCCCAGGATCAGCGCGAGGGCGAGGCGAAAAAGGTCATCCGAATTCAGCTTTGGCTCGATGTACTCTTGCATCTGAAGACCATCACCGATGGCAATGAGCAGGGATGCGAGATCCTCCGGCCGACCGGCCGGCGCGCCGCCTGACTCGTGGGTGTGCGTTTCGATGAGCCGGGCCACCCGCTCTCGGGCGAGTCGGCGGTGCGCCGCCAGCCGCGGCCCGACTTTGGGATCTCGAGCGGCGTAGAGCCAGAATTCCGTGGCCAACAGGCACCAGTCCGGACCTGAGTCAAGCGTGGGAGTTCGTAGGCGGCTGAGGGCGTCCAGTCGCGCCTTGGGGGTGTGTTCGGTCTCGAAGGCCGCCGCGAATGCCTCCATTTGGGCGTCAAGACGCTGGTCGAGCAGGGCCAGAAAGAGATCCTCCTTGCTTTCGAAGTTCGAGTAAACCGCGCCCTTCGAAAACCCTGCTGTCTCGGCCACCTCTTCCACGGAAGCGCCGTGGAAGCCACGGCGAGCGAACACCTCGGCGGCCGCCTCGAGCACCCTCTCCCGCGTGGCGGTTTTGCTCTCCTCGCGGGTGAGTCGCTTGCGCACGACTCGTCCTGTAGGGCCGGTGGTGGACTTCACGCTTTGATCGTACGCATTCGGTATAGTATTGTCAAACCATTCGGTATTGCCAGTCTGCGCCGCTCCGGCAAAGCTTGAGTCACCGCGGGTGCTAGACTTGGCGGCCGAAGGAGTCCCTCGCGATGCAAGCTATCCTCGACGCGTTCATCCGCGACAACCCGATCGTCCCCGGGGTTATCCTCCACGTTGAGAGCGGCGAGGGCGCCTGGAGCGGCGCGGCCGGGATCGCGGATGTGGCGGCGGGCACGCAGATTCGCCCGGAAATGACGTTCCGGATCGCCAGCAACACGAAGACGTTCACCGCGGCGGCGGTGTTGCGCCTGGACGAACAGGGCAAGCTGGCGCTGGACGACCGGATTTCGCGCTACTTCCCCGCGGACCTCGTCGCCCGGCTGAACGTGATCGACGGCGTCTCCCGCGGGGCGGAGAGCACCATCCGGCAGATGCTGAACCACACGGCCGGGCTCTATGACTGGGGCACGGACGACACCTACTCCATCGTGGCAGCGACCGACCCCGGCCACCGCTGGACACCGCTGGAGCAGGTGGAGTTCGCGCTCGCGCACGGGAGTCCCTATGGGGCGCCGGGCGAAGTGTTCCACTATTCGGACACGGGCTACGTCCTCGCGAGCCTGATCATCGAACAGGTGAGCGGCCTGCCCCTGGCGGCGGCGTTTCGCGAACTGCTGCGATTCGACGGCCTGGGGCTGACGGCGACGCACCTGGAGAGCCTCGAACCGGTCCCGGCGGCGGCGGGCGAACGCATCCACCAGTACATCGGCCGGAGCGACGGAAACGGGGTCGATGCTTCGTTCGATCTCTACGGGGGCGGCGGGCTGGTGTCTTCGGCGGCGGACCTGACGCGGTTCTGGCGGGGGCTCTTCGGCGGGCGGGTTTTCGACCGCGCGGCCACGCTGAGCGAGATGCTGACGACGGTCCCGACCGACCAGCCGGAGCGGCAGGCGGGGCTGGGGATCTTCCGGCGGCTGTTCGGGAAGACGGATTGCTGGAGCCACAACGGCTTCTGGGGCTCGCTCGCGATCCACGACCCGGAACGCGGCCTGACCGTCACCGGCGTGGCGAACCAGAACCGCGCCCACCAGGGGCCGGAAGCGGCGACACTGAAGCTGGTGACGGCGGTGCTGCAGGCGGCGGGCTGACCCTCACCCCCGGCGGTGCGGTGGGGGGCATGTGTGGGGTGGGGCTGAAACCAAGAGGCGTCCCGATCTGTGGAGATCGGGACGCCTCTGATCGTACGGCTGGGGTGACGACCTACCGCGAGTAGGCGAGGACGGTGACGTTCCAGCGGTCAACCGAGTCGTAAGCGAGGCCGTTCGCCGGCTCGAAGGTGATGGTGAATTCCCCCGCAGGCACGTTGCCGACTGCCGCGACGGAGGTCAATACATGATTCCCCTCTCCGCAGGGCTCTCGCCTGCTTAACGTGCCCACGGCGACACGGCCGGCGGCGCTTTCGAGCCAGACCGTCGCCCACTCGTCCCCGGTGTCGACTAGGCACCATGCGGTGCCCGACGCATGGATGATTAGCGTGGCGTCCACCGCGACGCTCACCCGTGCCCGAGGGTTGTCAGGGTCGCCGGAGAGGTCGTAGAGGCGGCGGTTATTGATGTTGTCGTAGTAACTGCCCAAGCCACCGTAGCTGGCGGGCGGCTGGCCGATGTGCCACTGGTCTGCCCAGAGAAGGGCGCCGACCGAAGGGCCGGGCTCGCCGTCAGCTCCGGCGGGGCCCTGTTCGCCCTGCGGGCCGGTCTGGTTCCACTGGATGAAGGTTTCCTTCTTCGAGCAGTCCGAAGCGGAGTTGACGATCCGCAGGGCTCCGTTGCCCTTGCCTTCGTCGTGGTCGTCTTTCTCCTTGGCCGGGATGGCCTTGTAGCAGGCGCTGATGACTTCGTCCGAAGAGTGACTGCTGGCGAAGGTGACGGCGCCGATGGTCATGGCGCCGAGGGCGGCGAGGCCAAACAGGCCGAGGGTGGTACCGCGTCCGCGGCGGAGATGGAAGCGGGAACGGAAAGCCAACTGGCGACTCCTTGTTTTGCCCTGAAAGTGGACTGCCGGGAAGAATAAGGTGTCCCTATGGTTAAGCGAAAGCTCTCGTTACGTAGGAAGAACGTTAGAGCTATGCCACGCTGATAGTTGACATGCGCGAACGACATTAGGAGATCCGCAAAGCGGCCCCCGGGAAGTGGCGGCTACCACGGAGGTTGCATGTCAGACTGACGTGGTCAGCATCAACACATAACAGAATGACGACATTGTTCATTCCGAAAGTCGTTTCCATGCAAGCTTGACGTGTTCGTCATCAACACATACCGACATGACGCCATTGTGTTTTCTGAAATCCGCACCGGTGCGCCATCCAGGGCAGCGCCTTCGTTGTCCGGTCTCGCGCATGCCCTGGGGTTGGGGTCAGTCTTCGGCGGGTTGGACGGCGCGAAACTGCCAGAGCAGGAGGAGGTCGTAGACGATCTTGAGGGCGCCGCCGGCGATGAGCGGCCAGCCGAAGGACGACGTGCTCAGCATCGCGCCGGCGAGCAACGGCGAGAGCGCGGAAGCGAGGCTGCGGGGGACGTTGGTGACGCTGGCGGCGGCGGCGCGTTCCTCCGGGGGGACGACCGACATCACGAACGACTGGCGCGCGGGGACGTCCATCTGCGACAGGGCCATTCGCAGCAAGAGGAAGAAGATGGCGAGCGGCGCCGTCGGCATGAGCGCGGCGACGATGAGGAACGCGTTCGCCGGGAGGTGGGTGAAGACCATCGTCCGGATGAGGCCGATCCGCGCGGCGAGCCACGATGACGCGAGTTGCGACAGGGCGGTCAAGAGCCCGGCAGCGAAGAAGACGGCGGCGACGGTGCCGGTCGAGACATCGAAGCGCTTGAAGAGCCAGAGGACGAGGAGCGACTGGACGACGAACCCGCCGCCGAAGGAGTCGAGGCTGAACAACGCTGCGAGGTGGAGGACGACCCTCCGCGAGCGGGCGAGGACGCTTCGGCGCGCTTCGCCCGTGGCCCGGCGCACCGGGGGCTGGACGCCGAGGTAGACCACGGCGATGACCAGGGCGACGGCCGCGTAGAGGAGGAAGCCCCCGCGTTCGGCGTCGGTGCGGTCCCAGCCGTTGGCGCGGGCGAGGACGGCGGGGATGCCGCTCGCGAGCGCTCCGAGGGCCCCGGCGAAGGCGCCGCCGAGGTTATAGCGGGCGAAGAGCGCCGTCCGTTCGTTCCCGGAAACCTTCTCGGAGAGGAGCGCCTGTTCGACCGGGAGGAAGACGCTGACGTCGCCGGCCGAGGGGTTCAGGGTGCCGGCGAAGGCAACGACGAGGAGTGGCCAGAAGTCCGTGACCGCCGCGAACCCGAGGCCGGTCGCGAACATGAGCGCGGCGGCGCCGAAGAGGACCCGCATGGGATGGATCCGGTTGCTGACGAGGCCAACGCCCAGGGTGAGGGCGGCCGACCCGAGGAGGGTGGTCGTGATGATCGCGCCGATCTGGACCGCCGAGAACCCGAGACCGTCGAGGTAGCTGGCGAGGAGGACGCTGACGAGGCCGTCGGCGAAGCCCCGGAGGGCGCGGGCAGTCAGCAGCCGGCCGGCATCGGGGGCGGCCGACGGGGGGAGGAGCGCGCGAAGGGCGTTGCTCAGCGCGCTTCCGCTTTCTGGCGGCAGTAGGCGTAGAGCGCGTCGTACACCGGGAACTCGAGCCGGAGGATGTCGTGGTCGTCCTTTCCGACGCTGCGGAAGCCTTCTGCTATCGCCTCAAGGCCGCGGGCTTCAGGGGCAAGATCCTTCGCGGCGGTGTCGGCGCCCCGGACGATGAGGGCGAGTTCCGCCAGCCCCGGGGCGGTGAGGCCGTACTTCAAGATAACGGCGTCGAAGGAGCACAGTTCGCCGTGGTGTCCCAGTTCCACGCCAGCCACGTCGAAGGGGGTGGCCCCTTCGCGCTCAGCGACCGCGGCCACCTCGGCTGGTTCGACGAAGAGGAACTCCGCCTGGGGATCCACAAAGCGGGTGATGAGCCACGGGCACGCGACCCGGTCGACCTTGACGCGTTTGCGAGTGACGTACTTCATTTGTCCCTCCGCTGGTTAAGACTCGGCGGCGAGGTCGGCCATGGTGGCGTCGGCACGCTGGGCGATTTCAGCGATGTCGGTATCGGTGAGGACGGTCGCGAGGACGATCATGCCGCGGGAAGCGAAGTAGAGGCCGTTGTTCATGCCGGCGAGGTGGAACTTGCCGATCATCCGGCCGTCGGGGCGGGTGAGGTTGGCGCGGGGCGGTTCGTCGGTGAAGTAGAGGTTCATCAGCGAGCCCGAACGGCGGACGCTGAAGGGGAGGTTGCGTTTCGCCGCCGACTTCCTGAAGGCGGCGTCGAGTTCTTCGGCCTGGCCGTGCATGATCGCGATCTTTTCGGAGGTGAGGTCGCGGACGGAGACGACGCCGGCGGCGGTGGTCACGGGGTTGCCGTTGAAGGTGCCGGAGTGGAAGAGCTTGCCTTCGCGGGGGTCGAGGATGCGCATGAGGTCGCGGCGTCCGCCGATGGCGCCGACGGGGAAGCCGCCGCCGATGAGCTTGCCGAACATGGTGATGTCGGGCGTGATACCGAGGACTTTCTGCTGGCCGCCGGTGGACATCCGGAAGGTGATCACTTCGTCGAGGACGAAGATGGCGCCGGCGGCGTGGGTGGCGGCGATGACGCGGTCGAAGAACTCCTTCGAGCCTTCGACGATGCCGGCGGAGCCCATGACGGTTTCGAGGAAGACGGCGGCGATCTCGTTGCCGTGTTCGGCGAGGACGGCTTCGAAGCTCTCGGCGTTCCCGAACTCGGCGGTGAGGGTGTGGTCCCATTCGCCCATGGTGTCGGCCAGGAAGCCGTGTTCGAAGACTTCGTGGCTGCCGTGGTAGCCGTAGCGCGCCATGAGGACCTTCTTGCGGCCGGTGGCGTAGCGGGCGACCTGCATCGCGAGCATCGCCGCTTCGGTGCCGGAGTTGCAGAAGCGCACCATGTCCACGGAAGCGACGCGGTCGACCAGCATCTCGGCGAGTTCGATCTGGTGGGGGTTGCGGGCGGGCCAGGCGGTGCCGCCGCGAATCTGCTTCTCGGCCGCCTCGACAATGGGGGCGTAGCCGTGGCCATGGACGAGGCTGGTGAAGTTGTAGGTGAGGTCGATGTATTCGTTGCCATCGATGTCCCAGACGCGGGGACCGGCGCCGTGGGTGAGGGTAAGGGGGTAGGGGCGATGGTAGCCGGCGGCGCGGGTCTCGCCGGCGGGCATGACGCGCTCGGCACGGGGGCCGATCGCGGCGGACCCGGGCGTTTTCGCGACGTAGGTTTCTTCGATCGAAGGCATGGCGGCTGCTCCGCGCTGGGCTCCGGCGGCTGCTGCCGGGCGAAGGCCATGATACGCCCGACCCTCACCCCCTGCCCTCTCCCGACTTCGCGGGAGAGGGGAGTTGCGGGCGGCGTGAGGTGGTGGGGAGCGACAGGCCCGTTTCGGGTTGTGTTGAAGGGATTTCGCCCGGTTGACGTCGCGGGGAGAACGATCCTACAGATCATGCCCCCGGAGCACTCGGATGCTGCCATAAACCATCACGAACACGATGCCAATCAACATCGAGACGCCGACGAGCCAGAGCAACCCTTCCGGCCCGACGAGGGCCATGATGATCCATCCGATCACCTCCGTGCCAAACCATGCGAGGAACAACCCGCACCCACGGACGCCACTTCCCGCGATAGGGTCCAGCTCATTCTGCCCCATCGAAGGCACCAATCCTTTCTGTCCAGACCGACCCAATACCGGGGCGGCTGGGGGATGGAGTCGGATGTATTTGGTCCGCCGCTACGCGAACCAGTGGTCGATGGGCTTTTCGCGGTCGCTGGCGAAGGGGAGGGCGACGCGGGCGGCGGTGCGGGCGGATTCGTAGGCGGCACAGATGATTTCGAGGACGCGGCGGCCGTCTTCGCCGCTGGAGCGCAGCGGTTCGCGGCCGGCGACGGCTTCGACGAAGTGCTGGAGTTCCTGGGGGAAGCCGAACTGCCAGGCCTCTTCGTAGAGGGGGTACTGCCAGCCGGCGCGGGTGGAGGCGTTGAGCGCGGTCTCGTCGCCGGGGGCGCGGTACATGCTGATGGCGGGGCCGCGTTCGAGGTTCGCGGTGAGCCGACCCCTGGGGCCATAGACTTCGAGGTAGTCGTTGCCGCCGGGCATGGCCCAGGAGTTTTCGGCGATCCCGAGGCGGTTGCCGGAGAAGTGGAGCATGACGGTGGCGTGGTCTTCGGCGAGCGTCTTTTCGGCGTGGGCGTAGCGACCGAGGGTGGCGGTGACGGCTTCGGGCCAGTCGCCCATCGCCCAGCAGATGGCGTGGATGCTGTGGCAGCCCATGTCGAGGAGGACGCCGCCGCCGGCGCGGTCGACGTCCCAGAACCAGGGGGAATAGGGCCCGCCGTGGCACTGGGCCTGCTTGACGAGGAACGGTTCGCCGACGCTGCCCTTGCGGGCGAGGTCACGGACGCGGTTGTACATGGGGACGAAGAGGAGGTTTTCGGCGTACATGAGGACGACGCCGGCACGGTCGCAGGCGTCGATCATCTGGCTGGCTTCGTCGAGGCTGAGGGCGAGGGGTTTTTCGCAGAGGACGTGCTTGCCGGCGTCGGCGGCGGCCAGGCAGATGTCGTAGTGGAGGTCGTTGGGGGTGGCGATGGCAACCGCGTCGAGGGGGCAGTCCTCGATCATCGAGCGGTAGTCCTTGTAGTGGGCGGAGATGCCCCATCGGGCGGCGAAGTCTGCGGCGGTGTTGGGGGAAGCGATGGCGACGACCTGGGCGCCGTGGACCTGCTTGAGGGCGTGCATGTAGAGGTTGCCGATGAACTGGGCGCCGACGAGGCCGATGCGAAGCATGGGGGGATTTTCGACTTTCGATTTGGGATTTGCGATTGGGGGAGTATAGCTGAGGATTTGCGAGTTTCGATTTGGGATTTGCGATTGGGGGAGCGATCAGTCGGTGACGACGGCGAGGAAGACGATGGAGTAACTGAAGGTGTCGCCGTCGACCTGGAAGGCGTAGCAGCCGGGGGCGGAGACCTTGAGCCGGGTGGAGCTGATTGCGCTGCGCCACTCGCCCGGGCCGGCGAACGGGTCCGGCTGGGGGAGGTGCATCTCGCTGGCGAGTGCCTCAACGCCATAGTTGAAGCGCACTTCGCCGGGGCCGTCGATGCGGCTGCCGCGGATGAGGACGGGGCCGGTGTAGGCGGGGTCGACGTACCAGAGGGTTTTCTGGCCGCCCCATTCGCCGACGTAGGCGTTGCCGAGTCCGTAGTCCATCTGACCCTGCCCAGCCGCCCGGAGGGATACGAGGACCACGTAGACCGGGCCGGGGCCGCTGCCGGCGCCGAACTGCGAGGTGACCCTGCGCCCGGGGCTGGCGGGGCAGGCGCCGCCAGCGGGGATCGAGGGGAGCGCCAACGGGCGGTGGGGGGCCTCCCAGGGGTCATCGTCAGGACCGGGGACGGGCGTCCATGAGTCGAACGTGACTCTGACCTCGTGCGGCCCAAAGACAACGGCCGCCGCCGCAAGGCCCAGAAACAAGACGAGGACGGAGGCGGCCTTCAGCACCACCGGAAGGCCCACCATCGCGCGGAGCGCCCGCCTGGTGCGTGGAGCCGGCTGCCGCCGCCATCGCCAGTACTCGGCGGCTTCTTCCCGCGAGGACAGGCCGAGCTTCGTCAGGATCTCGCTGACGTTCCACTTGGCCCCATCGAGCGTGATCCCGAGGTCGGCGGCGATCTCAGCGTTGGTCTGCCCCCGGGCGATGAGGTCGAGGACGTGGCGCTGGCGGTCGGTGAGTTCGCGCTCGTGGTGTTCGGCGTTCGGGAAGCCCATGCGCGGACGCTACCACCAGCGCGGCCGGCCGGTCACTACCCGATGCAACAGATTACGGCTGGCCATAGGTGGCCGGGGTGGCGGGGACGCGAGCGCTACAGCAGCGCGCTGGCGGTGCCCTTGATGGTCTTCGTGCCGTCGGGCTTTTCGGTCCAGACGTCGAGGTGGGCGCGGCGGTGGGGGCCCTCGGCGCGGATTTCGCGGACGACGCCGCGGGCGGTCACGGTTTCGCCGCCCCAGAGCACGTTCGTGAGGTTGAGCGACATCCGCCCGCCACGGAAGAAGCCGGCGCCGAAGCGCTTCGTTAGCATCTCGCTGATGAAGGTCGTGCTCATCGTGCCCTGGACGACGACGTCCGGAAAGCCGAGCTTCTTCGCTTCCTCGCGGTCGTTGTGGTAGTTCTTGCGGGGGCCGCTGAAGGCCATGCAGAGGTCCAGGTCGACCAGTTTCTCGACGGGTTCGAGCACCTCGATCGGCGCGCCGGGGTCTGCGGCGACTGCCGCCGGGCGCGGCTTGTCCTTGCCAACGACGGTGGCGTTGGGGTCGATGTCGAGGAGGAACGACTGGTGGCAGCGGCCGCGGGCGACCATGACGTTGTCGCCGTTGAAGATGCTGAATTCGTTGACGACGACGTCGCGGTCACGCCAGGGGTAGCGGTCGACGATCATGCCGTGGGTCCAGAGGGGTTCGCCGGCCATGACGGGCTGGAAGAGGTCCCAGTCCTGGCGGATGTGGAGGTTGCCGTAGAGCTTCGGCAGGTACCAGTCGCTGAGGGCGAACTTGTACTGTTCGCTGTGGAGGAGGAGGGCCGGGGCGACGGGCGCACCGAAGGGGGACGGGCCGGTGTACCAGGGGTTGCCGTCGCGGGTGGCGGCGATGTAGGCAGCGATGGCTTCGGGGCCGGTCGCGTAGTCGTGGCGGCCCAGGTACTTGCCAACGTAGGAGTCGTCCGTCCATTCAGCCATGCGTGTCCCTCCGGTGTGGGGAGATTGTAGGGGAAAGGTGCGGCGGACGGCTGCGCTCCTTCAGGGATCACTACTTCTCCCCGGGTGGCGGGCCTCCAGCGAGGGTGGCGAGGAGTTCCTCCCGCACGGAGGCGTCGTCCTCCTGCGCGAGGCGGGCTTCGAGGGCGGCGGTGGCATCGCGGACCAGGGCGGGGACGTGCAGGCGGGCGGAGAGGCGGCCGATCGCCCAGGCGGCGTGTTCGCGGACGAGGGGCGAGGGGTCGGCGGCGGCGGCGATGAGCGGCGGGAGGTCAGCGGCGGCGCCGGTGTTGCCGAGGGCCACGCAGGCGTTGCGGACGAGGCCGTCGCGCTTCGCCCGCATGATAGCCCGGCCACGGAAACGGGCCGCGAAGGCGGCTTCGTCGAGGGCGAGGAGCGTGGCGAGAGGCGGGAAGGCGTCGTCCTCGGCGGCGGCGGCGAAGTCCGGGTGGGCGTCGAAGCGGGCGGCGCCGACGGGGCAGGAGTCCAGGCAGTCATCGCAGCCGAATACCCAGCCGCCGAACTTCTCGCGGAGGTCGCGGGGGATGGCGCCGCGGTTCTCGATCGTGTGGTAGCTGATGCAGAGGCGGGCGTCGAGCACCTGGCCGTCGGCTCCCAGGGCGCCCGTGGGGCAGGCAGTGGCGCATCGCCGGCAGGTCCCGCACGACTTGCGGAGCGGCTCGCCGGGAGGCAATTCGAGGTCCGTGGCGATGGCGCCGAGAAGCACCCATGGCCCGATGCCGGGGACGAGCAGCATGGTCGACTTTCCCTGCCAGCCGAGCCCGGCTGAGACGGCGAGCGGCCGTTCGAGCAGCGGGCCATAGTCGACGGTCGGGCGGGCGGTGGCGTCGAAGCGTTCGCGCAGGTGCTTCGCTATCCGCCGGAGTTTCGATTCGAAGACGCGGTGGTAGTCGCGCCCCCAGGCGTAGCGCGCGACCCGGCCGCGGGTTGGACCGGCGCCCGGGGAACGGACGGGGGCCTCGGCGTGGCAGGGCAGCGCCAGCAAGATGACGGAGCGGGCGCCGGGGAGGAAGCGCCCGGGGTCGGTGGCGCGGTCGAGCCATTCGGCGGTAATCCAGCCCATGCCGGTGAGTCGGCCCTCGGCGAGGCGGGCGCGGGCGGCCTCGCGGGCGGCTGCTTGCGGCGCCGCCGGGACGAATGCGACGAGGTCGAAGCCTTCCGCCTGGCAGAGGGCGGTCACGGCGCTGGCGAGTCCCGGTTGGTCCATGGTTGCCATGGTAGCGGGCGGAGCGGCGCGATTTCCGCGAATTTCTTTGCCGCCGCGACTCTTTTCGCTGGCGCAGGGCCACATACGGGGTAGCGCGGACATCCGTGGCGGCCTGGTCATTGGCTGGGGCTTTCCTCCGCAAGAAACCCACGCCTTTCGTGGGCAGGCCGCTGTTCCCCGCAACGAGCGAGGCCCCCTCCCGGACGGCTCCCAGGAGGGGGCTTCGCTTTTTCCGTGGGAAAGCGGGGCAGACGGCTCTCCGCGGTTAGAACTGCAACTCGATCCGGCGGAACTGCTCGAGGTAGCGGCCGTCGGGAGCTTTCCAGGCTTCGCGGACGTAGTTGATGAAGCCGCGGCGGTCGGCGAACTGGGTGACGTGGGCGGTGAGGGCGTGGATCTTCCCTTCGACATCGGCGCTGATGTCGACATCGAAGTTGGGCTGGTTCGAGTTCCAGACCAGCACTTCGCGAACCTTGTGGGGCTCGATGCCCTCGGCCAGGTGCTCGGGGAAATTCAGGTGGTCGCGCGCCGTCGGGTAGATGGCGTCGAGGGCGGCGGTGCCGGTTGCGCGGTGGTCCGGGTGGTTGATGAAGCTGTTCTGGATGATGATGTCCGTCGGGTCGTGGGTGAGGACCGTGTTCGGGCGGATGACGCGGATGGCCCGGACGAGTTGTTCGAGGAAGTGCCGGTCGTAGACGAGTTCGCCGTCTTCGTAGTCAAGAAAGGCCACGTCTTTCACCCCCATGCGGCGGCAGGCTTCGCGCTGCTCTTCCTGGCGAAGGGCTATGAGCCGCTCGCGGGGCATGTTGCGGTCAGCCGTGCCCTTGGCGCCGTTCGTGCAGACGAGGAAGTGGACGCTCCAGCCTTTCGCGGAAAGCTGGGCGGCATAGCCGGCGCAACCGAAGTCGCCGTCATCGGGGTGGGCGGCGATGACGAGGGCGACGTGGGCGTTCGGGTCAGTCACAAGGCCAACTCTCCGTGCGGTTCTGGCGATCAATCGTCGGGCAGAGGCGACTTGGAGGGCAACCTGCCTCATGGGAGGCGCCTTTCGAATTCCCAGGGGTCGCGCAGGGGGAGGCCGTTTTCGCCGATGAGCGGTACCGAGGGCTTGCGGACGCGGACGCTGTCCATGTGGTCGAGGTGGACGGCGACGAGGCGCCATCTGTTTCGCAGGTAGAGGGCGATGGCGGCGGCGTTGTCGTTCGTTGTCATCAGCCAGAGGCGGTGGACGCCGCGGGCGCGGAGCACGTCTTCGGCCGCGGAGAGGGCGATCGAACCGTAGCCGTGGCCCGGGCGCAGGGCGTCGAGCGACACGATCTCGGCCGCATCGCCATCAACCTTCCAGGTGACGAGGGCGGCATCTTCGCCCGCCGGGGTCGAGAGCATGAGTCCTTCGACGTCGGCGGGGACGAATTCGCGATGGAGCGAAACGATGAGGCCGCCCCAGCGGTCGTCCCAGGTGACCTGGACCTGGGATGCGGTGGCGGGGCCGAGCTGGATGCCTTCCATGGGGCTGAGTCTGGCAAGTCGCGCACGGAAACGCCAGAGCCGGTGGATAAGCGACCATTTGTTCCGAACAGGAGTCGAACATGCATTGACGATAAGGGGATCACATTGTTAAAGTTGCGGCGAACATGCGTTCGGACGGAGCATCTCCATGAAAGAGCTATCGGGCAAACAGGCTCAGATCCTCGACTTCCTCCGGGAGTTCATCGAGGAAAAGGACTACCCGCCCAGCATCCGGGACATCCAGGAGGGGTGCAGCATCAGCAGCACCTCGGTGGTCGACTACAACCTGCGAAAGCTTGAAGAGAAGCAGATGATCCGGCGGGACCGCGAGATTTCGCGCGGGATCGAAGTGCTCGGGCCGCGCGGAAGGCGGCCGCGGGTGGTGGAAATCCCAGTGCTCGGGGCGATTGCGGCCGGCCAGCCCATCCCTGTGCCAACCAGCGACCGCTGGGCCGCGGACGCCGAGGACACCGTCTCGGTGACCGAGGACATGGTCCGCGGGAAGACCAACGTGTTCGCCCTCCGCGTGAAGGGCACCTCGATGATCGACGACCTGATCGACGATGGCGACATCGTCTTCCTGGAACCGGCCCACACCGCGAATGACGGCGACAAAGTGGCGGTCTGGCTTAAGGACCGCGGCGAAGTCACGCTCAAGCGCTTCTATCACGAAGGCGACCGGATCCGCTTGCAGCCGGCGAACAGCACGATGGAGCCGATCTATTCCGCGCCTGATAACG
The DNA here is from genome assembly GCA_964438865.1 of uncultured Anaerolineaceae bacterium. Classification (GTDB taxonomy): domain Bacteria; phylum Chloroflexota; class Dehalococcoidia; order Tepidiformales; family Tepidiformaceae. Next base: position 115,456 of record CAYTMI010000005.1, on the reverse strand, counting down.
TAGAGATCCAGGGGCGGTTCGTCTCTTCGTTCCGGCCCGCGGACTAAACGCAACCACGCCAAGGAGAACCACGACGGGGCCCCAGACAGGCCCCGTCGCCGTTTTGCGATGACCGAACCGATCCTGAGCGTCCGGGACCTGAGCGTCCGCTACCGCGCCAAGGAAGCGACCGTCCACGCGGTGGACTCGGTGAGCTTCGACCTCCGCCGCGGGGAGATCCTCGCGGTCGTCGGGGAGTCTGGCTCGGGGAAGACGACGGCGGCGATGGCGCTCCTCCGGCTGCTGCCGCAGCAGGCGGAAGTCATCGGGGGCGAGGTCCTTTTCGACGGCCGGGATCTGCTCAGCATCCCCGACCGCGAACTCCGCAAGGTCCGCGGCCGGCGGATAGCGATGATCTTCCAGGACCCCGTCGCGGGACTGAATCCTGTGATCGAGATCGGCGACCAGGTCGCCGAAACGCTGACGAGCCACCTGGACATTTCCAAGAAGGAAGCGAAAGCCCGGGCGCTGGACGTCCTTCGAGAAGTGGGCCTCGCGGACCCGGAACGAATCGCGAAAGCCTACCCGTTCCAGCTTTCCGGGGGGATGTGCCAGCGGGTGATGGTGGGGATTGCGACCGTGTTGAACCCTGAGATCATCGTCGCGGACGAACCGACCAGCGCCCTCGACGTGACGATCCAGGCGCAGATCCTCCGGCAGCTGGACGATCTCCGCCGGGCCAGGGGCACTTCAATCCTCCTGATCACCCACGACTTCGGGATCGTGGCGCAGATGGCAGACCAGGTGGCGGTGATGTACGGCGGCCGGATCGTCGAATCGGCGGACGTCGATTCGGTCATGAAGTCGCCCTTGCACCCCTACAGCCATGGCCTCCTGGCGACGCTCCCGCGGCTGGACCGGCCAGTACGCGAAGACCTGCCTTCGATCCCGGGCACGCCGCCCGAGCTGACGGCGCCGGCGGAACACTGCCCGTTCATCGCCCGGTGCCCGAAGGTGCTTCTCGCCTGCCGGGGGGGCGGCCCACCGCCGCTGGAGGCCTTCGGCGAAAGCGCGCGCCGGGTGGCCTGCTACAACCCGATCTGGCAGGGCTGACCCTCACCCCCCGGCCCCCTCTCCCGCGAGGCGGGAGAGGGGGAGCAAGGCCGTCAAGCGGCTGCCCGAACGGTCGCGCTTCCTGTTCGGGAAGTGCTAGCGGCGGGTGGGGGCGAGTTGCCAGAGCCGGGCGATGAGCACTTCGGTGGTCAGGACGTCATCGACTTCGCCCATCTTGTTCGTGCGGTCGGCTTCGATCATCGCCTCGTAGGCTTTCCTGAGGCCGGCCGGACCGAGGCGCCGGGCGCGGGCGATGGCGCGGTCGCGGAGGTTGGGCCACGGGCGCTTGATCGCGAAGCCGATCTGTTCCGGCGGGGCGCCGTCCTCCAGCAAGTCGAGCACCTGGCCCATGAGCCGGTAGGCGCCCATCAAGGAGCCGAGGAGTTCCTGTTCGCTGATGCCGTCGCGCCGGAGCAGTTCGAGGGCGGCGAACGCCTTGCGGAGGTCGCCGTCCATGACGCCGTCGACGAAGTCGAAGTTGTTGGCTTCGCGTTCGCCGGCGCAGACTTCGGCAACGACGTCCACGGTCACATCGGCGCCCATCGTGTAGAGGGCGAGCTTGTCGAGTTCGTTGGCGATGGCGAGGGTGTCGCCCTTGCTCAGAGAAGCGAGGAGGGCGACGGGATCGCTCTCGGGCTCGCGTTCGTGGCCTTCGTGGAGCTGCCGGCGCGAGGGCCCGGGGCGGAAGCGAATGGTCCGGGCGGCGCCTTCGTCGCGGACGTAGCGGAGGAGTTCGTCCTTCTTCAGCTCCGGGTGGTCTTCGATGGCGGCGCCGGGGATCTTGGCGAGGCGGGCGGCCATCGGGTTCGACCGCACGTGCGTTCCATCGGTGAAGACCAGCGCGGTAGTCGGCGGCAGGCCCTGTTCGAGGGCAGTGAAGAGCGGGTTGAAGGCGTCGACGCTGCGGGGGGTGCGTTGTTCCGGGCGCGGCTCGAAGCGGTCGATAAGGCCTTCGACGATGACCAGCCGCATGGGCGCGAGGAACGGCGGGGACATGGCCGGCCCGAGGATCTCGTGGGGCTTCGCGTCGCGCCCTTCGATGACCGTGAGGTTGGTGGTGAGCATCCCGCTGCCGCCGTCGGCCTGGTCTTTCAGTTCCTGGAGGCGGCGGCGGATGGCGAGCTGGTTGCCGGCTTCGGGCTTGCCGTCGCGCGTGACCGTGCCGCCGGAAAGAAGGAGGAGCATGGAAGCATGGTACGGGGTGGCGGGCGGCGTCGTCAGGTGCCGGGGAACGCGATCTTCAGGAAAGGGGATGGTTCAAGGGGGAGCGAGGGAGGTTCAGAGTGGGTGGAAGCAGGCCTGGATCGCAGCGGCTGTTTCGAGGGGGCCGACGAGTTCGCCGCATTCCTGCACGGGGGCGCGCCCCTGGACGAAGTTGAAGAAACCTTCCGAGGTCGTCTTCAGGACCACGTCTGCGAGGCCGTTGATTCGGCGGCGGGGGTGTATGTGGCCGTCATGGATGTCGAATGTCCATGTATTACAGTCGGTGCAGTCGGTGATTTCGACGGCCATCGTGGCGGCGAGGCCGGCTGCACTTTCGGGGTGAAAGGAGAAGGCAGGGATCATCCGCACGGCGAAATCCGTCGAGAACTCGGCGCGGAGCGCTTCGGGATCGAAATCGGGGAGGTGGTCGCGGCCCCAATCGAGCAGAGCGAGAAGGATTGGGCGGACGCCCCAGCCGGACTCGGTCAGGGAGTATTCGACCCGGGGCGGGAGTTCGCGGTGGTATTCGCGGTGGACCAGGCCATCGGCCTCGAGGCGTTTGAGCCGGTCGGAGAGGACGTTCGGGGACATCCCGGAGCAGTTTTCGAGGATGTCGGAGTAGCGATGGAGGCCGGCCATGAGATCCCGGAGGATGAGAAGGGTCCAGCGGTCGCCGAGGATGTCGAGCGTTTGAGCGATCACACAGGGGTGGTTGTAGGACTTGCGCCCGGCTTCAGATTCGCTTCGCTGGCCCATGGTCACCCCGGTCGGGAAGGTAATGAATGCGTAACAAGAAAATAGTGCCGAGGCTATTGCATTCGTAGTGCCACTTGTGCGATTCTACGCGCACACGGTGCTACAGCTTCGATAGCTCTGGCACTCACACAAGAAAAGCGTAGCTGACCGGCGGGAGCCGAGTCAACAAGCGCAAGGAGGATCCACATGGCAGAGAACGCAACCCAGGAGCGGCCGGTCGCAGCCGACCACTTCCACCGCTGGCGGATCGAGGAGCCGAACGGCCCCGAGAGCCACGGCGTCTGCAAGGTCTGCGGCATCGAAAAGAAGTTCAAGAACTGGCTCAGCGACATGGACTTCATCACGAACGAAGAGCACCGCTCGGCCGCATAGCCGGAGCGAGAGGATACCCGCGCGCCCCCTCTCCGGCGCCGGGACAGACGAGGCCGCCGCGCGCACCCACCCCAGGGAGCGCAGGCGGCCTTCGTCGTGCCCGGGAAGGGCCCTCACCCCCCGGCCCCCTCCCCCGACTTCGCGGGGGGAGGGGGAGCAGCGCGGTGGCGGCGGAGCGTAGCAGTCTGGGGGGAGACGCCACTTCCTGCCGGTCGCGGTACGGATGGCGAGTTGCCGGGCCGGGGTTAGACGATCCCTTCGGACTTGAGGCGGGCGTATTCGGCGGGGTCGAGGCCGAGTTCCCCGAGGAAGACTTCGTCGTTGTGTTCGCCGAGGGCGGGGGCGCGGCCGGGGACGGCTCCGGGTGTCCCCGTGAGCAGCGGTGTCACCCCGGGCTGGAGGAGCGGCCCGAAATCGAGGCTGTCGACGCTCACGACCTGGTGCCGGGCGGCGTAATGGGGGTCGGCGACGATGTCGCTGGTCGCGTAGACCTTGCTGGCGGGGACGCCGTATTCATTGAGCGTCGCCTGGCATTCGGCGAGGGTGCGAGTCCGCGCCCACTCCTCGACGACGACGTGGATGGCAGCGTGGTTGGCCATGAGGTTGGCGCGAGGGGTGAAGCGCGGGTCCTGGGGGAGCTCCGGGCGCCCGACGGCTTCGCAGAGGCGTTCGAAGACGCGCTGGGTGGTGGCGTTGACCACGAGGAAGTGCCCATCGGCGGTTTCGAACTGTTCGGCGGGGACCACGCCGGGGAAGTAGTTGCCGGAACGTTCGCGGTCCTTGCCGCTGAGGGCATAGGCGGCCGCGTGGGTGCCGCTCATCCGCCAGACTGCTTCGTAGAGGGCGACGTCGACGTCCTGTCCGCGGCCGGTGGCGTGGCGGGACTGGAGGGCAGTCATCGCCCCGAAGGCGCCGAAGACGCCGGCCCCGTAGTCTGCGACGAAGTAGCCGGGGCGCACGGGCGGCCGGTCAGGGTATCCCGTGAGGTAGGTGATCCCGGCGAAGGCGAGGGCGACGCGGTCGAAGCCGGCGCGGTCGGCATAGGGACCGGTCTGGCCGTATCCGCTGAATCGGACGGCAATTAGCCCGGGGTTGGTTTCGCGCAGGGAATCGGGGGCGAGCCCGAACTTCTCCAGCGTCCCCGGGCGGTAGTTTTCGATGAGGATGTCGGCGGCGTCGGTGAGGCGCCGGAAGAGGGCCTTCCCCTCGGGCCGGTCGAGAGCGATCGTGACCGACTTCTGGCCGCGATTGTCCTGGGCGAAGGAGACGTTGCCGCGGTTCGGGTCGCCGATGACGGGCTGTTCGACCTTGATGACCTCTGCGCCGAATTCGGCGAGGAGGGTGGCGCAGAAGGGGGCAGCGAGGATCTGCCCCATGTTGATGACGCGGATGCCGTGGAGGGCGGCTGGTGGGTCGGCCTGGTTCATGGTGAGGACGCATAATACGCGCGTGGCTGCCATGCGCCCGACCACGGGCAATACCGACCCTTCGCCTTCGCTGCCTTCCTACTACCTGCGCGTCTACGAAAAGGTGCGCGAGGTGCCGCCGGGGCGGGTGGTGACCTACGGGCAGATCGCGCTGGCGCTGGGCTCACCGGCGGCCGCCCGCGCCACGGGATACGCGCTGCACAACCTGCCGGCTGGGAGCGACGTCCCCTGGTGGCGGGTGATCAACACCAGCGGGGCGATCAGCCTCAAGGGCCGGGGGATGCAGGCCGACCTCCAGCGCGATGTGCTGGAGCGAGAGGGAGTCACGTTCGACGCGGAAGGCCGCACCGACCTCCGCGCCTACCGCTGGTGGTTCGAAGACCAGCCCCGTCCCTGACCGGTGGCGAGGGGCCTACTGCGCCGTGATCGTCGCCTTCATCTGCGGGTGGAAGTCGCAGGTGATCTTGTAGGTGCCGGCTGCCGGGGCGGCCCAGACGACGACGTCGCCCTTCTTCATGGTGCCCGAGACGTTCTTGGCGTCGATGGTGACGGTGTGGATGGCGGTGTCGCTGTTGAGGAAGTAGACCTTGTCGCCGGCCTTCACCGTGAGCTTGTCGGGCTTGAAGGCGAGGTTCTCCTGGTCGATGAAGGGGGCGCCGGCCGGGATCGTGACCTCTTTGGCGGCCGTGGGCACCGGGGTGCCGTTTCCGTCGGCGGGAGTGGAGTCATCGCTGCCGCCGCAGGCCGCGAGCGCGCCTCCTGCGAGGAGCGTGCCAAGAGCGAGCAGTGCGAAACGGCGGGGAAAACGGGTGGTGGTCAACGGTGGGATCCCTCCTGACGGTTTGCGCCTTCATTCACAATTGTGGACGAAGGCGGGCCGTGCCGAAAGGGCCACCGTTCCCGGCGCGGGGGCAAAGTGATGGTGGGGGAAAGGGGAGAGCCCCCACGGCCATGGGGGCTCTCAGGCAAGAGGCGGGGTGAGCGACTCTCTGACAGCAGGGGGAAGGCTCCTTCGCCTGTTCGAGCGCATCCCTCCCCTTACAGACCAATGCCTCGCTGCGAAGGTGTCAGGGCAAATCTAGGAGGGAAATGATCATCATGTCAAGCGGATTAGCACTTCTCGCTTGATTTCGGGGCGAATTCGTGGGACAAAGGGTCTATGGCGGCGTTGCCCTTGCAGACTTGCCCCCGTTGCGGGGAGTTACTGGCCGATATCAAGGGGTCGCGCCTGGCGGTGTGCCGGCGCTGCGGGTACAAGGACGACTGCTGTTAATTCGCCTGGGGGGTTAGCACTCAGTTGCGAAACTCAGCGAGCGATCCGTAGCCCTGCGCCCTCACCCCCAACCTCTCTCTCCGGTCTGCACAACTTCGCGGGAGAGGGGCGCAACGGACCCGGGGGCGGTCCTGAACGGTCGCGAAGTTTCTTCCGGAAGTACTAGGCGGCGCGAGGGCGGCGGGCGTCGAAGGCCGCGATCTGTTCGCGCAGGCGCTGGATGCGGCGAAGGCGGTGGCCCGACACGACGGGGTCGGCATCGTCGAGGAAGACGGGACCATCGCAGCGGGCGCAGCGGACGAGGGCGGTGAGGTCAGCGCCGGCGGGGCGTTTGGCCGCGTCGAGGCCCTGCAAGGTGATGGCGGCACCCTTCCCGCCAACCCACGGGCCAGTCACAAATCCGCAATGCAGGCACTTGGCGTCACCCTTAACAAGCATGGTCTTACCCTCCGCCGGGGAGTATGCGTGAGGATCGGCGGCTGCCAGCAGCGGGGAAAACCCGCATCCCCCGAAGGAGAGACCCCGGGATTCGGGCGCGTGGCGGTGGCGGCCCTGCCTTCAGTAACGGCGGCTGGAGTGCGGTTCGTCAGGGCGGTTCTTAGAGTGGGTGACAGCTAGGGCTGTTTGACGAGCTTGACGCGATATTCGATCGCCCCGCTCGGCGCCGACACCTTCACTTCATCGCCGGCGCGTTTGCCGAGGAGCTGTTTGCCCACCGGCGACTCGACCGAGATCTTCTTCTCGGCGCCGCTCGCTTCGTTGGCGCTGACGAGCTTGTAGGTCGCTTCCATCCCGGTGTCGAGCCGTTCGACTGTGACCATCGAGCCGACCACTGCCTTGTCATCGATACTGGATTCGACGACGACGGCGCGCTTGAGGGCCGCTTCGATCTGCTTGACGCGCTGGTCTTGGAAGGCGAGGGCTTCGCGGGCGGCATCGAGGGGGGCGTTTTCGCGGAAGTCCTTGTCTTCGCGGGCGGCAGTGATGGCGGCGACGAGTTCGGGCTTGAGACGGTTGAGTTCTTCGAGTTCCTGCCTGAGCGCGCCGAGGCCCTCGGCGGTCATTTCGACTGGCGCTTCTTCGAGCCGGACTTCAGAGCCGGTGGTGCGGCCGGCGACTTTGCGGACGCGGATGTGGATGCCGAAGTTCTGGACGGTGTAGTTCTTCTTCTTGAGGAAGGCGAACCAGGCCTTGAGTGCCTGCACCTGTTCGGCGGCGGCCGGGTCGGTCGGCTTGATCCAGTGTTCGGCGTAGCCTTCGACGCGGCTCCCGGAGAGGGTGGCGACCATGAAGTCCCGGCCAACCCGGTCGACGTAGCGTTCGACGTAGGACGTGGCGGAACCGAGCCGCTGCTCAGGCTTGAGCGACGCGATGTAGTCGTGAAGGGCAGTGTGGAGGGTGACGTTGCTAGGGCGTTCCGGCCCGGCGTCCAATGTCATGGGTTCAGCTTATCATCATTGCCACCGTATGTGCGCCGCCGCATCGCTGGAATGGGATGACTTGCCCGGGCTGTTCCCGGCGTTCGCCGCGCCGGGACGGTGGCTGCCGCTGCTTCAGCGGCACGCGGTCCTGGTGGAGGCGGCCGCGCCGCGGGTCCGGGTGACCTCGGTGGCGCCGGGGGAGATGGTCCGCCGCCAGTATGCCGAGTCGCTGGAACTGTTGCGCCTGTGCCCCGAAATCGTCAGTGCCGCGGTGCTCGCCGACGTCGGGAGCGGGGGCGGTTACCCGGGGATGGTGGCGGCGGCGGTGCTCCCGGCCACCCGCGTGCACCTGGTCGAGCCGCTACAGAAGCGGGCCCGGCTGCTGGAAGAGATGGCCGCGGAACTGGGGCTGGCGAACGTGACGGTCCATGCCGTCCGCGCCGAGGATGCCGGCCGGGGGCCATTGCGCGACGCCTGCGAGGCGGTCACCGCCCGCGCGGTGGCTCCACTGCGGGAACTCCTCGAATACACGGCGCCGCTCTGCGCCGTTGGGGGGACGCTGGCGCTGCCCAAGGGGTCGGCGTTGCCAGGAGAAGTGGATGCGGCGGCCGGGGCGATGGCTGCGCTTGGCTGCGAATTCGTGGAGGCGCGGCCGATGCGGCCTGAAGTCGCGGCCCAGGTGACCGTGGCGGTACTGAGGAGGACGGCGCCCACGGGGGAGCGGTATCCGCGGCGGCCGGGGATGGCGGGAAAACGGCCGCTCTGACCGGGATTAAATGTTCACGCGAATATTCGCTTTCGCATCACTTTACAAAGGTGCTATAGTGCGCCCGACTGGCGACTCGGCGGTCGAGCGGCTTGGCCGCCAGCCCGTACGCGCTCAGGAGGATTGCATGGACCCGAACAAGATGATGAACCACGTAATGCGCATGGCCCGGCTCGACACGACGGTGTTCGACGAAGTCCGGGACGATGCGAACGAACTGATCCCGGCGGTGGTCGTGGCGGCAATAAGCTGTCTGCTGGCCGGGCTGGGGGCCTTCCTCTACTGGCAGGTCGTCCCGTCGGAGTTCATCGAACTCGACGGCGCCTTCCTCAACACGGTCATCCTGGGGACGATCTTCACCGCCGTGATGTACGGCGTCGGGATGATCCTGGTGGTGTATGTCGTGCTGGTCCAGGTGTACAAGGTGCAGGTCGACCTGCAGGCGCTGACCCGGACGATGGGATACGCGGCGGCTCCCTTCGCCCTTTCCATCCTCATGTTCATCCCGATGCTGTGGCCGGTCTTCGCACTGGTCCCGATATCGCTCTCGTTCGTCATGGCGATCTACGCGGCCCAGTCCGCGAGTGGCGCCGAGTCCAAGCAGGTGGTGATGGCCTGTGCCGCGGGCATGGTCGTAGCCGTGGCCGTCCTCGGGTTCATCGCCCTTGGCATGACCAGCGACGGCGACGTCCCGATCGGCGCGGGCATCTTCTCGACGCTGCTCGACATCTCCTGAGGCCCCCGGGGACAGCCCCGGGAGTCCACCAGCAACCAGCGCCCGGCGGGACACGTCCCGTCCGGGCGTTTTCGCTTTGCTCGCCAGCACGGTTGCCGTAGGCTGATCCGACTGTCATGGAAGCGAAGTCCCGGATCACCGCCCGCAACATCCGCCTGTTCTTCGCCTACGGGTTCCTGATGGACTTCGCGCTCTGGGCGGGTGTCTGGATCAAATACCTGATGGAGGACCGCGGGCTCGAACTGAAGTGGATCCTGGCGATGGACATGCCCTTCTGGCTGCTCGTCGCGGTGCTCCAGGCGCCGACGGGAGCGCTCGCGGACCAGATCGGCCGGCGCCGGGTGATGGCTCTCGGCGGACTGCTCTTTTCCGCCACCGTCCTCGGGTTCGGCTTCACCCAGAACTACTGGATGCTCTTCGCTGACTACATGCTGTGGGCCGTGGCGATGTCGATGATGTCGGGCGCGGACCAGGCGCTTGCCTACGATTCGCTCAAGGAATCCGGGGAAGAGACGCGTTTCCAGAAGGTCGCGGGGCGCGCCTTCGCGATACGGCTGGTTGCGGGGATGGCCGGCATCACCCTCGGCGGCGTGCTGGGCGGATGGCTGGGACTGGGCACGGTGACGAAGATTGGGGCGATCCCGCCGCTGCTGGCGGCCGTCCTCGCGCTGACGATGCACGAACCCGCGATCGAGCGCGAGGCGAAGCGCTACTGGGCGAACCTTTCGGGCGCCGTGCGCTTCGCCTGGAACAACCCGCAGGTGCGGTACACGCTGCTCACGGGCTCCGTGCTGCTGGCGGGGACGTTCGGGCCGGTGGTCCTCATCCAGCCATTCCTTATCGAACACGACGTCAGCAACGTGCTCTTCGGGGTCTACCAGGCGCCGCTCCGGCTGATCTCCGTGATCGCGGCGCTGGTGGCATTCCGGGTGTCGGCGCGGATGGGGGTGGGGCCGCTGTTGGCCACCGCCGGCGCGGCGATCGTCATCTCCTACGGCGGGCTCGCCGGGATCCAGTCGACCGCGGCGTTCGGATTCTTCGGGCTCAGTTCACTGATGGCGGGGCTCACGCGGCCAGCGATCGACGGCTACCTCAACCAGCGGATCGACAGCAGCCAGCGGGCGACCGTGCTGAGCCTCATGCAGTTGCTCTTCGCTTTCCAGGTCGCGTTCTTCGAACCGGCGCTGGGGTTCTTCGCTGACGGGATCTCGCTGAAGGCTGCGTTTATCTTCTCGGCGGCGTACTTCCTCGTCCTGATGCCGCCACTGCTGGTGCTCTGGGGGCGGGCGAACCGGCTCCGGGCGGCGGGTGTGGCCGTGGTCACGGAGGCAGCGGCCGGGTAGGGCTGCTTCAGGCGAGGGCTTGCTTGAGGGCAGCGCAACATTCGGCCACGCCACGCTTCGCCGCATCGAGCATCGCCGTCAACTGGAGGAAGACGTGGGGCATGTCTTCGTAGACGCTGAGCGTCGCGGGGACGCCGGCGGCCTTCAGCTTCGCTGAGTAGTCGACCGAGTCGTCGTGGAGCGGGTCGAGGGTGCCGACGATGAGGTGGGCGGGGGGCAGCCCGGCGAGGTTGCCACGGGCGGGGGAGATGCCCGGGTCCTTCGGGTCGGCGCCGCCGGAGAGGTAGTGGCCCCAGAACCACTTCATCGCGTCCATCTCGAGGATCTTCCCTTCGCCGTTGCGGAGGTAGGACGGGCGGGTGAGGTCGGTGTCGAAGGCGCCGTAGAGGAGTAACTGGAGCCTCGGGCTGGGGCCGCCGGCGTCGCGAAGGCGCTGGCAGGCCGCGGCGGTGAGGTTGCCGCCGGCGCTGTCGCCGCCAATCGCGAAGCGGGAGCCATCGGCGTTGAACTGGAACGCGTTCGCGACGATCCAGGTGGTGGCGGCGACACAGTCGTCAAGCGCGGCCGGGGCGGGATGCTCGGGCGCGAGGCGGTAGTCGAGGCTGACCACGGCGACGCCGGCGCCCAGTGCCAGTTCGGCGCAGAGCTTCTGGTGTGTGGCCGGGCTGCCGATCACCCAGCCGCCGCCGTGGATGTAGACGAGGAGGGGAAACGGCCCGCTGCCTCGCGGCGCGAACACCTTCACCGGGATCTCCCCGGCCGGGCCGGGAACCGTGCGGTCGAGGATGGCGACGCCTTCGGGCATGGGCTGGTTGAAGGCGGTGAACGACTGTTCGGCGCCGGCCCGGGCGACAGCGGCGGGGAGGGTCCACATGGCGGGGGCGCCGGTGGCCTGTGCCTGGGCTTTCATCATCTGGAGAAGGGCTTCTACCTGTGCGTCCAAGGGCGGGCTCCGTTTCGAGAGGGGTGGGGGGGGGAGTCTACCTGTGGCGGTTGACTATCGCACTCCGGGTGGGAGGAGGGAGGAGGGGACGCCGCTCCGTGCCGGTCGCGGTACGGATCCAGCCGCGGGGACCTGCGGAGGGCAGACGCACCGCGCGCTTCCTTACGGTCGCGGTTCGGAGGGGGAGGGCGTGGTCAGGGGAAGAATTCGATGGTGGCGAAGCCGCGGACGGAGGGCTCGCCCTGGTCGTTCTGGATGATGATTTCGAGGTCGGCGCGGCGCTTGCCGTCCGCATCGAACACCCGGGCGACGCGGCCGAGGATGGTGATCGGGCGGCCGGTGATGTCGGGGCGGCGATGGGCGGCGCGGACGTGGCGGACGAAGCCGGCGTCGCCGAGCCATTCTTCGATCACGCGCTCGATGAGGCCGAGCTTGATGGGCCCGGGGACGAGGGTGCCGGGCATGCCCTGGGCGCGGGCGGCTTCGATGTCATAGAAGAAGGGGACGAAGACCCAGGTCAGGCCGCTGTAGCGGATCGCCATCGCAAGGTCCGGGGTGATGGTGACGGGGGGGAGATCGTCGCCTTCGTGGAGGGTGGCAGCGGCGACGGTCATTCTTCGCCCCCGTCTCGGGCGTCGGCGGCGTTGTACTGCATCATCGTCCTGACGCTGCGGGCGATGATGGCGCCGGATGCGTCGCTGAACTCGACGTCGCTGCGGAAGTAGATGCTGTAGCCGAAGCGGCCGCCGAAGCGTTCGTTGATATCGCCGATCCGGGTGACCATCGTGACTTCCTCGCCGACGACGAGCGGCCGTTCGAACTGCCATTCGTTGCTGATCAGGAGCGAGTTGGGCATCAGGTTGGGGAGTTCGACGCGCTCCGGTTCCGGTTCGAGCGCGGCGAGAGCGTAGCCGGGGGCGCGTTGGCCTTCCTCCGGCGCCGGCGGGTGGCGCATCCCGAGGAACGTGTCCATCGCGCGTTCGACTGACCGGCGGGAGAGCTGGGCGCGCACGGGCGCGGTGGCGGTCCCCACGAGGGCGCGGACTTCATCGGTGATCAGCGAAGCCTCGGGCATGACCGAAATGTACCCGCCGGGCGGTCGCGCCACAAATGCAAGGGACCCTCACCCCCTCCCCTCTCCCATTGCGATGGGCGAGGGGGGCGGTCATTCCGCGGCGGCGGGTTCGGAACGGAAGTGGAAATAGGCCCAGGCGGCGATGGTCAGGAGGCTGTAGGCGGCGAAGACCACGACGACGGTCATCGACTGGGCTTCGCGGAGGCCGGAGAAGTAGGCCTGTTCGCGGCCGAAGAGCACGTGCCACATGAGGAACACCGCGGGCAAGGTGATGGCGAACCAGGCGGCGCGGTTCCAGCGGTAGAGCTTCCCGCCATCGGTTTCGGCGACCGGGATCATGGCGAACACCGCCCCTTCGATACCGCCGACGCAGACGATGACCGCCGTGGATTCGGCGACCGCGAGCAGCCACGATTCGGAGCCGGCCGAGGCCGACCGCAACGGACCCACCGCCAGCCAGGCGGCAACGGCGATGGCCAGGCTCGCCAGCACCGGCCGGGCCGCGATCCTCCCTGCCTGGTTACGGTCCGGGCCGGCGGCGGCGAGGAGCGTGGTGGAGGCGATAAAGCCGTAGACGATCCCGGGACGGAGGTCGAACAGCTTCGTCACGAGGAGCGAAACCGCGGCGACGGCGATGGTGGCGGCATAGGGCCTGACGGCTGCGGGGGCGCCGGCGATGCGGCGGATCGCGCGGGCTTCGACGCCGGAAACCGCATAGGAAACGATGCCGACGCCGGCCACGACGCTGACGAAGAGGATGGCCACCTGGCGGTTCAGCCCGAAGCCGGGCTCTGCAAGCGTGTAGATGGCGCCGGTGATGGCAAGGACGCCCAGCAGTTGCGCGGCTTCATGCAGGCGGTTCCGGCTGCCCCCGCCGCGGAAGGCCCATCGCGTGAGCCGCCACTGCCGGGGACGGAGCCAGGATGTCCGCCGTTCGACCTCCCCGCGGTTGTCCTGGAGGACCTGGTTGAGGAGGACCGAGGTGAAGAGCACCCAGACGGTGAACCCGGCGATGATGATGTTCGTGGCGACGACGTCGGGGTCGGTGGGGATGTCCTGGATCTCGGGGAGGGCGGCGGCGAACTCTGGGACGGCGGGGTTCGGGGGCTCTTCGTCACCTGTGGCGGCCGGAGGTGACGCGGTTGGGGAGGGGGTGGTCCCGGCCGCTGGTGAGGAGGTGGCGGTGGCGGTGGTGCCGGTCCCGGGGGCGACAGCCGTCGGCGGCTGCGTTGACGAAGAAGGTGATGCCGTCGCTGACGGCACGGCGGTCGAACCGGCCGCGGGTGGCGGCGTCGGCTCCGCGCCGGGAGTCGGCGTGGACTGCGGCGGCAGCGGTGTCGGCGTGGCGGCCGCCTCCGTGGGCGTCGGCGGCGGCACCGCGGTTGGTTCCTGGGCCGCGCTGACCTGGACGCCGAACGCCTGGAAAGTGAAGCTGAACGGGATTTCGGGGTCAGTTGATGCGATCGTCCACATGGGAGAGTACTCACCGGGAAGGGTGTAGGTGTGGGTCAGGCCCTGCTCCGGCCAGAACGAGGTCTCCCCGTCGCCGCACGGTACAGTCGCGACCACCGACGATCCGGAGCCGTCGCCCCAGTCCAGAACGGTGACGATCTCGTCGGTGGGAAAGCTGACCACGCCGCCTCGAATGCTCAGGGTGACGCGCAGCGGCGCGGGACCCTGGGCGAAGAAGCTGGAGCCAGCGGGCTCGGTGATGGACCAGAGATCCTGAACCTCGTCGGGGTTGCCGCCACAGACCGCGTGCGCGGGGGATGGGCGGTCGGCGGCAAGGGCAATCAGCCCGGCCGCTAGGAGGAGGGCGGCGCAGGCGAGCCAGCGCGGGGCAGGGAATCGTGGGCGTGATTGACTTCCCGTGGACTGAGGCATAGCGTCCCGGGGCGATGCTACCCCTGCGCTGGTGGCGCGACAACCGTCACTCGCAGCGGCTCCGGAGACCCGACAGAATGAGCGCCGAGCTCACACCAGCCACATTCGACCAGGACGTGCGCCGCTACGTCTACGACCAGACCATGAAGCTGGGGCTGCCGCCGAGCATCGCGGAGACGGCGGCGGCACTCTCGGCGACGGGCGTGGAGGTCGAGGCGGCGTTCCGGCGGCTGGCGGAGGCGCGCATGCTCGTGCTCCAACGCGATGGCGGCGAAGTCCTGATGGCGAACCCCTTTTCGGCGGTCCCCACGGCGTTCGTGGCGACGGTGGACGGGCAGGCGTATTACGGGAACTGCATCTGGGACGTGATGGGGGTAGCAGCGATGCTCGGGCGGGACGCGCGCATCCAGGCATCGTGCGGGGACTGCGGCACGGCGATGCCGTTGCGGGTGAGCGACGGGTCCCTCGATCCGGCGCAGGGGATCGTCCATTTCGCGGTCCCGGCGGCCGAATGGTGGCGGGACATCGTCTTCAACTGAAAGACGATGCTCATCTTCCGGTCGGAAGAACATCTCGCGAAATGGTTGGCTGACTGGCATATGCCCGAGGGGGCGACGCTGTCCCTGGACCAGTGCTGGCGGCTGGCAAAGGTGGTCTACGGACCGGACCGGCGGGAACGGGAGTGGCGACGGCTGACCGTGGACGAGATGGAGGAGCTGTTCGCGGGGCTGGGGCTGACGTCGGCGTTCTGGCGGCTGCGGTGATGTGGGTGGCGGTACGAATGGGGGGCGGGCGGCGTGGGTGGGAAGATGGGTGCACGGCGATTCGGCCAGGGTCGGCCGCGGCTGCCGGTGGCGGGGGCTGATGCGGTGGGGGCTGGCGCGGGGGGACGCCGCTCCCTGCCCGTCGCGGTACGGATTATCGCGAGGCGGTCGAGGCTGGCGCGGTTCGGGAGTGGCCGGAGATGCGGCCACGGTCAGAATCCCTACCCGCGGCTACCGGTTGGGGCGGCGACAGCTACCCACGCGTTCAGCTAACGGCCAACGGCTAACTGGCCCGTCTCAGCTCAGCTTGATCTGGATGGCTTTTGTTTCCATGAACTCTTCGAGGCCGGCGGAGCCGAGTTCGCGGCCGAGGCCGCTCTGCTTGTAGCCGCCGTAAGGCATGTTGGAGAGGCCGGTGCCGTGGTAGGCGTTCACCCAGACGGTCCCCGCCCGGAGGCCCTTCGCCACCTTCAGGGCGACGTTGATGTCCTTCGTCCAGACCGCGGCGGCGAGGCCGTACATGGTGTCGTTCGCGGTGCGGATGACGTCGTCCACGTCGTCGAAGGAGAGGACCGAGAGGACAGGGCCGAAGATCTCCTCGCGGGCGATGGTGGTGGTGTTGGTGACGTTGTCGAAGATGGTGGGCTGGACGAAGAGGCCCTTCGCGAGGTCGCCTTCGGTCGCGCGGTTGCCGCCGGTGAGGAGCTTCGCCTCCTGCTTGCCGCGCTCCATGTAGCCTTCGATCTTCTTCAACTGGGACTCGTTGATGACCGGCCCCATCGTCGTCGCGGGGTCCATCGGGTCGCCCAGCTTGAGGGTTGCGCTCATTTCCGCGAGCTTGGAAACGAACTCGTCCTTGACGCGGTTGCTGACGAGGAGGCGGCTGCCGGCCTGGCAGACCTGCCCGCTGTTCAGGTAGATGCCGAAGAAGGCGCCGGCCACCGCCGCGTCGATCTGCGCGTCCGGGAAGACGATGTTGGGGGACTTGCCGCCGAGTTCGAGCGAGATCTTCTTGACGTTGTTGGCGGCGGCGCGCATCACGGCCTTGCCGCTCGCGGTCGACCCGGTGAAGGCGATCTTGTCGACCAGTTCGGAAGCGGCGAGGTGCTGGCCGACGAGGGCGCCGTTGTCGGTTTCGCTGGTGACGACGTTGAAGACGCCGTCCGGGAGGCCGGCCTCGGCGAGGATGCGCGCGAGGATGAGGGTGCTGCCGGGGGTGTAGTGGGAGGGCTTCGCGACCATGGTGCAGCCGGCGGCGATGCCAGGGCCGACTTTCCAGGAAAGCAGCAGCAACGGGAAGTTCCAGGGCGTGATGATGCCGACGACGCCAACCGGCTCGTGGATGACCAGGCCGACGGCGTCCGGGATCTGCTGGGTGATGGACTCGCCCTTCAGGTCGAGGGCTTTGGCGGCGAACAACTGAAAGACGTCGGCGGTCATGAGGACTTCGCCCATGGCCATCGTCCTCGGCTTGCCCACCTCGGCCGTGAGCGAGTCCGCCAGTTCGTCGGCGTTCGCGAGCAGGAGGTCGGAGGCCTTGCGGAGGATGGCGGCACGGTCCGCGGCGGGGGAGGTCGCCCAGGTGCCTTCGTCGAAGACGCGGCGGGCGACTTCGATCGCGCGCTGGGCGTCCTCGATGCCGCTGTTGGGGTAGGTGGCGACGATGCTGCCGTCAAAGGGGCTGGTCCGGCTGAAGGTCTCACCGGAGGCGGCGTCGGCCAGGCGGCCATCAATGAACTGCTGGTAGGTGCGGGTCTTTGGGCGGCCCACGAGGGAAGTCATGGCCGTGTTCCTCCATGATGCTGGCGCCTGCATATCCGCCATGCGCCGCTTCGCGAAGCATACCACGCCGGGGGCTGTCTGGTACGATCGCCGGGATGGTGTATTTGGACCACGCCGCGACGACGCCCCTGCACCCGGCTGCCCGGGAGGCGATGCTGCCCTACCTCGGGGATCGGTTCGGCAACCCCAGCGGGCTCTACGCGCTCGGCCGGGAGGCCCAATCGGCGGTCGACGGCGCGCGGCAGAAGGTGGCGGCCTGCCTCGGGGCACGGCCATCGGAGATCCTGTTCACAAGCGGCGGGACCGAATCGATCAACTCGGCGCTCTGCGGGATCGCCTATGGGATGCGGCGAGCGGGGGCCGGCGCCCACGTCATCACCACTGCCATCGAACACCACGCCGGCATCCACACGGCCCAGCACCTGGAAGAACTCGGCTTCGAAGTCACCTACCTCGGCTGCGACCCCCACGGCCGGGTCTCGGTGGAGGAATTCGCGCGGGCGCTCCAGCCTGACACTGTGCTGGCTTCGGTGATGCTCGCGAACAACGAGGTCGGGACGATCCAGCCGATCCCAGAGATCGCCCAGGCTGTCCGCGACTACGCCCGGGAACGGTCGCACCGGGTGCTGCTGCACACCGACGCGGTGCAGGCGCCGGGCTGGCTGGAACTGGACATGGGGGCGCTTGGCGTGGACGCGCTCAGCCTGTCGTCGCACAAGTTCGGGGGGCCGAAGGGCAGCGGCATCCTCTATCTACGGCGGGCGACGCCGTTCCGGCCGCTGCTGGCGGGAGGCGGCCAAGAGATGCAGAAGCGCGCCGGGACGGAGAACGTCGCCGGGATCGTGGCGACGGCGGTGGCGCTGGAGATTGCCTCGACGGGCGTCGCCGCGAGGGCGGCCCGGGTGCGCGCCCTCCGCGAACAGCTCCGTGAGGGGATCCTCGCGGCCGTGCCCAACGCTGCCGCCAACGGCTGCCAGGAGAACTGCCTGCCCAACAACCTGAACGTCTCCTTCGGTGGGCTGGAAAGCGAGACACTCGTGGCGGCGCTGGACCGCCGCGGGATCGCCGCCAGTTCGGGGAGCGCCTGTTCGAATTCGACCTGGGAGCCTTCGCACGTGCTGATGGCGATGGGAGTGCCGATCCGGCGGGCGGTCGCGAGCGTGCGCTTCAGCCTCGGCGACTCGACGACGGAGGCGGAGATCCAGGCGGTGCTCGACGTGCTCCCGGGCGAGGTCGCGGCGATCCGAGGCGCGGTCGCGGCAGGGTAGGACCGGGGCAGCTCCATTCCGTATTGACGTGCTGCGTATAGTCATGATCGACGGGAGCACTCGTGCGTGAGGAGAGTCGCTGGTCGTGGTTGGTCGGTGGGACGTTGGCAGTCGCCGCCATCGTCGTGTGCCTGTGGGCCGGGACCGGGAGCGCTCCGGGAGTCCTGGCGCAGGAGCGCGACACGCCCACTCCCACTAACACTCCGACCAACACTCCAACCCCAACCGAAACGCTGACGCCGGACCCAACGCTGGCCCCGACTTTCACGCCCACACCAACGCCGACCGCGACAGTTACCCCGGAAACACCTGCCCCTACGCTCGATCCCACTCCGATTCCCACGGAACCGGCCGCGACCAAGACCCCGCCCCCTACCGCAGCCCCGTTCCCAACCGCGACCCCTTCGCCACCATCGACTTCGGGCAACCCCACCCAGGCTCTTGCAACCGCCACGGCCACCACGGCCACCTCGGGCGCAGGCAGCCAGGCGGCCACGCCAACCCGGACACCTCCCGTCACCCCTTCGCCAGCGCCCGCGAACACGCCCTCTCCGCCGGTGCCGCTGGCGGGCACGACTGGGGACGAAGGTGGCAGCGGGCTCCCGGGCTGGCTGCCGTTCGCGGTGGGCGGCGTGCTGGCTGCGCTCGCGGGCGCCGTGTACTTCGCCATGCGCTCGCGCACCCCCGTCCTCGCGGTGGCCCAGGACCCCTGCGACGCCGCCTGTCCGGCGGAGAAAGTGTCGCTCCGCAAGCGGCGCTGGAAGATCGACCACGAGCAGGTCGGGAAGGACTTCGTCGAGGCCGTTGGGGTCGAGATCCAGGGGCCGAAGCTCGCAGATGGCAAGGCAAAATGCGCCGACGACAAGGGGCACTGCGACCACGCCGAGTTCGTAGTCACGATGAAGATCGAGGGCAAGAGCGGTTGGGAGATGGCCACCGACGTCTTCGGCGACCCGCAACTCTTCTCCCGCAACAGCACGGAGAAGGTGATGGAGGACGAAAAGGGCGCCTACGACGGCAAGACGTCGACGGCGACGTGGCGCCTGCCCATCGCCTGCGCAGACAAGAAGTGCCGGGTCGCAGGGTCGAACGCCACCAGCCGGACCGTGGAACTCCTCCTGAAGTCAGACGACAAGCCGCCAAAGAACATCGTCCGCTTCCGGGCGAAGTGGGAATGCAACGTGACCAGCACCGGTTGCTGCGTCATGACCTCCGTGGGGGCGGACTGCAAGGAGTTCAAGGCGCAGTGGTGGGGCACCACCCTAAAGACCCCCGAGGTGACGGCCGCCGAGGCGGAGAAGGAGAAATAGGACACGGAACGTGATGGGGATCCTTCCTCCCTCCTCGCTCCTCCCTCTTCAAGCAGCAGGCGGTATCATACGGCGCACCCATTGGGCCGGGCCCGGAGGAACCACCATGCTGCTGCGCGACACTCTCAGCCACGCCGTCAAGCTCTACGCCGACAAGACGGCGATGATCGACGGCGACGTCCGCTACACCTACCGGCAGTTGTCGGAACGCGTCCACCGTCTCGCCGCCGGTTTGCTCGGGCTGGGACTGAAGCCGGGCGAACACATCGCCATCCTTGCGAACAACTCGCATTGCTACATCGAGGCCTACTTCGTCGCCGACATCGCGGGGATGCCGTTGGCGCCGCTGAACTTCCGGCTTTCGGCCAAGGAACTCGAGTTCATCATCAACGACGGCGCGATCAAGGCGCTCATCCTTGGGCCCGAATACGCGCCGCTCTACGACCAGTTCAAGGCCGGGACGCCCGACCTGAAGCACGTCATCCTCCTTGACGGCGACCTTGCTCCTGGCCTCCACGACTACGAAGGGCTCATCCGCACGAGCAAGCCGCTCGACCATTCGGTGCGCGAGTGGCACGAAGACGAGATGATCAACCTCTGCTACACGGGCGGCACGACGGGGCTGCCCAAGGGGGTGATGCTCACGCAGCGGAACGTCCTTTCCAACGCCCAGCACGCCATCCTCAACATCGGCTTTACGGAGGCCGATACGTGGATGCACGCGGCGCCGATGTTCCACCTGGCCGACGCCTGGGCCTGCTACGCGCTGACGATGATGGGGGGGACGCACACCTTCGTGGGGGCGTTCACGCCGCAGGCCACGCTCCAGAACATCCAGGACAACAGGGTGACGAAGACCATCCTCGTGCCCACGATGATCAACGCGGTGGTCAACTTCGCCGGCGCGGGGGACTTCGACACGAGCAGCCTGGACCTGGTCCTCTACGGTGCCTCGCCGATGCCAGTCGACCGCCTGCGGGCGGCTGTGCGCGTCTTCGGGCCGAAGTTCTGCCAGGCCTACGGGATGACGGAGACGGCGCCCCTGCTGACGATGATGCGGCTCGAATGGCAGTCCTTCGAAAGCGACGACCCGAAGGATGTCCGGCGGCTTGCAAGCTGTGGCCGCCAGATCGCCGACGTGGAAGTGCGCGTTGTCGACCAGGAGACGGGCCGCGATGTGAAGCCCGGGCAGGTGGGCGAGATCATCGCGCGCGGGCCCAACGTGATGGCCGGCTACTGGAAGCGCCCGAAGGAGACCGAGGAGGCGCTCCGCGGCGGCTACATGCACACCGGCGACGTCGCCATGATCGACGAGGACAACTTCGTCTACATCGTCGACCGGGCGAAGGACATGATCATTTCCGGCGGCGAGAACATCTACTCGACCGAAGTGGAGAACGCGCTGTACGAACACCCGGCGGTGCTGGAGGCGGCGGTGATCGGCATCCCGGACGAGAAATGGGGCGAGGCGGTGCTGGCGGTGGTGGTGCCACGCGAAGGGGTGACGGTCGGCGAGCAGGAGATCATCGACCACTGCAAGGGGCTCATCGCCAGCTACAAGTGCCCGAAGGTGGTGGTCATCCAGCAGGCGCCCCTGCCGAAGAGCGGTCCCGGGAAGATCCTGAAGACGGAGCTGCGAAAGCCCTACTGGGAGGGCAAGACGAAGCAGGTGAACTGAGCGGCGGGCGGCCGGCTCTTCCACTCTGTGGCCCCCGGTATTCTGGTAAACTAGGAGCGTGGAAACCGCCCGCCCCGTTTTGCCGGACTGGAATCGCGTGGCTCAGGTGAAGCGCGCCCGGCTGGCTCGAATGAGTCTGGAAGAGAAGTTCCGAGCCTATCTTTCCATCATGAACATCGCGGATGCGATGGGGCTGATGGATCGGCCGGGGGTGCGGGGGCGCCGTGACCGACCCAGCCGTTAGCCGCCCACAAGATTTCCCTCGCCAGGCGATCGCCGACCTCGTCGCGTGGCTCGACGCCGCCGGCGCACGATGGACCCTCGTTGGCGGGCTTGCGGCATCGCTCTTGGGGGCGCCCCGGTACACGCGGGATCTTGATGCGATCGTCCTCATGAACGAGGAACACCTCGACTCCTTCATCGCGGCGGGGGCTGTCTTCGGGTTTGTCCCCGCCGTGGACGACAGCACGCAGTTCGCGCTGGACACCCGCGTCGTCCTCATGACCCACCTACCGACGCACATGGACGTCGACCTGCTCCTGGCGTCCCTGAGTTGCCACCTGGATGCCGTTGAAAACAGCCAGGTCGTGCGGCTCTCGGGGACGACGTTCCCGCTCGTATCGGTAGAGGACCTCGTGGTCTTGAAAGCCATCGCGAGGCGACCGGTGGACATCTCCGACATCCGCAACGTGCTGGACAGCCACCCGCGGATTCGCCTGCGGCGGGTGCGGGACTCGCTCGCGGCGATCGCGGATGTAATGGAGCAGCCGACACTCGTTGACGAGTTCAATCGAATCGTGAAGGACTGGCGTCGCGATCGGGCCGCCGAAGCTACCCGCTAACCCCTACCCGGCGGCGCCTCTACACTCGAACCTGTGAACGTCGAGGCGCTGCCCCACACCCTGCTGTTGATCCTCGCGGAGATGGGCATCGGCAGCCTCTGGGTGACGCTGGGCAGCGACCTCCGCGGCGGCGTCACGCGTGGCTTCGTGATGACGATGGCCCTGAGCGCGGCCGTTGCCACCGGGCTCGCCTACTGGACCGCCAGCGGGATCAGCATCGGCGCCGAAGTCGACGGCTACCCTATCGACGCGGACTGGTTCGACCCGGCAAAGCGGGGCCTGCTCATCGTCCTCGGCGCCAGCGTGGTGTACATGTTCTCGGTGTTCATGGGGTGGGACCCGGTGGGGCGGCTGGCGGGCATCACTGGCGCGATCGCCGGGGCCGTGACGGTGGCGCTGCTGGCGGCGATGCTGGCACCCCCGGTCTGGGCGTACCCGGGGTCGCTGCTGGCGTTGCTGGCCGGCACGCTGGCAATGGGTGCGGTCTCCGTGTCGATGGTCTGGGGCCACTGGTACCTCACAGAAGGGTCGTTGCCATCGTGGCCACTTCGCGACCTCGCGTGGCTGCTGATCGGGGCGATCGCGTTCCAGGCGCTTGTGGTGCTGCTGAACCTGGCGGTCCCGGTGGGCGACGTCCCGAAGCCGGCGAACCCGGTGGACGTGTCGCTGGTGGCGAACCCCGCCCTCTACCTGCGAATCAGCGTCGGGCTGGTCTTCCCGATGGTGCTGGCCGTGCTTTCGCTCCGGACCACGAAGCTACAGGCGATGCAGAGCGCGACCGGGCTGCTCTACATCTGCATGGGTGCGGTGTTCGCGGGGGAAGTGCTGGCGAAGGGGCTGACGTTCCTGACGGGACGCCCGCTCTAAGGCAATCGTGGACGGCGCTCCTCTGGTAGGATCTGGGCGACGCAAACGGAGGGCGGGGGCAGCATGCACCGCGAACAGGCCTGGGACATCCTCGTCGAGTTTTCGAAGGAGGAGCGCACGCGCAAGCACGGCATCGCTGTCGAAGCGGCAATGCAGGCTTACGCGAAACTCCTCCATGAAGACGTCGAGAAGTGGGGCATCGCGGGCCTCCTCCACGACTTCGACTGGGAAATCCACCCGACCGCGGAACTGCACCCGAAAGAGGGTTCGAAAATCCTCGAAGCGCGGGGCGTCCCGGAAGACATCCGCTACGCGATCCTCTGCCACGCGCCCTTCCTCGGGCTCGAATACCACCAGCAGATGGACCGGGCGGTGTACGCCTGCGACGAACTCTCCGGGTTCGTCATCGCCTGCACACTGATGAAGCCGGACCGGTCGCTTTCGTCGATCGAAGCCGCGTCGGTGCGGAAGAAGATGAAGGACAAGGCGTTCGCCCGCGGCGTAAACCGCGACGACCTGGTCAAGGGCGCGGCCGACCTTGGCGTCGAACTGGACCAGCACATCCTCTTTGTCGCCGAAGCCTTGAAACCCGTGGCCGAACAGCTGGGGATAAACCCCTGAGTTCGCAGGACTGCGACCACACACCCCTGGAGTTGGAGAGAACCCGATGCCGGTGAGAAACGAACAAGTCCCCGACCGCAACATCGCGATGGAACTGGTGCGCACGACGGAAGCGGCTGCGCTCGCGGCGGCGCGCTGGGTGGGGCGCGGCGACAAGAACGGCGCCGATGGGGCGGCCGTCGACGCCATGCGGCTCATGCTCGACACCGTCGACATGGACGGGATCATCGTCATCGGCGAAGGCGAAAAAGACGAAGCGCCGATGCTCTTCAACGGTGAGCGCGTGGGCAACGGCCAGGGCCCCCAGGTAGACGTTGCCGTGGACCCCCTGGAAGGCACCCGGCTGACGGCGATGGGCCGGCCGGGGGCCGTGAGCGTCATCGCTTGCGCGCCGAGGGGGACCCTCTACAACCCGCACGACATCTTCTACATGGAGAAGATCGCGGTCGGCCCCGAAGCGAAGGGCATGATCGACCTTGCCGCGCCGGTGGCCTGGAACATCCAGCAGGTGGCGCGGGCGAAGGGTATCGGCGTCGAGGAGGTCACCGTGATCATCCTCGACCGGGACCGCAACACCGAGATCGCCGACCAGGTGCGAGCGGCGGGGGCGCGGATTCGCTTCATCACCGACGGGGACGCCCCGGCCGCGGTCTCGGCGGGCGTGGCCGGCTCGGGGGTGGACATGATGCTCGGGATCGGCGGGTCGCCGGAAGGCGTGATCGCGGCGGCGGCGCTCAAGTGTGTCGAAGGCGACTTCCAGGGGCGCCTCTGGGCGAGGAACGACGATGACCGCAAATACGCGGCAGAGCACGGCCTCAGCCTGACCGACGTGCTCACGATCGACGACCTGGTGAAGGGCGACGACGTCTTCTTCGCGGCGACCGGCGTCACCACCGGCGACCTCCTCAACGGCGTCGAGTATCGCCCGGGGGGTGCCACGAGCGAGTCGCTCGTCATGCGCTCACGCACCGGCACCATCCGGCGGATCATCACGGAGCACCACTGGCGGAAGCTGCAGACGCTCGGGGGCATGCGCTAACTCCGAGCGGTCCCTGCCCCCAGGCAGAGTCAACTTACTCGTACGGCGCCGGCCGCCCGCCAACCCCGGCTGTCCTGTACTCTCAACTCATGCCATCCGCCCGTGCCCGCCTTGCAGAGGCCTTCCGCGCACACGAACGCCAGCTCTGGCTGGTGGGCGGCGCCCTGCGCGACCAACTCCTCGGCCGGCCACTCGCCGACGAAGACTATGCCACCGACGCCCTGCCGGACGAGGTCGAGGCGATCGCGCGGTCGATGGGCGCGCCCTTCACCACGATTGGCAAGCGATTTGGCACGATCGGCGTCCTTCTCGATGGGCGGCACCACGAAGTGACCACCTTCCGGGGCGACTCCTACGACGCCGGGCCGCGCTGGCCGGATGTCACTTTCGGCCGAAGCATCGAAGAAGACCTGGCCCGCCGCGACTTCACGGTCAACGGGCTCGCGGAGGACCTCCACACCGGCAGGAGGATTGACCCGTTCGGTGGCGCCAGGGACGTGGAAGTGCGCCTTATCCGCGCCATCGGACACGCCGAAACGCGGTTCCTCGAAGACCCACTGCGGATCCTCCGGGGCATCCGCTTCGCCAGCCAGCTCGACTTCGGGGTCGAACCCGGCACGCTTTCGGCGATGGCGTCAACGGCGACGCTCCTCGCGACGCTCTCCCAGGAACGGGTGACCAGCGAACTGGACAAACTCCTCCAGGGAACGACTCCCGGGCACGGGCTCGACCTTCTCCGGGTGACCGGGGTGCTGCCGGTGGTGCTCCCGGAACTCGCCACGATGGTGGGCTGCGACCAGAACCGCTTCCATTTCTACGACGTCTGGGGGCACACCGTCGCGACCGTGCAGGCGATCGCGACGACGCCCGAGACGCGGCGGCTGCGGCGTTGGACGGCGCTGATGCACGATCTCGGCAAGCCGGCCGTCCGGCACGTCAAGGCGAACGGCGAATGGGGCTTCTATCGCCACGAAACCGAGGGCGCGACGCTGGCCGAAGATCTGCTGGCACGGCTGAAGATGGGCCGCCAGGAGGCGCTCCGGATCCAGTTGCTCGTCCGGCGCCACATGGACCGCCCCGCCCCCGACGACCGGCGGTCGGTGCGGCGGTTCATGGCGAAGTGCGAAGGCCACTGGGAGGACCTGGTGGCGCTCAAGCGCGCGGACAACGCCAGCCACACGTACGACGACACCGCCTACCACGACCTTCTCGATGCCGCTTGCCACCGCGCCGAGGAAGAGGACGCCGCCGCCCTCCGCGCCGAAAGCCCACTCACCGGCGACGACCTCGTCCACCTGTTCGACCGCGAACCGGGCCCCTGGATCCGCCGAGTCAAGCAATACCTGAGCAACCTCGTGCTCGACGGCGATCTGGCGCCGGGCGACCGCGTCGAGGCCGAGCGTCTCGCCCGCAGGATGATGGGCGAGGAGCTACGGTCGCGCGCGAAGACAACGGCCGCGGGGCTCAGCGGGGCCGTCCGCGGCGCGGGAGAATGACGTCATGAGCAGCGAACAGCCCCCACCGCATTCGCCGGAATACGAACGCGAGGCGCTCTCCACGCTCCGCTTCTTCCGCAGCGCCCTGACCACGGCCCTCGTCTTCATCGGGCTGATCGTGCTCGTTTCCATCCTCGGCGCGCTCCTCAGCCGGCAGCGCAACGAAAGCGCTGGCGCCGCCCAGGACATCCATGCGCCGCTCACGATCGGTGCGGTCGCCGAGACCGACACCGAAAGCGGGCGGAAGGTGGCGGCGGTGATCGAGGGGCTCACCTGGGAGCAGGGGCCGGTACTCGACGTGAAGGTCGAGGGCGTGGCCGTCGCCCCGGGGGCCTTCACGTTCGTGCTGGAAGACGGCACTGTGCTCGAACTCGAAGCCACCCGCAACCAGGATGGGACGATCCATCTACGTTTCCCGGGGAGCCTGCCGGCGGGGAGCAAGGTGCGGTTCCTGCACTTCAACCCGGACGACTCGCACGGCGACCTGTACTTCGACGTCCAGTAGTCAGAGTTTCTGCCAGCTTTCGGACTCTTGCCATGTTTTCCAAAATGCGCCACGCTGTTCCACATGGGAAAACTCTTCGAAAACCGCGCATTCGGCGTCGTCGGTGAGGGTGGGCGCATTGTCATCCCGGCCGCGTTTCGCAGGGCGCTGTGCATGGAGCCGGGAACTGCGCTGATCGTCTTCCTAGAGGAAGGTGAACTGCGGCTCATGACAGCGGATGAGGGCCTCCGCCGCGCTCAGGCGATCGTGCGCGCGTTGGTCCCTCCAGGAGTCTCCCTGGTCGACGAGTTGATTGCGGAGCGTCACGCGGAAGCCGCGAGTGAGTGACGCCGTGCTGGACAGTTCGGCAGTCCTCGCGGTCCTCAACGGGGAGCCGGGCGAGGCCGTCGTGCGCCGCTGGCTGGCGGGCCCCGTGGCACTGCTGTGCAGCGTCAACCTTGCCGAAGTCGTCACAAAGCTTGTCGAGCAGGGGTCCGCGGAAACCACCATCCAACGCGCCATCTCTACTGTGAAGCTCGACATCCGCGACTTCGATGCGGAACTCGCGTTCGCTGCCGGGCTGCTCCGGGGGGCGACCCGCCAGGCCGGGCTGTCGCTCGGGGACCGCGCCTGCCTCGCGCTGGGGATGCGGCTGAAGTTCCCCGTGGTGACGGCGGACCGCTCGTGGGCGGGACTCGGGCTCCCGGTCGAAGTCGTCGTCGTCCGGTAGCTACGTCACCGCGGCGCGGAGCAGACCCGCGCCGGCGCCCGCGAACACCAGCCAGGCCGTGTTCGGGCTCCAACGGATGAGCACCACGGCCGCCGCCGCGAACAGCGCCAGCGCCCCGGCCGAATCGAGCGTCTCCCGCGCCAGCGTAACCGTGACCACCGCCATCAACGCCAGCGCCGCCACGTTCACGCCATCGAGGAACGGCGCGGCCCAGGTCGAGCGGCGCAACCGCGGCACGAACCGGTAGGTCAGGGTCACAAAGACGAACGACGGCAGGAAGATGCCGGCTGTCGCCGCGAGGGCACCGGGGACGCCATCGATGAGGTAGCCCGCGAAGGTGGCGGAACTGAACAACGGCCCCGGCGTGAACTGGCCGACGGCGATCGCGTCCACCAGTTGCTGCTCGGTCAGCCAGCCGCGGCTGTCGACGAAGTCGGCTTCGAGGAAGGCGAAAAGCACGTAGCCGCTGCCGTAGAGGACAGAACCGATCTTGAGGAACACGAGGAAGAGTTCCGTCAACGAATAGCCGGCGGGCACGGCGAAGAACACGGCAGCGTGGCCGCCGCCCCGGAGTGACCGGAGCAGCTTCGCCACCGGCGGGCCCAGCTTCGCCCTCGCGACGAGCAGCGCCCCGGCGGCGAAGATGAGGATGACCTGGTCCACGCCGGCGAGAGCGAGTCCAACCACCGCAGCGCCGCCGACGGCGGTCATCCCGCCCTTGATTGCCGCCCGCCGGAGGCCCCAGATCGCCTGCACCACGATCGCAAGGACGAAGGGCTGGACCCCCCAGATGATGCCTTCACCCGCCGGGGTGGAACCGTATTCGACATAGGCCCAGGCGAGGGCGAGGACCACGCAGACGGCAGGCAGCAGGAACCCGAGCCCGCCCAGCCAGAGCC
Source organism: uncultured Anaerolineaceae bacterium (assembly GCA_964438865.1). Lineage (GTDB taxonomy): Bacteria > Chloroflexota > Dehalococcoidia > Tepidiformales > Tepidiformaceae. Next base: position 87,385 of record CAYTMI010000005.1, on the reverse strand, counting down.
CGGCCCAGCCCGCGCGGCGGGCGCCCAGGTGCATCGCGAGCTCGGTCGAATTCGGCCCGGGGATCAGGTTCGCAGCGCCCACCAGGTCCATAAACTCGGCATCGGTGACCCATTTCCGGGTAGCCACCAGTTCGCGGCGCATGATCGCCAGGTGCGCTGCCGGGCCGCCGAACGCGATCGCCCCAAGGCGGAGGAAATAGAACGCGACTTCGGAGAGGCGCCCCTGGCCGGGTGACGCGGGGGATGACATCGCCGGCCAGTCTACGGCAGCAGGGTGCGATGGGGCTTCGCATCCCGTGAACGGCCGCGAACGCCGCGTGCGACAATGCCCGGCACCTACCCCACGAACAGCGCGAAGAGGAGCGAACCATGAAGGCAGCGGTCTACTACGAAACGGGCGGCCCGGAAGTGTTCCGGTACGAAGAAGTGCCGGACCCCGTCTGCCGGCCCGGCGGCATCCTGGTCGACGTCAAGGCGGTCAGCATCCAGGGCGGGGACACGCTTCACCGGCAGGGCGGCGTGCTGGCGACGAAGCCCCACATCGTCGGTTACCAGGCGGCCGGCATCGTCCGGGAAATCGGCGCCCAGGTGACCGGGTTCCACCCCGGCCAGCCGGTGGTCGCGACCATGCCCTTCGGGTCCCACGCCGCCGTCGTATCGGTCCCCGCAGCCGCCGCCTACGCCGTGCCCGGCGGTCTCGACATCCGTCACGCCGCGGGCATCCCTATCGAGTTCGCGACGGCCCACGACTGCCTCTTCGAATTCGGCCACCTGGCGAAGGGCGAAACCGTGCTTGTCCAGGCGGGCGCGGGCGGCGTCGGGCTGGCCGCGATTCAGCTGGCGAAGCGGGCCGGGGCGACGGTCATCGCGACGGCATCGAGTGACGACCGCCTGGGCCGGCTGGACGAGTACGGCATGGACCACGGGATCAACTATCGCAGCACCAACTTCGTTGCCCGGGTCATGGAGCTCACCGGCGGCCGGGGCGTCGACCTTGTGGTCGACTCCGTGGGCGGCAAGACGCTGGAGGGGAGCGTCGCGGCGCTGGCCTACCGTGGCCGGATAAGCTGGGTGGGCCGGGCGGGCCGGGAAGCGGCGCCGCCGGACATCTCGCCGCTGATGCAGAAGAACGCGAGCATCACGGGCGTCTTTCTCGGCGCCGAGATGAGCTACAACGCCGCCCGGACGCGCGGGGTGATCGAAGGCGTCATCCGGGACGTGGCGAAGGGCGAGCTGAAGGTGGTGATCGACCGAACGTTCCCGCTGGCCGGGGCCGCCGATGCGCACCGCTACATCGAGAGCCGCCAGGCCTTCGGGCGGGTTCTGCTCATCCCGTAGCCCTCACCCCCCGGCCCCCTCTCCCGACTGCGCGGGAGAGGGGGAGCAAGATGGTCGGCGGTAACCCGCGGTTATCGCTGTCGTTCTTTCGCGGAGTACCGGGGCACGCGGGCGCGGTCAGACCTTGTAGCCGCCGTCGACGCTGATGACCTGGCCGGTGACCCCGGCTGATTCCGGGGCCGCGAGGAGCGCCGCCATAGGGCCGAGTTCCTCCGGCTCAAGGATCCGCTTGAGGAGGTTGTCGGCGCCGAGGTGGGCCTTCGCTCCCTCGATATCCGTCCCCAGCCGCGCCGCCAGCCGGTCGAGGCCGATGAGCTGCGTGTTTGTCCACGCCGGGCAGAGGCAGTTCACAGTGATCCCGAAGGGCGCCGCCGATGCCGCGAGCGCCCGCGTCAGCCCGATCAGCCCATGCTTGGCCGCGGTGTAGGAAAGCGTGCCGCCGCTCGTCTTAGCGTAGCCCGAACCGATGCTGATGATCCGGCCGAACTGGCGCTCGCGCATACCCGGCAACACCGCCCGGGTCGACCAGTAGTGGGTGGTGAGATTCAGCGTCAGGTTCTCGACAAAGACATCGTCGTCGTGGGTGAAGGGGTCGTGGTCCTCGAAGCCGGCCCGCGTGGTTACGCCGCCCACGTTGTTCACGAGGATGTCAACCTTGCCGAAGCGCCGGAGCGCCGCCTCCACCGCGCCGATGGTCTCTTCGCGCACCATCGCGTCGGCCTGAATGGCGAACCCCTCCCGGCCGAGCGCTTCGACTTCGCGCACGACGCCGTCGAGTTCGGTCTTGGTGCGGGAAGACACGGCAATCGCCGCGCCTTCGCGAGCCATTTCGAGCGCGATCGCCCGGCCGATGCCGCGCCCGCCCCCGGTCACATACGCCACGAGTCCGTTGAGCCGTCCCATTCTTGCCCGCCTCCAGTGATTGCTGGTCTACGGGCGAAGTATCGGGGGACGGGGGGAGTCTGTCACCGGCGACGGCCGGGGCGCCCTACTGCGCCGTCCAGGTGGTGCCTTCGGGGCCATCCTTCACGGTCACGCCGCGTTCGGCCAGGCCGTCGCGGACGCGGTCGGAGAGCGCCCAGAGTTTCGCCGTGCGGAGGTCGGCCCGCAGCGCGACGAGAAGGTCGATGAACGGCGCGGCTTCGCGTGAACCGCCTTCCGGGGCGGCGAGAGTGAGCCCGAGGACGCCGGCGAGTTCGCGCAGGAGGGCCTGTGCCGGGCGGACGTCCTTCTTCTGGTCGCGGTCGCGGTTGACGATCTTCGCGATCTCGAAGACGACGGCGAGCGCCTGGGGCGTGTTGAGGTCGTTGTCCATCGCCTCTGTGAAGCGCTCGCGAAGCCCGGCGATGCTTGCCGGCGCGAGGTCCCCGGTGGGCTCGACGAAGGCAGCGTTGCGGAGGCGGTCGGCCCCCGTTTTCGCGGCTTCAAGCGCCTCATCGCTGTAGGTCACGGGGCTGCGGTAGTGGCTCGTGAGGACGAAGAGGCGGAGGGCGTCGCTGCCGAATTTCTCCAGGGCCTCGCTGATGCTGACGAGGTTGCCGAGCGACTTCGACATCTTCTCCGCGCCGAGCTGGAGGAGGGCATTGTGCATCCAGATTCGGGCGAACGGCGCCTGTCCGGTGTACGCCTCGGTCTGGGCGATCTCGTTCGTGTGGTGGGGGAAGATGAGGTCGGCGCCGCCGCCGTGGATGTCGATCTGCTCGCCGAGCGACTGGAGGGCCATCGCCGAGCATTCGATGTGCCAGCCGGGGCGGCCCGAACCCCAGGGGCTTGGCCAGCTCGGCTCGCCGGGCTTCGCCGCCTTCCAGAGCGCGAAGTCGAGCGGGTCTTCCTTCAGCTCGGTCGGGTCGACCCGGGCGCCGCTGAGGAGGTCGTCGATGTCGCGCTTCGAAAGGGAGCCATAGCGGGGCCCGCCGAAGACGCGGACCCGGTAGTAGACGTCGCCCCCGGCAGGGTAGGCGAATCCCTTTTCGATGAGTCCGGTGATGAAATCAATGATGTGGGGGACGGTCTCGGTGACCTTCGGGTATTCGTGCGCCGGGAGCACGTTCATGGCTGCGATCTGGCGGTGGTAGTCTTCGATATTCTGTTCGGCGAGGTCCTGCATGGGGATGCCGAGGCGCTGGGCGCGGTCGATCAGCTTGTCGTCGATGTCGGTGAAGTTCTGGACGTGCTTGACGGGGATGCCGCGCCAGTCCAGGTAGCGCCGGAGGACGTCGAAGACGATGGCGTGGAGGGCGTGGCCGACGTGGCTTTCGCTATAGGGCGTCACGCCGCAGACGTACATCCGGACGACGCCGTCGGCGGCGAGGGCCGGCAGGAGTTCCTTCTCGGTGTTGGAAAGAGTGTCATGGATTCGCATCGTCGGTCCCTCTGTCATCTGTGGTGCGGTTGCCGGGGCGCGAGGCTCAGGCCGCGGAATGCGGGGCGCGCGCGCGGCGCCCCGTACAGAGGCAACGGATACGGGTCATGGGCCAAGTATAGCCGTGGGCGCGGACTACAGGCGCGTGCCGCTCACCGGGGAGCTACTCGACCCGCGCTCCGCGGTCGCCGCCCTGGGCGGTTTCGTGGTGGCCGTCGTGGAGCCCGGTCATGTGTTCTTCGAGGTGCTCCACCAGGTCGTGCATCTCCTGCACCTTGCGGTCGAGGTCGTTCAGGCGCTCCCATTCCGGGTCGGGCAGGCGCTGGAAGACGCCGTTGGAGTCGTCGCGGAAGGCGACGATGTGGCCGGGGACACCGACGACGGTCGCGTTCGCCGGCACGTTCGTGACGACGACCGAACCGGCGCCGATGCGGGCGTTTTCGCCGATCTCCACCGCGCCGATGACCTTCGCCCCCGCCCCGACGACGACGTTGTCGCGCAGGGTTGGGTGGCGCTTGACGCGGCGGGTGCTGGTCCCGCCGAGGGTCACGCCCTGGTAGAGCATGACATCAGCGCCGATCTCCGCGGTCTCGCCGATGACAACGCCCATGCCGTGGTCGATGAAGAAGCGGGGGCCAATCGTCGCGCCGGGATGGATTTCAATCCCGGTGACGAAGCGGGCGAAGTGCATGATCCCTCGGGGGAGGAGCGGGACGCCGCGGCGGTAAAGCGCGTTCGCGAGCCGGTGGGCCATCCGCGCGTGGAAACCGGGGTAGAAGAGGACGACCTCAGCAGTGTTGCGGGCAGCCGGGTCCCGGGCCAGCGTGGCGCGGATGTCGTCGTGGATCTCGTGGAGGAGGGACATCGTCGTTCCAGCGTACATGAGCCGGGGCCGTCCTTCAGCGGGCGAGGCGTCGAGAGGGTTCCCCGCGTAGCAGGAAGGGCCATTCGGGGAAGTTTTCGGGGGCCGAATGGACGGTGCGGCGGGGGCGCGCAAAGGGAACGATGCGCGCAATGCAACCAGACTGCGCGAATTGCGAAAAGACCGTGCTGGCGAAGCGGTTCCAGAGCGGCCCCGGCCAGCCCCGCTACTGCTTCGAATGCCCGGGCACCTTTTTCGGGTCCCGCTTCGGGTCCCTCAGCGCCGAAAGCCGGATCCGGGGGATGCGGAGTTGCCGGCGCGTCGAGGTGCCCCTCACCCCCGACCTCCTCTCCCAACTGCGTGGGAGAGGGGAGTAAGCCCATCCTGCGGCGATGTTCTGAACGGCCGCCAATCCTGTTCAGGATCCACCAAAGCGGCTATTCCGCGAGCCAGCGGCGGCGGGGCGGACGCCTGGTGTAGCTCAGGCCGAAGCGTTCCATGGCGGCGCGGCGGACGTACTCCACCGCGTCGGCCGGTGAGTCGGTCACGTAGAGCCGGGCGAGGTCGGCCTCATCGATGGTGCCCGCCTGGAGCACAGTTTCCCGCATGAAGGCGATGAACGGTTCCCAGAACCGGCTTCCCAAGAGGACGATCGGGAAGTCCTTGATCTTGCCGGTCTGGATGAGCGTCTGCGCTTCGAAGATCTCGTCGAAGGTGCCGAGGCCGCCGGGGAGGGCGATGAAGCCGTAGGAGTACTTCACCAGCATCACCTTGCGGATGAAGAAATACCGAAAGGTGACGACGCGGTCCAGGTAGGGGTTCGGCAGCTGTTCGCGAGGGAGGGTGATGTTGCAGCCGATCGACGTCCCGCCGGCTTCGCGGGCGCCGCGGTTTGCGGCCTCCATGAGCCCCGGGCCGCCGCCGGTGAGCGTCGTAAACCCGGCGTGGGCGAGGGCGGCGCCGGTCTGGCGGCTCAATTCGTAAGACGAGTGTTCCTCCCCCAGGCGGGCGGAGCCAAAGACTGTGACGCAGGGGCCAAGGAAGTGCAGGGCGCGCAAGGCGCGAAGATACTCTGTGAGGACGCGGAAGGCATGGCGCAGTTCGAAGCCCCGGCCCTGGGGGCCTTCGAGGAAGCGGCGCTCTTCGGCGGTGCGGCGTGGACTCTCAGCGGGGATCGGGATGGCGGGATCGTCTGGGGCCAGTAGCTCTGCGCTCATTGGCACATGGTCGGGCGACGGCGGCAAGCGTCAAGCACGCCGCCGCGCGGCCGCGGCACCACTTACGCAGGCCGTCACTTCGCTGCAGAGGGCCTCGATCCCGCGCCGCGCTACCGTGAGGTGAGGCAGCGACGCCGGACACTCGTCCGTGTATGAGGCCGAGACCTTGTGCGGCAACGGCGTCGACGCCCAGATCACCATCAGCTCAGCCCAGGCGAGGTCGCCGAGCGCGTCCTTCTTCGACGGCGTTGTCTGGGCGCCGTCGATGCAGCGGAGCTCGATGCCGGAGCCCGTCAGGAGGGACCTCAATTCCGCGTGAAGCGTCCTTGTGCCGCCTACGATAAGGATCCGGGAAATCGCGGCGCGGCCGCAGGCGGCGACCATTTCGCGCGCGGCGGCCAGGTTGTTCGAGCCGCCACAGACTTCGCATGCGGCGGGGACGACTTCGACCGGGCGACGCTCAGCGGCAGTCCCGGGAGCCGTTTCACGGCAACGGAGAGAGGCGCAGACGCCCTGGAGCCGGGAGGCGAGGAGTTCGCGCGCCGGCGCCACCTTGGAATCGACCATCGCCTGCTTGCGGGGATTCGTGAGGCCCGCCTCTTCCAGCACCGCGCGCGCAACGGCCGCAGCGGCGGGGTCTGCATACCCCTCGGCCTGGAGCCAGGTGGCGATGTTGATGGTCCCGATGACGGCAACTCCCGGCGGCTATTCCGGCATCATGGCACACCGCCGCGACACCTCTTGTCGTTTCGGAGGGGGCGGCAGGAAAGATTCAGGGCAACCATGGCTACCGCGGTGCGGAGGAACGGACACCAGAGCTGACGCACGGTCGTCACCCGGGCGATGACCCGACTGTTGTACCTCGCGGTTCAGCGCAGAAGTGCCACGGCATCCGCGTGCCGCGGCCGAAGCAGGCCCGCCAGTTTCCCGACCTCCTACCTCAGTCCGGCAAACTCCTGGAGGTGGCGCCAGTGGGCGAGACGGTCGGCACGGGCGCGCATCAGGGCCTCCGACGGGTGGCCTTCTGCATCAAACTGGCGGCCGAAGCGCCCTTCCGTGCGAGCGAACTCGATGAAATCGAGCGGCTGGCCAGTCTTCGGGTTGACGTACCAGTCATCCTTCATCGCCGGGTTGCCCTGCAGGCTGAGCCGCTCCCTCATCGTCTCGCCCTTGCGGGGGTCGTAGACGAAGACCGGGAACGCACGGGTGTCTTTCGCCAGGCGCGCCTGGTGGGCGGCCATGTCATCGCCCACCCCATGCTCGGGCTGGCAGGTCGTATAGACGCTCACCACCGCCGGGCCCGGGAACTCGTTCGCCGCCATGATCGACCGGTAGAAGTGGTTGGCGTCGGCCGTGATCGTCTGGGCCACGAACACGTTGGGGTGCATCATCGCGATGGTGCCGATCTCTTTCCGGTGCTCTGTCTTGCCGTGCCGGGCCGAACCGAACGATGCCATCTTGCTGTCCTGGGCGCCGAAGCTGCCCGTGGACGCCTGCCCACCCGTGTTGCTGTACACCTGTGTGTCCAGCACGAGGACCTTGATGTCCATGCCGGAAAGCAGCATCCGGGAGAGCGAGGAGAAGCCGATGTCGAGCATTGCGCCGTCGCCACCGATCACCCACAGCCGCTTCTTCTCCCAGCCCAGCTGGTCCCAGCGCGCGCGGATGCCCATAGCGTCGGCCGCGGCATTCTCGAAGAGCGAGTTCGTCCAGGTCACCTTGTAGGGGTTGTAGGGGTAGGTGGATGTGTACACCGTCGAACAGCCCGTCGCGTTGACGATGGCCGCGTTCTCGCCGCCATACACGAACCCCGTCGCGGCGAGCATCATCCGAAGGGCCGTCGCTTCGCCACAGCCCATACAGCTCCCGGCCCCACCCGTGTAGAGCAGCGAGCGTTCCGCGAGCATCATGTCCGCGAGCGCCCGCTCATTGATGAAGCTGGCCGGCGTCTCCGGAGCTGCTTTGTAGAAGTCGAACGTCCGCTCCGTGTCCTCGATCAGCTCCTCGTCCTTGGTTACCATCCGGAGCGCGTCGTGGGCGCCGCACACCTCGACACATTCACCGCACCCCTTGCACTTCGTCGCGTCCACGAAGATGCCGAACAGCCCGCCGGCCTCGCCCGTCTTCGTGGGGACGTCCCAGTACTTCTTCGTCCTCACCCAGACCGCCCGCTGGCGGTTCCGCTCCGGCGCATCTCCAATCGTCGCCAGCCGTTCCTCCAGCAGCTCCTTCGTCAGCACCTTGCCGAGGATGGCCGTGTCCGGACAGGCGGCGACGCACTCCATGCAGCCCACGCACTTCGACGGCTCGAAGACGGGGATGTCGGGGGCGAGGTGGCTGAAGTCGCGGAAGGCGGCGGTGCCGGGAGGGAGGATGCTGCGCGCCACCTGCACGTCGGCTTCGAGTTCCGCCGGGCCCGACCCGCTGGCATAGGCGGGCAGGACACGCTCGTGGAAGTCGACCAGGTCGAGGATCTCGTCGCCGCTGACACGAAGCGAGCGCAGGGCTGTCATCACAGACCTCCCGACGCCGCGACCGCCGCACTCCGGCCATGGCGCGCGTTGTGGGGGATCTCCATCACTTCCCGGTAGCCGCGCTTCACACACTCCAGGTTGTCCTTGATCACGGCCTCGCCGCGCCTGCCAAAGTACTTGCGCAGCGAGCGCTCGACGGAGAGGAAGAGTTCGCGTTCGTTCAGGTGGCTTCGCGTCACGAACGGGGCGACGCGGAGGAAGACGCCCAGCAGGGCGATCCCCTGCATGCGCGATACCAGGTCAGCCTGGCTTGCCACCGAACGCGCGATCGCCAGTGTGTCCAGGGCGAGAACGTGCAGGTCCTTGTTCACGATCTCCCTCCGCGCCCACTCCGGTAGATCGTCCCAGACCTGGGCCGGGTCCTTGCGCGAACTCTGGAGGAAGAGCGTACCGCCGTGCTCCATGCCTGCGAGCGGGTTGCCAAAGTTGAAGGCGTTGATGTCGTTCACAGGCACGAAGTCGACGTGGGCCAGCTCGCAGTGCGTTCTGATCGGCTCGTCGGCCACGGTCAGGTAGTAATTGGTCGGCAGGCCCTTCTTCTCCCCTCCGTACTTGGGAAACGCCTGCACGTGCAGGCCGAATAGGTCCTGCGCCACTGTCGCGATCACCTTATTCGTGGAGATCGAACCGAAGCCGCCGACCGAGTGCCCGCGCATGGCGAACGAGCCCGCAATGCGCACGTTCGGCTCCTCTCCCTCGGGAAGGGCGAGGGCGTGACGGATGCCGAGCACGGAATACCACGCTGGCTCGTCGGCCATCATGTTCTCGAAGGTGGCGACCAGGTGCCCGGCGCTCACGTCCCGGCCGCCGAGGCCCGCGGATACGCTCAGCACCGTCGGCAGGCGGTCGATCGCGGCGTAGCCCGGCGTGCCCATCGCCGCGTCGGCGAAGGCCGCTTTCACCTCCGCTGTGAGCGGGTTCGACTGCATCATGGGCACGTCGACTCGCTCGATCACGGTCGCCGCCCGCACCTTCGCCAGCATGGTAGCGAGCGCCGCGCCCGGGAACGGCCGGAACATGCGCACATTGACCAGCCCGACCTTCCATCCGTATCGCTCTCGCAGCCAGTCGACGACCACCTCGGCCGTCTCCATGTACGAACCCAGTCCAACCAGCGCGTACTCGGCGTCCTCCATCCGGTAGCCTTCGATTGGCTGGTAGCGCCGGCCCGTGAGGTCGCCGTATTCGCTCATAGCAGTGTCGACGGCAGCGGGCACGCGGTCGTAGAACCAGCGTTGGGCGATTTTGCCCTTCATGTAGCTGTCCTGGTTCTGGACGATGCCGGTCATCAGCCCGGATGCGGGGTCGAAGAAATTGACGAGCTTCTCCGACGGCGGCCCGATGAACTCGGCCATCAGCTCGGCCTCGGGCATGAGCACGTCCTGGATGGTGTGCGTCGTCAGGAAGCCATCCTGGACGCTGAAGAACGGCGTATGGCTATCTTCAGCAGCGCGGCGCGCGATCAGCGCCATGTCACCCGCTTCCTGGGCGTTCCGCGCGAACAGCATCCCCCAGCCCGTGTCGGCGACCGCCATCACGTCATCGTGGCCCGCGTGTACGTTGAGGGACTGCGACGTGAGGGCACGCGCGCCAATGTGGAAGACCACCGGGAGGCGCTTCCCCGAAATCGTGTAGAGGACCTCTTTCATGAGTACGAGACCCTGGCCCGAGGTGAAGTTGCTCACCCGGCCGCCTGCCAGCGCAAAGCCCTCGCACGCTGAGGCAGAACTGTGCTCGGACTCGGGTTCGAGGAAGCTTAACGGCTCACCCCAGAGGTTCACCGAGCCGTCAGCGACCGCTCGCTCGAAGCCCTCTCCCATCGTCGTAGAGGACGTTATCGGGTACGCACATGCGCCCTGGGCAATCCGGGTGTCGACCCAGACGACCATCCCCGCACCATCTGAGGTGCCCGGCACTCCCGGGTACTTCGGCGTCGATCCCATCATCTTCCTGCCCCCGGACACGACTCCGTTCAGGCTCCGGCCCAAGCCCGAGCCCGAACGGGCCTCACCACGAGTATCGGCCCGTCCAGATGACGCGGTAGTGGGATTTCGCTATCAGCTTCCCGGGAAGCGATATGCTTTAGCTATCGATCTATCACAACCCGATGCCTCGCGGAAGAACCACCCAGCGCACCGCAACTCCCTCCGCATCCCACCCTGAGTTATGTCCCACGTGGGCGGATGGCCCGGCGATAGCCTCTGACCAGTCGATACGGTTGACGCTCGCCTACCCCCAGGAGCCGAGCAGCGTCCACCACCCTGAGCTGCCCTGCCCGAACCCGGTTGAGCCCTGCCAGTCGTCGTTCGTATCGCCTGGTCAACGTCAGTCCCTCTTCCATGGACTGAGATAGCCACTGGCCGTTAGCCGGGCGCCCCGCTTCGTTCGGGCGAAGAAACACTGTGGACTCCAGGACCCGAAGGTTGGCGTCGCCCAGGTGCTCTGCAAGCCAATCCGTCGTGGCGAGATACCGGTCACGTTCGGCCATGCGGTGGTCTCCTCCTGGGGCGGGTGGAGGGAGTCTGTTCATTCTTCGCGATCTTCGCAACAGCGTCTGCCAGGACGTTTGGGACCGGCGGGCGGATCCCTGTCCTGCGGGAGAGTGGCTATCATGACGCTCACCGTCTATGTCTGCCCGCACCCCAGGCAGGAGGTTCGCAATCACCGCCGATGCCGACCCTTATGGCGCCGCCGTTTCGCAGCTCCTGCCGGCCGTGCTCCAGGCCCTCGATACACTCGAATTCGTTGGCCGGCGGCTGCACCCCCCGGACCTCCCCGCGCTGGTGGAGGAGGTTGGCGATGTCGCCGGTCCGGTCCGCGAGGCACTGAAGTCGCTCCGGGCGGTCGCGTCGCCCGGACAGCCCATCGAGTCTGCGAACCGTGTCGTGGCGGCCGCCGCGGACGTCTGTCTCGCGTTCGAGGGGCTCGCCGAAGCCGCCCGTGACCCGAATGGATTCGTCCAGGCCTACCGGGCGCTGCGTTCCGGCACGCGCGCGGTAGAGGCGCTCTATCCCCTCGCCGCCAGTTCGCCCCAGGTGAGCCGGTTCTTCATCGAGCCGGAGCTTCGCGATAGCGCGGCCGTCGCGGAGTGCCTCGCGGAGGCCGACGCCTCGTGCGACGGAGTGGGCGTCATGCACGTCGAGAACGACCGGGAAAGCCGCGGCGGCTTCTCGATGTACGTCCCTGAGTATTACGACCCGGACGAGGCCTACCCGCTCATCGTCGCCCTCCACGGCGGCTCGGGGCATGGAGCAGAGTTCCTCTGGACGTGGCTGCGGGACGCGAGGAGCCGCGGCGCCATCCTGGTCGCCCCGACCTCGCTCGGCCGGACGTGGTCGCTCCAAACCCCGGATGTCGACCGCGCCCACATCGAGGCGATCGTGCAGCAGCTCCGGCAGCGATGGAACGTGAACGGAACGAAGATGCTGCTGACCGGGATGAGTGACGGGGGGACGTTCACGCTCGTGGCGGGGTTGCATGCGGAGTCCCCCTTTACCCATCTCGCGCCGAGTTCGGCGAGCTTTCACCCCATGCTCGTCGACAGGAGTTCGCCGGGCCGGCTGGCCGGGTTGCCGGTGTACCTGATGCACGGGGTGCTCGACTGGATGTTCCCGGTCGACTTCGCCCACATCGCCAGCGCGGCGCTCACGAAGGCAGGGGCGAACGTCGTCTTCCGCGAGATCCACGACCTCTCGCACACCTACCCACGCGACGAGAACCCCCGGATCATGGATTGGTTGTGTGGGCAACCGTCTCGCTAGAGCGAAGACTCCGTCACCACCCGCCCGTTCTGCGACTCGCCAGCCGAGGCCGACCCGCCTCCGCGGCGGCAGAAGCGGGTCGGCCTCGGTCCTTGCCTGTCACGGCCAGAAAGACCACGACTCTTCTTCGCCTGGTGCTTCTTTCATCTGGCCCACGGCCGCTGATCGTCCGTCGGGTTCTACCGTTATCGCAGGGAGGACCGGCAGCCGCGTGGTCTCCACCACACTGTTGGCGATGAAAGCAACGGACGACGCCCCTGCTTCAGGGAGCACTCCTATCTGGCCCGGCAATCCGGACAGCGAATGGCGGGCCGGGTCGGGTTCATGGAGCAGCGGCCGCGACGGCTGAGGCGGTCCCAGGGGTGATCGGGCAGGGCTCGGCCGTAGGGGAACATCCTTCAGGAGCAGCGACGCGAGGAAGCCAACTGCCGCCACCAGGGCGCCAAGCAGGAACGTCCAATGCAGAGATTCAGCCAACGAAAGACGAAGTCCTTCCAGCGAGCTCGCCAGGATCGCGTCGCCACCGGGGATGCGAGTCAATGCCTGTTCGAGCGACTGCCGGATCTGGGGGTTCACAAGGGCCTGCGGGTCGCGCAGCCGATCGGTGATGGCCGGGGGGAGCGCCGCCAGCCGAGGATTCGGAGCAGGTGTGTTCGCGACTAGCTGGTTGTTCAGGATCGTGCCCAACACCGCCACGCCGATCGTGCCCCCGATTGAGCGATAGAACTGCAGGTTCGATGTCACGACGCCAAGGTAACGGAGCTCCACTGCGTTCTGGGCGGCGACCGTCAGGATCGGCATCACCGCTCCCAGGCCGAATCCCACCAAGATCATGAACGCCGTCGCTTCGAGCCTCGTGGCGTCCGCGCCCAGCGTCGAAAGGAGGGCAAGGCCCGTCGCCATGAACGCCATCCCTCCGACGCAGAGCGCCTTGTACGACCCGCTACGCGAAACCACGTTGCCAGCGATCACGCTCGAGACCACCATCCCGATCATCATTGGCGAGGTGACGGTTCCCGAACCTGTCGCCGAAACGCCGATGACCCCCTGGACAAAGAGCGGCACGTAGGTGATGGCGCCGAACATTCCGAAGCCGCTCAGAAACGAGATGACCACCGTACTCCTGTAAGTACTGTTGCCGAACAGGTGCAGCGGCATGATCGGGTCGCGGCTTCGCGACTCGACGACGGCAAATACCGCCGCCATCACGACCGAGACGGCAAAGAGCGTCACGATCGGCGACGACCCCCACTCGTACCTGGTGCCCGCCCAGACGAAGGCGAGAAGCAGGGGCACGCATGCCCCCGACAGCGCCGCGGCCCCAAACAGGTCGATCCGGCCGACGGTGGGCTGGCGAACGTTTGGGAGCACCTTCACCAGCACCGGGAGTGCCACGACCGCGACCGGGATGTTGGCGTAGAACGCCCAGCGCCACGAGAGGGTGTCGGTCAGGAATCCACCAATCAAGGGGCCGACCACGCTCGCCACGCCGAACACACCCGTGAACAGACCCTGGATCCGGCCCCGTTCCGCCGGTGTGAACATGTCTCCGACGAGCGTGAAGCCGCAGGCCATGAGCATGCCGCCGCCGAGCCCCTGGATCCCCCGGGAGATGATCAGCTGCGTCATGTTCTGGGCCATTCCCGCCGCCAACGAGGTGACGATGAACAGGAGCACCCCGCCGACCAAAAAGCCCTTTCGTCCCCAGGCATCGGAGAGTTTGCCCCAGATCGGGGACGAGACCGTGCTCGTCAACATGTAGGCCGTAAACACCCAGCTGAGTTCGTGGAAACCACCGAGGTCCGAGACGATCCGCGGGAGGGCGGTCGAAACCAGCGTTGAGTTCACCGCAGCCACGAACAGCGCAAGCAATGCCCCGGCGGTGATCATCGCCTTCTGCCGCTGCGGGAGATGCCAGAGCACCGGCACATCCCGGCCCGGCACACGGCCGGCGACGCCGCCCGGTGAACCCTGCTGCACTGTCTCTGCCATCTCTCCTACTGCGCCGGGAGGCTGGCGCGCTCCGTGTCCTCGCGGTCGCGGCGGACCTCCAGCTGCCATCCGTCAATCGAGCCTTCGACCGGGTCAAGGGAGATCGTCCACGGCCCATTCGCGGCAGGTTCCACCACGTCGATCGCCGTCGTCGCCAGGCAGCGGAGTCGAGCCGAGCAGACGGCCGTGAGCGGCACGCCGCTGCCGGCCACCGTCTCTCCCTTGGCGTTCAAGATGACGACCGTGGCCGAGGCCAGCCCCCTGGCGGCAAGCGTGGTCACGACCCGAAATCTCCCATCCGGGTCGGCGACCGAGCGCTGGGCGCCCGTTCCGGCCGTCGTGTCGGTCGTCGCCAGGTCGGTGAAGAGCGCGCCGGCCTTCGCCGAGCCGCGCCAGGCAGCGCCGAAGGCCGCTGGCAGTCGTGGCCCGCCCTGGCTCCCCGCCGCGGCGAGAATCTCCTGCACCGCCGCGACACCCCGGGGATCGGTGGAGATTGAGGCGATGAGCTCCCGGATCTGGGATGCGGTTGCCGCGATCTCGGCGTCCGACGAGGCACCCTGGATGCTCACGACGTAGCCGCCGGTCGCGGCAAGCTGTGAGTCGCTCACCTGCAGCGCATAGCGGCCCGTGGCCGGGGCCTTGAACTGGACGATGGCGTCGCCCCCGAACACACCCCCACCCGAGTCATCGTCGGCCACGGAGATCTTGGGGTCGTCGCTGAACAGCTCGACCATTGGGTCAATAAGCCCGCCGCTCACCCGCACCGTTGCCGTCTGCCCGGCCACCAGCTCCACGAGGAGGATGTCGGTGTCGCCGGCGAAGTCGATGGCGCCCTGGTAGGTCTGACCGGCTTTCAGCGCATGGAGGTCGTCCGGGTCGGCGAACAACGCCAGGTCCGCGTCGCTGCTGAGTTCAAATGTCGCCGTTTTCCGCTCGCCGAGACGCACGGTTGCGAAATACGGTCCTGCCGCCTTTGGGACAAAGGTCAGCTCGAGCTTCTCTTTCGCCGTCGCTGTTCCCTGCTTCACCATCAGGCCCGCCGCGTCCCTGACCACGACCGTGGCGGCCGAGTCACCCGAGAGGATGAGTGTGACGGGCGCGCCCGCCCGGCCTTGGAAGCTGATCAGGCGTTGGGTCACGAGCCCGTCGAAGTCGAGCTTCTGGACCGGTCGCCGCTCGCCCCCCGCAAGCAGACGGGCGGTCGATTTGATTCCCGCCTTTGGGTCCAACATGGCCCGGATGCGGCTGTTGACTTCCGCCGCGGACAGGGCGAACGTCGCGGTGGTCCCGACCGCCTGGATGCCGATTGCCTCGCCGCTTGCGGACAGCACGACCGCGGGTCTACCGAACCTGATGCCACCCCCGTCGAGCTGGAGCAGCGCCAGGTTGGCCTCCTCCCAGCGGCCGCTGCCAGCCAGCATGCCTCGCGAGATCGAGGGCGACATCTGGCCCGCCGCATATCCGATGATGTAGAGGTCGCTCCCGGCCGAAATCGATTTCGGGTCCGCCAGGGCGAGCGGTTTCTGGGTGGTCTTCACGGGCCCGAGCGCGGCCGCGCCGGTGAGGACGTCGATCGCGGCAATCGGCGGGTCAGCGACACTGGAGCCATCGCTGAAGGTCACCAAGATCTGGCCACCGCCAACGACCAGGCTTGCCGATGTGATCACGTAGCCACCGTCGACCAGCAGGCCGGCTCCGCTCCCTGCCGCCGTCTTCACCAGCGGGACGCCCGGCGAGACCGCCGCGAAAACGGCCGATGCCCCTTCCAGTGTTGGCGCCGTGACGCTGCCACCTTCGGCATCCTTCGATGTCCCGTCGCCTCCGGCTCCCTTGACGCACGCCGAGGCGGCAAGCAAGAAGGCTGCAACTGCGACAACGCCGATGGTCCGGCGCCATCCCTGCAGCGTAAACTTGGTTCCCAAAGTCATCTTGGCCTCCTTCAGTCCCCCGTTGCTTGCGCGCCGGCGGGCCACGCTGTCAACGATTTTTTCTCTTCCCGCTGATGTTCCAGATCCCACCAGGGGAGCAGGCTGTCGAGCCAGCCGGGCAGCCACCAGCTCCATCTGCCCAGGAGCTCCATCCCGGCCGGCACCATCACCATCCGCACGACGGTCGCGTCGATCAGGATCGCCACCGCCTGCGTCAGCCCGAACTCCTTCATCATCCGCTGGTCGCTCAGGAGGAAGCTCGAGAAGACCACTACGAGGATGGCAGCGGCCGCGGAGATCACTCGTCCGCTGGAGGCGACGCCGTACGCGATCGCTTCGCTTGCGTCTCCCGTCTGGAGGAAGCGCTCACGTATCCGGCTGACAAGGAATACCTCGTAGTCCATCGATAGACCGAACAGCACCGCGAACACGATCATCGGCAGGAACGATTCGATAGGGCCCGTCCGCTCGATCCCCGCCGCGCGCCCGGCCCATCCCCACTGGAATACCGCCACGCTCACCCCTAAGGCCGCGCCGATCGCCCCGAAGTTCAGGACCGCCGCCTTCAGTGGCACCGCCAGCGACCGGAATGCGACCATCAGCAGGAGCACGCTTAGCCCGACGACCGCCGCAAAGAACGGCAGCAGCCGCGACTCCATCCGCTCTGTCACGTCGACCATCGCCGCTGTCGGTCCCGTGACGTGCGCGGCCGCCTGGGGATCGGCTCGTCCGAGGATGGCCGGCAGCGTCTCCTCGCGAAGGCCGTCCACCAGCGCGCGTGTTTCGCGCGACTGCGGCCCCGAGGCCGGCGTCACGGTGAACACAGCCGTCGTCCCGTCGGGGCTGAGACTGGCGGGGCTCACCGCAACCACGCCATCCATCTCGGCAATCGCTTTCCGGACGCGCATCAGGACATCGGTCGACAGCGGAGATGGGCGCTCCAGGACAATGATCAACGTCCCGCTGAACCCCTCCCCAAAAGCGCTCGACTGCAGATCGAAGGCCCGCCGCGAGGTGGTCGAGGCTGGAGCGTGACCGTCATCGGCGGCGCCCAGCTGGATGTCGAGCAATGGCAGGGCGAGAGTGCCGAGCAGTGCCAGCGAGAGCCCAAGAGCAACCAGCGGGAACCGCTGGACCAATCTGGCCATCCGATAGAGACCACTCTGGGTGCAGTCAGTTTTCGATCCCGGCCGACGCCGGACCGAGAGGAAGTCCACACGGCGGCCTGCAATTGCCAGCAGCGCAGGGAGCAGGGAGAGCCCAACAGCGACGGCAAGCGCGACAACGATCGCGGCGACGAGCCCGAGGCTCGCTATGATGGGGATGCCGACCAGGTAGAGCCCCAGAAGGGCGATGATGACCGCGGTCCCGGCGACCAGGACCGCCTTGCCCGCCGTCGTCATCGCCGTCTCCAGCGCCTGTTCGACTGTCGCCCCCCCGGCGATCCCCTCCCGGAAGCGGGTGACGATGAACAGCGCGTAATCGATGCCTACTCCGAGGCCGAGCATGGTCGCGAAACTCGGCGCGGCCGACGGGATGTTGGTCGTCGTGGAGAGGAGTGTAATGAGAGAGAACCCGCAGACGAGCCCGACCAGGGCCGTCGTGACCGGAAGTCCCATTGCCACGACCGAACCGAAGGCAATGAGCAACACCACGATTGCCGCGGTGAGCCCAACTGCCTCCGCTTGGCCCGGCCCGCTCCGCTCGTACCTCCGGACAGCCTGGCCGGATAGCTCAAATTGCAGGTCCGGCGAACTGGCCGACTTGGCCGTCTCCACAAGCCTGCCGATGCTCGAGCGTTCAAGCGGGCGCTCGCCGTCGTCAAAGCGGATCGTTGCCAGCCCGGTCCGGCCGTCGCGCGAAACGAGGGCGCGGTTGTCGTACGGCGTGGTGACAGAGGCCACCCGGGGCGACCGTCGAAGCTCCTCGACCACGGTTTCGACCCGCCCCCGGACGATCGGGCCGTTGAGACCGCGCGGGGCGTGGACCACAAGCGTGGCCGTGCTTCCCGCCTCGGCCGGGAAGCGCGCTTGCAGCAGATCTCGTGCGCGTTGGGAGTCCGAGCCGGGAATGCTGAACTGGTCGACGAAGTCCGCTGTCGTCCGGGAGTCCATCGCCACAAAAGAGGCGACGACCACTGCCCAGGCGGCGACGACCAGCCACCTGCGACGCATCACGAACCTGGACCAACGGCCGAGCACGGACTGGCCTCATCCCTAGAGAAGGGAAGACAGTGTTAAACGGAATTCCGTTTCCTGTCAATACATGGTACGATTCGCCGCGAATCATGAGAAAAGCCGTCCACCCGAGCCGACGCGCCGATGCCGCCGGCAACCGCGGGCGCATCATGGAGGCCGCCCGCGGTATCCTCGCCGAGCGCGGCCTCGCCGCGGAGGTGATGCAAATCGCCGAGCGCGCCGGCGTCGGCGCAGGCACCCTCTACCGGAATTTCCCAACCCGGCAACACCTCATCGCGGCTGTGGTCGGCGAGATGTCGCGTTCATTCGAGGAAGCGGTTGCCGAGGCGTACGCCGGGACCTCAGCGTCCGACGCCCTCTCCGCCGTAATCCGCGCCGGGTTCGAAGTCGCCGATCAGTACGGCCATCTCCTTCTCGACTTGCTTGCCGGCGGCGCCGACCGCGGGTTCGAAACCGGCTTCGACCGCGAAAGGGTCCGCGAACGCGTCCGCGAGATCTGCCGCCGGGGCGTGGCCTCTGGAGAACTACCGGCGTCTCTCGACGTCGAATTCGCGCTGGGCATGCTCCAAGGGCTCTTCGCTCCCCGGGCGCTGGAGTTCCTCCTCGAATCACACACGCCCCACCAGATCGCGGATCTCGCGGTGGACTTCTATCTGCGCGGGCTCGGCGCAAATCGCCTGGCTGGCCGCTGAGCTCGACGACCAGCCGAAACCGTGTGGAGGACGAGTCGGGGCTGCTCTCTCTCACCGGCAGCATCCTCCGGTAACCTGGCTATACCGATTCGGCCATAGCGACGTCGACGCCGCGCGGCGAGAGAGGGGACTCGGCAGCCTACGGCGGCAAGCCGTCGCACCGGACTGTAGCCTGTGAACGAGCTCTCTCGGGGCCGACCCCACCGCACACCGTGGCAGCCAGGCCCGCACTATGGCCGGATGGTGCATATCGCAGGATCTCGGCCGTGGCCAGCCGGCTCAGACTGCTACCCCTCACTCGGGCCGTGGCGGTAGACTCCGGCCCGTGACGACGAAGCGCGGTGATCCCGTAGGATGCAGCCACGACCCGCGAGGGAGGCCATGGCCGAGATAGACGCGAGCACTCCGAAGTACCTGCGAGACAAGTACGCCATCATTGGCGTTGGCGAAACGGCGTATACGCGCGGCTCCGGGCGCACGACCCGCTGGATGGCGACCCACGCCGTCCGCAACGCCATGCGTGACGCTGGCATCAAGAATGGCGAAGTCGATGCAATGCTCAGCTACCAGGCCAACGACTCGGTCGCCTCGCCTATCGTCGCCGGAGACCTCGGGATCCGTCTGAACTTCTACATGGACGTGATGGGCGGCGGCTCGAGTTCCGAGGCCCTGATCGGCATCGCCATCGGCATCATCGAGGCGGGCATGGCGAAGACAGCGGTTATCTTCAGGTCGATGAACGGCTTCTCGGGCGTACGCATGGGTGCGACCGGGCGGGCGGCGCCGTCGCTCTCGGGGGGAGCGCTCTTTGGCCCGCTCTACGGCCAGCTGAGCCCCGCGCAGAGCTTCAGTTTCAGTTTCATGCGGCACATGTACGACTTCGGGACCACCCCAGAGCAGGTGGCGATGGTCAAGGTTTTTCACAGCCGCCACGCAGGGAACAACCCGAAGGCCTACTACAAACAGCCGGTAACGGCCGAGGACGTCTTGAACAGCCGGACGATCGTCAAGCCCCTCCACCTCCTCGATTGTTGCGTTGAGACCGACAACGCCACCGCCCTGATCGTGACCAGCGTTGAGCGGGCTTACGACTACCGCCAGAAGCCTGCGCGCATCCTTTCGGTCGTAGGGCGGTGCACCAAGCCACGAGGGGACATGCACTACCAGGCGGGCCCCGTCAGTCGCGTCGCTGGACACTATGCAAAGGAGATCCTCTGGCCGAACGCCGGCCTAGGCCCCGACGACGTGGACCTCACTGGCTCGTACGATGCCTTCACGTTCACAACACTGCTTCAGCTCGAAGCCTACGGCTTCTGCCGGGAGGGGGATGGGGGCGCGTATGTGAGCGATGGCACGATTGGGCTCGGCGGGCGGCGCCCGAACAACACGAGCGGCGGGCACCTCTGCGAGGGCTACACCCACGGCATGAACATGATCATCGAGAACGTCCGCCAGCTCCGCGGCGATGTCGACGACTACTGCGCGGTCGGACCCGGCGGGACACGCCAGCACACCTTCGACTACCGCTTCCCGGGCGGCTGCCGCCAGGTGCGGGATGCGAACGTCTCGGCGAACCTCGGTTGGGCCACGCCAAACACGGGCTCGGCGCTCGTCATGCGGAGGGGCTGAGGATGCTGCAGGGCGAGTACCTCGGGTTCCGCCTTGAGGTCGCGGAGATCGACATCGAGAACGAGGCGTTCTTCGAATGGTGCGGTAAACACGAACTGCGCCTGCAGCGATGCGACGTCTGCGGGCTGCTCCGCTACCCCCCGACGACGGCCTGCCCCTGGTGCGGCGAGCCAGAGTCGACCTGGGAGCCGGTGGAGGGGAAGGGCACCCTGCATTCGTATGGCGAAGTGCACCACGCGATTCTGCCGCAGTTCCGGGATCACCTGCCGTACATGATGGTCCTCGTCGAACTCGATTCTCAGCGGGACCAGCCGACCCCTGACGAGGCCATCCGTTTCACCGGCGACCTGGCTGAACCGGACGGTTCGCTGGCGAGCGCGGAGACAATCCGCCGGGCGGGGATCGGCTCGCGGCTGAGGGTGGTGTTCAAGGACGTAGGCAAGGGTTTCGCCATCCCTCTCTGGACACTGGACGAGTCCGCCACTCAGCCAGCACAGCCGTGGCGATATCCGCAGGAGTAATGAGCATGACCTCGCTACTCGCCCTGTCGCTCACTGTTCACTGTGAGTGAGTCGTGTGGAGCCTGACGAACTCGGGGTGCTGGTCGAGCCGCGAACGACTGAGCGCCCGTCCGCTCCGCTAGACTCCGCGCATGGAAGCCGAGATGCTGGCTGCCGTCGCTCACAGCGATCGGGCGTGGCAGTGGAAGGCGAGGTTCATCTCGGAACGATTGTTACCCGGTCGCGAAAGGAATAGAGTCTGGTCGCTCGTTGATGGCTTCGGTGTCGGCCAGCGCCGAGATGTAGCACGGAGGCCAGGAGGGTGCGATGACCCGGGTGTCGTCAGCAACAATTTCGGGCCGCCTGGCCCCCGGCGATTTCGGCGCGTCCATGCCCGTCGACGCGCCGTACTACCAGTCCCCGCCCTTCTACTATCGTGACGCGCGCGCGCTCACCGTAGCTTACGAGACCGACACCGACGCCGCGGCCAATATCCTTCCAGAAGGGATCGAGGTTGCCCCACCTGTCACGGCCCGCCTGATGGTCGTCTACTATCCCTTCTCGACCTTCGGCCCTTACCACGAAGCCATTCTCGGTGTTGAGTGCCTGTGGCAGGGTGCTCCCAGGTTCTACATCGCCCACATCGCCGTCACCACCGTGCCCCCGCTCGTCGCCGGCCGCGAGATCTGGGGCTACCCAAAGAAGTTGGCCCACATTGAGCTGGAACAGGAAGACGAGTACATGCGCGGCACTGTGGAGCGGCCGGCGGGTGTGAGGCTCGTGACGGTCGCTGCGCGGCTTGAACGCCCGCTTCCCACGGGTGCGGGTGCTGAAGGAGGTGGAAGTCTTTCGCTGCGCGTGATCCCGTCGGCCGAACCGGGAATGCCACCGGCATTGGCCCAGCTGATCGAGGTCCGCACTATGGACACGCAGACTCATGAGGCGTGGTCAGGTTCCGCCACGCTGCACTACGACACCGCATCGGAGCTCGATCCCTGGCACCGCCTGCCGGTCCGCAAGGTTCTCGGCACGGCCTACACCCGCTACGACTTCGTCCTCCCCCATGGCCGTGTGGTGCACACGTACTAACGTGTTGTCAGTTTGCGCGAGTTTGCTCTAACTCATCATGGGCGGAGCGGTAGAGGCTGGGTCACCCTTCGCCGGCTCACTGCCCGGCGTCGAAGAAGTCCACCTGCGGCCCGAGGCAGTTGTACAGGAAGGCGTCGTCGTCCGAGGAGTTGTTCCAGAGGTTGGCGCCGCTCCACCAGAGCTCCGTCTGCGTGTTCGGGAATTGCGCCACCCCCGAGCGGATCTGCACCGAGCCGGAGCCCACGTAGCCCGTAGGGAAGTCGAACCGCTGGTTGCCTGATTCGCTGATGATGTACCAGCCGGTCATCGGCCCGGACGCGTTGACCGTTACTACCTCTCCAGCCTTGTCGAGTGCGGTGATGTCGCCCGGACCTCGCCGGCGGACGCAGTCTCGCGAAGGGCCGCACGGAGCGCGTTGACCAGCGGGCCGGTGACCGCGTTCTTGCGTTCCGGCCGGTTCAGGATGAGTTCGAGGGCGCCGCCCACGGCCTCGGTGCGAAGGACTGTCCTGGGCATGTCGGCGTCAGCTGACATCGGCGTCCCACTTGAAGATGCGCCGGGCGTTTTCGGCGAAGAAGGCCGGCGCGACCTCAGACCGCACACCGAGTTCATCCAGCTCGGTGCGCGAACGACCCCACGGGATTGTGGGGTATTCGGTGCCGTACAACATCTTCTCCTTGCCTCGCGTGTTGATGAACTGGAGGAGCGCCTCTGGCCAATACTTCGGGGCGACCGAGGTCGTCGACATGAAAACGTTATCCCAGTGTGCCATCACGGAGATCGCTTCGTCGGTCCATGGCTGGCCACAGTGGGTCATGATGAGCCGAAGTTCGGGAAAGTGGAACGCCACTTCGTCGAAGTAGACCGGGTTTTGTACCCATCCCGGCCGGCGGGGGCCGGGCATGCCGGCATTCATGCTCACGGGAATGTCGAGCTCAATCGCCTTCACGTAGAACGGCCAGTAGGCACGATCCGTCGGCGGCAGAGTGTAGCGGAACGGGGGAATGCGGAGGCAGCGAACGCCGTACTCTTCGTGGTAGCGAACCACGCGCCGGATCTCCTCCATGCCCTTGGTAGGGTCCACGATCATCGCCGGGAGAATCTTGCCGGGGTGCTCCCTGTGGGCGCGTGCGACCCACTCCGCATGCCCTGGCTCCATGATGCTCACCACCGCCGCGCCAACGTCCGCTGCGTCCATCGCGGCCAACAGCCCGGCGGCGGTCGATATCACGGGCCGCGCGTCGATCCCGGCAAAGAGGTGGCTGAGCCCGGCCCCCTGCTGGTCGCCAAGGAACGTCGAATTGACCAGCGAGTCGATCGCCCGGATACGCCCGGTCATCGCGGCAGACCGAGCCCGCGGGTGGCGATGATGTTGCGGTTGATTTCGCTCGTGCCCTGGCCGATGGTCAGACGGCGTGAGTCCAGGTAGCGGAAAGCGACGGCGCCGTTGGCGGGACTTTGCGCCCCGCCGCAAAGCTGGCCGGCGAGCCCGAAGACGTTCACGCCGAAGTCCGCGACCCGCTGACCGAGTTCAGAGTTGAACGTCTTGGACATTGATGCCTCGTAGTTGGGTACCAGGCCCTTGCTCTGCATGTAGGCCACCCTTCGGGCCATCCACTGTCCCGCTTCAAGCTCGATGTAGAGGTCGGCCATACGATGACGCCATTGGGTGGGGCGCTCGATCAGCCCGGCATCGAAAGCCCCAGAGCGCAGCGCCTTGAAGATGCGGTTCCAGTCCCTGCGGGCTACCAGGTTCCGTTCGATGCCGGACCGTTCGAAGTCGAGGGTGGTTGTCGCCGCGTACCAGCCGCGGTTGAGTTCTCCCACCATGTTGCTGGCGGGTACACGCACGTCTTCGAAGAACACCTCATTGAAGCCGTGGACACCGGTGAGTTGCACGAGGGGGCGGACGGTTATCCCGGGCGTCTTCATGTGGACGGCAAACATGCTGATGCCGCGATGCTTGGGCGCCTCCGGATCGGTACGCGTGAGCAGCAGTATCCAGTCGGCATGGTGGGCGTTCGATGTCCAGATCTTCTGGCCGTTCACCACGAAGTCGTCGCCATCGCGGACTGCGCGGGTTTGCAGGCTTGCGAGGTCGCTTCCCGCGCCGGGTTCGGAAAAGCCCTGGCACCATCGGACCTCTGCCCGCGCTATCGCGGGAAGAAGGGCCCGCTTCTGGTCATCAGAGCCGTGGACCATGATCGTTGGGCCGGCGAGCTGTACGCCGAGGAAATCGAATCCCCCACCGGCTTCGAACAGCTCCTCCTTGAAGATCAGCTGGTCCATCTGCGAGGCGCCCTTGCCGCCGTACTCCTTTGGCCACGCCATCGTCAGCCAGCCGTTGGCGGCGAGAGCCCGTTCCATCGGGCGGTTGGGGGCGTCGTCAGACGTCGCTTCCGGGTCGTTTGGGACGGACGCGATAAACTCGCGGATTCGCAACCGCAACTGTTCCTGTTGCGGGGTGAATGCAAACTCCATCGGGTCTCCTTTTCCGCTCTGGTTCGCTCTTGCGCCTACACTTTGCGCCGGGCGTAGGGGCTTGTCGCTTCGTTGATGGCATCCGCGAGGAAGTTGAGACAGAGGAGCAAGAAGGCGAGCGCGGCGCCGGGGAAGACAGCCATCCACCAGGCATCGCGCAGGTATCGCTTGGCATCGTTCAGCAGGCTGCCAAGGGATGCCTCCGGCGGTTTCTCGCCAAGGCCAAGGAAGCTGAGGGCGGCGGAGATGAGGATCGCGCTGTTAATCGCCAGGGCTACCTGGGTCAGCAGTGGCGGGATAGCGTTGAGGGAGATGTGGCGGAAGATGATGCGGAGGGGCCCGGCGCCAAGGGCTTGACTTGCGTAGACATAGTCCCGGTGCTTCTCCACCAGCATTTGGGCACGGGAGAGCCGCGCAAACGCCGGGATGTTGAACACCATGATGGCGATGGCGACATTACGGGGGCTCGGACCGAGGATGGTGAGGATCGCCATGGCCGCCAGGAGGCCCGGGAACGCCAGAAGGGCATCAACCACCCGCATGAGCACGGCGTCCGTGAGCTTCCCTGCGTAACCGGACACGAACCCGAGGGAGATGCCGATCGTGGCGCCCAGGCCGACGGCGATGAAGCTGACGGCGAGCGAGGTTCGGAGGCCGTGGAGCGTGCGCGCGAAGACGTCACGGCGCAGGTTGTCCGTCCCAAACGGGTGGTCCAGTGACGGTGACAGGAATCGCGCCTTCGCAGACTGGGCGATGGGGTCGTGCTGGGCGACCACATCCGCTCCGAGAGCCAGCCCCACGAGGAGAGCGAGTCCGAGCACAGCGAAGAGGCCGACCGGGTTTCGGATGAGCCGGTCGAACGTCCCGAAGAGCACGGATTCACGGGCTTTCCGGGAGCGCCACGATTGCGTGCTGGCGACCGGTGTCGAATTCGTTGCGGGTGTCATGAGCGGCGAATCCGCGGGTCGAGGACGCCATACATGAGGTCCGCGACGAGGTTCACGAAGACGAAGATCGTCACGAGCACAACGAGCGTGCTCTGGACGACGACGTAGTCACGGTTCTGGATCGACTCCACGACCAGCCTGCCCATGCCAGGGCGAGTGAACACCTGTTCAACGACGACCGCCCCGGCGAGCACGGCGCCAACCTGGAGGGCGGTGATCGTGACGATGGGGACGAGGGGGTTCCGGAGTGCGTGGCGGACGATGACGTGCCGTTGGGCGAGACCCTTCGCTTTGGCGGTGCGTATGTAGTCTTGCCCCATGATCTCCGAAACGGACGTGCGGGCGTAGCGAGCGAGGACGGCCGCCAGGTTCGACCCAAGGGCGTAGGCGGGAAGGGCCAGGTGTTCCAGCGAGCCGAGAGGGTCCTGCTGAAACGCGACACGACCGGAGGTTGGCAGCCAGCCGAGTTCCACACCGAAGATCCAGAGGAGAAGAATACCTGTGAGGAACGCAGGGATGCCGATGGTAACGAGCGTGAACGCCGAGAGAGCCCAGTCCCAGATGGTGCGCGGGTGGGCCCCGGCCATGACGCCGAGGGGAATGCCGAGGACGAGCGCCACGAGGTAGGCGGCGACGGCGAGCTCGATTGTGGACGGAAGCGAACTCTTCAGAAGCCGCGAGACCTCAATCCCGCGAATGGACGTGCCGAGGTCACCACGAAGAAGCTGCCCGACCCACTCCAAGTACTGCACCGGCAGCGGCTCGTTGAGTCCCAACTGCTCCCGGATCTCCTCGACCCGCTCTTCCGGCGCGTCCGGGCCCGCGAGCGAAGTCGCGGGGTCACCTGGAACGAGCCGCAAGATCAGAAACACGGCTATGGAAGCGAGGATCAAGACGGGAATCGCCTGGAGAACCCGCCTGACGATGAAAACGAGCATGCTCCTCCTGGGACACGACGGGGCGAAGGACCTCCGCCCCCGTCGGGATGGGTTCTAGGCCTTCTTCCACACCTTCGCGTAGTTCGGCGAGCCGGCGATCGTGATCAGGTAGCCAAAGCCGCGGACCTTGTCCCCCACGAGGTCGATCCGGTCATAGGGGGCGTACGGAAGCAGCCAGGCCTCCTCAACAAAGAGCTTGTTGAAGCGCTTGTAAACCTCCTTCGCGGGGGCGCCCAGGGGGTCCAAAGACTCCAGCTCCTTGATGATTTTCAGATACTCCACGCCGGTGTCGCTGCCCGGTTCGCCGTAGTAGCTGATGTTCGGGATTCGGTAGGGGAACGTCTGCTGGAAGTTAGTGAGGGGCGACATCTCGGAGAACGAATGGCCTGAGATCCACAGGTCGGTGAGCTGCCGGGCGGTGAACTTCGCGGTGACGGCGTTGCCTTCCTGGGGCATGAGTTCGACCTTGACGCCGATCGCTTCCCAGTTCTCCTTGAGGACGGCCGCCTGGGTCTGGTATGTCGCGGCTCCGTACTCCAGCTTCAACGGCTTGTCCTGTGTGAACCCGGCTTCCTTCAGCAACTCCTTCGCCTTCGCCGGGTCGTAGTACGGGACCTCGTAGGCGGGGTCGAACGCTGGAGACGTGCCTGGCCAGGGTTGGGCGCTGATGTTGCTGAAGCCTTCACCGAGCTCCGCCTGAAATCGCTTACGGTCGATCGCCAGGAACATCGCCCGGCGGACCCGAGCGTCCTTGAGCAGCGGGTTTGTCACGTTCGCGCCGATGTAGGCGAGGCCAACCTTCGGTGCGAGGCGAGTCTGCTTCTCATCGCGGAAGCGCTTGGCGATACCGGCGTTGAGGCCCATCAGAAGCTCGATTTCGCCGCTCTCCATGGCGAGGCCCATGGCATCCTGGTCGGCGAAGAGCTTGACTTCGATGGCATCCAGGTAGGGGCCGCCCTCCTTGGCGGTGAGGTGCCAGTTCGGGTTCTTTTCCAGGCGGAAGGTTTGGCCGGGGGTCCACGACTTGAACATGTAGGCGCCGGTGGCCTAGACGTTCTTGCCGGTCATCAGGTCGGTATAGGTCGAGGCTTTGGTGATACCCAGCTGGGCGAAGAAGTCGGTCATGTTCACGCGGGGCTTGTCGAACGTGAACTCCATCGTCCGGGCGTCGACCTTCGTCTTTGCGGTGATGAACTTCGCGAAGGTCGCGAGTTGGAAGGAACCGGTGATGTTGTATTTCTTCGGGTCGTTGATGACGTCGATGCCGAAGAAGACGTCTTCCGGCGTGACCGGGGTGCCATCGTGGAAGTTGAGGCCCGGCTTGAGGGAAACGGTTAGCTTGGTCTTGTCAGCGTTGTATTCGAACTTATCGGCGAGGACGAGTTCTGGTTTGAGGTCCTTGCGGTAGCGAACGAGCGTTTCGATGCCCGAGTAGCCGAAGAAACGGTTCTGAGGCAGCAGGACAAACGGGAACCCGGTATTGAACACCATGTCGGTGACCTGACCGGCCTTTAGCGTACCACCCTTTTGCGGCAGCTCCGCACTCGGAGTCGGCGTGGCGCCGGCGCCGACGGGCGTCGAAGCACCACCATCATCGGAGCCGGCATCGTCGTCATCGCCGCAGCCCGTGACCGCCAGGGCAGCGGCGCCGATCGCTGCCGTGGCCCCTCCCGCTAGAATCCGCCGCCTTGTCCAACGCTCGTTCGTAAGCCTGTCCATTCGTCCCTCCCAGGTGTTCTTGGGCGGTTGCCCATGTAGACGTTCCGTCGTATCGTTCGTAAAATGGTTCCAATGAAAGGTTTCATTTGAAACGATTCAGCGGAAGTCTACGTGCCGGCACCGGCACTGTCAACGGTATGCCCGTGGTGACAATCCGGGACGTGGCCGAGCGCGCCGGGGTCTCCCTCGGAACTGCCTCGCGCGTCCTGAACGGAAATCAGTCCGTCCGCGAGAGCCTGCGTAGGGCCGTCCAGCAGGCAATGGATGAGCTGCACTACATGCCGAACGCGGCAGCCCGCACGCTTCGTTCCGCACGCACGAACACCATCGGCCTCATCGTCCCCGACCTCCTCAGCCCCATGACCGTCCGCCTTCTGCGCGCTGTGGAGGATGCGGCCCAGGAGGCAGGTTATACCGTTCTCGTCGCCGATTCGCGCCTCGACGCCGAGTTGGAGGCCACCCACATCGCCAATCTCATCGACCGCCAGGTGGATGGCTTGCTCTGCTCACCCGTCGGCGCGATAGCCTCCGTGGGCAGGCTCACCGAACACTCTGCGATCCCCACGGTCCTCCTCCAGCTGCGCAAAGCAGCACGGGAGTTCCCGACGGTCTACGTAGACGAAGGACCCGCCGTCGCCGCAGCGGTGAACCACCTTGCCGCCCTTGGCCACCGCCGGATCGGCCTCGTCCACTCGATGTCCCGGGCCGGCGGTGGGCGTCACCGGCGGGAACTGGTGCGGTTAGCACGAGTGCTGCACGGGCTCGACGAGAGCACCGACCTCGATCGCACCTTCGCGACTGGCCGGGAGTGCCAGGCGATGGTGCGCGAGCTCCTTCGTCTGCCTGCTCGGCCAACGGCACTCATCGTGGGGATCCACCAGTTCGTGCCGGCGGCCCTCACCGAAATTCGCGAAGAACACCTCCAGGTCGGGGAGGACATCTCCCTCGTCGTCTTCGGTGACTCTGATTGGGTGCAGGCCATGTCGCCTGCCCTGAGCGTAATCGCCGTCGATCAGGAGGAGCATGCCCGCCTGGCCGTGAGCCTCCTGCTTGACACGATGAACGGCGGCGCCTGTCCGCCGCGCGGCATCCGCACCGAGTCCGTCTTCACCAATCGCGAGTCTTGCAGGCCGGCGCCTGCCGGCGGGGGAAGCGCATGAACCAGCCGGAGCGGAGTGCACTCATCGTTGGCGGTACCAGACCCAGGCGCGTGGGACGCTGCCCGCGCCGCATTTCAGTCGCATATCCGGGCGTCATAGGACGACCGGCTCAAACGCCAGCCACGTAAGGAGAAGTCCATGACCTCACCGCTTCACACCCGCGTTTCTGACATGCTCGGGATCGAGTACCCCATCTTCGCGTTCGCCCACCACGAGGACGTCGTGGTGGAGGCAGCGAAGGCCGGCGCAATTGGCATCTACGGCGGCACGCGCAAGACGCCGTCGGAGATCCGGGACATCCTGAAGAAGATCCGCGCTCGCCTCGGCGACCGGCCGTTCGGGATCGACCTCGTGATTCCGAAGGGGATGCCAGCTACCAACAACCGGGAAGAGATCGAGGCTCAACTCCCCGTCGAGCATCGAGCCTTCGTCGACCACCTTTACGAGAAGTACAACATCGGCCGCCCGAAGCGTGCCGGCGCACGTTCACGATTCGTGCGCTCGGAAGAAGTTGCAGCACAGCAGATCGAAGCCGTGCTTGAATCCGATGTCAACGTCTTCGCGCTCGGCATCGGCACGCCCACGGCCGCGGTTGACGCGGCCAGGTCCGACGGCAAGACGGTAGTCTCGCTTGTTGGCTCTCCCCGGAACGCCCGTTACGCCATCGACGCGGGCGCCGACATCATCGTCGCCCAGGGCTACGACGCTGGCGGTCACACGGGCACGATCGGCACCTTCAGCCTAGTACCCCAGATCGTCGACATCGCCGGTGGCCGCCCCGTGCTGGCTGCGGGCGGGGTGGCGACCGGCCGCCACATTGCCGCGGCTTTCGCCCTTGGCGCCGAGGGAGTCTGGACTGGCACCCCGTGGCTTGTGACAAAGGAGAACCATACCGACGAGATCCTGCTGCGGAAGCTCCTGGCGGCGGGCCCCGAAGACACGGTCATCTCACGCGCCGACTCCGGCAAGACGCTTCGCCAGATTCGTACTGCCTGGAGCGAGGAGTGGGCATCGCCCGACGCGCCCACACCCCTGAAGATGCCGTTCCAGGACATCCTCATCGGCGACTTGCTTGGTGCGATCGACGACTACAAGGCGGAACCGCTCGTCCATTCGCCGGCCGGGCAGGGGATTGTGCAGTTCAAGGAAGAGACGACGGTAGCCGCGATCATCCAGCAGTGGGTACGGGACGCCGAACGCGCGCTTACCGCCCTTCCGCGCTGATCATGGCCACGCCGGGACGGGGCCGCGGTTCGGTGTTTTTCGATGTCGATGACACGTTGCTAACGTGGGACCACCGGCTGCGGCCCCATGCCCGCGATGTGATTGGCGAAGTCTCGGCCATGGGGCTCGCCGTTTACATCTGGTCAGGGGTTGGGCCCCGCTGGGAAGTGATCGACGTACACCGGTTGAGGCCGTTCATCGTGGATTGTTACGAAAAGCCCCTGTCGCGCCACCGCGAACGACTAAAAGAGCTGAGCATCCCCATCGTCCCGGACCACGTCGTGGATGACGACGAGGAGATCGTCTCCGTCTTCGGCGGGACCCACATCCCGGCGCCGCTGGAGCCACTGCACGCCGACAACGAGCTGCTGCGCGTTCTGATCGACGTCCGGCGGCGCTTCGATCGTTAGAAGGGAGGCCCACATTGCCTGAAGGCGGGCCAGGTCCTTTCGCAGGGTTGCGAATTCTTGAACTCGGCCAGCACGTCGCGGTGCCGTACTGCGCGGAACTGTTCGCCCACGGCGGCGCCGAGGTCATCAAGGTCGAGCCGATTGACGGAGACGAGACGCGCAAGAACAGCGAAATTGTGCCCGGCGAGGGCCGCCAGTACATCATCAAGGCCCGCGGGAAGAAGGGTATCCCGGTGGACCTCGGCAAGCCCGAAGGACGGGAAATCGTCCGGCGGCTTGCGCTCTCGTCAGATGTCTTGCTTTCGAACATGCGGCCGGGCGCGCTCGACAAACTCGAACTGGCCTACGACCAGCTGTCGCCCGAACATCCCCGCCTCATCGTGGGCGAAGTCAGCGCCTTTGGGCGCGCGGGCGCGGACTCGGGACGGCCCGGCCTCGATGTCATTGTCCAGGCTGCATCGGGCCTCACGCTCTCGGGACGGGGTTGGGAAGACGGCAAGCCCGCCGGGAGCGAAGCGTTTCTTACCGACTACATGGCCGGGATGACGCTGGCCTTCGGCGTCGTTACTGCCCTCCGGGAACGCGACCGGACCGGCCGTGGACAGAAGGTCTCGACCTCGTTGCTGCAGGCGTCGCTCGCCCTGCAGACCGCCACGGCTAACGTGATCGACGCGGTCGACGGGTGGAAGCGGGACTTCGTTGCCGCGCGTCAAACGTCTGGCACGTCGTTCGAATCGTTCACCGAACGTCGCTCGAGGATGGCGACCGGCCGATGGTTTTACGACACCTATGCTACGAACGACGGCTTCATCGCGATCGGCGCCCCGGGCAACCTCAAGGGGAAGCTGATGGCGATCCTTGCGATCGACGACCCGGCGGTGAGCCAGCCGGGGTTTCAAATGCCGGACGACCCGCTGCCCCTGCTGCATCGAATCAAGGAGGATGCGCAGGCCTCTATCGCGAAATTCAAGACAAAGGACCTCCTTGCACAATGCGCCGCCGCCGGCGTGCCCGCGGCGCCCGTGACCTTTGTGGAAGAGGTCGTCCTTGGAACGCAGGCGGCGCTCAACGGCTTCGTTGCAACCTTCGATCATCCAGCAGTCGGTCCCATCACCATGCCGACGGTGCCGGTGAATTTCTCCGAGTCCGCCTACTCCAGCGCGGAAACGTCACCCGCTTACGGCGAACACACCGCTGAGGTCCTTCACTTGCTCGGCTTCGGGGAAGCGGAGGCCGACACGCTGCTTGCACGCGGCATCGTTGGAGACATGCGAACGACACCATTCCGATGACAGGATGAGCGACCATGTGTCCGTGTAATGCACTGCCAACCAGTCGAGTACGCCATCGTTAGGCGTCAACCTGGTCACTTCCGAGATCGGCACGGTGTCCAGCAAGTACATCAGCCGGGCCCGAAGTCGACTTCCCGCATGGGGGAACGGTCCCGCTAGAGGTCGAGGAGACTCTCCCGATCGCCGCCTGTCCCTGCTTCATGTTCGGCGACGGCGACGACTACGACGCGAGGTTCCCCCCGGACCGTGATGGTCTGCGGTCCGAAGGGAACCAGCTCACTGAGGCGATTCTTCGCTTCGTGGAGTTTGCATGTTCTCTTCTTCACGCTCGGATCCTTCTACGTCTGGACAGTCTAGCCAGTTCCTTATGTCACAGCCCGGCGGCGCCGGGCCGCACCTTCATGTACGATGCATGCTTACGTAAACTCACCTCGGCCGGAGCCCCCCATGGAGATCGACCGCATCCTCCGCGTCGACATGTCGACGAACACCATCCGCGAAGAGCGGGCTCCGAAGCGCCACGCGCTCCTCGGCGGACGCGCCCTGACGGCGACGATGCTCCTCGAAGAGACGGATGCCCGGATCCACCCGCTGAGCCCCGAAGCGAAGCTGTTCATCGCCCCCGGGCTCCTCGGCGGGACGGCGATCACGACCAGCGGACGCACCAGTTTCGGCTTCAAGAGCCCCCTGACTGGCGGCACGAAGGAAGCAAACGTCGGCGGCCAACTCGGCCACCGGCTGGCCCGGCTCGGGATCAAGGCGATCGTCATTTCCGGGGCGAGCACCAGCGGCTGGCAGCGGCTGGACATCGACGCCGATGGCGCCCGCCTCTCGTCCGCCGACAACCTTGCCGGGCGTTCGAACTACGATCTCCACCGGGAACTGGTCGGCGAAGCGCTGCTGAGCCGGGCGGCGGCGACCATCGGCCCCGCCGGCGAACACCGCATGGCCTCCGCCTCGATCGCCGTGACCGACCCGGAAGGCCGGCCCACCCGCCACGCCGCCCGGGGCGGTCCCGGCGCGGTCATGGGTGCGAAGGGGCTCAAGGCGATCGTCGTGGACGACACCGGGGCGCCGAGGGTCATCGCCGGGGATCGCAAGGACGAGCTTCGCGCCGAGGTTGTGAAGTTCAGCAAGGTCGTGCTCGAAGACCCCCGGACCCACAACCTCAACCGCTACGGGACGGCCGGCGTCATCAAGTTCGTGAACCGCGAGAACGTGCAGTCGATGCCGACCCGCAACCACCGGCTGGGGACGTGGGCCGGCGCCGACAGCATCAGCGGCCAGCAGATCGAGGCCCTGGGCAAGGAGCGCGGCGGCAAGATGCTCCCCTGCATGGCCGGCTGCATCATCAAGTGCGCCATTCTCTTCAACGACGAACACGGCCAGCACGTGACCAGCGCGCTGGAGTTCGAGTCGATCGCGCTCCTCGGTTCGAACTGCGAAATCGGCCCGGCCGACGCCGTTGCCGAACTCGACCGCCTTTGCGACGACATCGGCCTCGACACGATCGAAGTCGGGAACGCCGTGGGGGTGGCGATGGAGGCGGGGGTCATCCCCTGGGGCGACTTCGAGGGGGCGAAACGGCTGCTGGAGGACGTGCGAGCGGGCACGCCGTTGGGCCGGATCATCGGCAACGGCACCGCCCACGTGGCGAAGACTTTCGGCATCGACCGCGTGCCCGTGGTCAAGGGGCAGGGGCTGCCGGCGTGGGAACCGCGCACCCTGAAAGGCATGGGCATCACCTACAGCACGAGTCCCCAGGGGGCCGACCACACGGCCGGGATGGTGACCGCCCGCGGCGCCACCGCCGACACGCTGGTGAAGCAAAGCCGGCACGAGCAACTGGTGATGATGGCGATCGACTCCGTTGGGGTCTGCCAGTTCTCGAACGCCCTCCCCGCCGACATAGCCGTGTTCGTGCGAAATCGGTTCGACAACGACTGGGACGACCAGGCGGTGCTGGCAATGGCCCGCGCAGGGATCGACGCCGAACGCGAATTCAACCGCCGGGCCGGGTTCGACCGCGAAGACGACCGCCTGCCCCGCTGGCTGCTGGACGAACCACTGCCCCTGCCCGACGGCCCGCAAGCGTTCGACGTTTCGGACGAGCTGTTGGACGCGGTCTGGTCGTAGCGGTGGCGACGGGGGACGACCTGCGGGGCTACCGCGCCGAGATCGACGGCATCGACGAGGACCTGGTGCGGCTCCTGAACGAGCGGGCAGAGGTTGCCGCCGCCATCGGGCGGATCAAGCGCGAACTGGGGCTGCCCCTGCCCGACCCGGCGCGGGAAGCCCAGGTGTTGGCGCACGCATCGGAAGCGAACGATGGCCCGTTCTCCGACGCGGCCATGCGCCGGATCTTCGGGGCAATCATCGCCGAGACGCTGGCGATCGAGGATGCGCGGGAACCGCTCGGCGGCGGGTGACCGTCCGCCGGATCTCGCCGCGGCCGGGGGTCCACGCGCTCCCTCCCGGTCGCGGTTCGGTGGGAGGAGGCGGGGGTAAGGGGCTTCGAAGTGCAGCCGGATTCGCGGTCATCGGTGGCTGGCGCAGGTCCTGTCGTCAGCGGCGTCGGAGCTACTGCCGTCGGGGCAGATCGTCCCTCCGTACATCGGTCTCAGCAGCGTCATTAGCGTGGATGCGCCCGTGAGGTTGGCTCCCTCGAAGGACGAGTGGGAGACGACGGCGCGGTCGAGCCTGGCACCTACGAACTTCGCGCCGGTGGCGTTGGTCCTGTAAAGCTTGGCCCCCGTGAGGTCTGCCCCACTCAGGTTCGCGCCGATGAGGACGGCGCCCTCAAGGTCAGCCCCAGCAAGGTTGGCGTTCGAAAGGTCACAACTGGCCAGGTTCGCCCAGCGCAGGTCCGCACCGCGGAAGTCGCCGCCCGGGGCGCTGCAGTTCTCGGCATCGGTCCCGGCGAACTGGGGATACGAGGAGTGGGGGCACAGGCCGTCCGGTGGGAGACCCCCGCCGGGCGGGGCGCAAACGGCTTTCACCCAACCGCCGGGAACTCCTGGTGTCGAGCCCGGCCAGTAGTCGGCCACCCAAAGGGTCCCCTGGCACGTGCCGCCGTTCGCGTCGCTGTTAGTGCCGTCCGGGCAGACGGTGTTGCCCCAGCGCGCGGTTCGGATGATCGCGTTCGTCAGGTCCGCAGAGAGTAGGTTGGCATTGGTGAAGTTGGCGCTTTGCAGTTGGCCGGACGCCATGTCTGCGCCGGCCAGGTTCGCACCGGTGAAGTCCGCCCAGACCATATTCGCGCCGGACAGCTTTACGTTGCGCAGATCGGCGCCCGAGAGGAAAGCCTCGACCATGAGGTTCGAACTGAGATCGGTCCCCTGGAGATTACATCCAGCGAGATCGATGTAGTTGTAGTAGTTCCACGGCTGTTCGGCGGCGCGAAGGACGGCGCCGCTCAGGTCACAGTTACCTTTGTCGGCTGCTGCTACCTCCGGGTAGTTCGCGTGGCCGCAGCGCCGGGAGACTGAAGCCGGGAGGGCTCCGGTAGCGCATGCCGGTGTTGCGGTTGGGATTGGTGCAGCGGGCGGACTGGGCGACTGCGTGGGAGCCGGGATGGCGGTCACCGCGCCATGTGCGGCGACGATGACCGCTTCGCCGGAGTCGCCGGTCGGAAGCGAGAGAGCCACCACGCCCGCGCCAAGAGCGAGGACCACCGTCGCGGCGGCCACTTTCACGGCTGTCGGTGAGATGAGGGCGCGGGCAGCGCGGGCAGACCGAACCGTCCAGCGACGCTCGTGGTTCCAGTAGGCGGCCACTTCTTCGCGAGAATCGACCCCAACCCTGGAGATCAGTTCGCTAACGTGCCATTTTGCGGTGGAGAAAGAGATGCCGAGTTCAGCGGCGATCTCGATGTTGGTGCGCCCGGCAGCGATGAGGTCGAGGACCTCGCGTTCGCGGGCGGTCCACCCGCCATCCCGGGGTCGGCCTGCGCTCATGGCTCTACGGTACGCCCGGATCGGCGCGCTGTGCCCAGCCGATAGAGGACTTTACGTCTCGTGATGAAGTGTTCTGACCCGGTGGTCTGCTCGCTCGCTCACGCTCGCGGTTCTGTCTCTGTCGAGACGGCTCTCAGCGCTGGTGGTGGGCGCGGATGGCGGCGACGACCTTTGCGAGGAAGGCGGGGTCGACGGTGTCGCGGTAGGTATCTTCGGTCCAGAGGGCGGTCAGCTCGGATTCGCTGGCGCCGGGGTTGCGCTGGCGGATGAGGTTGTAGCGGAGGTCATCGAACAGCCGGGTCCGTGCCATCCACCACTCTGCCCGCTCCGCGCCTGACAGCCCAAGCCACCAGGCCCGTTCAGCCGCCGCCGCCTCACTCGTCGTATCTCTCTTCGCGACAGGCGTCCAGGACGTCGCGGAGGTTGAGACGGCCGAGCCAGTGCTGGAAATACCGATCGTGCTCATCGACGAACCCCGAGGCCATTATCGCGCGGACATCGGCGAACTGTCGCCGGGAGCGGGAATCCCTGGCCCAGTCCAGCTTGCTGAGGACAAGGTCGGGCGCCGTGGTGACCCAGATGGGCCGCCCGTGCCAATCGTGAGCGGCCCGGCGCTCGAACTTCTCCCTCTCGGACGGCTCATCCTTGAGGGGAATCATGTCGAACTTTCCGCCCCCCCGCAGGGAGATCACGTTGAACATCAGCTTGTGGCGGATCGCGTCCTCGACCATAGCTTGATCGACGTAGAACCCATCCTTGAACGCCGCGACGAACCGGGTTGCGAGAGCCAGCGGCAGCTTCACGACGATGTCGGTGTCCTGGGTGCTGCGGTTCAACCCGTAGAAGTACCCGGCCACGGAGCCGGTGATCATGTACTCGACTCGCGCCCGTTCGAGCCGCTGCACCACGTCTGTGAGGAAGTCCACCGGCTCAGGTTCGTTTTCGGCCACGCCGTCCTCCTACCGCGCGTTGCGGGCCGTGGTGAGGTAGACGGTGCCGTTCGTCTTCAGGACCGAGCGCACGCTCCGGGAAAGCTGGTCGCTGACGGCGGCGCGGGGGAGGTCGAATTCTGTGTCCTGGCCCTCGGCGTCGTGGATGACGAGGCGGACTTCGTCGGTGCCGGGGGAATCGCGGAGCATCCCGGCGACGGCCTTGAGCAGGGCCTCATCGGCCACGGGATCGTCGGTTTCGTAGACGGTGACGACGAGGCGCGCGCTGTCGCCGCTGACGGGGGGCTCGACACCGGGGCGCGCTGCCTCGGCGGTGGCGGCTGGTACGGGCGGAGCGGCTTGCGGCGCGCGCTGGGCCACGCCGTTCGCCCTCGGGCCGCCATGGCCGTTCGCAGAGCCTGTACCGGCGGCGACGGGAGCACCACGATGGGCGTCGCCGGGGCGCTTCTCGCCGTCCCCCCGCGCCGATGGGCCAGGACGCGCGCGCGGCGCATCAACCTGCCACTGTTCGGGGGCGAACCCAACCACGGTGCCGCCGTTGCGGTCGTAGGGCGCGGCCTTCCGCACGCTCAGGTTCAGGCGGTCTGCCCGCTCACGGCATTCGAGCGAGACCAGCAGCACCTGTCCTTCCGCCCAGGTCGACTCGCCGGTCAGTTCGATCGTGTCGCTCCAGACGGTGATCTCGGCGTTGCCGGTCAGGTCTTCGAAGTCGACGACGTAGAAGCGGCGGCCGTCGCGGGTGGCCCGCGCCTGGACGCGGTTCACCATCCCCGCGACGGTGACCGTCTGGCCCACCAGTTCGAGCGAAAGGTCGGCAAGGGTGTGCGTGCTGTAGCGGGCGAGGTCGGCGGCGGCGGCGCGGAATGGGTGCTCGGAGACGTAGATGCCGAGCAGTTCCTTCTCCCAGCCGAGCATCGTCTCCGCCGCCACCGGCGACCGTTCCAGTTCCAGGGCCGGCATCGGGGTGTCGACCTGGCTGCCGAAGAGGTCGAACATCGTCGACTGGCCGCTCTCCCGGAGTTCGCGTTCGCGGCGGGCGAAGTTGACCATCCGTTCGACGTTCATGGCGAGGGTGCCGCGGTCGCCAAGGTCGTCGAGGGCGCCGGCCCGGACCAAGCTTTCGAGCCCCCGGCTGTTCGTGCTGGAAAGGTCGGCCCGCTTGCAGAAGTCTTCGACATCGCGGAAGGGGCCGCCTTTTTCCCGAGCGGCGACGATGCCTTCGACCGCAGCTGAACCGACGTTCTTGACGACGCCGAGGCCGAAGCGGATGGCGAGCGTGCCATCGGGCTGGCGTTCGACCGAGAAGTTCTCCTTGCCGGCGTTGATGTTCGGCGGCAAGACTGCAATCCCGAGCTTGGCGCACTCCGCCACCGCGGCGGCGATCCGTTCGTGTGTGTCGGAAGCGCTCCGGGTGAGCTGGAGCACGGCCGTCATGTACTGCGCCGGGAAGTTCGCCTTGAGCCACGCCGTCTGGTAGGCGATCGTCCCGTAGCACCAGCTGTGGGCCTTGTTGAAGGCGTATCCCGCGAACGGTTCAATCAGGTCGAAGACGGCCTTCGCGTCGGCCTCGCTGTAGCCCTTGCCGACGGCGCCGCCGATGAAGCGCTCGCGCTCGGCGACCATGACCTCGGCCTTCTTCTTGCCCATCGCCTTCCGCATGACGTCGGCCTGGCCGAGCGTGTAGCCCGCGAACTGCCGGGCGATGAGCATCACCTGGTCCTGGTAGACGATGACGCCATAGGTCTCGTCCAGGATCTCCTTCAGGTCCGGGTGGGGGTAGCGGATGTCGATCTCGCCGTGCTTGCCGCGGATGTAGGTGGGAATGTGCTCAATCGGCCCGGGACGGTAGAGCGCCACCATCGCGCAGAGGTCGGCTGCGTTCGTTGGCTTCAGATCCTGGACGTAGCGCCGCATCCCCGACGATTCAAGCTGGAAGACGCCGAAGGTTTCGCCCTTGCCCAGCATCTCCATGGTCTTCGGGTCGCCGTCGGGGATGGTGAGGATGTCGAGTTCCTCGCCCGTCGTCTCCCGGATCAGGTTCACGGCGTTGGTGAGGATGGTGAGGTTCGAAAGCCCGAGGAAGTCGACCTTGAGGAGGCCGATCTTGGCAACGTCGTCCATCGCGTACTGCGTGGTGGGGACAGCCCCTTCGTCGCCGCGACTGGGGCGCTGGAGGGGGACGTGCTCGATCAAGGGGTCGCGGGAGATGACGACGCCGGCCGCGTGGGTACTCGCGTGGCGGGAGACACCTTCGAGCTGGCGGGCGGTCTCGACCAGGCGGCGGACGCGCGGGTCGGTTTCGACTGCCTCGCGCAACTCCGCGGACTGCTCGACCGCCTCTTCGAGGGTGATGTGGAGCGCGTTCGGGACGAGCCTGGCGACCCGGTCGGTGTCGGCGTAGGAGATGCCCAACGCCCGGCCGACATCGCGCACGGCCGCCTTCGCGCCCAGCGTCCCGAAGGTGATGATCTGGGCGACGCGGTCGGAGCCGTAGCGTTCGTAGGCGAACCGGATCATCTCGTCGCGGCGGTCGTCGGCGAAGTCGAAGTCAACATCGGGCATTTCGCGGCGTTCGAGGTTGAGGAAGCGTTCGAAGACGAGGCGGTTGGCGACCGGGTCGATATCGGTCACGCCGAGGACATAGAGCACCAGCGAGGCGGCGGCCGACCCCCGGACGCCCATCCGGATGCCGGCCTTGCGGGCGTAGTCGCTGATCTCCTTGACGACGTAGATGTAGTCCGTGAAGCCCGTCTGTTTGAGAACGTCAAGTTCGTACCAGAGCCGCGTCTTCAGTTCCGGGGTGACGTCTTCGAAGCGGCGAACGAGGCCCTGGAGGCAGAGTTCCTCCAGGTATTCGCCGCTGTCGCGGCCGGGCGGGATCGGCGGCTCGGGGAGGAGCTGGCGGTCGAAGTGGAGGTCGAGGTCACAGGCGTTGGCGACGAGCTGGGTGTTGTCGAGCCACTCCTGGGGGAAGAGTTCGGCCATCTCGGCTTCGCTTTTCACGTGGTAGCCGGTGCCGTCGAACTTGTAGCGGTCCTGCTGGTCGACGGTGGCGTTGGTGCCGATGCAGAGGAGGACGTCGTGGGCCTCGGCCTCACCGGGGAGCGTGTAGTGGCTGTCGTTGGTGGCGACGACGGGGATGCCGAGTTCCTGGCCGATGGAGGCGATGACGGGGTTCAGGCGGGTGAACTTCTCGTCGTGGTGGTCCTGCACTTCGAGGTAGTAGTGGCCGTCGAAGACCTCGCGGTACCACTTCGCGACGGCGATAGCGCCATCGCGGTCCCCCTCCTGGATGCGGCGGTGGAATTCGCTCGAAGGGCAGCCGCTGAGGAGGGTGATCCCGGCGCTGTGCTTTTCGAGCAGTTCGCGGTCCATCCGGGGCTTGTAGTAGTAGCCTTCGAGGTTGGCCTTCGTGACCAGGGTGATGAGGTTCTTGTAGCCCTGGAGGTCGCGGGCGAGCATGACGAGGTGGTAGGGCTGGTTGTCGCCGCGTTCGCGGGAGAGGCGGCTTCCCTGGGCGACGTAGGCTTCGACGCCGATGATGGGCTTGATGCCGCGGGCGGTAGCTTCCCGGTAGAACTGGATGGCGCCGTACATGGCGCCGTGGTCGGTCATGGCGATGGATTCCATGCCGAGGGCCTTCACGCGGTCCATGAGGGGGGCGACCTTGGACATGCCGTCGAGCAGGGAAAACTCGGTGTGAGTGTGTAGATGGGTGAACATATCCGGGAGGGTGATCTTACACCCGGGCGGGGGCGGGAAACAGGGTGTTATGGAGGACTGGGGAACTTCCCGCGTGGACGGGGACGGCCCTCGCTGGCAGTCGGGCCACTGACGGGCGGGCGGGGGGCGAGGCCTTCGGTGGCTGCCGGGGCACGGAGGTTGGTGGCAGGCGATGCGCCCACGGTGGGGCGCGGCTACCGAACTCCGTGGACGGTGGGGCTCAGGGGGTGGGGTGGGCTCGGCGGGAAGCGGGAACTGGCTATGCAGCCGTGCGCTGGCCTAGTTCGGCGTGGCAGCCGCGTCAGGCGGCTTCGAGGGTCATCCCCTCCTGGAAGAGGATCACGCGGGACTTCCCCACTGCTTTCGCGCGGTAGAGCGCGATGTCGGCTTGCTGCAGCAACTCGCTCGCTTCGGTGCCTTCCGGCCCGCTGAGGGCAAGCCCAACGCTGACTGCGAGCCTCAAGCTTTCGCCCCAGAGTTCGAAGGGTTTGCGCATCTCTTCGACGACGCGCTCGGCGACATGGAGGACGTCGTTCTCCGCATGGGCGCCTTCGAGGAGGACGGTGAACTCGTCGCCTCCAATCCGGGCGAGGGTGTCTTCGCGCCGGACCAGGCCAGCCAGGCGCGAGGCCACGGCCGCGAGCACCTCATCACCCTTCAGGTGCCCGAAACGGTCATTGACGGCCTTGAAGCCGTCGAGGTCGAGAAACAGCAGCGCAACTGGCTCGCGGCGACGCCGGGCAACTTCCAGGGCGTGCTCCAGCCGGTCAGTGAAGAGCACCCGGTTGGGGAGCCCGGTCAGTGCGTCATAGAACGCCTGCCGCTGAAGCTGTTGTTCAAGAAGCTTGCGCACGGTGATGTCGACGAAGTTGCCCATGATTGCGCGCTCGCCCCTGAACTCGATGGCAGCGACGCTGCCAAGGACCCAGCGGTTCTCGCCGAAGCGGGTGACGAGCCTGTACTCGTAAGGCTGCTGGCTCTTGCCCTCCAGCACCTGGAGTGCCGCGGCTCGGACCGCCTGCCGCTCGTCGGGCGGCACGAGCCAGAGGGCGTCCTTTCCAAGGAGTTCTTGTTCCGTGTATCCGGTCCAGGACTGCAACTGCTTGTTGGCGAACTGGACGCGGCCGTGCTGGACGATGAAGACGGCGAGGGGCGTGCTGTTCATGACCGCCTGAAGGAAGTCGTGCGATTCGTTCGGTTCGTCAACCGGGCCGAAACCAGTTTCCGTGTTTATCGTTTCCATCCTGGTCAGGCCGGGGCCACGACGGGGCTGAGTTCGGCGGAACGCCGGGCGGGCATGGCATCCCAGCCCTTCGATGCGAAGAACGCGGAGACGACTTCAGGATCGAGCTGGGTGCCCGCGACGCGAGTCATTTCGGCGCGCGCAATCTCGTCGGCAAGTGCCGGCCGGTAGACGCGGGTTGAGGTAAGGGCGTCGTAGGTGTCGGCGACGGCAATGACACGCGCACCGAGCGGGATCTGGTCGCCTTTGAGACGCAGCGGGTAGCCTGTGCCGTCCCAGCGTTCGTGATGGTGGCGGATGTAGGCGGTGCCGCGCCCGAAGTCGGGGAAGCGAGCAGTGAGCCGTGCGCCGATGTCGGGGTGCTGCTTGACCTCGGCGTATTCTTCGTCGGTCAGGGCCCCTGGCTTGAGGAGGACGGCGTCACGCACGCCGATCTTGCCGACATCGTGCACGCGCGCCGCAGCCACGATCTCTTCGGTAACGTCCTGAGAGAGTCCGAGGTGGGTGCAGATGCCACGGGAATACGCGGCGACGCGATGCGAGTGCTCGAAGGTGTACGGGTCCCGCATGTCGACGATGTCCGCGAGGGCTTCGACGGCCTCGCGCGTCTGCGAACGGAGCGCCACCTGGGTGCGCATCGCCCGGTGGAAGACGGCGAGCGGGAAGACGATCAGCGGCAGCAAGGCGACCTGGAAACTTGCGGCCAGGGCGATCACGAAGCCGGATACGTAGAGCGCGAGGTCATAGGGGACGTCCCCGCGGTCCAGGAACCAGTCTTTGATCACGCTCCGGCCCATCTGGGTGATGACAACCGTCAGCAGCAGGAGGTCGTTGACGGCGAACTGCACGGCGACGGCCACGGCGACAGCCACGCCGAGGGACGGCGTAGGGTTGGTGATTTCGGCTGAGGTCAGGGCGTGGAAGGCCACGGCGGCGGCGATCACGCTCAAGAGGCGCTGGCTGGAATTGAAGACGAGCTGCTTGAGGTTGCGGTAGCCCGGGCCTTTCCCGACCAGTTCAGCGACCGCCATTCCGCCGGCGGCGACGGCGCCAGCCATCCAGGGCTGGAGGATGAGCACGGCCGTGAACAACGGCGCGCTGTCGGTCAGCATCTTCCGCTTGTACCCGATGTGGAGCGGGAACAACCGGCAGGCAACGACCATGGCGAAGATCATGGAGGCGGCGATGTAATCGTTCGCTTCGCCCACGGTGCCCCTGGCGACCGCGATGGCCTGGACGGCGGTGGCGAGCGCGAAAACAGCGAAGACCAGTGCCTGAACATTTCGTTCGCGGCGGGATTCCATCAGAACTCACTCCTTCCTTCCGTTCTCGTTAGTCGGCGACACCCCAGAGAGGGTTCCCGGCGACTATTGAGACCTGGCGTTGGAGGAGTTGCCCTGAGCCCGGGACTTTTCGCCCAAGACTGCGACGGCTGTAAAGGAGAGATCCTGGTCCGAGGAGCCGTCATACCAGGCGGTGCCCGCGGCGTCGATGACCTCTGCGCCGATCCGGAAGGCCGGCAGGTCGCTTCGATGCGTGTCGATGCGAATCGTCACTTCGACGACAAGGTCGTCCTTACCGTTCCAGTCGGGAAGATCCCTTTTGATCACGACTCTCTCGGGGAAGTAGGTCTGGTCGACCAGGACGAGCCTGGCGTCGGCGTTCCTGGGTACGTGGATTTCGACGGACGCGACTCTGACTTCGGCGAGGTTTTCGGAGGGCACGTTGACCCAGATCTGGATGTCCTGGCCGTTGACCGAGATGATCGGGTCACTTGCGCACCAGGCCAAACCCGCCTTCGCATCGCCCGGGCGCCCAACGAGCGCCAGGAGTGCGACGACGGCGACGATGAGGCCGAGCCCGAGGGAGCGGACGCGGGATGAGGGGGCGGCGATGGCTGTGTTTGCTTCGATCAGCAAGACGAAGAACCTCCAATTTCCTGGAGCTCTTCGTGTTTCGGTGGCCCGGCGATCTTGCCGCTTGCGGCATCAGACCCGTGGCTTTGCGTCCCCGCCTTTCGACGGGTTTGCCTTTTCGCCCAGCGAAGTGCTGCACACCGTTCGATGTACAGGGGGAGAGTACGCCCCTCTCACGCCGGCATGTCATAAGAGAACGTAGGAACCAGGTTACGGAAGAGTGGCCCGAGAGTTTCCATTGAGCGGCGACTCGGTGC
Organism: uncultured Anaerolineaceae bacterium; assembly: GCA_964438865.1. Taxonomy (GTDB): domain Bacteria; phylum Chloroflexota; class Dehalococcoidia; order Tepidiformales; family Tepidiformaceae. Next base: position 43,067 of record CAYTMI010000005.1, on the reverse strand, counting down.
ACACGCTCGCCAGAGGCGCTACGGCGGGGGTCGTAGGCGTCGTGCTCCGACCGGGAACGCTCCGGCTCAGGAAGCGGAGTCCTCGGCTGGTTCTGGGGGAAGCGGAGGCTCGGCCGGGGGCGGGGGCTCTTCCTGGCGCTCGGTGGATATCTTGCCGCCGGCCACGACGGCGATCACGGCGCCGATCGCCGCGGCCCAGGGCGCGAGCAGGCCGAGGATGATCACGACGACGAGCGGCACATCGAAGACACGGTGGCCAGACTTTCCCGTGATCACGACGTGCTGAACCATCCCTTCGTCCCAAAGGTGGGCCACCTGTTCTTTGAAGGAACGTTTCGGCGCGGGCGGGGTTTGCTCAGTCATCGCGGACACCTCCGTGCGGGGTAGAAACGTATTGTCACACCTGCCGCCATCCCCAACGACGGCCGAACGGGTGCCGGTTTCGTGGCCGGGCGTGCCTCGATCTGCGGACGGGGGCGCGGCGCCCACGCCGCAAGCCAGACAGTACCCCGACCGTGAGGAGGGAGCGGCGCCGCGGGTCACCCCGCCGATGACGGGATCTCACAGCACGCGTTTGATGACTTCAAGTCGTGCGTTTTCTCGCGAAACTCGTCTCGGACCCACCATGGCGGCGAAGGGCGAGGGAGATGGCCGGAAGGCGATGCGGCCACGGTGGGCCGCGGCTACCGATTTGCGGGCGGCCAGCCGTCGCTGGCACTCGGGCTACGGATGGGGGCGGACGCTGGCGAATAGCCAAGGGCCAACAGCCGCTTAGACGCGGGCCCAGTTGTTGGTGGTGAAGATGTCTTCGTCCAGGGGGCTGGTTTCGCCGAGGGCGAGGTGATAGTTCGCGGCGGCGCCGATCATCGCGGCGTTGTCGGTGCAGAACTTCGGCGGGGGGATGCGGACGGGCACCGGGCAGCGGCGGCGGAGTTCTTCGCGCAGCCGGCGGTTGGCGGCGACGCCGCCGGCGACGAGCACTTCCTTCGCCCCGAGTTCGCGGGCAAGGCGGCTGGTCTTCCCGGCGAGGACGTCGACGACGGCGTCCTGGAAGGCGAAGGCGATCTCGGGGACGGCGTACTGGCCGCGCTGGACGGTGTGGAGAGTGGCGGTCTTGAGGCCACTGAAGCTGAAATCATAGGTGCCGTGCATCCATGCGCGGGGGAGTTCAAAGGGGGCGCTGCCGGCCTGGTCGGCTTCGCGGGCGATGTGAGGGCCACCGGGGAAGGGGAAGCCGAGGAGGCGGCCGGCCTTGTCGAAGGCTTCGCCGGCGGCGTCGTCGCGGGTGCCGCCGAGGCGTTCGTACTGGCCGTGGCCGCGCATGAAGACGAGGTCGGTGTGGCCGCCGGAAACGACAAGGCAGAGGGCGGGGAAGACGGGTTCGGGGCCTTCGACGAGCCAGTTGGCGTAGATGTGGCCTTCGAGGTGGTTCACGCCGAGGAAGGGGAGGCCGGCCCCGTAGGCCAGCGCCTTGCCGGCGTTGTAGCCGACGAGAAGCGACCCGGCGAGCCCGGGGCCACGGGTCGCGGCGACGGCGTCGATTTCGGCGAGGGTGCAGCGGGCGTCGGCGAGGGCCTGTTCGATAACGGGGCCGATTGTGCGGAGATGCTGGCGGCTGGCGACTTCGGGGACGACGCCGCCGTAGCGGGCGTGAAGGTCGACCTGGCTGGCGACGACAGAGGAACGAGGGACGCGGCCATCGACGATGACGGCGGCGGCGGTTTCATCGCAGGAGGATTCGATCGCGAGGACGTTCACGATCTCAGCGTAGCAGGGGACGCCGGGGTGGGACGAGGCGCATGGGGTGGTCAGCGTGGCCTCTTGCCAAAGGGTCCATATGTGGTCACCATGAGGCCATGAAGCGTGTGAATGTGTCCGAATTCAAAGCTCGCCTGAGCCAGTACCTTGCCGAAGTGCGAAACGGCGAAACAGTGGTGGTGTGTGACCGCAAGACACCGGTGGTGAGACTTACTCGGTTCGAGGAAGAGGAGGACGCCTTCGTTGCGAGGCCGGCGCAACGGCCGCTGCGAGACCTGAACAAGATCGAAGCCGTTCCCCCGCTCACACCCGTTGATGTGGTCGCGCTCCTCAGGGAAAGCCGCGACCAGCGGTGATCGTCTATCTCGACACAAGCGTCATCCTCAGAGAACTACTCGGCGAGCCCGGCCCTGCCTTCACCTGGGGCGACCGCGACGAGGCGGTGACCAGCGAACTGGCAGGAGTCGAGGCGCGGCGTGCAATCGACCGGCTGCGGCTCGGCGGGGGCTATACGGACGAGATGGTGGCAACCGCTCATGGAACCCTGAACGCTATCGAGTTCAGCATCGCCGTCTTTCCAATCACGCGTCGCGTGCTGGCGCGGGCATCAGCGCCGTTCGGAACTTCGGTCAAGGCGCTCGACGCGATTCACCTGGCCACCGCGCTCCTCGTGCGTGAGCGGGTCGAACCGCAACTCCAATTCGCGACGCACGACCGTCAGCAGGCCGTGGCGGCGAGGGCGCTCGGGTTCGAGGTGGTCGGGGCCTGACGCCAGCCCGGTCGGCGCGCGGGGTTCAGGCGAATTTCGTGTCCAGCTGGGCGGAGGCGTCGAAGTAGTCCTGGAAAGTCTGAGCGAAACGGTGGAAGGCATCGAGAGGGTCGCCGTCGTGGTAGGTGTCGCCGGCCCGGGCGAAGCCGCCTTCCTTGGCGAGGTCGATCGAGTTGAGGGTGTGGATCCCCTCGGCGCGGCCGTGCTCGCGGATGTAGCTGATCATGTCCTTCCAGACGGCCGGGTCCTCTTCGAGCCAGAACTCGACACTCTCGAGCCCCGGGGCGTCGATGCGCTCGGCGCCGCCAACGGTGAAGGCGTCGAAGGTGACCTTGAAGATGTCGGGGCCGACCTTGAAGCCGACAACGGCGTCGCACTGGCCGTTGCGCCGCGCGCGCACCACGTCCTTCGACACGATTTCGTTGAGGGTGTCGAACCATTGGACAGACGGGAATTTCATAGCAGTCGCGGTTGTGGCCATAGTTGCCTCTCTGAGCCGATTGGTTGGCACACGCTAGCACCGTGCGACGCCGGTGCCATTCGGCCAAAGGTTCGTTCTTTTGGACCCGGGAGACCTAGGCCGTTAGACCTAAGGCGGCGCTCTGTTACGTGCCGGAACCCGCATTGCGTGCGCGCAGATAGACAGCAACCGCCTGGGCGCGGTTGTGGACGTCGAGCTTCCCGAAGATGTTGCTGAGGTGGGACTTCACCGTTTTCACCGAGAGGCAGAGGGAGCTGGCGATGCCCTGGTTCGTCAGGCCTTCGGCGACGAGGCTGAGGACGACGCGCTCCTGGGCGGTGAGCCGTTCCATCCCGGCGCCAAGAGAACCGTCGGCGCGGCTCCCGGAGAGGATACGGCGGACGACGCTGGCCACGACTTCGCCGCTCATGGTCGACTGGTCGGCTGCGACAGAGCGGATGGCCTCGAAGAGGCGCTCGGGTTCGACATCCTTCACGAGGTATCCGCTGGCTCCGGCGCGGATAGCGCCGAAGATGAGGTCGTCGTCGATGAACGTCGAAAGGGCGAGGACGCGGACATCCGGGAACCGTTCGCGGATGGCGGCGGTGGCGGCGACACCGTCAAGATCGGGGAGGCGGATGTCCATGAGGACGACGTCGGGGCGGGTTCCGGCGATGCCGGTCAGGGCTTCTTCGGCGTTGCCGCCTTCGCCCGCCACCTCCATGTCGAACGCGGTCTCGAGGAGGCGCTTGAGTCCTTCGCGGACGATCACGTGGTCGTCGCAGAGGAACACACGGATGCGGGGCGGGGGGTCAGGCGGTCGTAACATAGGGCAGCCGGACCTCCAGTCGTGTGCCTTGTCGGGGGTAGCTGGTGATGCGCAGTGTGCCACCGGCGGACTGCGCGCGCTCTTCCATGCCGAGCAGGCCGAACGAGCCTTCCGAGTAGACACCGGCGATGCCGATGCCGTCGTCGGCCACGGTGAGGGTGACGCCGGTGGGCGAACCGATGACAACGACTTCGGCCGAGCTGGCTTTCGAATGGCGCAGGACGTTGCTTAGGGCTTCGCGGGCGATGGAGCGGACGGCCTCGGCGGTCTCTCCGGGCATGGCAGCGGTGGCGCCGTGGACTTCCACGTTGCAGGCGATGCCGCTGGCGCGAAGGGGCCTGGCGCACTCGTCGAGGGCGTCGGCGAGGGCGCGGCTGTGCATGAGGTCGGAGCGGAGGTTCCAGATTGACCGGCGGAGGTCGACCAGGCTTTCACGGGCGAGCTGCTTGGCGATGGCGAGGGCGCGGCGGGCGGCGGCAGGGTCGCCGTCGAGGGAGCGGTCGGCGGTTTCGATGTTGAGGACGGCGGCGGTGATGGACTGGGTGACGGAGTCATGGATATCGCGGGCGAGGCGGGCGCGCTCGTGGAGGGTGGCGACTTCGGAACTGCGTTCGATGAGCGCGTCCTGGCGAAGGGCCACGCCAATGAGCGCGCCGGCGGTTTCGCAGAGATCGATCTGTTCGGGGGAGAGCTGCGGATGGGTGTTCCAGGCGAGGATGAGGACGCCGGCGGTGTCGCTGCCGGAGGACACGGGAAAGGAGGCGGCCCACTTGAGGCCGTCGATGGTGTCGTAGAGCGTGCCACTGAGTTCGGAGTCGCCGTTGCGGCCGGAAACGGCGACGACGTTGACCCAGCTTTCGAGCCCGGCCAGGCGATTCTGTTCGAGGGTGGGGTCGGTCATGGCGCGGGCGAGTTCTTCGGAGAGCCCGGAGGAGTAGACCATCGGGGAGCCGCCGCTGACGCGTCGCCGGCGGTAGACAACGGCGGCCTGGGCTTTCAGCGCTTCACGGAGGGCCGCGACGACGGCTTCTGTGCGGTCGTGCACGGAGGTCGCGGCGCTGAGCTCCTTGGCTATTCGGCGGACAATATCGGCCGGGGCGTTGGGGGGCGGTCTTCATGGGCCTGTGGCGTACATCTTATGGTGCACACGCGCAGCGCGCTTGGCCCTGGATGTGGTAAGGGCGCCGGCCGCGAGCTGTTGGGGGCGGGCGGGGCCGGGGCCGTCACAGGACGAACGGCCACGGTCCGGCACCCCTGCCCCCGCCGGGCGGGCGGGGGCCATGGAGGGGGTCTCGTCTGCGTAACGGGGCGCGCGCTAGCGGCCCCTGGCGAGAGCGAGCAGCCCTGGGTTCACCGATGGAAGCCGGTCCACCGAGACCGAGTCCAAGATCTCCAGGTACCGCCGGAGCTGGTCTTCCCGGAGTTGCCGGACTTCCTCGACGCCGACCTCGATCTTCTCGATGCCGCCGCCGAGGATGAGCGCCATCGCCGAGGCGTCGGCGCGAGTGTACTTCAGCTCGTCCGCGAGCGACGCCTCGCCCCGGTTGAGGAACCAGAACAGGTACTCCCGCGCGTTCTGGTGATGCTGCACGTAGTACTTCAGGTGCCGAACCCCAAACTCGAGGTGCCGCCGCGAGTCGTTCGCCACCCGCCCGAAAATGTCCCGGTCGACCGCCAGTGGGGCCATCTTAGCCAGCCGCTCGAGCGCCACGACTTCGTAGGTCTTGTAGACGACGTTCACTGCCACCAGCAGCTCCGTCGCCTTCAACGACCCGAACCACGACCGGTATAGCGTGCCGAGCGGCGCCAGCCCCAGCCCCCCTCCGTTCGCCAGCGCGCGCTTCCGCATGACCTCGGTCTTGCGGCCGGCATCGAAGATCTGGGTGGCGAGGAAGTCCTTTACATCGTGGAAGCCGTACGCGATCTTCTCCTCCCACGAGCCAAGCAGCTTCGCCTCCACGAACCCGTTCTGGGCAAACGTCGTGCACAGCTGGCAGACGGCCTTCTCCAGGTCGTCCGGCTGGGCAGTCAGATCTCCCCAGGCGATGTCCGACGCCGGCGCCCACCGCTCCCGGATGGCATCCTCGTAGAGCCCATCGACGCCGTCGGCCCAGACTTCGCTCTTGTCGTACACGCTGTATGGCCCCGGCGCGTAGGATCCCGGTGTGGGGTGCGACCCCAACGGCGTGTCGTTCTCGTATGGCCACCTGTCCGGCACCTGGCCGTAGGTACCGATGTTGATCTCCGGCATGCCAAGCCCGTTAGGGCCGGGCTTTGCCCGCATCCCCAACTCCGTCGTCGGCCGTGCCCAGGCGAGCTTCATCTGGGCGATCGGCCCTGTCGGGTTCGCCTCTACGAGGGCCAGGAACTTCCCTGCGCGCTCATCGCTCAGCCGCAGCGCCAACAGGCTCCGCACCTGGTCGTCCTGCAGCGGAGATGCTTCAAAGCGGCCGACCAGTTCGTCGGTCCACTTCGCTTCCCGGGTCCGGATCCGTGTTCCTTCGGTGAGTTGCATTGGTTTAGGCCTCCAGGAAGACGCGCATCGACTCGGCCATCCGCTCACGGCGGTCGGCCAGACCGATCACTTCGAGACGGTGCATGTACTCGTTCACCTGCTTCTTGCGCATCAGCAGCAGCTTCCCGAAGCCCTCGTCGATCTTGTCGATCCCACCCGCAGCGAGAATCGCCAGCGCTTCTCCTGTCGTCGGGTTCGCCGTCAGCGCCGCTCCCTGCGACTGCCCCAGCGCCCCTTCCTGCACGTCCAGATAGTGATGCAGCTCCTCCCGCCGCTCCGGCTCCACGTCCATCAGGTACTTCAGGTGCGTCACCCCGAACGCCAGGTGCCGTGACTCATCCTGCGCCGACAACCGGAAGATCCGCTTCTCCGCTTCGTTCGTCGAGATAAGCTCCCCCATCCGGAAGATCGTCTGCACGAACCCTTCCCCGATCAGGTGCAGCCGCGCCGTCATCTCCGTAAAGTCGTCCGCGCTCAGCAACTGCGAGGCCCCAAAGCCAGCGTCCACCAGCCCCCCGCCGTTCACCAGCGCCCGCTTGCGGAACACGTCTTCGTGCCTCGCCTCGTCCATCACCTGTGTCCCCAGGAACAACTGCACCTCGAACTGCTCCGGCGGCACTGTCCCCATGAACCGCCCCGGCAGGTCTCCCGCGATGAATTCGACCTGCGTCAGAAACGTGCACAGCGTACACATCGCCATCTCCAGGTCGTCCGGCATGTCCTTCACTTCGTGCCAGGGAATGTCCACCGCCGACGCCCACTGCCGCTGCATCGCCTCTTCGTAAAGCAGCCGCGCCGATTCGCTCCACACATCACTCTTGCTCCGGTACTGGCGGGCGTGCCGCGGCGAACGCGGGTCCGCCTTCGACCCTCGCATCGCCATCGTCGCCGTCCGTGCCTCCGCAGGCACCTTCCCGTAACTCAGGACGTTCAGGTCCTCCAGCGTCAGCCCTTTGCGGCCGGGGGTCGCGCGCGCCCCCCAGTCTTCATCGAGATTCAGCCACGACAGGTCGAGGCCGGGTGTGGTGGATGCGGGAGAAGCCATGAATGTTACCCTCGGTTGACGTTTCTGCGGTCCGCGTTTCAGGATCGCCGGCATATGCTTCGGCGGCGGCGCGGCACGGATTGGGCTCACTGTGAGGGTGGGGTGGTGATTCGGCAACAGCCTGGAGGAGTAGATTTCGGAGCCAACAGTCCTAGGGCTTTTGGCCTCGGACCTTCCGCCGAACGGGTATTCACACGATGGGACTAAGCCTAATGACCTGGGCCCTTCGGGCCTCAGGACTTGCGCCGTTCCACCCAATCGAACCAGGCGATAGTACTGACCGAGTGGCCTGCAATTCCGGGGGCGGCCGCCATGAACGCGAAGTGGTTCCGGGGCGCCAACGTCTCAAGCTACCGCATCCGCGACATGATCTTGGACAAGGATGGCGGCCCGCGGTCCGGCGGCTAATACGCCGGGCAGCAGTAGTAACGGAAGGGCGCCATCTGGGGCCTCCTTCCTCCTCGACAGGAACGTGGCCTACGTGCACATCCGGCGGACGATTTCGTACATGAGTTCGCAGCCCATGTTGAGGTTGTCGACGGTGAGGAATTCGTTGTTGCCGTGGAACCCGGCGGACTCTTCGGGGCTGAGCAGGCAGGGCATGAAGCCGTAGGCGGGGATGCCGCGGGCGCGGAGGTATTCGTTGTCGGTGGCGCCGACGGTCATCCCTGGGACCACGGTCGCATCTTCCATGGATTCGTGGATGACGGAGCGGATGACGCGGTAGAGCTCGGTGTCGAACGACTGGAGGGGCGAGCCGGGGCGGAGGTTCGGGATGGTCTCGACGGTGATGCGAGGGTCGTCGATGCGGCTGATGATCTCCTGGCGCCAGGCCTCAGGGTCCTGCCCGGGGAGGAGGCGGCAGTCAAGGGTGGCGGTGCTCTTCGCGGGGATGACGTTGGCCTTGATGCCCGAGTTCACCATCGTGACGTTGAGGGTGTTGATGAACATGGCGAGGAGGCCGGGCGACTTGCGGATCGCGTCCTCCAGTTCCGGCTTCGCGGAGAGCGGGGGGAGGAGGTTGGCTTCGGCAAGCCCGGCGAGGTAGTTGAGGGTCGGGGGGGTGTAGGTGACGGGGCGCTCCCAGTCGGCCAGCCGGACGAGCGCGCGGGAGAGGTGGACGGCGGAATTGTCGTCGTGGGGGCGGCTGCCGTGGCCGGGCTTCCCGATGGAGGTGAGGGTGACGCGGCAGGGCGCCTTCTCGCTGGTAGCGACGGAGAAGAGCTTCACTTCCTGGCGGTTCACGCGGCTGGAGCCGCCACCGCCTTCGCTGAGTTCGAATTCGACATCGACAACGTCAGGGCGGTGTTCGCAGAGCCAGCCCATGCCCCAGCGGCCGCCCATCTCTTCGTCGGGGACGGCGCAGAAGACGAGGTCGCGTTTAAGGGGGAGGCCGAGCCGCCTGACCAGGAGGAAGGCCATCAACTGCATGACGCCGCAGCCCTTCATGTCGGTGGCTCCACGGCCGTAGACGCGGCCGTCGCGGACGACGCCTTCGAAGGGAGGGACGTCCCAGTAGGCCTCTTCCACGGGGACGACGTCGGTGTGGTTGCAGAGCATCATCGGGGGTTTCGTGCCATCGCCGGGGATGCGGGCGACGAGGACTTCGCGGCCGGGCTGGGTTTCGACGTATTCGCAGGGGATGCCCTCGGCTTCGATGATGGCGCCGAGAAAGCGCGCGGCGAGGGCTTCGTTGCCCGGGGGATTGCGGGTATCGACGCGGAGGAAGCGGACGAAGATGTCGAGGGCTTCGGCGAAAACGGCGTCCCAGTGGGGCGAAGGATGGTTGGCCAACGGAGGTGCTCCCGGGTGGGCTGGGCGCATTCTACGGTTGGGAGGAAAGCCCGGCGCGGAGGGAGGCTGGAGGTAAAGTGCTGGTGCGGATGCGTACGGACTTCTAATGGACATCCAATCTTGGGGGCCTAGCTTGATGGTGCGGCAAAGACGAACCAGTGCCGCAGGGGTAACCACGATGCGCCGAGGACCAGTGCAGGGCGAGCGGAAAAATGAAGCGCGGCCGCGCGGTTGGCGCGATTGGCAGAAGGGGAAGCTGGGGAAGCGGGAGACGGGGCTGATCGGTCTGAGCGCGGCGGCGATCATGTCGGTGTACGCGGTGGGATACGCGAAGACCGGGGCCACGATTGACGAGTTCGCCACCCTCCTGCCGGCCGGCGCGCCAATCGCGGACCAGGCAGCGGCGGTGGCATCGACGCCAACAGCGACGCCGCAGCGGAGCACCACGGGCGCACAACAGACCGTGCCCACCCCAACCAACGCGGTGGGGAGCGCTTCGTCCGCGGCCCAGACCGTGGCCTACCGTGATGGGACGTACGTGGGCGTGGGGAGCAGCCGCCACGGGAGCATCGGGGCGACGGTGGTCATCAGCGGGGGGAAGATCACCTCCGCCGCGATCACGTCCTGCGGGACGCGCTACCCGTGTTCGAAGGTTGCATCGCTCCCGGCCCAGACAATCGCGTTGCAGGCGGCGCCGGCGAACTACGTCTCCGGGTCGACGGACAGCTCGAAGGCGTACCGCGGGGCGGTGGTGAACGCGCTCTCCCAGGCGCAGGTGCAGCAGAGTTGACCGCCGAGTGCGTCCCCGTGGCGGCGCCCCCTGTCGCGAGCGCGATGTTCATGGACACTCTCGTGACGATTGAGGTGGTGGACCTCGTGCCCGCTGAGACGCGGGAAGCGGCGGTGGGGCGCGCCTACGGCTGGTTCCGGGAAGTGGAACAGCGCTGCAGCCGCTTCGACCCGGAAAGCGAACTTTCACAGCTTTCGGCGACGGTGGGGACGGCGGTCGAGGTGAGCCCGTTGCTCTTGCGGGTGCTCGAATTCGCGCTGGCGGTGGCCCGGGAAAGCGGCGGCGCCTTCGACCCCACGGTAGGGGCTGCGATGGAGCGCAAGGGCTTCGACGAACACTACGGGACGGGGGCGCGGGTGCGGTCCCGGGGCACGGACACAGGCGCGACACACCGCGACGTAGTGCTCGACCCGGTGCGGCGGACGGTGGCGTTGCTGAGGCCGGCCGTGCTGGACCTGGGGGCGGTGGCGAAGGGATTCGCAATCGACCTCGCAGCTGAGGAATTGCGAGGATTCGAGAACTACGCGATCAACGCGGGCGGGGACATCTTCGCCCGGGGGAAGAACGCGGACGGCGGCCCCTGGCGGATCGGCATCCGGCACCCGCGCGAACCAGAGACGCTGATCGAGACGCTGGAGATCACGGGCGGCGCTGTCTGCACGTCCGGGGACTACGAGCGTCCCGCCCCGGGCGGCGGGGCCGGGCACCACATCCTCCGGCCGGGAAGCGGGGAGAGCGCCGCCGGCGTTGCGAGCGTGACGGTCGTTGCGCCGGCGGCGATGCTCGCGGACGGGCTTGCTACGGCTGCGTTCGTGCTCGGCCCGGTGGAGGGCATCGGGCTGCTGAAGCGCCAGGGCGTGGACGGCCTGATCATCACGCCGGGGCTGGAACGATTCGAGACCCCAGGGTTTGGCCGGTATCGGCGATGAGCATCCAGGCGATCGCTCAACCCGACCTTGTGCGGGCCTTGAAGCGCTTCCTGCGGACGCCGAAGGGGATCGTCTTGCTGCTGCTGGGGCTGATCACCGCGTTGGCGGTGCCGGGGCAGGGGGCCTCGGAGGCGGTGCCCCACGTGCTCAGCGCGATGGCGGCGGCGGCCGTGGTCGATGTGGCCGTCCACCGGCTGGCGCGGAAAGTGTGGGTGTTCCCTTCCGGGGGACTGCTTTCGGGGCTGGTCATCGCGCTAGTCCTGGCGCCGCAGGAACCGTGGATCGTGCCGGTGGCGACGTCGGTGCTGGCGGTGGCGAGCAAGCACCTCTTCCGGACGCGGCTGGCGAACGTCTTCAACCCGGCGGCGCTGGCGCTGGTGATGGCGACGGTGATCTGGGACAGCGGCCAGAGCTGGTGGGGAGCGCTGCCCGAACTCGGCTGGGCGGGCGTCCCGGTGCTGCTGGTGACGGGCGTGTTCATGGCCGACCGGATCAAGAAGATGCCGCTGGTGCTGGCGTTCCTGGGCCCGTATTTCGCCTGGTTCACGGTGACGAGCTTCCTCGGGCAGGCGGGCAACGTGGCCGAGATCTTCCGGGCACCGGACTTGCAGGCGGTCCTGTTCTTCGCGTTCTTCATGGTGGACGACCCGCCGACCTGTCCCGTTCGCTACCGCGACCAGGTCGTCTTCGGGGCGATCGTGGCGGCGAGTTGCTACCTGATCTTCCAGGCGTTCGGGTGGGTCTACTTTCTGCCGGCGGGGCTGCTGGTGGGGAACGCCTGGGAGGGCTGGCGGAAGCGGTCGGTGCGGCGGCGGGTGCGGGTTGGGGTGCAGCCGGCGCTGGCCTGACGGCTGGCGGCGGCAGGCATGTGGGTGAGAAACTCAACGGCCGAACCACAGCCGCGCGCCCTCACCCCCAGCCCCTCTCCCGACTTCGCGGGAGAGGGGAGTCTCGCCGCCGGCAACGGTCGATCAGGTGCACATGCGGCGGACGATTTCGTACATGAGTTCGCAGCCCATGTTGAGGTTGTCGATCGTGAGGAATTCGTTGTTCCCGTGGAAGCCGGCGCGTTCGGGGGTGGAGAGGATGCAGGGGATGAACCCGTAGGCGGGGATGCCGCGGGCGCGAAGGAAGCGATTGTCGGTGCCGCCGATGGTCATGCTGGGGACGACGATCGCGTCTTCCATCGCCTCGGTGACGACGGACTTGATGACGCGGAAGAGTTCGGTATCCCAATCGACTGAGACGGGTTCGCCTTCGTGGGGGTTGTAGAGTTCGACGGTGATCCTGGGGTCGTCGATGCGCTCGCGGACCTGGCGGAGCCAATCTTCTTTGGACTGGCCGGGAAGGAGGCGGCAATCGACGGCGGCCCAGCTCTTCGCGGGGACGACGTTCGCCTTGATGCCGCTCTGGAACATGGTGACGTTGATGGTGTTGATGAACTGGGCGTGGAGTTCGGGCGTGCGGAGGATCTGGGCTTCGATTTCGGCCTGGGTGGCGGGAAGAAGGCCGGTTTCGCTGAGGCTGGCGAGGTAGGCGCGGGTATCGGGAGTGTAGGTGAGGCCGCGGTCCCAGTCTTCGAGCTTGAGGAGGGCGCGCATGAGGTGGACAAGCGAGTTGTCCTTGTGGGGGCGGCTGCCGTGGCCGGGGGTGCCGACGGCGGTGAGCTGAATCCAGCCGATGTCCTTTTCGTTGGTGGCGATTCCGAAGAGCTTGACGTCCTTGCCGCCGAAGCGGTCGCTGCCGCCGCCGCCTTCGCTCAGTTCGAACTCGACGTCGACGACGTCCGGGCGGTGTTTGCAGAGCCATTCCATGCCGAATTCGCTGCCGGCTTCTTCGTCGGGGACGGCGCAGAAGACGACATCGCGCTTGAGGGGGGCGTTGTTGCGCTTGAGGAGGAGGAAGGTGAGGAGCTGCATGACGCCGCAGCCCTTCATGTCGACGGCGCCACGGCCATAGACGCGGCCGTCCTTGATGACGCCTTCAAAGGCGGGCATGTCCCAGTACTCGGCCTCGACGGGGACGACGTCGGTGTGGTTGCAGAGCATGAGCGGGCGTTTGGAGCCGTCGCCCTTGAGGGTGGCAACGAGGACCTCGCGGTTGGGGGCGGTTTCGATGTATTCGCAGGCGATGCCTTCGCGGGTGAGGAGGTCGCCGAGGAAGCGGGCAGCGGGCTTTTCGTTGCCGGGCGGGTTGGAGGTATCGATCTGGAGGTAGCGGACGAAGATGTCGAGGGCTTCAGCGAAGAGCGGCTTCCAGTCCATGCGGTCGTGGTCCTCCGGGGGTTGGCTCGTGGCGAATGGTAACGGGTGAGGCGGTGGGGGAGGAGGGAGGAGTCTCTATGGCTGGCGCGGTGCGGATGGTGGGGGATGGGGCAGCGTGCGCTCCCTCTGTGGGCGGCGGCGGACAGGGGCGAGGCTGGCGGATGGGGTGATGGGGCAGCGCGCGCTCCCTCACGGCCGCGTCCGGGTCGCGAGCAGCACCATTCCTGGAAGAAGCCCGCCTGAGCTCCTGGAAATGGGCGGCGCACCTCCTCCAGCACCTCGGACAAGTAGTCAGGCTCGGTGCCGCGTCCGCGCCTGATCCGGTTCCGCTCGAACGAGCCCGCTAAGCAGTCCGACCACCCCCGCGGCCGGCTCCCGGCGTCGTAGGTGAGCGCGAAGGCCATCCTGGGCCAGCTCCATCACTCCGCCCGGCTGACCGCAGGGATCACCAACCGCCACGGCACCGAGCTCCGCCGCCAAGCGCAGGCGTCGCCAACACCGTCGCCGTCCGTGTCCTCCTGGCGCGGGTTCGGGGCGCCGGAGCAGTTGTCCCGGCCGTCGCGGACTGAGTCGCCATCGGTGTCTGCGTCGTACGGGTGGCCGTCTTCGAGGTCCGGGATGCCGTCGTTGTCGTCGTCCGGGTCATCCCAGTCGCCGGCGCCGGCGCCATCCGAGTCGAGGTCATGGAAGGCGAAGCTGATGAAGAACCAGAAGCTGCCAGCGGGCAGCGTAGCTGCCCCGGCGTGCCCAAAGCCGCCCGCTGGAGGAGGCGCCGGCGCGGTTCGCGGGGCGTAGACCATCCCGAACGGGGGCCAGCTCTCGGCCTCGAGCTTCAGGGGTGTGTAGACGTTGTCCTTCCCGCCGGGGAGATCCACTTCCATCCAGATGTCGAAAAAGGATTGCGCCGGGAACGCGGTGCCGGGGAGCTTCTCTTCGATGGTCCCCCCCGAGGGCGGATTCGGCCGGAGATGGAGCGTCATCCCGAGCTCACGCTGCACGCTCGTCAGGTCGAGGTAGCGGACTTCGATGGCGACCTCCAGGTGGCCGTTGGCGTCGGCATCCCCGAGCCTCCCAAAGACGAGCTCCGCCGTGCCCTCCAAGTCACGCGACTCCAGCTGGCGGCCGCTGCTGTCGAAATGGCCGAGGGTCGCGAGGACGCCCGTTTCGATCCGCCTCCCCGGGAGGTAGCTCAACTTCAGGTTCTTCCGAGCCTTCTCGATCAGGCGCTTTACCTCGTCGTAGAACCCACTGTCGCCGCCCTTGTCCCACGGCTCAGCGTCGTTACCCTCATCGGCGTCGTGGTCAGGGAAGGGGAAGGCGCTCTTATCCTCCGCATCTTTGCCTGGCATCAGGATGCGCATCACGTAGAGCTTCGCGTGGACGAGCTCGTGGATGAGCGTGTCGAGCATCGAGCCGTCAAGCACCTCGTTGCGCAGCGAGTCTTTGCAGAAGACGACGATCTTCACCTTCTGCTTGCCGTCCTTGTCCGGTTCGGTGATGTACGTGTAGGCAGTGGCGGAACTGTAGATGTTTGAAGCCTGCGCCTGCAGGGTCGCCGGCTTGTCGCTGCCAAATCCGTCGACATCGTCGGCGTACTGCTTCTGGAAGGTCTCCTCATCGACGACCGAGATTTCGATGTCGACGGCACGCTCGGCGTTGTCCGGGACACGCCCCTTCACCTGGGCGTCGATATCGACAATGACGCCGGCGTCGCTGCCAACGACCTGCTGCACCAGCTTGCGGAAATCGGCCCAGACATCGTCGGGCACGACGCCCTTCTCGCAGGGGTTCTTCTCGGGCGTCTTATCGGACGGGAGGAAGACGGCGCCGTCGGCGTCGGCCGGGCGGGGGCCGGGCGCAAGGGAAAGCGCAACAAAGACGAGTACGAGCGCGATCCAGGCCGCGAGGCGCATTACGTCCTCCCTGTCCCGTCAGGATCGTATGCGCTTCGGCGAGACGGCTGTCAACTGGTGTGATTCGTCGACCGGACGGTCGCGGTTCGGTGGGGGTGGGTGCCATCGCCGTGGGCGCCTCAGGCGGAGGGGACGTCCCAGGGGAGCGACTGGGGAGGGGGCGTGAGCAGCGGCTTGGCGATGCCGTCGGCGATGACGGCGATGATGTCGAAGCCGGCATAGAGGGTGGGATCCATGCCGCGGAGGGCCCAGGTGAGCTTCTCTTCTTGGGCGTAGGTGGAGGCGCCCAGGACGACGAGGGCGTGGGCGGCGGCGGAAATGTCACGGGCGGGGGCGGCATCTTTGAGCAGCTTCCGGAGGTTCCGGCGGAGAGAGGCGGCGTGCTCATCGTCTTCGCGCCGGGGGGTGCCGAGGACGCAGGAGCCTCCCTCGTCGAGTTCGTTCGCGGTCCAGGCGTCCTCGGCGGCAATGGGGATGGACTCTTCGACTTCGGGCTGGGCGGCGGCGAGGACGATGCGGTCTGCCAAGTCGGTGCGCTCTTCTTCGTCCGAAGGGAGGCGGTGCAACTGGAGCGAATTGAGCTGGAAGCTGCCTGCCACCCGGTTCGTGAACTGCGCCCAGTGGGGAGCCATGCCGCCGAGGGCGGTAACCACGGAGCCCGTGGTGGCGGTGCGGCGGAGGTGGAGGGTGACGGGGCGGCGAACCTCCAGCCTTCCATCTTCGAGCGCCCGCGCCGCGCCCACCGCTGCCAAGAGTTCGTCGAGCTTCGAATCGTCCACGGGGAGCGAGGCCCCGCGCGGAACCCAGAGGGCGATGGAGCGGCCGGCGTCGTCGAGGCGGCGTTCGATCGCGGCGCGGGCAGCCTCCCAGTCGAGGCTGGCGTCCGGGGCGAGGGTATTGACAACGGCGAAGGCGAGGTCCCAGCGGCGCCCGACCTGGACGGCGCCGCACGCGACCGGCCCACCCCAATCTTCGGAGGTGACCCTGACGCTGCGGGCATAGTGGGCGCCGAACCAGCGCAGGAACAGCCGGAGACCGGCTTCTGCGGGGTCCGCGGGATAGGTTCTCCCGGTCAAGGCGGGTCCTATTCGGCTTCTTCTTCTTCGACGACCTGGATGCGCGGCGGGGAGACGGAGGCGACGACGATGGCGGGATCGGTCAGGATCTGGACGCCTTCGGGGGCCTTAATGTCGCTGACACTGAGGTGGACATCGAAGCTGTTGAGGAGGCCGGCATCGACTTCCAGGTACTCGGGGAGGTTCAGGGGCAAGCAGGAGACCGAGACGTGTTCGAGGCTCTGGAGAAGGCTGCCGGCGAGGTCGATGACGGCCGGGGCTTCGCCGACGACGCGGAGGGCGACGTTCGCGTGGATGGGGCGGGCGAGGTCGACCTGGTAGAAGTCGACGTGCATGGGGTCGCCGGTGCCGCCGACGCGGGTAAGGCCGCGAAGGACGACGAAGCGGGGGCTGGCTTCGCCTTCAACCTTGAGTTCGAACATGCTGCGGGCGCCGGCCGCGCGGACGATGCGGGTGAATTCGCGGCCGTCCATCTGGATGGCGGCGGATTGGAGGCCCTTACCGTAGACGTTGCCGGGAAGGACGCCCGCGCGCCGGAGTAGTTTGACCTTCTTGCCGAGGACAGTGCGAGGAACGGCCTGGATGGTCGCGCGTTCAGCCATGGAAAAACACCCTCCGCGCGCACGCTCGTATACGTGGCGCAACGAATTTACTTTATCGGCCCACGGCCCACGGTCAACGCGGGCGGGAGGCGCGAAAAGGGACCACGGGTGGTGGCCCCTCGTTCACTGGATGGGAAGCGGGCTGGTTAGCCCTTGATCGCCGCGACCTGGCTGCGGACGGCGGCCTTGTCGCCGCTATACCAGTCTGCGTTGATCTTCGTGAAGGCAGCCTGGTCGGAGGGCACGTCGTCTTCGGCGAAGATGGCGGTCACGGGGCAGGCAGGCTCGCAGGCGCCGCAGTCGATGCATTCATCGGGGCTGATGTAGAGCATGCGGTCCTGGCCTTCATCGAAGTGGATGCAGTCGACCGGGCAGACTTCAACACAGGCCTGGTCCTGGACATCGATGCAGGGGGCGGTAATGACGTACGTCATGGAACTCCTCGTCGTTGGGGTCAGCTACCGCGGGTGGCGGGCGCAGCAACAGGGATGGTACTACCGGGGAGAAAGTGTGTAAAAGCGAGCTCTGGGGGAGGCGCTAGCGGCTGGCGACGGGGGTGGCGGAGCGGAGGTCGACGGCGTGGTAGCGGCCGGCCTTCAGTTCGGCTACCAGTTCCTTTTCGTCGTGGATGTCGTTTTCGAAGTAGGTCGCGCACTTGCCGACGTCGCTGATCGCGTGGGAGTCGGTGCCGGCCGTGCCGCCGAGCTTCATCATCTCGCAGAGGCGCCGGGAGAATTCGTTTTCCTTGTCGCTGCCGCGGCCGTTGAGTTCTTCGAGGGCGGCGACGTACTGGTAGGCGGGGTTGCGGCTGGCCTTGTCGAGGGCGGCTGCGTACTCTTCGTCGCTGCGGCTGAACCAGGGCATCTGGCGGCGGTAGGGGTGGGCGGCGACCATCGTGCCTTCGGCCTTTTCGACGTAGCTGGCGAGTTCGCGGACGCGGTGCATGCCGAAGACGTACTTCTCGATGCCGAAGACGAGCATGTGGCCGTCGTCGGTGCTGATTTCGACCCCAGCGAGGACGAGGAAGTTGTGTTTCGCGCGGAGTTCTTCGATGGACTTGTAGTCCCAGACGGTGTCGTGCTCGGTGAAGACGATGGCATCGAGCCCGGCGGTCTTGGCGCGGACGATGAGGTCATCGGGGCTGAGGACGCTGTCGTGCGAACGGGGCCACGTGTGGGAATGGAGGTCAATCAGCATGATGGGTTAGTCGTCCTACTATACGAGTGGGTGGCGGCGAGTGGCGAGTGGGCTTACGGCGGGGGGAGGGAGGTGGGGACTCCGCTCCATGCCTGTCGCGGTACGGATGGTGGTGGGGGCGGGATCGTACGCTCCTGACGGTCGCGGTTCGGTGGGGACGGTGCCGGGCGGAGGGGGCGACGGGCGAACGGCTGTAAATTGACCGTAAACAGTTGGCGATTGGGGGGCGGCGGGGGGCGTTTCTTCTTGCCTGCATGGGGGTGTCTGCCTACGCTTCCTGCAATGGGGAGCGCGACGGCCCCCGAGTGAGGCACGGATGAACCGAACGAAATTACTCGGCATTGGATTCGCTGGAGCAGCCATGGTGGCGGTTGCCGGCGGCGCCCTCGCCGGCCTCAGCGCTCCTTTCGGCAAAGCCTGGGCGGCGGGCCCACCGGCTATCGGCATGGTGGCTTACGGCGAAGTGCCCGGCGCCACACCCGGCCAGGCGATCTACGCCACTGTCACCGTGAACGGGGTAGCGACAACCTGCGGCCAGGGCCTGGTGGTGGACGACGGCGGCCCCAAGTACGTGGTCACCGTGGTCGCTGAGGACCAGACTCCCGGTTGTGGGGCAGCGGGCCGCACGGTCGGGTTCTTCCTGGGCCCGGCCAACCCGACGCAAGGCCCCCGGCGCGCGGCGAACACCACGACCTGGGAGTCCGCGAAGGGCAAGCAGGTGAACCTGACGCTCGGGGCAGCATTGACGGTCCGCGCCCGTGCGGCCCTTGTGGCGAAGGCTCCGTAATCAGCGCCGGACAGCCCTTTCCACCCCGGGGGTCCACCGAGTGACACCGGGGGGAGCAGGGCCGACGATAGGCAGCGAGATGCGAGAACACTCCAGGGAGCCCCAATGCGCTTCCCGATGACTCACCGCCGGGTGCTGACGACCGGGGCCGCGATTGTCGTGGCGCTGGGCGCGTTCGCGGTCGCGGGCGCGGTGGACCCGGGCCCGCCGGGGATACCGTTCATGGCATACGGTCAGGTCCAGGTGAGTGGCGCGAACATCTCCCCCGAAGTCCAGAAGGTGATCGTCTTCGTGAACGGGGTGGAGTGCGGCACGGCGATGACGAAGGTGGCGACCGCGGGCGCCGGCACCCCGGCCGAGGAAGTCGGCAAAACGGTCTATGTCATCGACGTGCTGGCGGATGGGGGCACCGCCTACGGTTCGAAGGCGGGATGTGGGCGGCCCGGTGACCTCGTGACGTTTTACTTCCCCGCGATCCACCGGGTGGCGACGCAGCACCCGGCCTGGCAGACCGGGGCGCGCCGCGAGAACCTGGAGTTGGGTGTGGCGCTGACGAACCGGCTGGTGGTGGCGGCGGTGTCGGCGAAGGTGGCGAACTAGGGGTCGGGGGTCGGGGATCAGGGGGACGGCGGCGCTCCCGGCCGGCGGCGGTGCGGATCCAGCCGCGAGACTGTGCGAGGACCAGATAGCCGTGTGCTCCGTTAGGGTCGCGGTACGGATGGTCGTGGCGTGCGGCGGTACGGATCCAGCCGCGGGACAGCGCGCGGATCAGGTGCGCCGTGCGCTTCCTTACGGTCGCGGTTCGGTAGGGTGGCTGGGGTGGGCGAGGCGGGCGGGGGCGCGGATGCCGAGGAGGAGTTGGCCGGCGCGGCTGGTGCGGCCTTCCTTCAGGCCGAGCAGCGTGCGGATGTCGTCGGGGGTGTCGAGGTCGAGGGCGAGGGTGTGGTCGTGCACTTCGCGGAAGGCCATGTAGGCCCGCCTGGCCCCGGCCTGGTGGGCGGCGGCGCTGTGAGGGCCGTAGGCGAGGGGGAAGCGCCCGGACGGCCGGAGGAACATGACGTTGGTCCCGCCGTCGCCGCTGCGGACTATGGTCACCGACGGGGCGGCGGCGGCGGCGGCGATGACGGCGGCGATGGCCGGGCCGGTCGCGAGGGGCAGGTCGGCGTGAAGGATCATGAGTTCGTCGCCGCCGAGAACCGCGACCGCCCGCTCCAGCTGGGCGTTGAGGCCGCTGAGGGCGGGGTCTTCCAACAGCACTTCCGTGTTTCCGCCAACCACGTCCGCAACACGGGGGTCGGCGGTGAGCACGACGGGCCGGAGATGGGCATCACGGACGGCGGCCAGCACCGTCTTCAGGGTCGCGAGGGCGAGTTCGGCGCGCTCTTCGGCTTCGAGGAAGTCGGCGAGCCTTCCCTTGGCCCGGGAGAGGCGGTTCACCGGGATGAGCACCGGGACGGGCAGGCTCGCCGGGACCGCCACCTCAGGCCGCCGCCATCGCGGCAACGACGTCGGCCGCGAGGGCCGCCTTCCGTTCGGGGCTGGTCATCATCGTGTCGGTGACGAAGCAGCGCATCCCGAGCGCCTCGACCTGGGGGGCAAGATCGCGGTCCAGTTCGTCGATGACCATCAGGTCCACGAGGCCGCGGTAGAGTTTCGCCACGCCGACGGCGGAGACTTCGTGGCCGAGGGACTGGAGCATCTTCGCAGCCGGGCCTTTAACCACCTGCCCGGCGATGATCGGGCTGATGGCGGCGCGGACGGCGTGGGTCCCTTCGAGGGCGTCGCGGATGCCGGGGACGGCGAGGATTGGCCCGATGCTGACGAAGGGGTTGCTGGGGGCGAGGATGACGCCGCTGGCCCCGGTGATGGCGTCGATAACGCCGGGGGCGGGGTGGGCGGCCTCGACGCCATCGAAGCTGACGGCGCGAACTTCCACCTCCGTCCGCAGGCGGACCATGTAGTCCTGGAAGGGGATGACACCGTCCGGCCCGGCTATCAGCGTCCGCACTGGCTGGTTCGACATGGGGAGGACTTTCGTCCGCAGTTCGAACGCTTCCGCCAGGCTGGCGACGATGCGGTGCATGGGGACACCTTCGTGGATGAGGCGGGTGCGATGGATGGCCATGGCGAAGTCGCGGTCGCCGAGGTTGAACCAGCGGCCGTAGCCGAAACGCTGGAGCGCATCGACGACGGCGAAACTGTCGCCCGCGATCCCCCAGCCGGTCTCGGGGTCGACGATGCCGGCGAGGGCGTAGAGGACGATGTCGGTGTCGGGGGAGACATGGAGGCCGAACATCTCGACGTCGTCGCCGGTGTTGGAGATGACGGTGACCTCAGCGGGGTCCACCGCCTGAACGAGGCCCTGGAGAAAGCGCGACGCACCGACGCCACCCGCGAACACCGTGTACATGCGGGGGATTGTAGGGCACATCTCCGCCACCGGCCCGCCTGCACCCGGGTGGGGAGCAGCGCGGGCGGCGGCGGGAGGCCGGGGTTAGACGGTCAGCGCGGCGGTCTCCTGGCGGGGCACCATCCCTTCGAGCACACGTTCGAGCGCCATGGTGTGGCTGCACACCTGCCAGGCCCCGAAGAAGTCGCAGTTGCACGACCAGCGGCCATCGCTGATGGTGACTTCGTGGTCGCTGTTTTCCCCGTGGAAGGAAACGTGGAGGCCGTCGATTTGCATGCGATGGCGTTCGCGTGCATAGACCTTGGCCTTTTCGACCTTACCGATGAGGCTCGACTGCATGCCTTTGATGCCCTCCTTGGAAATACAAACGGCGTCGCAGGTCTGCGACGCCGTCAGTGATGCGGTTTGCCAGGAAGCATGTCCATAGCCTCTCGAACCTACGCCTGCCAGATCCCGCTGTCAACGGCTTATCGTCAAGATTCTGGGGCGAGAGAGGCCTCCCGGCGCTACAGTAGGGAAGGCCCCATTGGGGCGAGGAGGCCGGGCATGACAGGGCTGGCAAACGCTTCGCGGCGAGGCATCGCGCTCGTGACGGGCGCCTCCGCCGGGATTGGCGCTGCCTTCGCGGAGCGCCTCGCCCGCGAGGGATACGGGCTTGTGGTGGTAGCCCGCCGGGGTGACCGGCTGGAAGCGCTTGCGGCAGGGCTTGAGGCCAGTCACGGCACCCGGACCGAGGTGCTTGTCGCCGACCTCTGCGCCCCCGCCGACCTTCGCCGGGTGGAGGAACGGGCCGCCGCAGACGACATCACCCTGCTGGTGAACAACGCCGGATTCGGCACATTCGGGCCACTTTCCGGCCTGGACCCGGACCGCGAAGAGGAGGAGATCGCCCTGAACGTGACCGCGCTCGTGCGGCTGACGCGGGCAGCGCTCCCGGGGATGCTGGCTCGCAAGCACGGGGGGATCATCAACGTCTCATCGCTCGCCGCCTACCAGCCGGGGCCGTTCAACGCCACCTATGCGGCCACCAAGGCGTTCGTCAACAGCTTCACCGAGGCGGTCCACGAAGAGGTGCGCGGGAGCGGGGTAACGGTGCAGGCGCTCTGCCCGGGCTTCACCCACACGGAGTTCCAGGGCCGAGCGGGGGTGGACACACGGCAGATCCCGGAGCGCGCCTTCCAGACCCCGGAACAGGTCGTCGACGCTTCGCTGGCGGCGCTCCGGCGGGGGCGGGCGGTGTGCATCCCAGGGCTCCACAACAAGGCGCTCGCCGTCGTCAGCAGCAAGTCACCGCGGACAGTCGTGCGGCGGGTGGCGGGGGTTGTCGGCCGCCGGTACTGAACGTCGCCCCTCGCCAGCCGTGGGGCGAAGTGGCGCCGCTTGGTACGCTCGGGGGGTGTCCCCAGCCGAAGGCCCTCTGCCGCAGGCGCTCCCCGGCCCGACGAGACGCCGCCTCGCGCGGGCGTTCCTGATCCTCGGGGGCGGGGCGGTGGCGGCGTGGGGGATCGTCGCGGCCGTCGTGTTCGTCTCGATCGAGCGGAACTGGCCGCGGCAGGCTGCTCCCGGCAACCCGGCCTTCGGAATCAACTTCAGCTGCAACTACGCCGAATTCCTCATGCTTGAGGAGCCCGGCGGCCCGGCGCTCGAGGACAACCGCCCGGGCCGGACGGAGTGGTGCGCCAGCACATTCGGGAGGGTGCTCAACGAAACCGGGGCACGGTACGTCCGGCTCTCGGTCGAGTGGTCGCAGGTGGAACCGGTGGCGGGGCGCTACGATTTCACGCTGGTCGACGCGCTTCTCGCCGAGGCGGAGGCTCACGGGGCGTCTGTGCTGCTGACCGTGGGGATGAAAGGCCAGCGCCACCCGGAGTACTACATCCCGGACTGGGCGCTGGCGGAGGGCCTCCCGCCGTGGGGTGCGGTGATCGAACGTGACAGCGAGCTGGGGCGCCGGGCATTGGCGATGGTCCGCGCCACGGTGGGGCACGTGGCCGCGTCGCCCGCGATCGACTCGTGGGGGGCGGACAACGAGCCGTACGTGACGTCGCCCCGGGCCGACCGCTGGGCGCTGAGCCGTGAGTTCGTGCAGGCGGAAGTGGCGGCGATCCGGGAGGCTGACCCGCGGAAGCGGCCGGTCTCGATCGGCCACGCCCAGATCTTCGCCCACGACGCCCGCTGGCGAGGGATCCTCGAGGACGGAGACGCACTGGCGGTGAGCATCTACCCCTTCCGGAACGTGGCTTTCCGGGGCGGCGCGATCATCTTCCCGATCATGGAGATGGGGCCGCTGACGCCCAACTTCCCCGATCACGCGCGGGAGGCGGCCGCTGCCGGGGATGCGTTCTGGATTACGGAGATGCAGGCTGAGCCGTGGGCGGAAGGCGACATCCGGCTGTTCACTCCTTCGAACCCATCGCCAAACCTGGACACGGCCAAATTCCGGCGCAGCCTGGACTACGCCCGGAGGACGGGGGCGAGCCGCGTCTACCTCTGGGGCAGCGAATGGTGGCTGTTCACGAAGGAGCGGCAGGGAGACTCGCGGTGGATGGAGCTCGGGCGCGCGGCGATCACTCCGGGGGCAGCGATTGCTCCTGGGCCCACCCCGGCAGCGGCCGCGGAGTCCCGCTAGCTTCGGCCACGCGCTCCACTTCCTGGAGGAGGTGGCCGTGCTGGACGGACATGGGCAGGTAGGCGGCGGCGCCCGCCCGGCGGTAGAGCTGCTGTTCCTTGTCGCGGGGCACGGGGGCAAGGATCATCACGCGGACGCCTGCCTCAGCGAGCCGGGCACAGCGTTCCGCGGGGCAATCCATTGGGGTGGAGATGAGGACGTCACCGTGGGCGGCCATCCCGTTGCACGAGGCTTCGGGCACGAAGAACAGGTCCGGCTGCTGCCCGAACTGCGCCAGCAAGCCCCGCCGCAGAGCGGCGTTGTCTGTAGCGACGTGGACGGTCTTCTTCGGCATAGGGGTAGTGTGGGGGTAGCGCAGTACCGCCGGGGACGGGCGAACGGCCCCGGCGCGGGGGGCCATTCGTCCATGTTTTGGTCCATCGATTAGAATGGTGGAGATGAGCCATCCCGGAGCGGCCGGTGGACCCGGTTCCCCCGTCAGGTTGGTCCTGGCCGATATGGCAGTTACGAACGAACTGCTTGCCGGGGAGGACGACCTCAGTGTCATTCTCAGCCGGGTGGCGAACCGGGCTCGCGAACTCACCCAGGCGGACTTTGCCGCGATCTCGACCTTCGGCGACGATGGCCGGCTGGAGCGTTTCGTCTACGCCGGGATCAGCGAAGACGCGGCCCGGCGGATGGGAAACCCTCCGGTGGGCCGAGGCCTCCTCGGCGACCTCGCGCGGTGCGACCGCCCGATCGCATTCGGCAACCTGAAAGAGACGCCCGGGTTCACCGGCTGGCCCAAGGGGCATCCCGACATGGAAGCATTCCTGGGTGTGCCGATGCGGGCGGGGGGGCGCACTATCGGCTCGCTGTACATGACCCGCCACGTTGGCGGCGAATGCTTCAGCGAAGTCGACCAGGTGGCCGCCGCGTTCCTTGCGCTCCAGGCCGGCGTCGGCGTCGCTGCAGCGCTCGCGCGGGAACGGAACGGCCGGCTCTTCCTCCTCCAGGAGCGCGAGCGGATCGCCCACGACCTCCACGACGGCACGATCCAGTCGCTCTATGCCCTTGGGCTCGAATGCGACGCCATCGCCGCCACCGCCGAGATGCCGGAAGCTGCCCGGGAGGTGATCCTCGACGGCGTCGTCCGGATCAACCAGATCATCGGCGATATCCGGGCCTACATCACCATGCTGGAAGCGGAGGCGCCGGCCAGCAACCCGGAGCTTGCGCGCGACCTTGCCTTCGCCATTCGCCAGCTCGTCCCATCGGGAATCGACACGGTGGTGAACATTACCGCCGCCGCCCTCCAGGAACTTGGCGCCCGCGAATGCGAAGACCTGCTGTACATTGCCCGGGAGGCGCTGAGCAACGCTGTCCGGCACGGCATCGCTTCCAAGATCGCGGTCGACGTCCGCCAGACGATGGAAGAAACGGCGCTGACGGTCCAGGACAACGGTGTCGGTTTCGACCAGGCGAACGCGCGGGTCGGGCTCGGGACGATTACCATGCGCACGCGGGCCGAGCGTCTCGGCGGCTTCATCTCCATCCTCGGGATCCCGGGGATGGGCACAACAGTCCGGGTCGCAATCCCGCGGAGGCTTGATGACTGACACAATCCACGTCCTGCTCGCCGACGACCACGACCTCGTTCGGTCGGGGCTCAAAGCCGTGCTCAGGGGGCACGAGGAATTCAGCGTGGTCGGCGAAGCGCGCGACGGCGTGGAACTGGTGCGGGAGGCGCTGCGCCTGAAGCCCGAGCTGATCGTTTCGGACGTGCGGATGCCCCGGCTGAGCGGGATCGAAGCGTGCCGCGAAGTCCGGGCGGCCCTGCCGGCGACGAACTTCCTGATGCTTACGTCCTACGCCGACGAAAAGGCGGTGATGGCGGCGATCGTGGCGGGCGCGGCCGGCTTCATGATGAAGGACGTGCAGACTTCGGAGCTGTTGGAGGCGATGCGCGTCGTCGGCCGCGGGGGCAAGACCCTCGACGCGGTCAGTTCGGCGGCGGTCATCGAACAGATCCGCAAGGGTTCGGTGATCAGCGAAGAGGACCGGATCGCCCAGCAGTTGAGCGAACGGGAGCTAAAGATCCTCGAACTGATCTCGGACGGGATGACCAACCGCGAGATTGGCGAGCACCTCTTCCTTTCGGAAAAGACGGTGAAGCACCACGTCAGCGACATCCTCGGGAAGCTGGGCCTGACCCGCCGGGTGGAGGCTGCCGGATTCGCCATCCGCCGCTCAGCGCAGCACCCCCCGGAGTAGCCCATGGCCGCCACCCCTCGTGACGTCGTCATCCTCTGGACGGAGGAAGTCTGGAACAAGGGCCGGGTCGACCTCGTGCCGGAACTGGTGGCCGACCCGTGCCCGCGGCACGACCCGGGGAAGTTCGAGCTGATGACGCTCGCCCGCAACCTGGAGCGGATCAACGGCGCGCGGACGCGCTTCCCGGACATTCATTTCACGATCGAAGACCTGGTGGTGGACGGGGACAGGGTCGCGGCCCGCTGGACGATGCGCTCAACGAACCCCGCGGACGGGCAGGGGCGGGTGGCGACGGGGGTGGAGATCTTCCGGGTGGAGCAGGGAAAGATCGTTGAGACGTGGAACTCGGCGGCGGGGAGCGCGGCCCGGGGGTAGGGGGCGGGGGCGAGGAGCGTTACCGCCCGGCGGCCGCTGCCGCGGTCAACCGTTGCTGTGCCTCCGGGACGGTCAGCCCCGCGAGTTCCTTCACGGCCCCGAGGTCCGCGTAGGCCGGCACCGCGGGCACAAGGCGTCCGCCCTTCTCAACCTCAAGGCGCACCAGGTGGAAATCCATGAACACGCCGGGGAGCGGCTTGCCGCCAACCGTGAGCTCGGTGAGCACCATGACGTAGGTCTTGCCGACCTCCAGCAGCCGATCCTGGCCGAAGACGTAGGCGATACCGTTGCGCAAGCCGCCGGGCTGGAGCACGTCGACGTCGGCCGGAAGATCAGCGGAGCCTTTGCTGAAGAGGACCGTCACCACGCGCCCCCGGAAGCGCGTCAGGGTCGGGATGCTTGTCGCCGGGTCGGGGGTGGGGTACTTGCCGTGGTCGGCCAGGCCCGGGTCTTCCGGATCGACATACTCCGTCGAGGTGGAAGCATCCTCGCTGCCGGTCACCTGGACGACCGCGACCGCAGCGACATTGCGCGCCTGCAGCAACGTCTGAAGGTTCGTGGCACGCCCAAACGCCGGAAAGCCGTCGGCGATCGTGACGTGGGGGATGATCGCGGTCGCGCCAGCCGTCGCCTCTGGCGTGTCGGCGCGGGCGACGGTTAGGGTTGCCGGTTCGTCCGTCCCGTCTTGCCTTCCGTCACCACATGCGATCAGGAGCGCGGTGGCGGAGAGGAGCGGCCAGCCGAAATGACGATTCCTCAACATCCCGAGTACCCCCAGGTCGGATCGTAGCATGGGTGGGGACGAGGAAAGCCCCCGCGCGGGGGACCGGGCGGGGGCTTCGAGGGGGGCTGATGGCAATGGGGGTTGCCGGGGGTTAGTAGTCCTCGGGGGGAGGCGGGGGCATGGCCGCGGGCTGGGGGATTTCGGCGACAAGGGTTTCGGTCGTCAATACCAGGGAACTGATGCTGACGGCGTTTTCCAGTGCCGAACGGGTCACCTTCACCGGGTCGACGATGCCGAGCGCGAACATGTCGCCCCAGCGGTCGCGGTCGGCGTCCCAGCCTTCGTTCGGGTTCTTCAGGCCTTTGATCTTGTTGACGATGACGGAGCCTTCGAGGCCGGCGTTGTCGGCGATGATCCAGGTGGGCTCTTCGAGGGCTTCGGCGAGCAGCTTCATGCCGACCTTTTCGTCCTCGTCGCGGGTCTTCGCGACAAGGGCGAAGATGGCGCCCTGAGCCCGGATGAGGGCGACGCCGCCGCCGGCAACGACGCCTTCGTCGACGGCCGCGCGGGTGGCGCTGAGGGCGTCTTCGACGCGGGCCTTCTTTTCCTTGAGTTCGACTTCGGTGGCAGCGCCGACCTTGATGACGGCGACGCCGCCGGCGAGCTTGGCCAGGCGTTCCTGGAGCTTCTCGCGGTCGAAGTCGCTGGTGGCATCGTCGATCTGGGCCTTGATCTGCTTGATCCGGGCCTGGATCGCCTCATCGGTGCCGTGGCCTTCGATGATTGTGGTGTCGTCCTTGCTGGAGACGATGCGGCGGGCGCGACCGAAGTCGGCGACGGTGGCGCTGTCGATCTTGCGGCCGATGTCTTCGGTGATGAGGGTGCCGCCGGTGAGGATGGCGATGTCTTCGAGCATGGCCTTGCGGCGGTCGCCGAAGCCGGGGGCCTTGACGGCGAGGATGTTGATGGTGCCGCGGAGCTTGTTCACGACGAGGGTGGCGAGGGCTTCGCCATCGAGGTCGTCGCAGATGATGACCACGTCCTTGGAGACCTGCAGGGCCTTTTCGAGGGCCGGGAGGATGTCCTGGACGGCGGAGACCTTCTTGTCGGTGATGATGATGAGGGGGTTTTCGATCGCGGCTTCCATGCGATCGGTGTTGGTCACGAAGTAGGGCGAAACGTAGCCGCGGTCGAGCTGAAGGCCGTCCACGAAGTCGGTTTCGAAGCGCAGCCCGCGGGATTCTTCGACGGTGATGACGCCGTCCTTGCCGACCTTTTCCATCACGTCCGCGATGAGTTCGCCGATCTCCTTGTCGTTGGCAGAGATGGAAGCGACGTGGGCGATCAGGTCCTTGGTGAGCACGGGGCGGGCCTGCTTGCGGAGGTCGGCGACGGCCACGACGAGGGCCTTGTCGATGCCGCGCTTGACGGCCATGGGGTTGAGGCCGCTGGCCGTGACCTTGATCCCGCCGCGGACGAGGGCCTGGGCGAGGACGGTCGCGGTGGTCGTGCCGTCGCCGGCGACGTCGTTGGTCTTAGTCGCCACCTGCTTGGCAAGCTGGGCGCCCATGTTTTCGAACGGGTTTTCCAGTTCGATTTCGCGAGCGACGGTGACGCCGTCCTTGGTGATGTTGGGGGCGCCGAATTTCCTATCGATGACGACGTTGCGGCCGCGGGGGCCAAGCGTCACCTTGACCGCATCGGCGAGCGCGTCCACGCCATTCTTCAGGTGGCGGCGGGCAGACTCATCGAACAGCAGTTGCTTTGCAACCATGTGGTCTCTCTCTTTCGCTGGAAAGCGGCGAAGACACGGGCGGCGCAAGGGTCTCAATGACCGGGTGCGGGCCGGGGGTCTTCGCGAGGCGCCGTCTTAGACGACGAGCTTGGCGAGGATGTCCTTCTCGTTGAGGACGATGTACTCGTCGTTGTCGAGCTTGACTTCCGTGCCGGTGTACTTGGCGTAGAGGATGCGGTCACCGACGACGACATCGATGGAGACGCGCTTGCCGTTGTCATCGAGGCGGCCGGGGCCGACGGCGATGACTTCACCCTGCTGGGGCTTTTCCTTGGCGGTATCGGGGATAACGAGGCCGCTGGCAGTCATCTCGTCCTGCTTGAGGGGAGTGATGACGATGCGGTCAGCGAGGGGGACGAGCCTGGTCTTCGCCTTGGCGACGGGCTTGGATACGGGCTTGGATGCGAGCTTGGCGGCGGGCTTGGATGCAGCCTTGGCAGTGGCCATGAGAGTGGGAGCCTCCTGGGGAGTGCGATTGATGTAGCGAGAGGGATGTTAGCACTCTCCCAACCAGAGTGCTAGTCCGGGTGGGGTGTTTGTCGCTGCCGAGAGAAAACGTCCGGGCTAACTGGCGGGTGACTCTGTCCGGGCTAACTGGCCGGTGATTCTGTCCAGCCAGGGGCTTGTCCGTGGGTGTGTCTTGCGACGGTGCTGGAGCGGCAGGTCATGCGCCCACGGTGGGGCGCGGCTACCAGAGGGCGGCGGGGGTTTGCGCAGATATCTGCCTATTGACATAGGCAGATATCTGCTTATTCTTTGGGGCGTGAGACGCAAGCCCGATTCGCTCCTGCCCATCGAACTCGCCATCCTCGGTGCGGGGCTCAACCTGCGCCGGCGAGGCGAGGACGAATTCCACGGCTACGCAGTGGCCAAACAGATCGGCGAGCAAGAGGAGGCCCGCCGCCTGACCGCCCACGGCACGCTCTACCGCGCCCTCGAACGGCTCGAAAAGCGGGGCCTGCTCAAGAGCCGGCTGGAGGACCCGGAGATCGCTTCGGGGGAGCACAGGCCGAGGCGGCGGCTCTACACAGTGACGGCGGTCGGCGCGGCCGCGGCTCTCGCCGCCGAGCGTCCTGCCCCGGCGCCCTCGCTGCAGCAAGAGACGTTCGGGGCGAGAACCCTATGACCACCATCTCACCCACCCGTGGGACGTTTGCCAGCGACATCGCGCGGGCGTGGTTGCGTTTCTACACCTTCGGGCTCCCGGCAGCAGTGCGCGGACGGCGCGCCCAGGAACTCGAATCAGACCTCTGGGAACACGAGGCCGACCGGTTCGCCGGGGGCACGGGGGCGGCGATTATTGGCCTCGAAATCCTGGGGCGCATGGCCAGGGGCGCACCCGCCGACATTCTCTGGCGATTCCAACTGGAGGGGCCACGCATGAACATCAAGATCCCGTTCGAGCGGCTGACGGGGCTGCTCCTGCTTTCCCTCGTCATCCTCATCCCGATTGCGACCAGCATCAGCGGTTACGACACAGCCCGCGAGGGCTGGGGGGGCGAACTCAGCCGGCTCGCGGACAACCCGGGCTGGCAACGGGAAGTAACGATCGCGTTCCAAGCGCTCATCGGCGTGGCCCTCGTCGGGGCCGGTGCCGGCTTTTCGCTGGCGCTGCGGAGCCGATCGAGGAACATCGCGACCGTCGCGGGGTTCGCGATGGCGTCGGCCGGAGTTGTCACGCTGGTGACTTCCGCGACATATGCGATCGTCGCTGCGCTGGCCGACGATTATGTCGCAGGCCGCGGCGGCGACGGGGTCCTCGTGACGTCGCGGGCGGTCGCCGTCGGGATGGATCAGCTCACTCTCTCAGCCATCATCCTGCTCGCTTCGAGCGTCTACCTGCTGGCCTTCGCCGCTGCGCGCCACGCGCTGGTGCCCTCGGGGCTGGGCTGGGTGGCGGCGGTAAGCGCGGTCCTGATGGCGGGCGGCGTTGCCAGCGACAGCGGCGAATGGGACGGCGCCTGGTACTTCGTGATGAGCAGTTTCCTGCTGATGATGATCTGGCTCATCGGAGCGGGAGGGAGTCTCGTCCTCGGCTACCGGCGACCGGGCGGGCCGCCTCAGACGATGGCTGCGGAAACGGCGTAGATTTGGCTGCACCTTCGGGGCGTCGCCGGGCCGGGTGACGCCCCGTGGCAACCGTGGGAGGAGTGCAGCCATGTTACGAGAGAGAGTGGTCATCGCCATCGCCGGGCTCGGCGCCGCGTCGTTCCTGATCTTCGGGCTCTGGGCGTTCCTTGGGCCGAAGTCGTTCTACGACCAGTTGGCCACGTTCGAGCCGTACAACGCCCACTTCATCCACGACATCGGCGCGTTCCAGATCGGGATCGGGGTGGCCCTTGCGCTGGCGCTGTGGCGAAGGAGCGATGCCCTGCTCGCGGCGCTTGGTGGCGCTGGTGCCGGGTCCGTCTTCCACGCAGTCGCCCATCTGCGAGACGACGACCTCGGGGGCAAGGACACGGATGTCTTCGTGTTCGGGTTCCTGGCAGTGCTCCTGCTGGCGGGAGCGTGGGGGCGGCTCGCCGCTCGCCGCTAACGTCGCCGCCCCGGGATACGGAAATGGGGTGGCCGGTTGGCCACCCCATTCGCGTCTGCTTCCCTGCGCCCGAGGCTCAGGCGTCGAAGTAGAGGTGGAACTCGTGGGGATGGGGGCGCATCCGGACGGGGTCCACGTCGTTCTCGTACTTCCATTCGATCCAGGTCTGGATGAGGTCCGGGGTGAAGACGCCGCCCTTGAGGAGGAAGTCGTGGTCTTCTTCGAGCGCCTGGAGGGAGCCTTCGAGGGACTGGGCGACGGTGGGGATGTTCTCCAGTTCCTCCGGGCTCAGTTCGAAGAGGTTGGTGCGGTCCAGCGGTTCGCCCGGGTCCCATTCGTTGAGGATGCCGTCCATGCCGGCCATGAAGATGGCGGCGAAGGTGAGGTAGGGGTTGCCGGACGGGTCGGGCGGGCGGAACTCGACACGCTTCTGGCGAGGGTCGGGGCTGACCAAGGGGATGCGGCAGGCAGCGGAGCGGTTGCGGGCGCTGTAGACGAGGTTGACGGGCGCTTCGTAGCCGGGGACGAGGCGCTTGTAGCTGTTGGTGGTGGGGGCGGCGATGGCCATGAGGGCCTTGCCGTGGCGGATGAGCCCGGCGATGTAGTGCTTGCACATCTTGCTGATGCCGGCGTATTCGTTCCCTGCGAAGAGGTTCTGGCCGTCCTTCCAGATGCTGAGGTGGCAGTGCATACCGGAGCCGTTGTCCTGGAAGAGGGGCTTGGGCATGAACGTGGCGACCTTGCCGTGGCGCTTGGCGACGTTCTTGACGATGTACTTGTAAAGCATCGCCTTGTCGCCCATCTTCTTGAGCGAGTCGAAGCGCATGTCGATTTCGCCCTGGCCGGCGGTGGCGACTTCGTGATGGTGGAGTTCGATCTGGATGCCGCAGGCTTCCATGACTTCGACCATTTCGTTGCGGAGGTCGGTCTGGGTGTCGTGGGGGCTGACGGGGAAGTAGCCTTCTTTGTAGCGGGGCCGGTAGCCCTGGTTGAGGTCGCCGCGGAGGGTGGCCTCGGCGCCGCTGTTCCAGATGCCTTCGTCGGAGTCGACGCTGTAGAAGGCTGAGTGCTGGTCGCCGCCGAAGCGGACCTCATCGAAGACGAAGAATTCGAGTTCGGGGCCGATGTAGACGGTGTCGCCGACGCCGGCGGACTTCACATACTGCTCGGCCTTTTCGGCGACGTAACGCGGGTCGCGGGAGTAGCGGGCGCGGGTGATCGGGTCTTCGACGTTGGCGATGACGGAGAGCGTGGGCGACTGGATGAAAGGGTCGATCATGGCCGTCTCGGGGTCGGGGACGAGGAGCATGTCGGACTCTTCGATCTTTTGGAAGCCGCGGATGCTGGAGCCATCGAAGCCGTAGCCGGCGCGCCAGGGGGAGCGGTCGAAGGTGGTCCAGTCGTTGAGTTCGTGGATGGGGCGGGTGATGTGCTGCCAGAGGCCGAACAGGTCGACGAACTTCACATCGACGTGGCGGATGTTGTTCGCGTGGCAGTAGCTCTTGATCTCTTCAGGGGTCACGGGAGTCTCCTGGGGCATGAATGGGCGGTACCGCTATTGTGATTCGTTTCACGGTTCCCGCCACCCCCCAAACGGGCCGGATCCCGTGAAGTTCATGTTTCGATCGCCTCCGGGGGGGCAGCCCTTGCCAGCGAAGGGTAGGCTCGGCCCGTTTCACGCGGATTGCGCGCCTGTTACGAACGCGTTTCGCGTCTGCGCGCCGCTTATCGCTCAGGCGTCGAGCGGTGCGGCGGCGGGTGGTCCGCCCTCGGATCGGCGCCCCAGGAGCGGGCCGCCGAACAGCACCAGGGCGACCACGGTGAATGCCCCCACCAGCGCGAATGCCGGCGAGAGGCCCCACTGGTCGGTCGCAGACCCGGCCGCCGGCGCGAGCGCAGCCAACACCAGGCTGCTGACCATGCCCTGCATGGAGAGGATCGTTGCGCGGCGTTCCGACCCCACCCGGCGGTTCACATAGCCCCCGGCGACGGGTCGAATGCAGGAGCCGAGCGCGAACATGACCGGGAAGGCCGCATATGCCGCGAGGCCCGGGCTCGCCGCCAGCGCCGCATAGCCCACCACGGCGACCATCGGAAGCCCCAGCAGCAAGCGGATCGGGCCTATGCGGCCCTGCAACCTCGATGAGAACCAGGCGCCCCCGATCCCGGCGAGCAGCATCGGCGCCTGTAGCAGGGAGAAGAACACCCCGACTTCGACCCCGCGATTCAGCAGGTAAGGCTGGACCAGGTAGTGGACCGATTCGATGGCCGCGAAGGTCGTCCCGGCGAGCAACACGACGGCACGCACCTCAGACGCACGCCACACTTCCCTGAAGGCGCCGCGGATGCCGGCAAGATAAGGCTCGGGGGATGCGGAATGCCGGCGCGGCGCTTCCCAGAGCATCAGGCCCATCACCGCGGTCACAAGGCACGTGGCCGCGCCGAAGATGATCGTTGCCCTGATGTCGAACAAGGCGGCGACCGGCCCGCCGGCAAGGGTCGCGATGCCCGCGCCGGCCCAGCTGCAGGCGACGCCGCGGCCGGCCACGTGCTCGAACTCCTCCTCCCGGCCGCCGGCCCGCAACGTGTCGAAGAGGAGGGCAGAATCGGCGCCGGACATGAGCGTATGGGCGACTGACCAGAGCAGGAACGACGCGAGCAGGATGCCGAACGAGGTGGTGAAGGCGAAGATGAGGACCGCGCCGCCGAGGCAGAGTGCCCCCAGGGCGAGCGAGCGGGACCTGCCCCAGCGGTCGGCTACCGCCCCGGTTGGGACCTCCAGTACCACCACGCCGACCAGGTAGAGGCCCTCGGCAGTGGTCACCTCGGTGAGGCTGAACCCGCGCTCGATGATGAGGAAGACGATCCAGACGGGGATCCAGAGCTGGAAGTCGCGCAGAAACCAGAAGGCGTAGAGAAGCCGGATGTTACGATCCACGTGCTCGGAGTGCATCGAGGGACGTTACCACGCGCGCTTGAGGCTTCGCCTCCCGGAACGTGGAAGGCCCGCGCCTGGGCTGGCACGGGCCCCCCGGTTCTATGACGCAGGCGGCCGTCAGACCGCCACGTCACCCCGTTCGCCGGTGCGAACCCGGACCGCTTCTTCCACCGGGATGACGAAGATCTTGCCATCGCCGATGTTGCCGGTGCGGGCGGCGCCGATGATGGCGTCGATCGCGCGTTCGACCGCCTGGTTGGCGACGACGACTTCGAGCTTCACCTTCGGGAGCAGGTCGACTGTGACCGTTTCTCCGCCGCGGCCCTGGTGGACGATGCCGCGCTGCGCGCCCCGGCCGGTCACCTGGGTGAAGTTCATCCCGTGGATGCCGATGTCGTCGAGCGCCTGCTTGACGTCGTTGACTTTGTCCGGCCGGATGATGGCCTCGATTTTCTTCACGCTGTACCCCAGTCTCTGATGGGTTCCGGGCGGTCGCGCCGGGAACTGGTGCCGCGGTGGGCCCAACGGGAATCTCCCCTTGGGGCCACCGCTCGTAAGGTTCGCTACTGGCCGCCGCCCGAGGGCGCGGTGGTGGCCGGGCGCCTGGCCGCGGTGTAAACCGCTGGCGGCGCATCCATCACCGGGCCGGGCGTCAGGGCGACGCCGGATTCGTCCGAGGTGTAGCCGCGCTCACCGTGCTGGGTCATGTCGAGGCCGAGGTCTTCCTCGTCCTCGCTGACGCGGATGCCCATTGTGAGGTCGAGGACCTTGAGGATGATGAAGGTGACGATGAAGGAGTACGCCCCGATGGCGGCGACGCCAATGGCGGCGTCGCCAAGGCGGGCCCACTCACCCTCGATAACGCCGTCGGCGTATGGAAGGCCACTGACGGCGGCGACCGCGAAGATGCCGGTGGAGAGTGCGCCCCAGGCGCCGCCGACACCGTGGACACCGACCACGTCGAGCGAATCATCGAAGCCGAGCTTCGAGCGGAGCCGAACGGCGAGGAAGCAGAAGACGCCAGCGCCGACGCCGATGGCGATGGCGGACATGGGCTCGACGTAGCCGGACGCTGGGGTGATCGCGACCAGACCGGCGACCGCGCCCGCAGCGGCGCCGACTACGCTCGGCTTGCCCGTCATCTTCCAGGAGATGAGCGTCCATGTGAGGCCGGCAACGGCGGCTGCGATGGCGGTGTTCGTGAAGGCGTAGACAGCCTGGCCCGTGGCGCCGCCCGCGCTGCCTGCGTTGAAGCCAAACCAGCCGAACCAGAGGATGGCCGCGCCCAGGACGACCATCGTGATGTCGTGCGGCTCCATCGGCTCCTTGCCGTAGCCCTTGCGCTTGCCGAAGACGAGCACGGCGGCGATGGCGGCAACCCCCGCGTTGACGTGGATGGCGAGGCCGCCGGCGAAGTCGAGCGAGTTGAGGCCGATCGGGAGTGACAGGCCCGTGTTAGGGTCAGTCTTTGTCGCGAACGCGCTCAGCCAGCCGTCATAGGCGAACACCCAGTGGGCCACCGGCACGTAGACGAGCAGCGACCAGAGGGCGGTGAAGATCAGGAATGGCCCGAACTTCGCCCGTTCGGCGAATGCGCCGGCAATCAGGGCGGGCGTGATGATTGCGAACATCATCTGGAAGCTCATGAAAAGCAGATGCGGAATGCCGAATCCGTAGATGGCGCCCGCCACCAGGTTGCCGTCGGCGTCGAAGGCGGCGTTGGGGCCACCCGGTATGGCGCCCACGTCTTTGAGGCCAACGAAGTCGAAGTTGCCGATGAGGCCCCATCCGGAGTCGGGGCCGAACGCCAGCGAATAGCCGACGGTCACCCAGATAATGGCGACGACGCCGGTGGTGATGAACGACTGCATGATGGTGCCGAGCACGTTCTTGTTCCGGGTCAGGCCGCCGTAGAAGAAGCCGAGCCCCGGTGTCATGAAGAGCACGAGCGCGGAAGCGGCCAACATCCACGCGGTGTTCCCGGTATCGATTTGCATGGGTCCCCCTCGAAAACCTATGAAGTAGCGACCGGTGGCAATGCCGCCGGGCCTTGAGATGAAGGCTAGACGGGGGTGGTTTCCGGTCAGTTTCGGGCGTGTTTCGGGGCGGTTTCGGTCAGATTACGAAGGTGTTTCGGGCGGGGGGTGTTGGGAGACAGGTGGGGGACGGGGCTGGGGCTACCGCGGAACGGCGCCGCTTCCTTCCGGTCGCGGTACGGATGGGGCCGGGGCTGGAGGGGGGACTGCCCTCCCTGGAAGTCGGGCTACGGATGGGGGAATCGGGGGATGGGGTCGAGGCTGACGCGAGGGAGTGGTGACAGCAGGTGCGCCCACGGTGGGGCGCGGCTACCGGGGCCGCTGGCCCCTGGATCGAGGGGAGTTCGGGGGGGACGCTTGTAACGGATGGGGGACGCGCCTAGAATCCGCCTACTTCGAATGCGAACGAGACCGCCAGGAGCACACGATGGCTGACAACAATCTGGTTTCCACCCTTTCCCGCGTCCCCCTCTTCAAGGATGTCCCCCAGAAGAGCCTCGAACGGCTTGCCCGGGTTGTCCGCGAACGGAACTTCAAGCCCGGCGAGGCCGTGGTGAAGGAAGGCGAAGAGGGCGTCGGCTTCTTCATGATCACCGAAGGCGAAGTCGCGGTGGTCGCGGGCGATCCGGAGAAGGCGCTCGGGACGCTCAAGGCAGGCGAGTTCTTCGGCGAGATGGCGCTGCTGGACAATCACCGGCGGAGCGCCACGGTCCGCGCGACGGTGGCAACGAAGTGCCTGGCGCTTTCGCGCTGGGACTTCGCCGCGGAAGTGCGGGCAAGCCCCGACCTGGCGATGGAACTGCTGACGCTGATGAGCCGCCGGGTCCGCGCACTCGACGAGCGCCTCGCGAACGACTGACGTCCCGGCCCGCGGATCAACAGGCGGGCGGGTAGGTCGGCAGCCAGGTGGCTGAGCGGTGGTTTCGCAGCCGTTCGGCGGTGAGGGCGGAGGGTCGGGCGCCGGCATGCCAACTGGCCGGGGTGCCAGCTGCCCGGAAAGCCTCGACTGCGATCCCGGCGGCTTCGACCGCCGCGATGATGGCGCCGAGGTCGGTGCGCGGCTCGATGTAGAAGCCATCGACGGTCTCTGCGGTGAGTCCCGCGAGGCCCCTTCGTTCGAGCGACCCAAGGAAGCCGATGGGCAGGCCTGTGGTTTCGATGACGAATCCGCGGCTGGGGAAGTTGAGGGTGCTGCGCATGGTGAGTGCCTCCGGCGGGGCGTTTCGTGGCCCGTTCGAAGGAGATATGGCGGGGATGGGGCGCGAGGTGCCGCGGCAAAGGTAAAGAAGTCAGAAGAGTGAGGAGCGGGGCTCGCGGGCACCCGCATTGTCCGCCGGGACCATGCCGATGAGGCGGTAGAGCGGCGCCGGGGCGTTATCGAGGATGCGCCGGGGGAGTTCCCAGAGGAGCGTCACCGACATCAGGAAGATGGCGGCGAGGGCGGTCACGCTGAGGATATCGAGTGCGCGGGAGTCGGGACCGGCCTGGCTGAAGAAGGCGTCGCCGGCGTTCACGTAGACCATGAAGTTCCAGGAGCCATGGAGGAGGACGCCGGCGGGGTAGCCAAGGAGGTAGCGCGGCTTCCTTCGCAACAGGCCGAACATGCCGAGCGCGGCAAGGCCGGTGGCGAGCGGATGCATGACGCCTGTACCGGCGCGGGCGAGCGCGAACAGCCACCAGCGGCTGCCGAGGGTCTGTTCGCTCACGACCTCCGGGTGGACGAGGCTGAGGCTGTTCTGGAAGGTTTCGAGGAGGTTGAACCCGGCGCCGGCGAGTGTGCCCCAGAGGAAGCAGCGCCCGGCCGAGCCCCTGCGAAAGAAAAAGAGGGCGACGATGAAGCCCTTCCACGCCTCTTCGTTCAGGGGTGCGAAGACGGAGAGCACGGAGATGTCGTAGAAGAGGCCCCAACCGCGAGGCAGGGTGGGGAGGTTGTCGACCAGGCTGAAGGCGTCACCGTCGCCAGCCTGGTGGATAAGTACCGCGCCGAGGACGACGAAGTAGATGGTGTTGAGGATGGCGGCGACGGTGGTTGCGCCGACCGCACCGTAGATGAAGCCGGTGAGCGATTCGCGCCAGCTGACGGGCCAGGCGAAACGGTTGAAGTGGGCATAGCGCCGGGCGACGATCGCGGCCACCAGCACCGACGGGATGCTGACGATGGCGACGTTGACGACCGGGAAGAGCCATGGCAGGCGATCGGGATGGTCGACCTGGAATTGGCCGATGGCGATGAGGGCGGGGAAGACGGCGAGCAGCGCCCACGGCACCCGGAGGGGCATCGCTGTGGAGCCGACGCCGCCGAGCGCGGAGGCTGCGTGGTAGACAAGGAGACCGCCCAGGCTGAGGGTGACGATCGCGGTGCCGAGGGCAACGTTGATGTCGAAGAGCTTGCGCTGGGGGTCGTCTGAGAGATCGGCGAGAAGGAGAAGTGCCGCCAGCCCGTTGAGAAAGGCGACGGCGCCAACGACGACCGCGAACCCGGCTACGGTGCTGCGGCGACGGCCGATGGGACTATTCCCCTTCGAAGCGGGTGATGGTGCCTGCAGCGACAACGAACCGGCCGGAAGCGC
This sequence comes from uncultured Anaerolineaceae bacterium, assembly GCA_964438865.1. Taxonomy (GTDB): domain Bacteria; phylum Chloroflexota; class Dehalococcoidia; order Tepidiformales; family Tepidiformaceae. The sequence continues at coordinate 4,073 of CAYTMI010000005.1, read as the reverse complement.
GGGTCATAACCTCACGGACGCGGTCGGGTTCGGCGGTGGTGACGATGGTCTGCTGGAAGCTATCGAAGAATTCGAGCACCCCGCGGCGGCGGCGGGCATCGAGTTCGCTGAGGACGTCGTCGAGGAGGACGACGGGGTCGTCGCCAAGGGCCTTGCGGAGGTAGCTGGCTTCGGCCAGACGCATGGAGAGGGCGGCGGTGCGCTGCTGGGCGCGGGAGGCGAAGGAGTCAGCGGGCATGCCATCGATTTCGACGAGGATGTCGTCGCGATGGGGGCCGACGAGGGTTGCGCCGGCGCCGATCTCGCGGCCACGGAGGGTGGTGAGCGCCTTGAGCATTCTCGCCGTCCACTCGGTGTCGTCGATGGGGCAGTCGAGGTCATCGAGGTGACCGATGGCGGGCTTGTAGGTGATTTCGAGCGTCTCCATGCCGTCGCTGAGGCGGTCCATCTGGAATGCGGCCTGGGGGACGAGATGGCCGAGGGCTTCGGCGCGGGCCTGCATGATGATCCCGCCGGCGTGGGCGAGTTCCTGGTCCCAGAAGTTGAGTTCGGTGGGGGCTGCTTCGCGGTTCTGGATGCGCTTGAGGAGGCTGTTGCGCTGGGGCAGGACCTTGGCGTAGCGCTGCATCGCCCGGAGGTAACCGCGGTCGACCTGGGAAATCGCCATGTCCAGGTAGCGGCGGCGGAGGAGCGGGGGGCCGGCGACGATTTCGATGTCGAGGGTGGTGAAGAGGACGGCGGCGAGTTGGCCCACGGCTTCGGAGGCGCGCTTATCGATGCCGTTGACGCGGACGCGCTTGCCGGCGCGGTGGCTGGGGTCGGTGGTCCGCCCGACGATGGCGACTTCGAGCTGGAGGTGCCCGGCGGAACGGTCGACTTCGCAGGCGAGGCGGGCGACGGGGAATTCAGAGTTCAGGATGTCGCGGCGGACGAGGTCGGCATCGGTGCTGGCGCGGCTCGAACGCATGGTGGAGAGCAGATAGATGGCTTCGAGGAGGTTGCTCTTGCCCTGGGCGTTGTCGCCGACGAACAGGTTCAGGCCACGATCGAGCTTCAGCCCGACGCGCGCATAGTTGCGGTAGTTCGCCATCTGCAGGGAGAAGATGAACACGGCAACTATCGATTATAAACCCTTTTCGTTAGCACCGGGCAAAGTTTTTCCGCTGATGTGGTAATTTTCCCCTTGGGCCGTCCCGCAACCGCGGGCGCCGCGCCTGGATTCGCCCCAAAGGAGAGGAACGCAATGGCCTACGATTACAGACTCCTGCACATCACCCGCGAGGGGGCGTCCCTCTGGGCGACGATCGACAACCCGCCCGTCAACGTGATGACGCTGCCGCTTTACCAGGAACTGATCGGGTTCGCGGCAGAAGTGGCGGCCGACGACAGCGTCCTGGCGGTCGTGCTCCAGAGCGCGGACCCGGACTTCTTTATCGCCCACTTCGACGTGGAGGTGCTGTTGCGGTCGCCGATCGACCAGCCGGCCCAGCGGAGCAACCAGTTGAACGCGTTCCACGAAATGTGCCAGGCGTTCCGCAACATGCCGAAAGCGACGATCTGCAAGATCGCGGGGCGGGTAGGCGGCGGCGGGTCGGAGCTTTCGTCGTCCTGCGACATGCGCTTTGGGCTGCTGGGAAAGACGGTGATGAACCAGATGGAGGTCCCGATCGGGATCCTCCCCGGTGGCACGGGCACGCAGCGGCTGCCGCGGCTGCTTGGTCGAGGCCGGGCGCTGGAAGTGATCCTCGGCGGCGTGGACCTGGACGCCGCGACGGCGGAGCGCTGGGGCTGGCTGAACCGGGCGTTCGCGACTGCGGCCGAACTCGACGCCTACGTTGATGGCCTGGCCCGACGGATCGCGTCGTTCCCGGCGCTGGCGGTGCGGAATGGGAAGGCGGCGGCGGGGTTCGCCGAACCGGACCCCGTGCCGGGGATGCTGGAAGAGGCTTACCTGTTCCAGGAGGTGATGCGCACCCCGGAGGCTCATCGCAACATGCGGCGGTTCATGGAACTCGGGGGGCAGACGCGCGCGGGCGAGTTGCGGGTGGCCGAACTGAGCGGCGAAGTGGCGCGCGGAGACTGACGGCGGGCGACAATTGTTCACTCGCCTACGCGGTCGCCTTGTCCGGCGGGGGCTCAGGCCCCTATAATCCGTCGAATGGCTTAGGCGGGTGAACACGTGAAAGTCCAGGTGCTCCAGGAAAACCTGCAGCGCGGCCTGTCGATCGTCGGCCGCGCCGTCGCAACGCGATCGACGCTCCCCATCACGGCAAACGTGCTGCTGATGACCGACAAGGGCCGGCTGAAGCTTGCCGCGACCGACCTCGACATTTCGATCAGCACATGGGTCGGGGCGAAGATCGATGAAGATGGCGCGACGACCGTGCCTTCGCGACTGATCGGCGACTTCGTTTCGTCGCTTCCGCCGGCAACGGTGAGCCTGGAGATCCCGGAACGGGGCCGCCAACTGAAGCTGGAGTGCGCCCGCAACGAATCGAGCATCCACACGATGGACGCGGAGGATTTCCCGCGCATCCATTCGTTCAGCGAGGGGGTCAGCCTGGTGCTCGACCCGAAGGCGCTGCGCAAGACGATCGAACGGGTCGAGTTCGCGGCGGCTTCGGACGATTCGCGGCCGGTGCTGACCGGGGTCCACGTGAAAGTGGACGGCACGCGCCTGACCTTCGCTTCAGCCGATGGCTTCCGGCTAGCAGTCTCCGACATCACGCTCCCGGCGGCGCCTTCCGACACGGTGGAGGTGATCATCCCGGCGCGCGCGCTGCGGGAAGTGGCGCGGCTGGTGGGCGACAGCAGCGAACCGGTGGAGATGCGGCTGAACCCCCAGCGGACGCAGGTGCTGTTCGCGGTGGGAGACACGGAGATGGTGGCCCAGCTGATCCAGGGGACGTTCCCGAACTACAACCAGCTGATCCCGGCGGACTACAACACGAAGGCGACGGTAAGCGTGGAGGAGTTCAAGCGGGAGACGCGGATCGCTGCGATCTTCGCCCGCGACGGGAGCGGGATTGTGCGATTGCAGCTGACGCCGGGGAACGGCGAGCCGGGGAAGCTGACGATCAGCGCCCGGGCGGACGAGATCGGCGACAACCAGGGCGAGATCGACGCGAAGATCGAAGGCGACGCATCGAAGATCGCCTTCAACAGCCGGTATCTCCAGGACGTGCTGACCGCGCTCTCCGGCGAAGTCGCGCTGGAGATGACCAGCCCGAGCAGCCAGGGCGTCTTCCGCCCCGTCGGCGAAACGGACTACGTGCACGTCGTCATGCCAATGTTCGTCCAGTGGTAACCAAACGCTTCTTGCTATCCAACTGACCGCTGTCGCCGACCACGGGGGCCTCCCTCGCTGCCGGCGTCCGCGGACGTGCATACCCCACCGATCCCTCCCCACCCTGCAGGTGAAGCTCACCCGGACCGGCGCTAGAATGGTGTGGCATGCGCGGCGCACGCCTTCCAGATGGCGGAGGTGGCGGTTGCGCGGCAACTGTTCCCGTCGCTGCTGAAGCGCATCGACCGTCTGCGACCGGCGAGTGGCTGAGGACGCGGGCTCACCCCCTCGGAGAACGGGAGAGCCCGGCCGGGAGTCAATCCAGGTTTCGCATTGCGTTGCGCCGCATTCAGCAAATGGCCAGAAGGAGAAACGAAATGACCACGTCGAACCAGGACTGGTGGCCGAACCAGTTGAACTTGAAGGTTCTCCACCAGGGCTCTCCCCTGTCAGACCCCATGGGCAAGGAGTTCAACTACGCCGAGGAGTTCAAGACACTCGACCTGGATGCCCTGAAGAAGGACATCGAGCAGGTGATGACGACGTCGCAGGACTGGTGGCCGGCCGACTACGGCCACTATGGGCCGCTCTTCATCCGGATGGCGTGGCACAGCGCGGGCACCTACCGCATCAGCGACGGCCGCGGCGGCGGATCCCGCGGCACACAACGCTTTGCGCCCCTCAACAGTTGGCCCGACAACGCGAACCTCGACAAGGCGCGCCGGTTGCTCTGGCCGATCAAGCAGAAGTATGGCCGGAAAATCTCGTGGGCCGACCTGATGATCCT
>CAYTMI010000004.1:0-253231 GCA_964438865.1 uncultured Anaerolineaceae bacterium | reverse complement strand
CTTCTTCAACGCGCACAACAACCTGTTCGAAGAGGTCGCCAAGTTCCGCGCCGCCCGCCGCCTCTGGTCCCGGATCATGAAGGAGCGTTTCGCGGCCAAGAGCCCGCGTTCCCAGATGCTCCGCTTCCACACCCAGACGGGCGGGGCGACCCTCACCGCGCAGCAACCCGAGAACAACATCGTCCGGACCACGGTGCAGGCACTGGCCGCGGTCCTCGGCGGGACGCAGTCGCTGCACACGAATTCATGGGATGAGGCGCTTGCGCTCCCCAGCGAGAAGGCGGTCCAGACCGCGCTTCGCACCCAGCAGGTCCTCGCCTACGAAAACGGGGTGGGTGACGTCGCTGACCCTCTCGGCGGCTCCTACCTCGTCGAAGACCTGACGAACCGGCTCGAAGCCGAAGCCCGCGAGTACATCCAGACCATCGACGGCCTCGGTGGCGCCCTGGCCGGCATCGAAAAGGGGTTCCAGCAGAAGGAAATCCAGGAAGCGGCCTACCGGTTCCAGCGCCAGATCGAGGACAAGGAACGCGTCATCGTCGGTGTGAACGACTTCGTTTCCGGCGACAGCGGCGGCGCCGACCTCCTCCGCATCGACCCGGCCATCGGCCAGCGCCAGGCTGAGAAGCTGCGGACCCTCCGCGCGAACCGCGACAACGCCGCCGTCGAAGCGCTGCTCACGCGGCTGCAACACACCGCCGAGGGCACCGGCAACCTGGTGCCGGTCATGGTCGAATGCGTTGAAGCCAGGGTGACACTTGGCGAGATCTCGCATCGCCTCCGCCGGGTCTGGGGCGAACAGCGCGAAACCGTGGTGATCTGATGGACGACGACACGAAGGGCCTCGCAGACGAACGGCGGCGCCTCCTCCACGAACTGGAGGTCGAACGCAAGCAACTCATCCGCAACATCGAAACCTGCCGCATCCGCGACATCGACCGCACGTTCATTGGCGACTGGTCGTTGAAGGACGTCGTCGGGCACGTGGCATCCTGGGAGGCCGAGGTGACGACCGGGTTCCGCGAACTGCGCGAGCACCGGCGGCCGAAGCTGCTCGACTTCGATGAAGGCGAACTGGACCTCTGGAATCAGGACCACGTGCAACGGAAGCGCGACCTGAACTTCTGGAGCATCCTCGAACAGCTGCGCGGCGGGCGCCACCGTCTGCTCGAAGAAGTGGAACAGGTCAGCGACGAGGACCTCACCGACGAGACGGACGTCCATTTCCGGATGCTGCACTCCGTGATCGACCACGACCGCGAGCACTGGCACCAGATCGCGGCGCGGCTGGCGGGGATGGAAAGCGCGCGCCACACCGGCCCCGTTTCGGTGCCCGAAGAGACCCACACGAGCTCCTGAAAGGAAAGCCCATGCTCAGTAAAGTCCACCACGTCGGAATCGTTGTGAAGAGCGCCGACGAGGCGCTCAGCTTCTATCGCGACGCCCTCGGCCTCCCCGTCACCGCCGACCGGGTCATCGAAGACCAGGGCGTGCGCGGAGTGCTCCTCCAGATCGGCGAATCAGAGATTGAGCTGCTGGAACCGGTCCGCGATGGCACCGGGGTCGCCCGGTTCCTCGAAACGCGCGGCGAAGGCATGCACCACATCTGTTTCGAATCCGACGACGTGGACAAGGAACTCGAAGGCGCGCGGGCCAAGGGCATCCAACTGATCGACGAGACGCCGCGCCCCGGGCTTGCCGGGATGATCTGCTTTCTCCACCCGAAGTCGAACCACGGCGTGCTCGTGGAGTTCGCCACGCCCCTTGCCGAAGGGCACTACTAAGCGCCATGGGCATCGGCGCGACGCACATCGACCACATCGTCATTTCGTCGAACGACAGCGCCGCGACGGCGAAACTGTTCTCCGAGAACTTGGGGATCGAGATCAGGCGGACTATGTCCCGCCCGGGGACCGGCGCCCACCTCGAGTTCGCGAAGCTGAAGGAAGTCGTCCTCGAATTCGCGGGGCCCGGCACCGTCCAGCCCTACGACGAGGTGAGGGCGAAGCTTTCGGGGTTCGTCCTCGCCGTGGAAGACATGGGCCGGGCGGTGGCAGCCTTGCGGGCCGCCGGCTTCGAAACGACCGAGCCGCGCGCCGCCGTGCAGCCGGGCGCCGTCATTTCGGCGGTGAAGACGGGGACCCACGGGGTGCCGTTCGCGTTCATTCAGTACGGCGCCCTGCCGATCGAGAACAAGGGCTAACCGAACTACGGAGGGGCCAGGCATGAACGCAAAGCGCATCGACCACATCGGCATCGTCGTCAAGGACCTTGCGACCGCGCTCGGGACGTTCGAACGCAACTTCGGCTTCACTTCGAATCCCGCGAAGGGAGGCGAAGTTGCGGCACTGGGGATCAAGAACGAGTTCGTCCCCGTGGGTGCCTCCGACCTCGAGTTCATCCAGCCGCTGGGCGAAGACGGCCCCGTGGCGAGCTTCGCGAAAGAGCGGGGTGAAGGCCTGTTCATGCTTTCCCTCGAAGTCGAAGACCTCGCCGCCGCGGTCGAGTCGCTTCGCGCACAGGGCGCGCGGGTGGGCAACCCGGCCAACGGCGGCACCTTCGTCTCAATGAAGTCGACGCATGGGGTAAACTTGCAACTTGTACAGCGCGGATAGCCGCGCAACCGCGATCACCCCGCCGCAAGGACAGCCGGCCGCGCCTACATTCACCAGGGAACACTGCCAACCATGACTGCTCCTGCCACCAAGAAGATCCGTGTCCTCATCGCCAAGCCCGGCCTGGACGGCCACGACCGCGGCGCCAAGGTGGTCGCTCGCGCCCTCCGGGACGGCGGCTGCGAGGTGATCTACACGGGCATCCGCCAGACTCCCGAAATGATCGCCGAGGCCGCGCTCCAGGAGGACGTCGATGTTGTTGGGCTGAGCATCCTTTCAGGCGCCCACCTCGAACTTTTCCCGCGCGTCGTTGCCGAACTGAAGAAGCGCGGCGTGGACGACGTTCTCCTCTTCTGCGGCGGGATCATCCCTGAGGACGATACCGCGACGCTCGAAGGTCTCGGCTTCAAGGCGATTTTCCGACCCGGCACGAACACCCAGGACATCGTCAAGTTCGTCTACGAACACGTCTCCAACTAACCCGGTGGACGACATCCTCGAACGATTTCTCCGCGGCGAGCGGCGTGCGCTGGCCCGCGTTATCAGCCGTGTAGAGAACCAGACGCCGGAAGGCCGCGAGTACGTCCGTGCTCTCTTTCCGCGTTCTGGCAAGGCTCACACGATCGGGGTCACAGGCGGCGCCGGGTCGGGCAAGAGCACGCTGGCGGGGGCGCTCGCCGCCGAGTACCGGCGCCGGGGCAAGACCGTCGGCATCGTTGCCGTCGACCCCTCGAGCCCGTTCACCCAGGGGGCAATCCTCGGTGACCGCATCCGTATGCAGGACCTCGCGCTCGACGAAGGCGTGTACATCCGGAGCATGGCGAGCCGCGGCGCGCTGGGCGGGCTCGCCCCCACCATCGACGACGTCGTGGCGGTGATGGATGCGTTCGGCTTCGATTACGTCCTGATTGAGACCGTCGGCGCGGGCCAGGACGAGGTGGAGATCGCCGGCACCGCCCTGACGACCGTCCTCGTGAACAACCCGGGCACGGGCGACGACATCCAGGCGATGAAGGCCGGGATCATCGAGATCGCCGACATCCTGGTGGTGAACAAAGCGGACCATCCGGGCGCGGACGTGCTCGTCAGTCAGCTCCAGGCGTTGCTTGCGCTCGCCCCCGCCGGCAGCCGGCGGCCGCCGATCCTGAAGACGACGGCTATCCGGGGCGAAGGGCTCGGCGCGGTCGCGGACGCCGTCGAGGAGCACCGTGCGTACCTGGAGAGTTCGGGCGGGTTAGCTGAGCATCGCGCCGAGGATGCGCGCCACCAGGTGCTCTCGATGGCGCGGGCCATCCTCCTGGAGCAGATCCGGGCCGCCACGCCCGCCGACGAACTGGAAGCACTGGTGCTCCGGGTCGCCTCCCGGGAACTCGATCCCCACTCGGCCGCGGAACTCCTTGCGGCCGCGGTCCGGCGGTAGCCCCGGGGCCTCAGCCGGGCGCGTGATACCATCGTGGCCATGAGCGCACAGCGGTTGAGGGTCTGGTTCACCAAGGGCGACCGCGTCCGCTACATCTCGCATTTGGACGTCCTACGCTACTGGGAGCGCGCGATCCGGCGGGCGGAGCTGCCGCTCTCCTATTCGCAGGGATTCACGCCCCACCCGAAAATCGCCTTCGCCGGGCCCCTTCCCCTGGGCTTCACGAGCGAGGGCGAACTGATGGACGTTACCCTCGATGAGCGCGTCGAGCCGGCCGAGTTCCGGGCGCGGCTCACCTGCGAAACCTCCGCCGATCTCGCGCTCACGAGTGTCTCGGAAGTGGCGCTCGCCGCTCCTCCGCCGCAGGCCGTCGTCATCTGGGCCGACTACCGTGTCCACCTCCCGGAGGTGGATGCAGCCCAGGCGGTAGCCGCGGTTCGGGAGTTTCTTGCCCGCGATTCCCACCCCTGCACGGTGGAGAAGGGCGACCGCACGAAGACCTACGACCTCCGACCCTCGGTGGCGACGCTCAGCGCGGCTGCCGGCGAGCGCGGCACAGTCCTGACAATGCGCGTCTCGGCCCACCAGGACCTCACCGCCCGCCCGGAACACGTTGTCGAGGCGCTCTTTCCCGGCGCCGTCCCGGCGGATATCGTCCGCACAGGCCTGGTACTCGATGAGACGTCCGCCGCGCGAGATGCCTGGCGCCGAAAGGGGCAGTACGAAGGATGACGATCGAGATTCGCCCGTGCCGTCGCTCCGATGGCGGCGGACTCCACGGGATCTGGGAGGCCGTCCGCCACCACAACGCGCGGATCGACCCGCGGATCGTGCCCGAAGAGGTGTCCCGCGCTGAATTCCTGGCTGGGCTCGAAGCGTCGCTCCAGCGCGCCGCCGCGGCTGCGTTCGTCGCAGTCGAAAAGGGAGACCTCGTTGGGTTCATCAGCGCCGCGGTTGAGGCGACGCAACCGGACCGCGGCGGCGGCAGCCACGTGACCATCGGCTACCTGTATGTCGACCCGCGAATGCGGCGCGCGGGTGTCGGCCAGGGGCTCTTCGAGGCGGTGAGGCGTTGGGCGCGGGAGCGTGGCGACGTCTCCCACTTCGAGATGCCGGTGCTCGCCGCCGACCAGGAGGCTGCGGGATTCTGGCGCTCGATTGGCTTTTCGCCGTTCATCGAGCGGCTCTGGGCGCCGCTCTCGGACGCCTGAGCATGCTCCTCTATCTCGTCCGGCACGGGGAGACCGGCCCCAACCGCGATGGCCTTGGCCTCGGCCGCGCCGATGTGCCCCTCACCGACCGCGGGCTTGCGCAGTCGGAAGCGGTAGCCCGCCGGCTCGCCGCCGACCCCGTGACCGGCATTCTCAGCAGCCCGTTGCAGCGCGCGGCAGCGGTTGCGTCCGCAATCGGGCGCGCCCGTGGGGTTGAGGTCGAACTGCGCGACGAACTGGCGGAGATGGATATCGGGGAGACCGAGGGCCTGGCGTTCGCCGAGATGCGCGCCCGCTTCCCGGAGTTTCTCGCGGCGTGGGCCGGCCCGGGCGCGGCTTCCGTCCCAATGCCCGGCGGCGAAAGCCTGGATGACGTCCGCGACCGCATCTTGCCCGTGCTCGCCGAGCTTCGCGCCAGCAGCGAACAGGCGGTTGCGGTGGTCTCTCACAACTTCGTCATCCGGGTGATGCTCTGTGAATTGCTGGGCTTGCCGTCCTCGTCATTCCGCTCGTTTGGAGTGGACCTGGCATCGGTGTCGGCCATTTCGCTGGATCGCGGACGCGTCAATGTCCGCTTCCTCAACGATTGTTGCCATCTGGCGCATCTTGAACCTTCGCGGGCAGGGGCGTAGCGTGTCGAACCAGTGATGGGCTTGTTCCGTCTCGGTCGAAGCCGCCTGGTGTTTGGCGCGTGCCTCCTGATTACGGGCTATTTCGTTTACTCCGCCGGCATAGACGCGTTCCGCAGCAGAGAACTCGGCGACGAACGTGACCAGGCGGCCCGCGACGTCGCTCAACTCGAAGACAAGAAAGCCTACCTCGGGGCCGTCCGCGACTACGTAGCGTCCGACGCCTACGTCGAACAACAGGCGCGGCGCCAATTCGGATATGTGCGCAGTGGAGAAGTCCCCTTCGTCGTCATCAGCCCCCCGCTCCAGCAAGGTGAGCAGCCAGCCGGCGACTGGTGGCAACGCCTCTTCCCCCGCTGACGAACGCCCCGTAACCACAAGCGTGCTGGCCTCCGTGTCGAGGTTTGCCGCCAAAGAGCGCCTCTTCCGGCGGGTCAGGCGCGTGCTCGTGGCCGTCTCTGGGGGGCCAGATTCCGTCGCCTGCCTCCTGATTCTCCGCGAACTGGGAGAGTCGGCCGGGTTCGAAGTCCTGGCCGCGCACTTCGACCACAAGCTGCGCCCGGACTCGGGTGCGGACGCCGGCATCATTCGGGAACTCTGCGACGGGCTCGGTGTCCGCTGCCTGACCGGCGAAGGCGATGTGGCCCGGCTGGCCAGGGAGCAGAAGCTCAGCATCGAGGCGGCGGCGCGGATGATGCGCTACCAGTTCCTTGCGTTCCTCGCGGGGAAGGAGGCGGCCGACGTCCTTGCGACCGGCCACACCGCCGACGACCAGGCTGAGACGGTGCTGATGCGCGTCGTCCGCGGTAGCGGCATCCGGGGCATCCGGGGCATGATGCCGGCGAGCGACATCCCCGGCGGGTCGGCTCAGCGGCTCGTCCGGCCGCTCCTGGCGCTTCGTCGAGCCGACACGCTCGCGGTCTGCCGCGAGGCCGGGATAACCCCGCTCCAGGATCCGGCCAACGTCAGCCCCGTGCATCTCCGCAACCGGATCCGGAACGAGGTCCTACCGGGACTCCGGAATGTGAACCCGTCAGTCGACGACGCCCTCCTCGGGCTCGCGGCGAGCGCGCGTGACGTGTTCGCGGGGATCGAACGACAGGCCATGGGCACCCAGCCTTCCGCACGGCCGGAACACGGGTCGCTCTTTGCCCTGGCGGCGATGGCCGCGCTCCCCGCGGAGGCGCTCACGCTCCTGATCGAACGCGAGGCTGGCTTCTTCAAGCTCGCGCCCGAGGTCAACCGCACCCGCGTCGAGAACCTGCGGCAGGCACTGGCGTCTGGCAGCGGGCGAGTGCGGTTCGGCGAGGCGGAGGTCGAAGTAAGCTGCGGGCAGGTTCGAATTGGTCCCCCGCGGTCCGCTCCCGAGCCGTGGCCGCCGAAAGTCCTCGATGTGCCGGGCGTCACCTTCGCGGGACCGTGGCGAATCCAGGTCAGCACCGGGGAACAGCCGCCGGCCGGCGGGACCGGCGTCGCCATCGCAGGATTGGCGCGAGATTCTCTTCGTGGCGCCCTCCGTGCCCGGCCCCTTGCCCCTGGCGACCGGATGGAATGGCACGGCATCGTCCGGAAGGTATCGGACCTGCTGGTGAACGCGAAGGTCCCGGCCTGGGAACGGCCCCGACTGGTGGCAATCGCGGACAGTGAGCGGGTCCAGGCGATCCTCGGGTTCGATTCGCCGCCCGGCGGGGGCGACGTCCTCTGGATCCGCGCGGAGCGGCGGCCGGGCGGGTAAAGGCGAGGCTGTGGAGGGCAACACCGTGCCACCGTAGACTCGGATGACCCTCCGCCCGGAGCCCCGCCCTTGAGCCAGCCGCCCGCCGACATCCTGCCCTTCGCCGCCACCGAGACAACCCTGCCCAACGGCCTGCGGGTGATCGTCGTGCCGACGGGGTTCCCGAACCTGGTTTCGCTCCAGATCCCCGTCCAGACGGGCTCCCGGAACGAAGTGGAGCCGGGCAGGTCGGGCTTCGCCCACTTCTTCGAGCACATGATGTTCCGGGGGACTGCGCGGTTCGCTTCTCACGCCTACCAGGAAGTGATCACCCGGGCGGGCGCCCGCCAGAACGCCTACACGACCGACGACTACACGAACTACCACATCACCTTCGGGAAGGAAGACCTCGAAGCCATCCTCGACCTCGAAGCCGACCGGTTCATGAACCTCGCCTATTCGGAAGAGGACTTCAAGACCGAGGCCCGGGCCGTGCTGGGCGAGTACAACAAGAACAGCGCCGACCCCCTTAACAAGCTCCTCGAGGTCCAGCGCGACCACGCCTACGGGGTCCACACCTACAAGCACACGACGATGGGCTTCCTCCGCGACATCGAAGACATGCCGAACCAGTTCGAATACTCCCGGCTGTTCTTCGACCGCTGGTACCGCCCCGAGTACGCCACGATCATCATCGCCGGCGACGTAGACCCGGCTGCGGCCACGGCGTTGGTTGGCCGCTATTGGGGCGTCTGGAAGCCGGGCTCCTTCACCGTGGAGATCCCATCCGAACCGGCGCCGTCGGCGGCTGTGGCCGCACACGTGCCCTGGGAGAGTTCGACCCTCCCGTGGTTCTCCATCGGTTTCCACGGTCCAGCCTTTTCGACCACGTCGCCCAAATTCGCCGCCCTGGATGTGCTCCTCGATCTCACGTTCGGCGACACATCGGATGTGTACCGGCGGTTGGTGGAAGAAGAGCAGGTGGTCGACCAGCTGTTCCCCTACTTTCCTTCGCACCAGGACCCCGGCCTCGCGACGGTGTTCGCGCGAGTGAAGCGGCTCGAAGACATGGCCCATGTCCGCGACGTCCTGCTGAGTGCCGTCGCGGACGCGCGACAGGCGCCGCCTACTTCCGAGCGGCTGGAAGAGGCGAAGTCGCATGCCCGCTACGGTTTCGCGCGGACACTCGACAACTCCGAGTCCGTGGCGGGGACGCTCGCCCGTTTCGTCCGGTTCGAACGAAGGTACGACACGCTGAACGCCCTCTTCCGCACCTACGCGGCGCTCACCCCTGTCGACCTCCACGCGGCCGCGACGGACTACCTGGCGGGCGAACGGATGATCGTGACGACGCTGTCGCACGAAGCCCTGCCCGCGGGGTTCGAGGCCGCACCGGCGCTCCCCGCGGCCAACGCGGAGGGAGACTCCGCAGCGGCGCCGGTGGTGCTCCAACCCACTGCCTCCGGGCAACTCACGATCAAGCTGTTGTTCAACGTGGGTTCGGCACACGACCCGGCCGGCAAGGAAGGGCTCGCGGCACTCGCCGCCGCCATGATTGCCGAAGCGGGGAGCGAGACCCGACGGTTCGACGAGATTACACGCGCGCTCTTCCCGATCGCGGGCAGCTTCGACGCGCGCGTCGACCGCGAGATGACCACCTTCACGGCCGTCGTCCATCGCGACAATCTCGATCGCTTCGCCGACATCGCTTTGCCGCAACTGACGCGACCGGGCTTCCGCGACGAAGACTTCAGCCGGCTCCAGGCCCAGCAGCTGAACGCCCTGGTCCAGGACCTGCGCACGAACAACGAAGAAGAACTGGGGAAGGAACGTCTCCAGGCCAATGTCTTCGCCGGGACCCCGTATGGACACCCGGTGGAGGGCGCCGTCGCCGGTATCCAGAGAATCACCCTCGACGACGTGCGGGAATGGGTGGCGCGGCAGTTCACCCGGACGAACCTCACCATCGGCGCCGCCGGCTCGGTGCCCGCCGAGTTCCTCCAGCGGCTGCAGAAGGAGCTGGGTGCGCTCCCCGCTGGCGGGCCGTCCCCCGCTCCCACCGTCACGGGCCGCAGGCCATCGGGGATGGAAGTCGAGATCATCGCCAAGGAGACGCGCGCGACCGCCATCTCGCTCGGCCATCCCATTGAGGTCACCCGCGCTCACCCGGACTTCGCCGGGCTCTGGCTGGCGCGCTCATGGCTCGGCGAGCACCGTGCCTCGAACGGGCGGCTCTTTCAGCGCATTCGCGAAGTCCGCGGGATGAACTACGGGGACTACGCCTACCTCGAGGCGTTCCCGCGGGGCATGTACCAGTTCTTCCCCGACACAAACATCGCCCGGAGAGCCCAGATCTTCGAGATCTGGATTCGCCCTGTGGTGCCCGAGAACGCCCAGATGGCGCTGCGGATCGCGGTGCACGAACTGGAGCGCCTGATCGAGGATGGCCTCTCGCAGCAGGACTTCGAGGACACCCGGAACTACCTGGCGAAGAACGTCTTCATCATGACGAAGACCCAGGAACAGCAGCTCGGCTACGCGCTCGACAGCCGCTGGTACGACATGGGCGACTTCGTGACCACGATTCGCGAGCGGCTCGCCGCCCTGACTCGAGAGAGCGTGAACGCCGCGATCCGCCGCCATCTTTCGGCGAAGGACCTTTCAGTCGTCATCATCACGAAGGACGCGGAGGGACTGCGCGCCCAACTCCTCGCCGACGCTCCATCCACCATCCACTACGACGCAGTGAAGCCGGATAACCTGCTGGCGGAGGACCGGGTGATCGGTTCGCGGAAGCTGAGCCTGCGCCCCGAGTCGGTGCGGATCACGCCCGTGGAAGAAGTGTTCGCGTGAGTTGGTCGGCCAGCATGGCGGGCGTTGTCGCCGGCAGGCGGCAGACCATGTCTTCGCAGAAGTAGGCCGCGGCGCCGAAGCCAACCCCGCGGCCATCGAAGAGCGGCAGTCCGGGGCCGGCCTCACCAGGCGCGAGCACCAACCACGGGACATAACGTTCGGCTGCGATGCGTTCGTATGGCACCCGGTCGCCGGCCGGCCCAATGATTGCGAGTTCCCAGCGGGGCGCCAGCGAAAGTTCGACGGCTTGCCAGGCGGTGCCGAACCCGGTTGGGGCGGCGAGCAGCATGTCCGCAACCTGGGCCAACGACTCCTCGGCGAGCGCTTCCCAGTCCCGCCGCCCGAAGTGGCGGCCAAGCCAGGCGGCGAGCAACCCGGCCGCAGCATTGCCCGCCGGAGTGGCCGCGTCGAAGAGCGGCTTCTGGCGAACCAGCAACTGTTCGGCAGAGGCGGCCGTCTCGAAGAAGCCCCCAGACTCAGGATCGCGGAACTCCGCGATCAGGACTTCTAGCAACTCCCGCGCCCATTCGAGGTGCGAGAGGTCGCCAGTCAGCCGGTACAGCTCGATCAGCCCGAGGCCGTAGTAGGCGTAGTCTTCGGCCATCCCGAGGACGCGGGCCATGCCACCCTTCCAGGTGTGGAGCAGCCGTCCGTCGCGCCAGAGCGCCTGCCGCACAAAGGCGGCGTTCTCTTCGGCGACGGCACGGTAGTCGGCGTCGCCGAGCACGCGAGCCGCCTCAGCGAAGGCAGCCAGGGCAAGCCCGTTCCACGAAGTCAGCACCTTGTCGTCGAGGCCCGGCTTCACTCGCTGTTCGCGGACCACCAGCAGCCTAACGGTCAGCCCCGCGATTCGGGCCGCGAACTCGGCCTCCGTGAGCCCGTAACGCGGCGCGACCTCGGCTACGGGAGCGGGCGTGCTGAGCACGTTCCGGGAACCGAATTCGGGATGATGGGGGTCGCGGAAGTTCCCGTGGCCGGTGACGTCGAACCAGTCCATGAACATCGCCGCGTCGTTGCCGAGCGCGGCCTCAATCTCATCCACGGTCCAGACAAAGTACTTGCCTTCAATGCCCTCGCTGTCGGCGTCCTGGGCGCTGTAGAAGCCGCCCCGAGCTCCCAGCATCTCCCGCTGGAGGTAGGCCAGCGTCTCGCGGACGATGCGCTCGTAGAAGGGGTCGCGGGTCAACTGCCAGGCGTGGAGATAGACCCGGACCAGCTGGGCGTTGTCGTAGAGCATCTTTTCGAAGTGCGGGACGAGCCAGCGTTCGTCGACGCTGTAGCGCGCGAAGCCGCCGCCGAGGTGGTCGTACATGCCGCCGGAGGCCATCTGGCGGAGGGTGTGGAGCACCATGTCGAGGGCCGAGGGATCGCCGTTGTCGCCGGCTCCGGTGCGGGCGTGGTGAGCGAGGAGGAGCTCCAGGTTGCCGGGACTCGGAAACTTCGGAGCGCCGCCGAATCCGCCCCAGGCAGGGTCGAAGGCGTCGCGAAAAGCCTGAACGGCTTCGGCGGCGGCGGCGGCGGAGACCTGGCCGGACCCGGCCGGAGTCCGCCTGGCGCCTTGGCGGAGGTGGGCCGTAATCTTCCCGGCGGAGTCGAGGACCTTGTCGCGGTCCTGCTCCCAGGCGTTGTGGATGCTTTCGAGCAGACGGCGGAAGCCCGGCCGGCCGTACGCGTCGTCGGGCGGGTAATAGGTGCCCGCGTAGAAGGGCCTCGCGTCCGGGGTCATGAAGACGGTCATCGGCCAGCCACCCTGCCCGGTGAGCGCCTGGACCGCGCTCATGTAGACAGCGTCGACGTCCGGGCGCTCTTCGCGGTCGACCTTCACGTTCACGAACCACTGGTTCATGAGCGCGGCGGTTGCCTGGTTCTCGAACGACTCGTGGGCCATGACGTGGCACCAGTGGCAGGCGCTGTAGCCGACGGAAAGGAGGATCGGCCGGTCCTCGGCCAGTGCCCGGGTGAAGGCTTCTTCGCCCCAGGGGTACCAGTCGACCGGGTTGGCGGCGTGCTGGAGCAGGTAGGGGCTCGTTTCGTCCGCAAGGCGGTTGCGGGACCGGGGTGATGGGTCGCTCATGGTTGGTGGCTCCGTGGACCTGGATCCACCCTACCGGCCGGCGGTTCGGCCCGCGAGTTGGTTTGCGACATAGAACAGGTGTTCTTAGACTGGAGGGCCACCATGGAGGCTTGAGATGAAACGCGACGCCCTCGAAGAGCTATTCGACTACGCGGGCTGGGCGTGGGAGCGCATCTCCCGCGTGATCGACGGACTGCCGGCAGCGCAGTTCGCGAAGCCGGTGCCCGGTTCGGGCTGGCCCAGCCTCAGCGCCTGCTTCGCCCACTTCGCCGGAGCCTACGACGGCTGGATAAACGGCCCCTGGGCGCTGGCACTCGCCGAGCGGCAGCACCCGGGAGAGGAAGCGCTCCAGTCGTGGCCGGTGATGAAGGAGTTTCGCCGGCGTGGCCGCGAAGCCTTCCGTCGCGCCATCGACGTGCCGGACGCGGTGCTGTACGAGAAGCGAGCGATGGACCTTGGCGGGCCGGAGCCGGAGCAGCTCAGCCGGGCGGACATCCTCGCGAACCTGGTGCTGCACGAGCGCGGCCACCACGGCGACCTGAACACGCTCTTCCACCAGCTTGGCGTCCGCAGCTACATCATCGACTACCGCGCCTTCGTCAGCGCCCCCGACGTCTTCGTGGCTGACTTCCGGGACGACTGAGAAGCGCGAGTCCCCGCCGCCGGGGACTTCCTGTAGGCTTCGCTACGAACGAGAGCCTCCGGGGAGTACACAGCCATGACCGCCGAGATCACCATCCGCAACGCCCGCATCATCGACGGTTCGGGCGGGCCATCGTTCACGGGCGATGTCACGGTGGACAGCGGGCGCATCACCCGGGTCGGGGAAGGTGCGGCCGCACAGCGCGAGATCGACGCGCGCGGGCTGGCCCTCTCGCCAGGGTTCGTCGACACCCATTCCCACGACGACGGCGCCTTCATCCGCTACCCGGGCATGGAGTTCAAGCTCGCCCAGGGCGTGACCACGGAGATCAGCGGCAACTGCGGCTTCAGCGCCGCGCCGTTCGACCCCGCCGGACCCCAGATGCCGGGCGACATCGCCGGCGGCGGGGCGACCTGGACCGACATGGCCGGCTACTTCGCCGCCTGCATGGAACGAAAGCCCTCGATCAACAACGCGATGTTGGTCGGGCACAACCGGGTGCGCTTCCTGGTGATGGAGGCCGAGAACCGGCGTCCGACGGCTGCTGAGCTTGCCACGATGCGCGGCCACGTCGCCCTTGCGATGGAACAGGGCGCGGTCGGCTTCTCCACCGGCCTCATCTACCAGCCGGGCCGGTACAGCGACACCGCCGAAGTGGCTGCCCTCGCCGCCGAATGCCGCCCTTACGGCGGGCTCTACGCCACCCACATGCGGAACGAGGGCGACGGCCTTCTCGGCGCCGTGCAGGAGTCCATCGATATCTCCCGCGAGGCCGGCGTGGGGCTCCACATCTCGCACCACAAGTCCGCGGGGAAACGAAACTGGGGCCGGGTGAAGGACTCGCTCGCGCTGGTCGACAGCGCCAACGCCAGCGGCGCCGACATCACCCTCGACATCTATCCCTACACCGCCGGCAGCGGACCGATGTGGCAGTACGTGAACCTGGAGCGTATCGACACCGAATGGGCGGAGATCGTGATGATCGCGAGTTGCCCGGACTTCCGGGAGTTCGAAGGCCGCATGGTCCCGGCCATCGCCGAAGAGCGCGGCTGGACGCTGGAGGAGGCTGTACGCCAGATCGTCACGAGCCCGCGCGGCAAGGAGGTCGTCTGCAGCCACTTCATCATCGACGAGGCGGACATCGAGACGAACCTCCGCCACCCGCTGATGATGATCGGCTCCGACGGGATCCCGGACCTCCGGGGCTCGCCCCACCCACGGCTGTTCGGGACGTTCCCACGGGTGCTCGGCGAATACGTCCGCAACCGCGGGGTGATCTCGCTCGAAGAAGCGGTGCGGAGGATGACCAGCCTTTCCTGCGAGCGTTTCGGCCTGGCGGGACGCGGACACGTGCGCGAAGGCGACTGGGCCGACCTGGTCCTCTTCGACCCGGACACGGTCATCGACCGGGCGACCTACGAGGACCCCAAGCAGGAACCGGAAGGCATCCGGATGGTCATCGTGAACGGGGAAGTCGCCTGCGAAGACGGCCGGCATACTGGCGCGGGCAGCGGGCGCATGCTGCGTTATCACGAGGAGTCTATCTGAGGCGCCACCGTGAGAGTTAGAGAGCGGCTGGCGCCCAGCGAGAAGCCGGGGAGTTCCGTTTCCCATCGCCCAAGACCTGCCGACAGCAGGAACGGTGCGACCTCGATGTATGTGTTTGGGATCACCCGGCTCCGGAAGGCGATGCCATCTGCGCTCTTGAAGTCAGGGGGGTTGCAGTCGGTCTCACATAGGGCCGTGCTCCACGGAAACCGCTCGAAGTCTGCGACGGGGTTCGACATCAAAGCGGGCGTCTCCTGGCAGGCATTGCTCACGCCTAGAAGGAAGGTCATATAGTTGGCAGGACGGGCCCCATAAGTTTGCTCGAAATACTGAGGAGGAGAACTGGCTGACGGGAAGGCGTAGACTAGCTGGGGCCCCGGAGTCAGAGCGGCGAAGAATGTTGTTACATTTAAGGTCACGTCCACGGCGTTATTATGGAAGCGCGGATTGAAGTCGGCGCGACAGGAAGTGATCGCGAGCGCCTGTACGCTGCCATCGGCGTCGTGGATGGCCTGAACCCAGTAGCCATCGCCCGAGTAAACCCTCTCCGTGAGAGGATGGCTGGAACCATTCGACCGGACGAACATCGGCGTGCCGAGAGCCTCGTCAAACTTTAGTATCGTCATACCAGCGTGCAGAGAGGACAACTTCGCGTATTCGGATTCCCGCCCGGATGTGTCCCAGGAAGTACTGAGTGACGGCAGCGGAAGCCACATCCAAACAGCCCAAACTACAGCCAAGAGGGCAACAACGGCAAGTACCAGCTCGATTGTAAACTTGGCTCGCTCCACCTTCGCCCACGACAGCCACCGTCGCCACCACCTCGTGCGTTCGTCGTGAGGCGATGCGACGGCTGTGGGGCGCGTTGTTGCGATCGGTGTTTGCGCGACGATCTCAAGCGCGACCATCAGGGAGTTGAGATGGGCGACCTTCCGGCGCCAGTCTGCCGTTGGGTTCGCGTAGTTTCCGCCCGGTTGCCATGTCACCGACGGTAGATTCCCGTACGTTCGCTCGAAGACTGCTTTGGCGCGCTTCCGAGTACGGGAGTACTTAGATGTCCACTGTTTCAACTCTTCAGATGTACGAGGGCCAGCCAAGACTTCGAGTGCCCTTGCCGACTCCAGCAGGCACCGCAACTCAGCCAATGCCTCCTCGGGAGTCCCGGGAAGCGTCGCTGGCAAGTCCTGATTGATCTGAGAGGACTCAGGCATCTCTAACACCAGTGTACAGCACTTGAGGCCCACTTAGACCCGCCCGCGGGCTCGCCCGCGCGGGGCGGCCGCGACCGCGCCTTCGACCCCCACGGCCAGTGCCCGGTATAGTCGATCCCACACCCACCTTCGACCCTGGAGCACGTTCCTTGACCCAGATGCCTGCCCTTTCCCTTGCCGCCGTCCCCGGCCGCCGCCGCGCCACCATCGATCTCGCGAAGGAGATTGAACGGCGCGGCTTCAAAGGCGTGTACTGCGCCAGCTTCGGCGACGGCCTGGGGCTCTGCCTCTCGATGGCCCACGAGACGAAGGCGATGCGCATCGGCACGTCCATCGCCAATATCTACGCGCGCAACCCGCTGGACCTGGCCCAAACCGCGTCTTACATCCACGAAATCAGCGCCGGCCGCTTTGACCTCGGCCTTGGCGTCAGCCACGCGCCCAGCAACGCCCGGCTCGGCGTCCAGACCGGCAAGCCCCTGAGCGACATGCGCCAGTACGTGGAGACGATCCGGGGGACCAACAACTCCTTCGGGGAGCTTCCGCCGATCATCCTCGCCACCCTCCGCAAGAAGATGGTGGGCCTGGCCGTGGAACTGGGCGACGGTGCCGTCTGGGCGAACGCATCTCGCTCCCACATGGCCGAATCGCTCGCGGCTGTCCCGAAGGAGCGGCTGGACGCGGGGTTCTTGGTCGGCAACATGATCCCGACCTGCATCGACGACGACCGCGAGGCCGCGGCAGCCGTGAACCGCCGGACGCTGACTGGCTATCTCATGCTCCCGAACTACCGGAACTACTGGAAGGAGGCTGGATACGTCGAGGAGATGGAGGCGGTGGAGAAAGCGCTCGCGGCCGGACAGCGCGACCAGCTGACCAGCCTCATGTCCGACCGCTGGCTGGCCGACAGCACGCTCTGGGGCAGCGCGAAGGAGGTTCGCGATGGCGTCGAAGCGTGGTTCGCGGCCGGCGTTACCACCCCGATCCTCGTCCCCTCTTCCACAAAGGGCGGCCAGATGAAGGCGTTCGAGGAGATGCTCGCGGCGTTCGCATGACACAGCCATCGACCACGGGCCGGGCGTTGCTCGAAACCGAACTGCGCGTGGCCATCGAAGCAGCAAAGGCCGCGGGCGACAGAGTCCTGCAGATGCGGCAGGAGGGCCTTCGCTATGGCCGCAAGGATGGGTTCGAACTCGTTTCCGAGGCTGACCTGGTCGCGGCCGAGATGCTCCACGCGGCACTCACAGGCGCGTTTCCCGATACCGGCTGGCTGAGCGAGGAACACGAAGACGACTCGGACCGCGTCCGGCGCGACCGCGTCTGGATTGTCGACCCCATCGACGGCACCCGGGAGTACCTCCAGGGAATCCCCGAATATGCGGTTTCGGTTGCCCTCGCGGTCGAAGGCCGGCCGGCCCTTGGCGTCGTCTACAATCCCGCGCGGGACGAAATGCACGCGGCGGTGTGCGTCGGCGCGGTCGAACGCGAGTCGCGTCTGCTCCCCGGCAAGTTCGAGGTCCTGGTCGGCCGCGGCGAGAAGCGGTTGGACGAAGTGCCGTCGCTGCCCCGTGATGCCCGCACCCGTGGCGTCGGCAGCGTCGCCTACCGGCTGGCGCGGCTGGCCGAGGGTGACGCCCAGGCCGTGGTCACCGGCTATGGCCGCATGGAATGGGACATCGCCGCCGGGGCCGCACTCTGTCTCGCGGCCGGGCTCCGCACCACTGACGTCCTCGGCGGGGAGATCCGCCTCAACCAGCCGGACCCTCACGTGCGCGGCCTGCTCGTCGCCGCGCCGCCGCTTCATCGCCACCTCCGCGAGCATTTCGAACGGCACTACTGAAACCTGCCCCAGGAGGGCCTCACGTGAGCATCCGAATCGGCATTGGCATCGCCGGGTTCCCCTTCAGCGGGCCGGGGGCGTTCTTCGACTGGGTCGACCTCTGCGAAGAGCGCGGCGCCGATTCGCTCTGGTTCAGCGAGCGGCTGGTGTCGTCAGCCCTCGCGCTCGAACCGATGACGGCGATCGCCGCGGTGGCCGGCCGCACTTCGCGGGTGAAGTTTGGGATGAACGCCGTGGTCCTCCCTTTTCGCGACCCGCTGGTGCTGGCGAAGGAGTGCGCGACCGTCGACTACCTCAGCAACGGCAGGCTCCTGCCGGTCTTCGGCGTCGGCAGCGAGAACGCGCCCGAGTTCCGGGCGACCGGGCAGGACCTGCAGGGGCGCGGCGCGCGCAGCGACGAGATCCTGGAGATTATGGCCCGTCTCTGGGAGGGCGGCCCCGTGAGCTACGCGGGCAAGCACTACCGGTACGACGGCGCCGCTATCAGCCCGCTGCCTGTCCAGAAGCCGCTCCCGGTCTGGATTGGAGGGAGCAGCCCCGCGGCTGTCCGCCGGACGGCGAGGCTGGGCACCGGATGGCTGGCCGGGCTGCAGACACCCGCCCAGGTCCGGCCGGTGGTCGCGGCCATCAGGAAGGCGACAGTGGAAGCCGGGCGAACGATCGACGACGACCACTACGGCGCAGGGTTCTCGTTCCGATTTGGCGCCTGGGACGAACCGGCCGTCGAGCGCGCGGCGCGTGGCTTCGGAAGGATAGCCCCCGGGGTCGAGATGGCCGAGTACGCCGCCGTGGGCGGGGAGGACGACATCCTGCGGCGCATCCAGGAGTACGTGGACGCGGGGGTTTCGAAGTTCGTGGCCCGGCCGATCGCCGAAACCGACGCCGAAATGATGGGGCAGACGGCCCGGTTGCTGGACGAGGTGGCGCCGGCGCTGGAACAGCTTAATGGCTAACTTTAGCGGCTAAAACCCGTCCGGGCAGTAGGGCGCGTACTCCGTCCGGAAGAGCGCGGCGGCCACGGGGAGCGCTCGCGGGTTCGGGGCCTCGATTCGCCCGGCACGAAACAGGTGAGTGGCCGTCCTCAGCCCTGCCAGCAGGGTCGCTAACGAGTTCACGGACATAATGAGGTCCGGTTCCCGGGTTGTCCGGGTTACGGTGGCGGTTGGCCCGTCCGTTTCGAGGAGGTACGTGCCGTTGTTCCATTCGCACATGGTGTCCCCGGCGACGGCGAAGGTGAGCTCGCCGCGAGCGCCGTACGGTCTTGCCGGCATGGCGCCCTCGACGTTCACCACCCGCATCCAGATGCCGTCCGTTGTCTGGCGGCGCAGCATTCGCGGTTCGAGCAACAGGTCCGGGGCGGGATCGTCCTCGGGGAGCGCGTTCCACATCCGCACCGTGCCAACGAGGTCGTGGCCGCGGACGTAGTTCCAGAGCGCCCGGTAGGCATCCATGTCGAGGGCGATGAAGTCGCGGACCTCCATGACCTGGTTGGGCGCTGGGTCGAAGCCGTCACCGTGGGTTTCGGTGGTGCGGTAGACGACGTGGCCGCGGGGTTCGCCGCGTTCGTTGCGGTAGACGGCGATGTAGACCGGGTGGCCCTTCTCAGCGGGGCGGAAGATGGCCTGTTCCCAGAGAGGCACGGAGCGGTGGATCATCAGGTTGCGCGGGGTCGCGTATTCGATGTAGTTGCGCTTCAGCGCCGGGAAGGCATCCTCGCGCGTCTCCATCGTGATCGAGCCCCTGGCTTCGGTCTCGGTTTCGAACCGGGCGAAACGGGGGTCGAAGGTGTACCAGGCCTGCTGGGTCGCGAGTCCATAGCCGAAGCGCTGGTAGATCGCGCCCATGCTCGCCCAGAGGATCGCGAACGGCTGCTCGCGTTCGTGCATCGTTTCGAAGGCGCGTTGCATGACCTGCCGGAGGAGCCCGCGGCGGCGGTACTGGGGCAGTGTACCGACGGCTGTCACGCCGGCCATACGCACCGGGGCGCCGTTCAGCCTCACGGTGAAGGGGAACGCCCCGAGCGTCGTCGCCATTTGCCCGTCGACGAAAGCGCAGGTAGTCCAATCCGGCTGGGTGGTCGCGAGCTCGTCGTCCACCAGGTCGCGGTCGTTGTTGGCGAACACGTACCGGACGATGTCGCCGTAGCGAGTCAGTTCATCCCGGTCGGCACAGGGGCGAATCTCGATGGTCATGCTGGCTCCTCCGCTCAGGTAGCATCCCGGCCTGAGTGACGGAGTATACCAGCGAGAGGGGCCGGGTCAGGGCTGGAGCGGGGTAAGCGTCACATCTTCCGTGACATACACCTGATAGGCGGCGCACGCCTGCATCTCGGTGAACTCGCGGGCCCACGCTGGGGTGTCCACGGCGCCCCAGCCCACCCAGTGGGCGTTGCCTGTCTCGTTCACGAAGCGGTAGACCTCCCGGTACTTGCCCGCGATGCTGGAGAGCGCGTCCCGGACGTCGGCTGTCGCGCCGATGTAGACGAAATCGTTCCAGCCGGCCTTCAACGGCACCGGCAACGGGAAGCTGAGGGCGAACCCGCCGGGCACCTCGAGTTGCGAACCGGACAGGAACCAGTAGGCGCCACCAGGTTCGAGCCCGGGGAGGGTTGTTGGTCCGCCGTTGCTCAGCCAGCGGCTGAACGCGGCCGTGCCGTCCTCCAGCCGGTAGATCGCGGTGACGCGGCTGGGGAGGCCGAGTTCAGCCGGGTAGGCCGCCCCGAGCGACAGCGGGACCGCCCCGAAGAACCCGCTGTGATTCCAGCCCTGGCCGAGGGTCACGTTCCCGCACTGGACGACCCCGGAGCCGACTCGCGCGGCCGGGCCGAACTCGCTCGTGTTGCCCGCCGGGTCCGTCACGATCGCAGCCACCCAGTAGCCCGGCACCAGCGGAGGATTCTCAATGGCGAACGTGCCCTGGCCATCGGTGGTGGCTGACCCCGCGAGCACGGGCACCGTGGGCCGGTCATGGTCACCCCCTGCTTCGTGCGCGACCATGTAGAGGTCGACCGTGCAGCCCGGGCAGGACGTGCCGGCGGTCCCGGAAACCCTCGCCTGCGTCGCCTTCGTGATGGCCGGGTGGTTGAGCAGCCCGTTCGCGCCCGTGTCCGCATCGCCCGGGTCGTTTCCGTTGACGATGCTGTCGTCGTTGAGGTCCAGCGCCAGTCCGCCCACGGACTCGAAACGGTTACCGCGCACCTGGTTCGCAGTGACCGAGACGCCGCTTGTGGTGGCCGCAATGTGGACGGCCGGGCCGGTCACGGCCGCGAAGGTGTTGTCCTGGACGCGGGTGCCGTTCGATGGCTGCCGCAGGTAGAGGCCGGCGCCGACGGGCCCGGGAGCGCCCTCGCGGGTGCGGCCGATCACGTTTTTCGAGACAAGGACCGCGGCGAACGGGTCAACCTCGTCGCCGCCAACGACGATAGCCACGCCGGCGTTGGTGACGAAGTTCGCGGCGGCGGACGTCGCACCGCCGACGGTGATGCCCTGCACGAGTACCGCCACTCCGGTGCCGACCGGCGCGGCCAGCCCCGCCGGTGAAACGCCGATGTCGTTCCCTGAAACACCGGAGGTGGAACCGGTCACGAGCACGCCCGTGGTGGCGTTGCCGATGACGTTGCGGCGCGAAGGGTTGTTCGTCCCGGCCCCGCCGGAGGCGCCGGCCAGCACGACCGCCGTGGTCACCGGTGCCGGGTCGCCGCTGGCCGCGAACCCGATATCGTTCCCCTGCACGACCGCGGACACCCCGGTGACTTCGATGCCGCGGCCGCAATGGCCTGCCGTGTTTCCCTGGGAGGTTGCACGATCCCCGCCAACGGCCGGGCCATCGCCGCCCATCCAGATGCAGGCGCCGGTGAAGTGCTGGACCGTCAGCCCGCGAACGGCGGCGGAGATGCCGGAGAGGCGGAGGCCGTCTGGCGGCGGGACATCTTCGAGGGGCAGCGCGCTGCCATCGAGGACGACGCCCGCGCCCGAAGCATCGATCGTTACGAGCCCACGAGTGACTTCCGGCAGCGGGGTACCCAGCACGGTGATCGTTGTGGGTTCATCGGCGGGGAACACTGCCTGGTCGAAGGTGATCGTGTAGCGAGCTATCGTCTCGTCCGCGTTCACGAGTTCCAGGGCGCGGCGGAGGGTGCATAGCGACGGGTCGGGGCAGACAGATTCGCCGGGTTCCACGCTGTCGCCCGCACTCGTCACGGTCACCGAAAGCGGCGGGTCAGCGGCGAACGCGGGAACGCCGCCCTTCGCGGCGAACGCGCCGATACTCGCCCAGACCACGAGCAGGATGAGCCGGGACCGCAAAGGGGGAGCCAGCATGGTCTCTAGCTTCCTCCGTGCCCGTCCATCCGGGCAAACCCGGGGGCAAGGTGGGGTCTTGGTGGTCAGAGCGCCCGGAAGACGCGTTTTCCGTCGACGCGGACGATTCGCCCCATCCCCGGGTACTCCCAGTGGCCGGCAATCCAGGTGCGCCCGTCTGCCGCCGCGTCATCGAAAAGCCGGTCGCGGGTCTTCGCAGACTGCACGGGGTCCGTGTCGAAAGCTGGCGACCAGTCAGGGTGATCAAGCTGGACCGGGTGGTGGCTGGCGTCGCCGATGATCACCGCCCTGTCCCCCGCCGAAAAGATGCCGACGGCGACATGGCCGGGAGTGTGCCCCGGAGCCGCGATGAAGGTCAGGTTTTCGTCCAGTGCCCCTTCGCCGCCGAAGAACCGGATTCGCCCCGTGTCCTTTAGCGGTTCCACGCACTCGACGAGGTGGGCGTTGCCAGGTTCGGCAAGCCGCTCTGGCTGCATCCAGTAGTCCCATTCGGGTTGCTGGATGCAGAACTGCGCGTTCGGGAAAAAGATGCGCCGGTTCCCGGCCTCGTCGTCGACGGTGTTCCAACCCACGTGGTCGATGTGGAGGTGGGTGTGGACGACGAGATCGATATCTTCGGGCTTGACCCCGGCCTCGGCCATGCGCTCGTCGAGCCGCCCGGGCGGGAAGTTGGGGCGGCGCCGGTTCCCGAGCCCGGTGTCGATGAGGATGGTCTTGCCGGCCGAGCGGACCAGGAATGTGGTGATGCTCATGGTGAACAGCCCGCGCGAATCGGCCATGTGGCCGTAGTCGCTGAGGAACTGGTCCGCGTGCTGGGGCATGAAGTGCTGCGGGTTCATGAGAACCGGCGTGTCGAGCAGGGGCGTGACCTGGACATTGCCGATGGTGACGGTCTTGAGGGGCATGCGAGGACCTCCAGTGGCGGCATTCTACGGGACGGAAGGGACTGGTGCGGGCCTACACCAGCGGCCAGGGGTAGCTGCGATGGGGGCCGGGCGTCGGGAAGCGGCCGCTCGCGATGAGCAGCCGGGCGCGTTCAACCAACGCCAGCGCTTCGCCCGATTCGAGCAGCGAAACGAACTCGGCCGCCGCGGGGTGCTGCGCTTCGACTGCCGCGGCCGCGCGCCCGATGTCGTCGAGCCACTCGCCGGGGATCTCTTCCTCGGCCCAGTCCCAGATGACCGTCCGCATCTTGTACTGGGAGTGAAAGCAAAGCCCGTGGTCGATGCCCCAGACGCGGCCGTGCTTATCGAGGAGGCAGTGGCCGCCCTTTCGGTCGGCGTTGTTCGCAACATAATCAAAGACGGCCATCCGCTGCAGTTGGGGAACCAGCTCCGCGACTTCGCGTTGTTCGAAGTAGTGGAGCTGGGTGTCGTGCTGGACGAAGAGCTGGACGGCGCCGACCCCCTGGGGCCCGTCGCGGACGACCGTCGGCGGGATGAAGTCCCAGCCGAGCAGTTGGGAGAAGCGGTAGGCGGCAACCTCCCGCCGGTAGAGCGTACCGTCGGGGAAGTCCCAGAGTGGGTTTTCGCCGCGCAGAGGCTTGTAGACGGCGGCAAACTGGCGGGTTTCAGCGCAGAGCGTCGCCAGGTAGACGTAATTCGATGAGTACCAGAGCGAGCGGCAGTCCTGGAATTCTCCCTGAAGGAGCATCTCCTCCGCGTCCCGGAACCCGGCTGCCTCGCTCACGCGTTGAGCTTACCAGAGCGCGGGAGCATCAAACGGTAATGGTGCCCCGCAGCACGGTCACCGCGGTCCCGGCGATCCGGACCGCCACCGGTTCCTCGCCGGCATCGTCGGGGTCCACCTCCACCTCGACGATGCCGGGGCGACCCATGATGTGCCCCTGTTCCACCGTGTATGCCCGTTCCCGGACCAGCCCGTACTTCCACAGGTAGGCCGCCATCCCGCCGGTGGCGCTGCCGGTGACGGGGTCCTCGGGAATGCCGGCGCTGGCCGCGAAATGGCGCGCGTGGGTGCGGTGGGCGGGGTCGAATGCCTCCAGCGCGAACACGTGGACGCTGTAGTAGTGTCCCACCTGTTCGAGGTCGCTGAGGTGCTGGAAATCGGGCCGGAGCCGCTTGAGCACTTCGAGCGAGCGCACGGGCACCATGGCCTGGGGCGTGCCCGTGCTCACGACCTGGATTGGCACGTTGTCGACGATATCCGACGGCTTGATCCCGAGGGCTTGTGCGAAGACGTTCCGGTCGAGGCGGCGCTGGAACTCCGGCTTCGCCTGGGTCATTACCACGCGCACGTTCCGCTCGGCGTCGAGGGCGATGTCGACCGGGAAGATGCCGATGTTGAGTTCTTGGATGACCCGCTTCGCGCCGCCGGAAAGGTCGATCCGGCCTTCTTCGACGAGCGCGTGCATGGTGGCGATGGTGGGGTGGCCGGCGAGGGGGATCTCCTTCGCGGGGGTGAAGTAGCGCACGCGGAAACTCGCGCGCTGGGAAGGGAAGACGAAGGCCGTCTCGCTGGCGTTAATCTCGCGGGCGATGGCCTGCATTTGTGCTTCGGTTAGCCCATCGGCCCGAGTGATGACCCCGCACGGGTTCCCCGCGTAGCGCCGCGTCGTGAAGGCATCGATGATCTTGACCTGGTAGTCCGGCATGGCCAGCAGGATAGCAGAGCGGGGGCGGAACGGCGCTCATTGGGGACAAGAAAAGGCCCGACGAACTTGAGTCGCCGGGCCGGGCTAAGAGAGTTGGTGGAGACGCGGGGGAGTTGAACCCCCGGTCCAGAGAAGTGCGGCTCCGGATTGTCCTACAGGCTTTCCCACCGATACGGATCTTACCGAACCGCTGCGATGGTGGTCCCCACGCGGTCCGGCCAGCCGATGAGTCTTTCGCCAGGCGCATCGGCGTCCTCTGGCGGCATCCCGGCATTGCAGCGCCCTTTCCCAACCCCACCGGGCCGAGAGTCAGGAAGGACGTCGTCGCTAGTTAAGCGGCGAGAGCGAGTTGACGATTGCCAACTGTTTTTGGTCGCCTGATTAACGAGGGTGACAACCAACCTCGGCCTGCTATCCGGCTACCTGGCCCCCTGTCGAATCCTTTCGTCCCCACAGGTCGGCGCCCCACGGATGCGGCGCCTTGGAAGCAGTATAGCACGCCTGTTCGGGCTGGTGTCAGGCGTTCCGGCGGACGGCACGCGCAATGTCGCGGTGGACGTCGCGTTCGGCAATGCGCTCGCGTTTGTCATAACGCTTAAGGCCACGGCAGAGCCCTACCTCCACCTTCGCCCGGCCGTGCTTGAGGTACATCGCCAGGGGGATCAATGTCAGCGCCTGTTCCCCCATCAACTGGGCAATTCGCGTGATCTCCTTGCGGTGGAGCAGGAGCTTGCGGTCACGCGTGGGGTTGTGGCCGGAGTAGCCGGCGTTGGCGTAGGCGGCGATGTGGACGTCGATCAGCCAGAGCTCGCCGTCCTTGACGCGTGCGTAGGCCCCCTGCAGCTGCACCTTGTGGTCGCGCACCGACTTTATCTCCGAGCCGGTCAGGGCGATGCCTGCCTCATAGCGGCCAAGGATTTCGTAGTCGTGCCGGGCGCGGCGGTTCTCCGCAATGCGGGCGTCGGATTTTGTGGGGGCCATCTGACATCGAAACGGCCCCGTCCGCGGTAGCGGGTGCGGGGCCGCTCGTTCCTTCGTCCTGCGAGTGTAGCGCGCCCTTACTTGCCGCGCAGGATGTCGATGGCCTTGAAGATCTGGATGTCGCCCTGGTCGATGTACTCCTCGGAGGTCATCGGCAGTTCCACGTCGGGCTTCACGCCGACACCTTCGATCTGGTCGCCCTTCGGCGTGAGCCAGCGGCCGACGGAGACGTAGATTGCGCCGCAGCCGGCGGGGTCGCCGCAGTTCTTCAGGGGGAGCAGCTGGTTTACCGTGCCCTTGCCGAAGCTGCGCGTCCCGACGATGGTCGCCCGGCCGTTGTCCCGAAGGGCTGCTGCGAGTACCTCGGCGGCGCTCGCGCTCGACCGGTCCATCAGGATGACGATAGGGATCTTCGTGACGAGGCCGCCCTGCCGCGCCGACTGGGACGTCTTCTTCCCGTCGGCATCAACCTCGCTCAGGATGATGCCGCTGTTGAGGAACTCGTCGGCCACCTGGAGCACGGCGATGAGCTGGCCGCCGGGGTTGCCACGGAGATCGAGGATGAGGCCCTTGTAGCCCTTGTTCTCAATCCCGGCGAGCTTCGTCTTGAGTTCGCTGAGGGTCTTGTCGTGGAACCCAGAGATGGCGACGAAGCCGATGTCCGTCGCTTCCTTGCCGTCGCGGTCCACGACCTTCTTTCCGCTTTCGCCGGGGATCACTTCCAGGTTCGGTTCGAGGAACACGCTCTCGATTTCGATGTCGCCCCGGGTGACGGTGATGGTCTCGATCGAGCCGTCGGTGTGGCGCACTGTCAGCGTCACCGAGGTGCCCTTCAGCCCGCGGATGCGCTTCACCGCCTGTTGGTCAGTCCAGCCATCGGTCTTCTCGCCATCGACTTGGAGCACGACGTCTCCGGCACGAATCCCGGCGGCTTCCGCCGGGGAGTCACGGAAGGGCGCGATGATCTGGATCTCGCCGCTGCGGTCCGAGACGCTGGCCCCGATGCCCTGGTAGGTCGAACTCAGGTCCGAAGACACCGCTTCGACGTCCTGCGGGGGGATGTACTGCGTATGGGGGTCGTTCAGCGAGGTGATGATCCCGTTGATCGCCGCGTCGCGGATGCTCGCGGGGTCGAGCATCGCCCCGTCGACGTGGTTCTCTTTCAGGAGGGCGTAGATCTCAGAGATGATGGCGGCGCCGACGGCATCGTCGCCGCTGGCAACGGCGCCGCTCCCGGACGGGCTTCCCGAAGATGGTGAGCCGTCATCGGACGCGTCGTTGACGAGGAAGCCAAGGCCGAAGGCGAGGCTTGTAATCGCGAGGAGGAGGAAGACGAGCATCGCCGAGCGTGCGACGCGCTCGCCTGCCGTCGGTGGTGCAACGAGGGGACGGGGAGATTCCATTGGGTGTGGGGGCCACCTTTCCGGACTCGCCGCCCGGTACTGCTAGCGAGTGTACCCCCCGTTGATCGCCGCCTTCAATTTCGAGACTTACCCGCTGTTTACGTCACGGTCTCCGCGAGGCGCCCAACGCGGCTAGCGGACGACGCGCCCGGCCTTGGGCCGGTAGAAGCCGAGGTCGCCCGGGGCGACTCGTTCCAGCGTCTGGCCGGGTGCGGCGGTCCACGTCATAACGAAGTCACCGGCGCTGTCCCCGAAGGACGTGTGGACCGTGTCGCTGACCAGTCGCCCGGCCACCACCATCCGGGTGCTGTCGGCCGACCAGAGCGAGTGCGACTGGCTGTACTGGTCGAAGAAGCCGAAATAGGTGCGCATATCCTGCGAAGGGATGAACCCCTCGGTGGTGCCGACATACCGGCCGTCGGGGGTGATGACCTGGATCGCGTAACGGCCGTCACCTGACTGGGTCGGCACGACCAGGGCGGTCCGGCTGCCATCAGGCGCCCAGAGGAACGAGACGAACGGTCCCCGCCAGGCGAGGTGAGGCGTTTGGCCCTCCTCTGCGGGGAGCGTCCACAATTCGTCGAAGGTTCCCGATTCCGGGTTGCCGGTGACGGCCACGGAGAGCTCACGCGTGCCCGGCCGAAAGCCGAGAGCGACGCCGCCCGCGAAGCGCTGGGCCTCGCGGCTCCCGGTTCCCTGGAAGAGGGCACGCATCACCGCCACCCCACCTTCGACGGGAATCGCGTAGGCGAGGACCTCGGCGTCGTCGCTGTAGGCTGGGGCGCGGAATCCGGCCGAACGCTCCGCCACCGACGCCGTCGTCCGGCTCCCTTCGACCTCAACCACGGAGAGTTCGGGGCCGGCGTGGACCGCGAGGAAGTTATTGTCGGGGCACCACGACTGGAACAGAGGGGCGCCGGTGATGATCGGGTCGGAGACGAAGGCACCATCGGCGTGGGTGAGGAAGAGGCCAAGCCCGAATGTCGATTGCGAGACATAACTCAGAATGTCGCCGGCCGGCGACCAGAGGGCATAGTGCGGCACTCGTGGGGCGATGACTGGTAGCACGCCCGGCGCGGTCTCATGGGCCGTGCGTATCACGCGGCCGCCAGGGTCGATGAGTTCGATGGCGGAACGCACCGCGTCGCCGCTCGGCTCAACCACGGAGACTGCGATCAGGTCCCGGACAGGGTTCCAGCAGGGCCAGCGACCGGACACGTGCAGATCACGGCGCGTCCATGCGCCGTCGTGAGGCGTGTGGAGCGCCAGCCGCGCGTCGCGGTCGACGATGATGATCGAATGCGCATCCAACTTGAAACGCGTTCCTCCTCAGCGGGGACCCTGAGCGTACCGGAACGAGGCCAATTCAACCGTATGGTCGCACATAACTGATATAGTGCGAAGTTCTGACGTTATTTCAGCAGGCCTCCTAAGATGGCCGCAAACGCCGTTCCCCGGAAGTGAGCCCCGCCATGCAGCCTCTTCGCCTGCTCGAAGCCGACGCCCTCGAGATCACCACTCTCATCGACAACCAGATCGACGCGCTCCTCCCCGGCGACGAGCAGGTCCGCCGCCACCCGTGGTCGCCCGCGGTGCGGAATCCGTTGATCGATTCCCCCGGGGTGCTTGCCAGCCTCCACGCCGAACACGGCTTCTCGGCCCTGGTGACGCTTACCCGCGGCGACGAGCGCCACACGCTCCTCTTCGATGCCGGCGTGTCGCCGAACGGACTCGTGGAGAACATGGACCGGTTGGAGATTAGCCCCTGGGAACTGGAGGCCATCGTGCTCTCCCACGGCCACTTCGACCACACAGGCGGCCTGGCCGGGCTCGCGGAGCGGCTCGGGCGGTCGAGCATGCCGATGGTGGTCCACCCGGCAGCGTACCGCCAGCGTCGTTCACTGCCGCCCTCGGGCCTGCCCGTGCCACTCCCGCCGCCCTCACGCTCTGCACTGGAGGGCGCGGGCTTCGTCCTGGTCGAATCCGAAGACCCCTCGCTGCTCCTCGCGGAATGCCTCCTGGTCACCGGCGAAGTGCCGCGCGTCACCAGCTTCGAACAGGGATTCCCGTTCTTCCAGGCCGAGACCCCGCGGGGCTGGGAGCCGGAACCGCACCTCGCCGACGACCAGGGTGTGATCGTGAACGTGCGGGGCAAGGGTCTCGTCGTGCTCACCGGCTGTGGGCATTCGGGCATCGTCAACATCGTCCGCAGGGCGCAGGCGTTGACGGGCATCGACCGCGTCCACGGCATCCTCGGCGGGTTCCACCTCTCGGGGGCGTTCTTCGAACCTATCATCGGCCCGACGATCGACGCGCTCCGGGGATTCACGCCGGCGGCGGTGGTCCCGGCACACTGCACCGGCTACAAAGCCCAGATGGCCCTGGCAGCGGCCTTTCCCGAGGCCTACGTCCACAACGCGGTCGGGACCACGTACCTGTTCTGACGTTTATGTAACGTTAAAGGCCGTCTCGATCGCCCGAGGCTCGAGTTACTCGTGGCCGCCGTGCTGGTCCTGTTCCTGTTCCGGCGCCTGGCCGTCGTTGCCGAACCAGCCGCGGCCGATGCCAGTGAAGATGACCAGCGGCACGAGGAGCACAGCGGCCGCCGACCCCATGGCAAAGAGCGGCCCCCGGTTGGCCGAAACGAAGCCTTCGCGCGGGCCGCGGTAGGTGTTACCGCTGCCTTCAGCGATGTCCCGGGCTTTGCTCCGAAGGCGCAGGCTGTTCCCCATGACGCTCACCGAGCTGAAGGCCATCGCGCCGCCGGCGATGACCGGGTTCAGCAGCCCGGCCGCCGCCACCGGGATGGCGAGGACGTTGTAGCCGAAGGCCCAGACCAGATTCTGGCGGATGGTCCGCAGCGTCGATCGGCTAAGGGTGATGGCCTCGGCGATCTTGGAGACGTCACCGCTGAGCAATGTTATGTCACCAGCTTCGATCGCCACGTCGGTGCCGGTGCCCATCGCGATGCCGATGTCGGCCTGGGCCAGGGCGGGAGCGTCGTTCACCCCGTCGCCCACCATCGCCACGGAGAGCCCCTCTGCCTGGAGCGCCGCCACGAGAGCGAGCTTGTCCTCCGGGCGGGCGCCAGCACGGTACTCCGTGATCCCCACTTGCCCCGCGACCGCCGCGACCGAACGCTCGTTGTCGCCGCTCATCAGGATGACCCTGAGCCCGAGGCGGTGGAGGGCGTCAACCGCGCGCGCGGCGTTCTGCTTCACCTCGTCGGCGATCCCAAGGACGCCTTCAACGCGGCCATCGACGGCAACCACGATAGCGGTTCGGCCCATCGCCTCCAGGCGGTCGAGTTCTTCCTTCGCCCGCGCGCCGAGCACGATCGACTCTCCTTCGAGGATCCGGCTGCTCCCCGCGACCACGCGTCGCCCGGCGATGGTCGCTGCCACGCCCAGTCCGACGAAAGCATGGAATTCGGTCGGTTCCGGAAGCGCATAGCCGGATTCGACGGCGGCGTCGACGACGGCACGGCTGAGCGGGTGTTCGCTCTCTGATTCGGCGGCGGCAGCCAGGGTCAGCAACTCCGCTTCGCTCATCGTCCCGGTGGGGATTGCGTCGGTCACCTCGGGCCGGCCCTGGGTGAGCGTGCCCGTCTTGTCGAGGACAACCACGTCGAGGGTCTTCGTCCGTTCGAGCACTTCGGCGTTCTTGATGAGGATACCGCGTTCCGCCCCCATCCCGGTCCCGACCATGATCGCGGTGGGCGTGGCGAGGCCAAGGGCGCACGGGCAGGCGATGACGAGGACGGCGACACTCGCGACCATCGCATCGACCCAGGACCCCCCGAGGAGGCCCCAGCCGAGGACGACGCCGGCGGCGATCACGATAACGACCGGCACGAACACAGCGGCGACCTGGTCCACCAGCTTCTGGATCGGCGCCTTCGAACCCTGTGCCTCTTCGACCATGCGCGCCATCCGGGCGAGCGCCGTCTGCTCACCGACCGCGGTCGCTTCGGCGCGGAGGATGCCAGCCTGGTTGATCGTCCCGCCGATGACGCGGTCGCCCGGGTGGCGTTCCACGGGGATGCTCTCGCCCGTGATCATCGACTCGTCGACCGTGCTGGAACCGTCGCGGACCATGCCATCGACCGGCACCTTCTGGCCGGGCCTGACGACGAACAAGTCGCCAACGCGGACGTCCGCCAGTGCCAGTTCGACCTCGACGCCGTCGCGGATCACCGTCGCCGACCTGGCCGAGAGGCCCAGGAGGGTGCGGATCGCCTCGGATGACGCCCCTTTCGCCCGCTCTTCGAAGTACTTGCCCATGGTGATGAAGACGAGCACCGCCGCAGAAGCATCGAAGAACATGGTGCGGTGGTCGTTTTCGATGACGACCCAGGCGCTGTAGACGTAGGCCACGCTCGTGCCCAGCGCCACGAGAACGTCCATGTTGGGGTTCAGGTGGCGGAGGCTGGTGACGCTCCCGCGGTAGAAACGCCAGCCGAGCACGGCCTGGACGGGCGTCGCCAGGGCGAAGATTACCCAGCCGGTGAACGTGTGGCTCCCGGCGATGGTCACGTCGCCGATGTCCATGCCCATGGCGAGGATCACCGCCGGCACCCCGAGGACGGCGCCGAAGATGAGCGTGACCAGGGTCTTCCGGGCGTGGTCTGCGCGGGCGGCATCGCGGGAGGCGTCGTCCGTGTGTGGCCGGGCCGCGTAGCCCGCCTTTTCGACCGCGCCCACAAGGGTTTCGAAGGGCACCGCACCGGCGAGCGTGACCCGCGCTGTCTCCGAAGCGAAATTCACCGCTGCGGTCTCGACGCCTTCGACTTTCGAGAGGGCGCGCTCCACCCTCCGCACGCACGAGGCGCACGTCATACCAGTTATGTCCAGTGTGAGGGCGCGCTCTTTTGTGGCCATCAGCCGTGGCTCCTTCCGGGTGCAGCGGGCCGGCTTAGCCGACGACCGTCGCCTCGTAGCCCTCTTCTTTGATCGCCTCGATGATCTTCGCGACGTCGATGACCTGGCCCTCGACCCGGGCGGAGTTCGTGTCGAGGCTCACCTGGGCGGCGGTGACGCCGTCGACATCTTCGACGGCGTTGGTGACCGCGCGGACACAGTGGTCGCAGGTCATTCCTTTGATCGCGAGTTGGATGGTCTGGGACATGGCAGCAGCTCCTCCTTGAGTGTGATGATGGGCGTGGCGGGTCAGCTTTCGGCCGGACCCTGGACCTTGTAGAGACGAAGCAGTTCGTCGACGGCGCGTTCAGTCTCGCCGCCGGTCATCTGTTCGATCACGTGGGTACGAAGATGTCCTTCGATGACGATCCCGTCGAAGCTGCGCAGGGCCTTCTGGATGGACATGGAGAGGTCCAGGACATCCATGCAATAGCGATCTTCGTCGATCTGCTTCTCGAGCGCCTGGATCTGCCCGGCGATAATCTTCAGCCGCCGCTGGGCCTGTTTCTGCGTCTCTGGGGTCACCGTCAGGCTCCAGCACATAGGGTACCCCCCTATCCTGTGCCAAGCGTGAAACCATGTCAACAGTCAGTCTGTTCGGCGACCGTGGTTCCGGCGCGGACCCGGCTGCCGTATCCTCCCCGTATGGCGCGAGACCACGACCTGAAACACCTGAGCCGCGAGGAACGGGCCGACCTCCTGGGCAAGCTCAAGGACGTGATTCGCGACGAGTTCGGCGAGGACCTGGGCGACCTGCGCGCCGAACTCCTCCTCGAAGCGCTCGGCAAACTCCTGGGCCCGCAGTACTACAACGAAGCGATCGCCGACGCGCGGGCCGTGGCGGCCGAACGCGCGGAGACCATCCAGGAGGAACTCTTCGGGCTGACCCGCCAGGCGCCGCCGGAGGCGCGCCGGTAGGCCCCGGCCCCACCCGCGTTCACGTTGGCAAGCCCGGGCCTGCCGCTATACTGCGAGCATGCCACGCGAACGAGGTCACAGGATCTTCGCCGCCTTTTGGGACAGGGCGACGCGGAAGGAAAGCCCGCGCCAGCGCGCTGCCCGCCGGGAGGTCGTTGGCGGCGCCCGCGGCCGAGTGCTGGAACTTGGCGCCGGCGTTGGCACGAACTGGCAATACCTGCCCGATGGGGTGGTTTATTCGGGCATCGAGCCAGACCCGTTCATGGTGAAACGCGCGCTGGGTCATGCCGCCGACAGCAAGCGCGAGGTCGACCTCCGCGAGGCGCCCGCCGAAGCGCTGCCGTTCGAGGATGGCACCTTCGACACGGTGATTGTGACGCTCACGCTCTGCACGGTGAGCAACCTTGAGCGTTCCCTCGCGGAGGCGCACCGCGTCTTGAAACCGGGGGGCGAACTCCGATTCTGGGAACACGTCCGGCCCGGGGGCCGAGTGCGCGGACGCCTCTTCGACGCGATCACGCCCGCCTGGCGGCGCGTGGGGGCCGGCTGCAACCCAAATCGCCGGACGGTGGAGGCGATCCGCGCCGCGGGCTTCGAGGTCGCGGTAGTCCGCGAGTTCGGGATGATGGGCGTCCCGACCGTGGTCGGAGTGGCGACGCGACGCGACGCATGAGGATCGGGGCGCACTGTTCGAGCGCGGGTGGCCCGCACAACGCTTTCGCCCGGACGAAGGAGATCGGGGCGGAGGCGCTGCAGATCTTCATTTCGGCGCCGCAGCAGTGGAAGCCGCCGTCGCTCACGCCCGAGCAGGTGGACCTGTTCCGCACGGCCCGGGCCGAGGCGGGCATTCCCGTGTTTCTCCACGGCGTCTACCTCGTGAACCTGGCCAGCGACGATACGGCCCTCGCGAACCGCTCCGCCGGGTCGCTCAAGCAGTACCTGAAGTGGGGCGCCGAACTCGGTACCGTGGGCACCATTTTCCATGCCGGGAGCCACAAGGGCGCCGGCTTCGACGAGACCCTCGATCAGGTCTGCCGGTTGATGCGCGAGGCGCTGGACTTCGCTGCCAATGACCAGTTTCTCATCCTCGAAAACAACGCCGGCCAGGGGAATTGCCTGCCGCGCACCTTCGGCGAACTCGGGGCGATCATTCGCGGTCTGGACAACGACCCCCGCGTCCGCGTCTGCCTGGATACCTGTCACGCCTTCGCGATGGGCTACGACATCGCCACGAAGGAAGGCTGCGCCGTCGCCATGGAGGAATTCGGGCGCGAAGTCGGGTTCGACCGGCTGGTGGCGGTCCATGCGAACGACAGCAAGATGCCCCTGGGCGGCACCCGGGACCGCCACGAAAACATCGGCGACGGGTACATCGGCCTCGACGGCTTCCGCGTGATCATGTCGCACCCGGCGTTCCGGGACGTGCCGTTCCTGCTTGAGGTGCCCGGCATCGAAGGCGGTGGCTCGGACGCGGAGAACGTTGCCCGCCTGAAGCGCATCCGCGACGAGGTTGGCGCACCGTCGGGCTGACCCCGTAGGCTGTGGGGCGTGGAACTGACGGTTGAAGACGACCAGCAAGCTGCGCTCGTACATGTCGCCCGCGCGGCGGAGTGGTTCGGCGGGATGGTGGCGCTTTCGGCGACGAACCTCGGCGTCGAACTCGGGCTCTTCGACGCGCTGCGCGATTTCGGCCCCCTGCGGCCGGAGGTGCTGGCCTCGAACCTGGGCCTGCAGCCGAGGCCGGTCGAGACATGGGCGAAGGTGCTGGTCCAGAACGGGCTCCTGCTGCCGGGCGACGACGGGGGGGTAGCGATGGCGCCGGGGCTGTCCTGGATGGTCTGCGAACCGCGGACGCTGCTGAACCTGGGTCCATCGCTCGCATTCCACGCCCGTTATGTCGCACGTGACTTCCTCGACCTCGCCCAGTTCTTCCGCGATGGTGTCCCCATCTCCCCGGCGCGGCACGGGGAAGCGCTGTCCCGCAGCGTCGCCGAACAGAGCGCGGCCATGCACGTGGTCTTCATGCAGGCTGCGCTGCCCGCGTTGCCGTCCGTGGAATCGGCCCTTCGCGGCGGCGCCTCGGTGCTGGACGCGGGCTGCGGCGAAGGAAATCTCGGCAAGGAACTCTGCTCGGCTTTTCCCGGCGTCCGCTACACGGGCGTGGACCTCGACGCCTCGGCGGTCCAGCGCGGCGGCGAGGCGATTGCCGGGACCGTCCTCGAATCCCGCATGCATCTTGTCGCCGGTGACCTCGCGGACCTTGGCGCGGACGGCGTCTTCGACCTCGCCTTCTTCTTCCTCTCACTCCACGAAGTCCCGGCCGACACTCGCCCGGCAGTGATGGCGGCTGTTTTCGCGGGGTTGAAAAGCGGCGGCCAGGTGATCGTCTTCGACGAGTCGTACCCCGCCTCGGTGGACGAAGCCGCTTCACCGGAAGCGCGGATGGGCCTTCACTTCGAATACACAGAGATGCTCTGGGGGAGCCGGGTGACCAGCCGCGAAGAGGCCGAAGGACTCGTGGCGGACGCCGGGTTCACCTACCTCCAGCGCATCGCTCCATTCCAGGGCGGCATCGACGTCCTGCTCGCGAGGAAACCCTGATGACGAACGCATCCCGGCTGACCCCGGAGTTGTTGGAAGAATGCGCCGAATGGACCTGGGAGCAGCTCCAGGAGGACGGCTTTGTCCTCGCAGGGGAGCTGGTCGAACTGATCCTCACGACCGAACGCGAGCTTGGCGTCCAGGCCCGCGGCCTCGACGAAATCGCGCGCGTGGTCGAAGAGGAGTTCAAGCTGCGGGGCGTGGCCGGCAACCCCTTCCCGATCGACGCCGCCCTCATCCGCGAAGTCCTGCAGTGGGAAGACGAATTCCTGGGTTTCGCGGGCATCCCCCGCGCGGAGAGCTGAGCGTCCCCCCGGCCGTCACCATCGACTCCAGCCCGGCCCCGTAGACGTACTGGTTCCCATCGTCCAGCACCACCGGCAGCCCGCCGTTGATGTCCCAGGTGAAGGTCGTCGTGTTCCCGCCGGTCGTCCTGGAGTGCCGCAGGCCGTCTCCCCGGTAGGCGAAGGTCGTCGTCGTCCCGCCCACCGTCGCCGAGGTCATCCGGTCCTCGTAGTCCCACGAGAACGAGTCCGAGCCGCGCGCTGTCAGGTTCCCGTTGTTGTCGCCGGCGCCGACCACCCGTGGCCGGGCTCAGCGGACCGGCGGGCCTCCGCGCTCCAGGGAGAGCCATCGCAGGCGCTCGACGCCACCAGGGCGGCCTGGGAGTTCTTCAAGGATGTGGACGGCAGGTGACAGCCGCTACTTCGGCAAGACGTTCTGATTCTGCGCGAAGAAATTCGCCGGGTCGTACTTCGCTTTCACCGCTTGCAGTTGCGCGTAGTTAGCGCCGAATGCCGCAACCGACCTTCCCGCGACGTCGTCCTCATCCAGGTAGTTCACATAGACTCCCGCCGCCGCATGCGGCTGAACCGCCGCGAAGAGTTCGCGCGTCCACGCGACGTTCGCCTGCGTTTCCGCCGGGTCCTGCCAGACCCCGGTGATGACGAGGTTGTAGGCGGCAGTCCGGTGGGGGAAAGCCGTGGCGTCCACGGGCACCCGCCCCATCGCGCCACCCAGTTGTTCGAGGACGATGCTGGTCATGGGCGACGGGACGCGCTCGAAGTGGCGAATGAGGGTATCGAAGAGGCCGTCGGTCAGGGTCCCGAGGAAGCTGGACTTCCAGTAGTTCAACGCCCCCTTCGGGTAGCCAGCGTCCAGCTGCGTCTGGACGGCTGTGTAGGGCACAGGGCCGATGGTGTTGACCACCGGCGAGCCGAATTCGATGAGCGGGCGCAGGAGCTCCTCGCCCTTCGCCACCGGGCCACAATAGCAGGGCAACAGCCCAACGAGGGGGGTCCCATCCGGACCGGTGAGAAGGCCGGCATAGAGGGTGAGCTCATCCGGCGCCGTCTGCGAGAACGCGCGATAGGCTCGGAGGACATCGCTCGCGGCCGCGAGGGGGTAGAGCAGCATGCCCGCGACGACCGGTCCGACGGGGTGAACCTCGTATTCGAACGATGTGACAACGCCGAAGTTGCCGCCGCCACCACGAAGGGCCCAGAAGAGGTCCTGGTTTTCCGTTTCGGAGGCGGCGACGCAGCGTCCGTCGGCGAGGACGGCCTGGGCCGAGCGGAGGTTGTCGCAAGCGAGGCCGTGGCGGCGCATGAGCCAGCCCAGGCCGCCACCAAGGGTGAGCCCGGCGATACCAGTGGAACTGATCGCGCCGCCGGTGGTCGCAAGGCCGAAGACCTGCGTTTCGCGGTCGAGCTCGCCCCAGGTGACGCCCCCCTGCGCGCGCACCCGGCCCGCCTCCGGGTCCACGACGACGCCCTTCATCGGTTCCATGTCGATGACGAGGCCGCCTTCGCAGATGGCCGTGCCGGCAATGCCGTGGCCGCCGCCGCGGACTGAAACCTGGACGTTGTTCTGGCGGGCGAAGCCGATCGCGGCCTGCACATCGGCGACGCCAGTACACCGCGCGATGAGCGCCGGCGTGCGGTCGATCATCCCGTTGTGAACGCGCCGGGCGGCGTCGAACTGAACGTCGCCCGGCTCCAGGAGGCTGCCTCGGAAGTTCGCGGCGAGCCCGGCGATGAGCTCCGGGGCGATTGCCGCCCGCCGAGGTTGGGTGGTTGGACTTGCCATTGACTGCCTCCTGGTCAGGTGAGGACGGGAGTTCCGAAGCTTACCGCTCCGGCGGGCCGGTCTTCGGTTCGAAAGAACGGTAGTCACCCGGGCCCAGTGGCAACATCCGTTGAACGCTGTAACTTTCGCCGGTTCGCGTGGCGGGGATTACCCATTGGGGCATCGGCGAGCCCCGCGAGGAGCGCGTAGGCCGTCGCTTCGGCACGCGAATGGACGCCTGCCTTCGCGTAGATGTTGCTGATGTGGCGTTCCACGGTGCGCGGGCTCAGGACCAGCGCCCCGGCGATCTCCCGGCTCGTTCGCCCGTGGGCGAGCAGCGCTAGCACCTCCATCTCGCGCGAACTCAGCCCATCCCCGCCGGACGCCTCCGGCCGGCCGGCCAGCCCGGGAGCGAGAAAAGCCCGGATCTCGCCGAGGAGGAACTTGCTGTTCACCCATGGGGCAGCCGAGGAAGATGGGTATCCCACGAACCGCGCGCCCGGGACGCGGATGGCCAGTTCTCGGCCGGCACTAGACGGGACGAGCGGGTCATCGCGGGCGTGCAAGACGAGCGTTGGCGCGGTGATGGCGCTCGCTGCCAGCGTCACATCCGCTTCGTACATGGTTTTCAGCACGATCGACTGGATGTAGTGAGTGGCCCCTTCTTCCTGAATCTTCCGCGCCGCCCGGTGGGTATCGGCGTCGACTTCGGGAGTGTCAACGAACTCGAAGATCGGCCATCCGAAGTTCGCGACGAATTCGGCCAGGACGGCCTGGTGGTTCTTTGTAGCAAGGTCGTTCCCCCGGAGGTAGGCACTGCTGAGGACGAGATGCGTCACCCGGGAAGGGTGGCCGGCCGCGTAGGAGACAGCGATTGGTCCGGCCAGGTCACCGAGACTGAGTAGTGCGAACGATTGGAGGCCCAAATGGTCCACCACCGCTTCCAGGTCCAACTGAAACCCGCGAAAGGAGAAGTCCTTGACGACTCGGTCGGAAAGCCCGCTCCCCCGCATGTCGTATCGGATGAGCGTGTGGCCAAACGACAACTCAGACAGGAACCGCGTCGCGAACTCCGTCTCCAGTTCAAGCTCAAGATGACCGGGCCAGCCGGTGACGTAGACCAGTGGCGGCCCGGAGCCCATCGTCGCGATCGCGATCCTTACTCCGTCTGCTGTGGTGCAGAAACGGATATCCTGATGCGCCATAGCCGAATCCTACACCTTTCGGCTGCTTGCCCGTTCGAAGATCTGCCCAGCGGCGGCGCGCCCCCGGGTCGCCTGGAGAGCCAGGGGAACCTTCAGGCGGCGCGCGGCGACTCCTGGCTTGCCGTAGACGTCGTAGGTGTACGACTTCTGGACGGTCCCCGACGTGTCCACCATCGCCATCGTCGAGCCCAGTCCGTCGGCGAGGTAGTAGTAGGTCCCGCCCGCCGTCACCATCGACTCCAGCCCGGCTCCGTAGACGTACTGGTTCCCGTCGTCCAGCACCACCGGCAGGCCGGTGTTCACGTCCCAGGTGAAGGTCGTCGTGTTCCCGCCGGTCGTCTTCGAATGCCGCAGGCCGTCGCCACGGCAGGCGAAGGTCGTCGAGGCAGCGAGCGTGGCGCTTGTCATCCTCCCGCATCATCGTATGCATAGGCCACCGCGCGCGAGTTCCAGTCGGTGACAGTTGTGAGTCGATTGGCGTTGTCGTGGCCGTAGGTCACCTGGTTCGTCCCGCTACGTTTGACGGTTCGCGAGCCCCGCCCCCACACTGATCCGCAGTTCCCCAAGGGAGGTGACCCCGCCAACGACGACGACCCCACGGCACGCACAGGGTGAGCAACGCAAGCGCCAGGTCCGCGGAACCCGCGGATGACGAGGCGGGGGCAGTATCGAAACACTCGGCGGGTGGCCCCCCGGCAGCACAGCCGTCAGGCAGCACACAAACCAGCATGGGTAACCGGCTGACAAAGGTGCACCACGTGCAGGGACCGCGAATCCCTTCCCCTCTCACTCTCTCCGGCAGCATGGGACCATCGGGGGCTTCACCGCGCCCGCCGCTGCCGCACCGCGTGCTCCACTCCCCCGGGCAACCGGGACACGGACACCAGGGAGTATCAACGCATGTGTGGAATCGTTGGCTACGCCGGCAACCGCCCGGCAGCGCCCATCCTCGTCGCCGCCCTCCGCGACCTCGAATACCGCGGCTACGACTCGGCCGGGATCGCCGTCTTCGATAGCGCCCCCGGGCAATCCGGGCTCATCGTCACCAAGCGCGAAGGCAAGATTGTCAACCTCGAAGCCACCCTTGCGGAGGGCACGCCGCTGGCGGCCACCGTCGGCATCGGCCACACGCGTTGGGCGACCCACGGCCGGCCCAGCGACCGCAACGCCCACCCGCACCTCAGTTGCGGCAACGAAGTCGTGGTCATCCACAACGGGATCGTCGAGAACTATGCGGCGCTCAAAGCGGAACTCCTGGCGGCCGGGCACAAGTTCGCGAGCGAGACCGACACGGAGACCATCGCCCACCTGATGGAGGACCACCTGAAGCAGGGCGCGACGCTGCTCGAATCGCTGCGGCTGACCGCCCAGCGGCTGCACGGCTCCCAGGCCATCGTGGCGATGAGCCCCCTCGAACCGGGGACGCTCGTTGCGGTACGGCTTGGGAACGCCGGCGGGATCGTGATCGGCTACGGGGACGGCGAGATGGTGCTCGCGAGCGACCTGGCGGCGATCCTCCCGCACACACGGAAGGTCGGGTTCGTCGCCGACGGGCAGCTCGTGCGCATCGACCAGGGCGGCGCCGCGTACATCAACCTCGGCGGGCAGCCGGTGGAGGTTGACCTGCGCACGGTCCCAATCGACCCCGTCAGCGCGCTGAAGGGCCAATACCAGCACTTCATGCTCAAGGAGATCATGGAGCAGCCGGAAGCGCTTTCGGACACCATCCGCAGCCTGGTGACGCTGGAACCAGCAGCCGTACACCTCGATGACCTCGGTCCCGCGGCGGATCGGCTGAAAGACGTGCGCCGGGTGGTCCTCCTGGGGATGGGCACGAGCCTCCACGCCGCCATGATCGGCCGGCGTTACTTCGAAGCGCTGGCAGGTATCCCTGCGGAATCGGACAACGCGAGCGAGTTTC
Source organism: uncultured Anaerolineaceae bacterium (assembly GCA_964438865.1). Classification (GTDB taxonomy): domain Bacteria; phylum Chloroflexota; class Dehalococcoidia; order Tepidiformales; family Tepidiformaceae. The sequence continues at coordinate 212,525 of CAYTMI010000004.1, read as the reverse complement.
GCTACCGGGACCCGGTTATCACCCCGGACACGCTTGTTGTTTCGGTTAGCCAGTCGGGGGAGACCGTTGACGTTCTCGAAGCGATGAACGTCGCCCGCCAGAAGGGCGCCCTCCAGGTGACCATCTGCAATACGGAAGGCGCCCAGACCACGCGCGTCGCCGACGGGACGGTCTACACGCGGGCGGGACTCGAACGGGGGGTCGCCAGCACCAAGTGCTTCACCACCGCCGTCGCCGCACTCTATGCTCTCGCGCTTGGCCTGGGGCGGGCCAACGGGCACCTCTCCCAGGCCGTGCTCACGCAGCGGATCGACGAACTCGCCCACATCCCGGACGCGGCCGCCCACGCGCTTTCGAACGCCGCCCCCTACCGCACGCTCGCCAACCACTTTCACCAGGCCAGCCACATGCTGTTCCTCGGCCGGGCGCTCGCCTTCCCGGTGGCGATGGAAGGGGCACTGAAGATGAAGGAGATCAGCTACATCCACGCCGAGGGGTATGCTGCGGGTGAGATGAAGCACGGGCCCATCGCCCTCATTGACCCTTCGTTCCCGACCGTGGCGATCGCGACGAAGCACGGGCTGCGGGCGAAGATGATTTCGAACATCCAGCAGGTCCAGGCCCGTGGCGGCGAAGTCCTTGCCGTGATCACCGAGGGGGACGACGAAGTGACGATGCTTGCCGACCACGTCCTCCACATCCCGGAGGTTTCGGAGCTTCTTGAGCCGATCGTGGCGACACTGCCGCTCCAGTGCCTTTCGTACTACATTGCTTTGCGGCGTGGCTGCGACGTGGACCAGCCCCGGAACCTTGCGAAAACGGTCACGGTGGAGTGAGTGCCCGCCATATGCCAAGAAGCGGAATTTCCAATCATCCGGCGTGTGGGCTGCCGCGGCGGGCGAGTATAATGACCCATCGAGGTATCGGCGCGCACTATGAAAGACACCCGGAGGTATAGCCACAAGTGGTAAGCATGACCCGGTCGGTCGTCTGGTTCTCCGAAGTCGGCCGCGACGATCTGGGGCTTGTCGGCGGGAAGGGAGCCAATCTTGGCGAACTCACCCGCGCCAAAATCCCGGTGCCTCCGGGATTCGTCGTCACGGCGGACACCTACTTCCACTTCATCCGCCAGAACGCGCTCGAGCCCATCATCAAGAAGGAACTCTTCAACCTCGACGTCCACGATTCCCGGTCGTTGAGCGAACGCGCTGCCCGCATCCGCGAGCGCATCATCGGGGCGCCGATGCCGGCGCACATCGCTGCCGAGATCAAGGAAGCCTACGAGAAGCTCGGGGGCGGCGCCGTCGCCGTCCGGAGTTCGGCCACGGCCGAGGACCTGCCGGAGGCGAGTTTTGCCGGCCAGCAGAGCACCTTCCTCAACGTCGTTGGCGGTGACAACGTCGTCCTCGCCGTCCAGGCCTGCTGGGCGTCGCTCTTTGAAGGCCGCGCCATCTTCTACCGCGTCGAAGCCGGCTACGACCACCTCAAGGTTGGGCTGGCGGTGCCGGTCCAGCGGATGGTCCAGTCCGAGAAGTCCGGCGTTATGTTCACCGTCGAACCCGTCACTTCCGACCCGACCAAGATCACCATCGAGGCGGTCTACGGCCTCGGCGAAGGCATCGTCTCCGGCGAACTCTCCCCCGACCTCTACATGGTCAACAAGGAATCGCTCCGGATCCTCGAAAAGACCCACGTGCCCCAGGAGCGGATGATCGCCCAGTCTGCGACGTCCGACGGCGGCCACGAAGGCGCCAACGAGTGGATGCCGGTGCCCGCAGACTTGGTCGACCGGATGAAGCTGAGCGACGACGAGATCCGCGAACTCGCCCGCATCGGCCGCTCGGTGGAGGAACATTACGGCCACCACCAGGACATCGAATGGGCCTACGAGGGCGGCAAGTTCTATCTCACCCAGGCCCGTCCGGTCACGACCATGCGTGTCCAGCACGACGACGAGGGCGAAGATGAGACGGCGCCGATCCTCCTGAGCGGCCAGCCGGCCAGCCCCGGCGTTGGCCACGGGCCCGTCCGCATCGTCCACGACCCGCACGACATCGCCATCGTCAAGCAGGGCGACGTGCTCGTGGCCGAAATGACGACCCCCGACTTCGTCCCGGCAATGAAGCGCGCATCCGCTATCGTCACGGAACGCGGCGGCCGCACCTGTCACGCAGCCATCGTTAGCCGCGAACTTGGCATTCCCTGCGTCGTCGGCGTCGGCGCCGCGACGAAGTCGCTCCCGGTCGACAGCGAAGTCACGGTTGACGGCTCGAAGGGGCACGTCTACGAAGGCCGCGCCGAAGCTCGCCTCGCCTGGGCCGAGCGCCAGAAGCAGCGGTACGCGAACGCTGTCAAGCTGGAGACGACGACAAAGCTGTACGTGAACCTTGCCGAACCCGAACTGGCAGAGAAGGTCGCTCAGCGCCACGTCGATGGAGTCGGGCTCCTCCGCGCCGAGTTCATCGTCGCGCAGATCGGGGTTCATCCGCGGATGTTCATCCAGGAAGGGCGCGGGCCGGAGTATACGAAGCTGCTCGCAGCCGGTATCAGCCAATTCTGCCATGCGTTCGCGCCTCGGCCCGTTGTCTACCGCTTGACTGACTTCAAGACAAACGAGTACAGCAACCTGCAAGGCGGGGACAAGTTCGAGGCCTACGAAGAGAATCCGATGATAGGCTTCCGAGGGGCGAGCCGCTATATCAAGGAGCCGGACGTGTTCAATCTCGAAGTTGACGCGATCAAACTTGTGCGCCGCGACTACACCAACCTCTACGTGATGGTGCCTTTCGTGCGCACCCCTGCGGAGTTGCGCGGCGTGAAGCAACTCCTCGCCGATGAGGGCCTGGTCCGCGGTGAAGACTTCAAGCTCTGGATGATGGTCGAGGTGCCCTCCAACGTGATCATCCTCGACAAGTTCATCGACGTCGGGATCGATGGCGTCTCGATCGGCTCGAACGACCTGACGCAGCTTGTGCTCGGCATCGACCGCGACAGCGAGCTGCTCGCGGACGCGTTCGACGAACGCGACGAGGCGGTGATGTCGGCGATCCAGACAGCCGTCGCAGTCGCACGTCGGCGGGGCATCACTGTGGGCATTTGCGGGCAGGCGCCGAGCGTTTACCCGGAGATGACGGAGAAGCTCGTCGAATGGGGGATCACCAGCGTCAGCGTCAGCCCGGACATGATCGACCACACCCGCGAGATCATCGCCAACGCAGAGGCGAAGCTCGGCCGCGCGCCGAAGTAGCAGGAGGTGACCCGTGCCAAACCGCCGACAGCCGCCTCTTGGAATGCCCTTCGGCCCTAACGACGCCGATGTGGAGGGGAGATACCTCTCCGACCGGTATCTTGCAGACCTCGCCTTCGTAAATCAGGCGTTCGACTCAAGCGTGTCCGTCATACTGGGCCGCCGCGGCTCGGGCAAGACGGCGCTGGCCCACTACCTCGAACACCCAATCCCTGCGGAACGGTTCGCGATTATAGCGAAACTAGATCAGGTTGCTACCTTCCGTGACTTAATTGCGGAATTGGCAATAAGTCCGGCCAAAGACGCACTTTCAGTCAACGCCCTGACGCTACTTTGGGAGCGCGCGTTCTGGCTAAGTTTAATGGAGCGACTCTACGATCTCAAACATCTGCCAGCGAATGAACAACGGACACTCAAATTATTTCTGGAATCAGAAGGCATAGAGCACCCATCTACTCTGGCACAAATAGCAAAGCGCTTATTTGAGCATTTTATACAAGAATTGCCGACCGGAGAGAGGTTGCTAGGATTAGCGGTTGATATCGGCGAAATACTAACTTCCAGGACCTTCATTCAGGCTCGTCAGATCGTTCTCAGCTATCTGAACCAGAGTCGGCGAGCTGCGATCATTATTGATTCACTGGATTCTTATGAGATATCTGAACGCGGTCATCAAATAGCTTTGGCAGCCTTGCTTGGAGCAGTACACAGGTTTTCGCACGGTAATATTCACCATAATCTGCACGTCAAATGCTTTCTACCATCGGAACTTTCCCCGATCATGCGAACCTCCGGTCTGATCGATGCCGCTAAGGTAATCGAAAATCCTCTCTTCCTACAGTGGTCCGCTCATGATCTCCTGAGGATGGCAGCAAAGAGACTGTATGCCGGAGAGCAATGGCGAACGTTCTCAGACGGACACAGTGGCACTCAAATCGAATGGGATCACTATACCAACGTCAAGCGCAATATCTGGGACCGATACTTTAACATCACCTGGACCGATACTTCGGGATACACTCAGTCTCTTTTTACGTATGTAGCTCGTCACACCCAACTTCAACCTCGACACGTTATCACGCTACTAAATACCGTGGCCCTCGTATCCTATCAACGCGGCCATTGGCCGTCTTCTATAACCTCTTTGGACGTCATCGACGGAGTACGTCGCGCTTTGAGTGAGACGATTTCTGATGACGTGATTTCTGTTTATTCCGAAGTGTATCCTGGCATCGTTAAAGTCATGTACGAAGCGTTCACAAAAGAGAAGCATATCATGCCAGCATCTGATCTTAACAAGTTGTTCAACAAAACCAAGAAGGTATGGCCAGTGGGTTCTCCGTGGGACAGTGAGTTGTTTAAGCGCATGGTTATCGAAACCGGCATCGTCGGAATTGTGGACGATGATGCTGCTGAGGACACAAAGGTGCTTTCTTGTACCTTTCAGTACAACCATTTCGGCTTCCTAAGTGTGGGAAAGCACGATCGGGTAGCTATACACCCAATGTTTTACGGTCGTTTTGGCACCGTGAAGGCCGACATGCAAACGGTTGTACCTCATGGTGCGTCGGTGGAGGAGGCGGAGCCGTACTCGTAGGCAGACAGACACGGGCGGCCTACAATGCCGGGCGTATGGACCTGCACGCCGTCCGCCGCCGCCTGGAAGCCAATGAGGAGCGGCTCAGCCCCTTCGCCGCGCGTTCCTCCGGGGCGCTTCGTCACTCCCCGGAGGAACCTTCGCCGCTGCGGACCGCCTTCCAGCGCGACCGCGACCGCATCCTCCACACCAAGGCCTTCCGGCGGCTGAAACACAAGACCCAGGTCTTCATCGCGCCCCTGCAGGACCACTACGTCACCCGGCTCACGCACACGCTGGAGGTGGCGCAGGTGGCTCGCACCATTACGCGGGCGCTCAACCTCAACGAAGACCTGGCCGAGGCCGCGGCCTTGGGCCACGACATCGGCCACGGGCCCTTCGGACACGCCGGCGAAGAAGCGCTTGCCGAGTGCCTCCCGGACGGATTCCGCCACAACTACCAGTCGGTGCGCGTGCTCGACCGCCTGGAGAACAGCGGCCAGGGACTGAACCTCACCTTCGACGTGCTCGACGCCATCGAGAAATCGAGCAAGGCCCGGGAGGACATCTTCGCCGAGGGATGGGGCGTGCCGCGGACGCTCGAAGGGCAGGTCGTGAAGACCGCGGACGCCATCGCTTATGTGAATCACGACATCCTCGACGCGATCCGCGCCGGCCTCCTCCGCGAAGAAGACCTGCCGGATGCTGCCCGCCGTGAACTCGGAACCGCGCACTCGCAGCGGCTGAACACGCTTATCTCCGACATCGTCGAGGCAAGTTGGGCAGCAACCGGCGAGGTTCACGGCCATGGCCAGCCCGTCATCGAATTCAGCCCCCGGGTGAGGGCAGTCGCGAACGAACTCCGGGAGTTCATGTTCAAGCGCGTCTACTTCTACGAAGTCACGCGCCGGGACGCCGAACGGGGCAAGCAGATCACTATCTTCCTCTTTCGGCATTTCGTCGCCCACCCGGCCGGCATCTCTCCCGACTTCTCCCTGCCCGAGGACCCGGTGGAGCGCCGCGCCGCCGATTTCGTCAGCGGGATGACGGACCGCTATGCGATCCGCCTGGCGCGGGAGCTGGGTTGTCCGGACGCCGCCGGCTTCGTCCCGTAACCACGGCCGTAAACGCGGCTGAATCTCCGGATGCCCGCTTGCGTTGCCGCTACACCCGCCCGCCCGGATAATCGAAGACGGTGGCACCTCTTATAGCCTCATGACGAATCAGAACCCCCCGTACCCACCCGACGAGCCGATCATCGGCACGGCATCCTTCCCGCCGCCTCCGCCCGCCCGCCCCATGGCCCAGCCCTACATCGGCGCCCAGGACGATGGTTATGACGATGAGGTGGCGGAGGAGGACGACTGGGACGACGAGTACGGCTACGACGAGGAGGGCAGCTACTACGGCGACTACGACGTCCCCGCCCGCCAGCCCATGTTCTACGTCTTCATCGGCCTGGCGGTGCTGCTGGGCGTGGCCTTCGTTGCCCTTCTCTTCTCCCTGGTGAACAGCGGCGGCGACGACGGCGATCCGAAGGTGAACGCGGCCTTCAACGTCCAGATCGACCAGCCCCTGAACAACGAAGTCGTCCCCACCGGCAAGCAATTGGACGTTATTGCAGTGGCCAGTTCGAACGAAGCGATCACGCGCTTCGAGCTGTTCATCGACGACCAGCCGGTCGCCCAGGGCCAGCCCGGCCCGGCAGACGGGACGGTCTATCGCGCGACCCTCAAGTGGCAGTTCGACCGCTCCGGGACGCACAAGATGTTCGTCCGGGTGACCTCGGCCTCCGGCGCCACCGCCGACTCCACGAAGGTGAGTCTGCGGGTGATCGAGCCCATCGGCGACAAGCCGGCGGTGATCAAGGGCAAGGCGATCACGACGACGAACGTGCGACTGGGCCCCGGCGAGCAATTCGAAAGCATCGGCCGCCTCAACGACGGGCAGGAGGTGCGCATCCTTGCCCGGAGCCGCAACACCGACTGGCTGTACATCGAGTTCCAGAACGGCGGTTGGGTGAAGCGCGCGGCGATCGAGGCGGAGGACTCCCTCGAATTCCTGCCGGTGAAGGACGTGACGCCGACGCCGGCGCCCTCGACCAACACCCCGCAGCCTTCAGCGACACCTTCCGTTTCGCCGTCCGCCACGGTCGGCGCCAACGCTCCGGACTTCGCCCCGACCGGCGCCGTGCTCATCGACGGCGGCACGAAGCTCCGGGTGACGGTCGCGAACCTTAGCCTCAACAACTACAGCGGATCCCTCGCCGTCTGGGTTGACGGCGTCGCCGCCGGCACACTCAAGCGGGCGTTCGCGGTGAACCTCGTCGCGAACAGCAGCGCGACGGTGGACTTCGACCTCGATCCCCCGGTCACCATCCAGAAGACCGCGGTCATCCGGGTCGATCCCGAGAACGCGGTCAAGGAAGCGAAGGAAGACAACAACGACGCCAGCATCGGCCTCTCGCCGCCTGTCGAGGCGCCGAACCTCGTCATCGTGTCGACGACGCCCTCGGCGAACCTCGTGAGCGTGGTAATCAAGAATACCGGCGGCGCCATGCCGGCCTCGAACGTGACGGTGAAAGTCACTCTGGGCGGCAGCGCGGCCGAGTCGAGCAAGAACATTGCCCTCGCGAAAGATCAGACCGCACTGCCGTTCGACGTGGCGAGGCCGCCGGGGAGCGGAAGCGCCCGGGTCGACGTGTTCATCAACGGGCAGCCCGCTGCCAGCGCGACGATCGACCTCCCGTAGCGGACGTAACGCACCGCCGATGTACAGGTTCGGGTCCCGGTGACAGCCGGGCGTCAGCTCTTGACGCCTGACCGCATAGAATCGGCCTGTGGACACCGTCGACGAGATTAAGCGGAAGCTCGACCTGGCCGAGTACATCGGCCGCTCCGTCGTGCTCCAGCGCAGCGGCCGCTACTTCAAGGGACTCTGCCCCTTCCACCAGGAAAAGACGCCCTCGTTCTATGTCTTCCCCGACCGCGGGACGTGGCGCTGCTTCGGCACCTGCGGCGAAGGCGGCGACCTCTTCTCGTTCGTCCAGAAGCGCGAGAACCTCGACTTTCGCGGCGCCCTGAAAGAACTGGCTGCCGAAGCCGGGGTCCAGCTCTCAGCGGAGGATTCCAAGCGACGCGGCCGCACCGAGAAACTGGCGGCGATCGTCTCAGCGGCGGTGGACTTCTACCAGCAGCAACTCAAGGCACCGGGCGGGGCCGCCGCCCGGGAGTACCTCACTGAAAAGCGCGGCATCACCGCGGAGGCGATCGAAGCGTTCCGCATCGGCTGGGCCCCGGACGACTGGCGCGAACTCCGCGACCACCTGGTGAACCGCGGCTACGACGAGCACGACATCGTCGCCGCCGGGCTGCTGGTGGCCGCGGACGGCGGCGGCGCGCCCTACGACCGCTTCCGGGGCCGGGTCATCATCCCTATCGCCGACGAGCACGGGCTGTATGTGGCGATGGGCGGCCGCGGCATCCACGGCGAAGAACCAAAGTACCTCAACTCGCCCCAGACGGAGCTGTTCGACAAGGGCCGCACCCTCTTCGGCCTGACCCTCGCCGCCGCTGCGATCCGGGAAACCGGGACGGCGGTGGTCGTCGAAGGCTACATGGACGTTATCGGTCCGTGGCAGGCCGGGTTTCGCAACGTCGTCGCGACCATGGGCACCTCCCTCACCGAACACCACGTCGCGCTCCTGAAGCGTCACGCCCGGCGCGTGGTCCTGGCAATGGACCCGGACGCTGCCGGGTTCGCGGCCGCCGAACGCGCCGGCGGTCTCTTCCTGGGGCTCGACTCCCCGGAGAACATGGCCCGCTCCGCCCGCTCCGCCGACCGCCTCGTGTCCGACTTCGACGTCGAACTGCAGGTGGCGCCGCTCGCCCCGGGGAAGGACCCGGACGAAGTTGCCCGGGAAAACCCCGCAGGGTGGGCCGCGGCGATCGACGGCGCCGTGCCCTATCCCGAGTTCCTCCTCAAGCGGCTCATGGGCAACGAACGCCCGTCCTCGTCGGTGGAGGCGCGAAAGCTCGTGCTTGGGCGCCTGCTGCCTGTGCTGGTGGCTGTCCAGAGCCCGGTGGACCGCGCCCGCTACGAAGAACGGGTAGCCCGTCACCTCGGTGTTCCCGAACAGGCCGTCCACGACTGGATTGCGGAAGTCGCGCGGCCCCGGCGGGCGCCGCGCGACCCGGGGAACCGCGGCGGGCCGCCAGCCCCGGAACAGATCCTCCTGGCCCTGCTCATCCGCCACCCGGAACTCCGGCACGAAGTCCGCCACTTTCCGGCCGACCTCTTCACCGACGCCCTCGACCGCGAGGCGTTTCTGCGATGGTCCAGCGGCCCCGCGGATGCCGCGGAAGCGCCGGCCGATACCGTCTCCGGCCACCTGCAGCGGCTGGAGAACCTCCGTCTGCCCCCCCTCACGGAGGACGAGGCGCGCCGCGCGGTCGAGGCCAAGGTGAAGGACATCCTCCGCGAACGGAGGATCCTCCACCAGGCTGCCGTGACGGACGAGATCTCCGCGGCGGAACGGACGCTAGGGGCGAACCGCGTCGCCGAGGTGGCCGTCGAGGCGTTCCGGGGAGAGCGCCCGCAGGCGGACGCACAGGACCTTGCGGAGACGGCGATCGAGGAGCTGGAGTTGGGGCTGAGCATCCACCGCCACGAAGAGCCCTGGGCGAGTCAGCGGGCCTGAAGTTTCTCGGAACCGCCAGCGGGCGCGAGGAAATCTGCGTTCACGCTATTGACACCTTATTGTCACGGGTGTACTACATACTGACCGGTCGGAATCGGCCGGAAAAGCGGGAGGTGCCTCATGAGTAGGCTCCGGACGCTCCTCGTTCTCAGCGCGCTCGCAAGTGTCGCGGTCGTTTCCTCGGCCGCTCCCATGCTCAGCGTTCTCTGGTAACTGAGGGGCAAACCTAAAGGGAAGGCGGGCCGCAGGGTCCGCCTTTCTCTATGTCCCGGAAAATCGAGTTCCCTGCAGCACGCGAGCATGCCTTCGCCGCGATCATGTGATCAGGCTCCGACGGCCCGTTCGAGCTGCCGCTCCACCATCAACCCGTCGATCAGTTTCGCCACCACCCCTGCCCGCGCCAGCGCCTCCGGCGGCGCCAGGCCCGCGTCGACGGCCCGCTCTGCCAGCCGGGCGACCATCTCGGTCCGGAATGCGTTCAGGCGGTCGCGGACAGGCGGCGTGGTCAGTGCCAGCCGCCACGCTTCCGTCATGATCCGGGTAAGCGGGTCCGCGTCCCCGCCGACGAAGAAGCGATCGGCCGCTGCCGCTGCCGGTTCCCTGGTGGCAGCGAGTGGCCCTTCCAGGCGGCGGCGGGCATCCTCAAGGGATCGATCGAGCACGGCCAGGAACACGTCCAGCTTCGTTTCGAAGTGCGCATAGACGGCGCCCTTGGAAAGCCCGGCAGCCGCGGCGACCGAGTCGATCGACGTGCCATCGTAGCCCCGCTGGGCGAATGCGCTGGTGGCCGCTTCGAGCAGCGTCGCGAGCGTCTTAGCCCGCCGCTCTGCCTGCCTCATCCTCGTTCGCCTTCCAGGCAGGCAGATACAGGGGACTCGCCCCGTCCTGTTCACCCCGCCATCGCGGGAACACCGCTTCGAAGGCCTCGACAACCTTTGGATCGAATTGGGTCCCCGCACACCGTAGTATCTCTTGAAGTGCCGCATCTGGCGACTGTCCATCCCGGTACGGCCGGTCCGAGATGATCGCGTCGTAGGAGTCGGAGATGGCGAAGATCCTCGCCCCAAACGGGATGTTCTCGCCCTTCAGCCCGCGGGGGTAGCCGCCGCCATCCCAGCGCTCGTGGTGAGCCAGCACCACTCGGGCGGCCGGGCGCAGGTACGGAACCTGCGCGAGAATCCGGTAGCCGAAGGCGGGGTGCTTCCGCATGAAGATCCACTCTTCCTCGGTGAGGCGGTCGGGCTTGCGCAGAATGGCGTCCGGCACACCGATCTTGCCGACATCGTGCATCAGCGCGCCGCGGTAAATCATGTCGAGTTCTTCGGGTTCTTTGATGCCGAGCATCTTCGCCAGTTCGAGCGAGTGCGTGGCGACGCGGGTCGAATGCCCCCGCGTCTCCTGGTCGCGCATGTCGAGCGCTGCCACGAGCGATTCGAGGGTCCCGTTGTAGGCTTCGTGCAGCTGGTTCGACATGTCCTTTATTTCGACGTTGGCCACCTGCAGCTGTTCGTTCGACCGTTCGAGCCGCAGGACGTTGTCGCGCGTCTTGTCGAGCACCTGCTTCATCGAGTAGCGGGTGAGGAGGAGCGGCAGGGCGAGCACGATGATCCCGGCGGGCCCCAGGTGGTCGTAGGCGACGCCGAGTCCGCCGGCGACGAGCCCGAGCATCCCGTAATGCGGCCAGAGCCAGACGAAGTTCGAGCGGTACACGGGGACGGGGTGGCGCCCCGAACTGAGTGACATGATCGCGGTGACGGCCACGCTGGTGAACCCAAAGACGAGCCCACCGACCACCGTGGCACCGAGGAGGAACGCCCAGGCGGGCCCGGAGCCATCGGCCAGGCCCATCGCCGCGGCGACCCCGGAGGCGGCGAGGACCGCCACCTCCTGCTGCCCGAAGTTGAACGCCAGCTTCTGGGGGGACCGTTCGGCGAAGAAATAGCCGCCGGAGATGGCGATCGCTGCCGCGACCAGCGCGGCGCCGGGAGCGCCGAAGCAGAGGACGGCAACAACCACTCCAACAAAGCTCAGGGAAACGCGGCCATCGAAGTAGAGCTTCACCGAGAAGCGCTCGCTCAGGACCGTCAGTATGAGCACGGTCGCCAGGCCCGGCACGTCGCGCATGGGCGCGGCGAAGAACGAAAGCGTGAACGCCGCTGCTCCCGCTGCGAAAACCGCCACGATGAACCATGAAACGCGCGATGGGAGGACCGTTGGCATCTCACTAGACTATTCGGCGCTGTAGGGCCGGAGGTGAAAGCACATAAGGGAATTTCCCTATTGCCTGGCGCGAGGAGACTGCCGATCCCGCGTGATCTGCATCTTTCGGTGACCGCGCGGCTCAGCCACCCACGGGGGCTTAGAGGGCTCTTCGCGGGACCTCCCGGATTCGGACGTTCGTGGCCGGGGGTTGGCGGCCTGCCGCGCCCGGCCGGCTCCCGGGCCGCCGGGTGACAAAAGTGACAATCCGGTGGACGGCCGGCGATCGACGACGGTTTCTGTCGCAGACGGGGCAGGATGGGCGATTTCTGGTTCGCCCGCCGGGCGCGGTAGACTGCGTGCCATGACAACGCCACTCGCCGGCATTCGCATCCTCGATTTCACCCGCTACCAGCAAGGACCGTTTGCCACGGTCATGCTGGCCGACATGGGCGCCGAGGTCCTGAAGGTCGAGGAACCAAATGGTGGAGACTTCGGGCGGAGGATGTGGAAAGAACCCGACGGCTTTAGCGCCTTCTGGGAGTCCCTCAACCGCGGCAAGAAGTCGGTCTGCATCGACCTGCGGAAGCCGGACGGGCGCGACCTCGCCCTCAAGCTCGGCGAATCCTGCGACGTCGTCGTGGAGAACTTCCGGCCAGGCACTATGGATGCGTGGGGTCTCGGGTACGAGGCGTTTCGGGAACGCAATCCCCGCATCGTCTACGGGCAGGCGACCGGCTGGGGGACAAAAGGCCCGCTCGCGACCTACCCGTCGTTCGACCAGATTTCGCAGGCCTACAGCGGGTTCGCCCAGCACAGCGGCGGGGGCCCGGGGCACCGCCCCGAGGTGCCCTACCCCGGCGTCGCCGACCAGACCGGTGCAATGAACTTCGCGTTCGGAATTGTCACCGCCCTCTTCGTCCGCGAACGCAGCGGCGTGGGCCAGAAAGTGGAGGTCTCGCTGCTCGGCACCCAACTCGCGCTCCAGGCGCCGGAACTCCTGCATTACCTCCACTTCGGTGCCGAACACGAGCGGGACTTTCGCGCCTCCCCAACCGTGGGCCACTTCGAATGCGCCGACGGGGTCTGGATCATGATTGTCGGCATCGACCAGAAGTTCTGGCCGAGGATCGCAGAGGCGCTGGAGGTCCCGCGCCTGGTGCACGATGTCCGGTTCGCCCGCGGGTTCCCCCGCTACCAGAACCGGCACGAACTGGAACGGCTCCTGGAAGACGCCTTCTGCTCACAGGACTCCGCCCACTGGCTCGCGCGGCTGCGCGAATTCGACGTGCCGGCGTCAGTCGTCCAGGACTACGCCGCCCTCGCCGCCGCGGAACAGGTTTCAGCGAACGGCTACATCGTCGAGCAGGAGCACCCGCGTTTCGGCCGTCAACGTGTCGTGGGCCTGCATGTGCAGCTCAGCGAAACCCCGGGCGAAGTGGGTACCCCGGCCCCCAGGCTTGGCGAACATACCGTCGAGGTGCTCCGCACCGCAGGGGTGGACGCCAGCAGGATCCGCAGCCTCTCCGAGGCCGGCGTCATTGGCCTGCCCCACCACCTCTGATAGCCGTCAGGGGTTGAAGTCGCCGTTTGCGGGCCCCCGGGCGCCCGCAAAAGCGAAGCCCATCACCGCCAGCGACTCCCTGACCGCCGCGGCGTCGTCCATCTCGCCGGTGCCCGCGAGCACCCGGGCGGCCGCGGCATCGAGCAGGTCCAACGCCGCGGGCGTCCCGAAGTCGTCGTCCATCGCTTCCGTGAACGCTGCGCGCACCGCGTTGCCGGCGGCCGGATTCCCCTCGCCGCGGACGGCAGCCAGCCGGAGGCGCTGGAAGCGTTCCTTCAGCGCGGGGAGGGCGTCGGCGCGGTAGTCGGCGTCGACCCGGATCTGGGTGCTGAGGAGGTAAAGCCGAAGGTGGTCAGGGTCGTACTCTGCCATCAGATTCCGCGCGAGGACGAGATTTCCCAGCGACTTGCTCATCTTCACGCCCTCCAGTTGGAGCATGCCGTTGTGCATCCACCAGCCGCAGAAGGGCTCGACCTGAAAGGCGCATTCGGCCTGGGCGATCTCGTTTTCGTGGTGGGGGAAGATGAGGTCGCTGCCGCCGCCGTGGATGTCGACCTGGTGCCCAAGGTGGGTTGAGGACATCGCCGTGCATTCGATGCTCCAGCCGGGGCGTCCGGGCCCCCACGGGCTGTCCCAACTCGGGTCGCCGGGGTCTACCTGCTGCCAGAGAAGGAAGTCGAGGGGGCCGCGCTTCTTGTATTCGCGCTTCGATTCGGGGTTCTCGCGCTTCGCCAGTTCATCGAGGGTGACGCCGTTGAGGCGCCCATAGCGTGCGAACTTCGAAGCTTCGAAGAACACGTCGCCATCGACTTCGTAGCCGCAACCGTTTTCGATGATGAGCCGCGTCGTCTCGATGATCTCGGGGATGTGGTCCGTAGCCCGCGGGTAGACGGTCGGCCGGAGCACGTTGAGGCGGTCGAGGTCGGCCCGGAAGATCGCGTCGTTCTCGTCGCGGATCTCGGCGATCGGGCGCCCGCCCTGGCGTTTCGAGACCATGATCATGTCGTCGTCGATGTCAGTGATGTTCTGGACGTAGCGGACGTTGTAGCCCTGCCACAGGAGGTAGCGCCGAAGTGTATCGAATTGGACGTAGGAGAACGCGTGGCCGAGGTGGGTGACGTCGTAGGGCGTGACCCCGCAGACGTACATGCGGACGAGGCCAGGCGTAATCGTGCGAAACGGGCGCTTTTCCCGGCCCAGGGAGGAATAGAGGCGTGGTGGCACCGGGGGCTCCTGCAATGGCTCCTGTCAGGCTAGCAGAGCGGGTTGCCTGACGACACCGGGCGTTGCCTCGCCCCGGTCAGGTCAGCGCACCCTGGGCCATCAACTCCGCCACATCGGCATCCGGCAGGCCAAGCACCCCCGTGAGCACGTCGAACGTGTCGGACCCGGCTTCCCGCGTGCCCTCGCAGGCCGCCGGGCGGGTCCCGTCAAACCGCGCGGGGAAGGCGTCGAGCCCGTACCCGCCCCATCGCTCCGACCTGGCCGTGGTGAAGAAGCCGCGCTCCGCGAGTTGGGGGTCGCTGCTGGCGAGGTCCGCGGCGTCCTGGACCTCGCCAGCAGCGACCCCCGCCGACTGGCACGCGGCCATCACCTCGTAGCGGTCGCGGGAACGGGTCCAGTCCTGCACCGCAGCGTCGAGCGCATCCTGGTTGGCTATGCGCGCCTGGTGGGTGGCGAACCGGGCGTCGCCGGCGAGCGCGGGCTGTCCCATGACCCGGCAGAGCGCCTGCCACTGGGTGTCGCCCTTCGCCGCGATTGCCACCCAGCGGTCTTCGCCTGTGCAACGGTAGATCCCGTGAGGCGCCCAATCGGCGAACGGGTGCCGGTTCCCCACCGGTTCCGGGTTGACGCCGTTCGCCAGGTGGTCGAGGAGCGCCGGACCCATGAGGCCGAGCCCGAGTTCGTACTGCGACAGGTCGATGTCGAGGCCGTGGCCGGTGCGATGACGGTGCTCCAGGGCCTCCAACGCCGCGACCGCCCCGGCAAGCCCGCTGAGGTGGTCGGTGAGCGAAAACCCGTACCCCAGGTGGTGCTCGCCGGGTGGATTTGTCAGGTAGGTTAGCCCCACCAGCGCGTGGATAGTGGGTGCGAAGGTGACGAAGTCCTTCCACGGGCCGGTCTGCCCCATCCCGCCCATCGCGATCACGGAAAGGCCCGGGTTCGCCGCCGCCATCGACTCGCGGTCCAACCCCCATCGCTTGAGCACGCCGGCGCTGAAGTTTTCGATGACCACGTCGCACCGGGAGGCCAGGCCTCGGGCCACTTCGCGGCCTTCGGGAGTCGCCATGTTCAGGGTGATGCTGCGCTTGTTCCGGTTCCAGGACATGTAGTAAGGGTGGGCCGTGCTGTTCGAGCCACCGCCGCGGGCTGCCGTTCCGACTTTGATGACGTCGGCGCCGAGGTCGCCCAGCACCCTCGTCCCGAATGGGCCGGCGAGCACGTGGGTGAAGTCGAGGATGCGCACGCCTTCGAGCGGGCGATTGGAAGCGACCGCGACCGCCTCGATTCGCGCCGCTTCGCGTTCCTCCCAGCCGATTTCACCCAGGGTCACCCGCACGGCCGGCGATGGGTGGGCGCCGTCTTCGCTCGTGCGGAAGAACCGGCCGGGAAAGGGCACGGCGCCGAAGCCGGGCACCTCCCGTTCCTGCAGGTAGCCCCGCGCGGCTATCTGCGGGCTCTGGAGGGCCGTCGCGACGTCCTTGACGACGCCGAAGGGCTGGTGGCGACGCTGAGCTTCGAAGAAGAACTCGTCGACGTCCTTGGTCGCCACCCACTCGCGCATGACCTGCATCACGTAGGGGAGGTTCTTGATCATCGAGACGAGGTCGGGGTACTTCTCAGGGTCACCGAGTTCCTGGTTAGCGCCGTCCTCGCGCAGCCAGGGAAGGATCGAATCCATGAAGTTGAGGGCGGCAGTCACCATGATCCCCCCTCCTGCACGGCCTTCGTAGACTTCGTAGGCGCCGCTCCAGTGGAGGCTGCCCTGGCGCGGGGCTACCTGCGGCCAGTTGGCGCCGGTGGGGAAGAACCACTGCATCAGCACCTGTTCGGTGCAGGAGACCAGCGCTTCGTGGGCGGAGAGGTCCACATGGGTGCCCTGCCCGGTCACCCTGGCACGGCGCAAGCCTGCCAGCGCGCAGATGGCCGTATACAGGCCGACCGTGTGGTGCGACTGGTTTCCGTAGCCGCTGATCGGGGGCGTGGCCGCGTTCCCGGTGACCGATGCCGACCCGGAGAGCGCGTTCGCGACGAGGTCGTTGACCTGCAGCCGCTCCCACGGGCCCCCGGCGCCCATCGGCGTGACGCTGACGCGGACGAGCCGCGGGTTGGTGGCAACGAGTTCGGCATCTGTGAAGGGTCCCGCGCCGGACCGCCAGTCCTCGATGAGCACGTCCGCCTCTGCCAGCAGCCCCAGGAGGTGCCCCCGGCCGGCGCTCGAAGCCAGATCAACGGCGACGACGCGTTTGCCAGCGTTGTACCAGGCCTCCTGGATGGAGACGGCGGAGTTACCGAAGAACGGGGGTTCGCCGGCGAGTGGATCGCCCTGGGGCGGGACCACGCGGACGACGTCGGCGCCGCCATCGGCGAGCAGCCGGCCGGCCAGTACGGCGTTCCAGCCGGCACATTCAACAACGCGGACACCAGCGAGCGGGGAGGAGCTCATAGCGGGGGATCTTACGGGATCCGGCGGCGGGGGCAACGGCCTCGCTCGCTTGACATTTCTTGTATTTATGTCGCGATATGGCAGATTTGGACGATTGCGTCACGAAAAAGCCACCACGATCTGTGGTTATCGGCTGGTTTGCGGGTTGTCTAAAGACGAACCCGAAGTTAGGGTGCAGGAGCCCCCGGGAATCCCGAGACAGGTGAAACGATGCCGATGTCTTCGCACCGGCCGGCCCTGACAGGCGCCCTCGTCGCCTTCATCGCCGCCTTCCTGGCCTTTGGCCTCTTCCAGGCGACCCATCTCCGGGCGGCCCCCACGTACTCCAACCCCATCGCTGTGACAGCCCTCAAGTACCAGGGCACCCATGGCGGCCAGTGCTGGACGTTCATTCAGCAGGTGGTGTTCGAGGCCACCGGCCGCACCGTCGGTTTCGACTACCGCGAGGGCTTCTTCGAAGCCGGAGCCACCGAGATCGTCAGCCTGGCCGATGTCCGCGAAGGCGACATCATCCAGGTGGCCGCCGACTCCAATACCTCCCCGAACGCCGACTACGCCGGCCTCCACACCTCAATCGTCCTCGACAACCTCGGCGGTGGGCTGTTCAACATCATCGACTCGAACTCCCAGTGGGACGAACAGGTTCGGCGCCGCGAAGGCTACGACCCGGTGGCTTCGGCGGCGGCCAAGGGACTCCAGTACCACATCTACCGCATCCCCGCGGGCACAACGACAACGGTCTATGCCCCGGCCAGACCCCCGGCGGAAGGCGACCAGGCCATGGTCAACACCCCCGGCGATTGCCTCCGGCTTCGTGCCGGCCCCGGGCCTGACCAGGCGATCATCACCTGTATCCCGAACCGGAACGAGGTGACGATCACGGGCACTCCGGTCAAGGTCAGCGGGATTTCGTGGGCGCCGGTATTGACGTCGGCAGGCCCGGGCTGGATGGCGGAAGCCTACCTCGTGAAGAAGCCAGACGTCCCCGGCGCCGGCGCTGGACCGACGAGAAGTCTCCTGCGCTACCGCACGATCGCCCCGGCTATCTCCGGCGGGACGACAGGCGAATAGCCAGGGCCGATGACGGCTTGTCACGGCCCGCACTCCTGACCGGTGGGCCGCGCGGCGATAGCCTGAGTGGGATGCCCAATCCGGTGCGAGCCCTGTGACCTCACTCCCCGGCCGCACCGGCCTGCGCCCCGGGCAGGAGTCGGCGCTTCAACGCTGGGCCGAGGCACTCCGGCGCGACAGCCGTTCCGAACTGGTCGTCGTCCCCGTCGGATACGGCAAGACCGTCATCGGCGTCGGCTCGTTCGAAGTCGCTGCCGGGATTGCCGGCGCCGACACCTGCCTCTATCTCACCCCAACCGACGTGCTCCGGACCCAGGTCTACGGCGGGATCGAGCGCGCACTCGGGCTCATCGGCAGCAGCCGCCCCATCCGCAAGATCCTCGCCGACAACGCCGCCCCCGCGCGCGTCCGCCAGACCGCGGCGAACTTCATCGTCGCGACCTATCAGCAAGTGGTGGCGGCTCCACGCCAGTACGAACGGCTCTGCCGCGACCGCCGCGTCCACCTCGTCGCCGACGAAGCCCATCACCTCGGCGACCGCGGCCGCTGGGCCGACGCCATTGGGGGCCTCACCCCCGTCTCGTCACTGCTGCTGTCGGCCACGCCCGTTCGCCTGGACCGGGCTGCCATCGCGGGCGTCCGGTACGTGGAGGACGAAGAGGGCGGGCTGGTCATCGACCCGCTCCTCCAGGTCTCCATGCGCCAGGCTTGGAAGGAAGGCCACATCCTCAAACACCTGAACATGCAGATGAAGGACTACGCCGTGCAGTTGCGCGACGGCGAAGGCGAAATCCGCGAGTTCACGGCCTCGGAGATGGCCGAGCTTTCGGACTTTGACCAGCGTTGCGTCCGGACGCAGTTGCGCTGGAACGATGACTATGTCCAACCACTCGTGCGGGAGTTCGCGCTCACGCTCCAGGCGAAGATCGCGATGTCGCCGGGCAACCACCAGGGGCTGGTGTTCGCGGCCACCACAGAACACGCGAACCACCTTCAGCGCTTCTTCGCGCGCTGGCACGCCTCCCTTCGCTGCACCGTCGTCCACAGCGGCGACATCAGCGACGCCGAGAACGACCGCAGGCTCCAGAGCTTCCATGCCGGCCACTACGACGTCCTCATCCAGGTGAAGAAGGCCAGCGAGGGCTTCGACGCCCCCACGGTGAGCGTCCTCCTGAAGCTCGACGCCGTGCATAGCCGTGAACCCGTCATCCAACAGCTCGGCCGCGGCCTGCGCTACAACCACCGCCTGCCGGAATCACAGAATCTGCTCAACGTCTTCATCGGCCGCGACCCCCGCCTGGCGCCGATCGTCGAACACCTCGAGCGCGAAGCACCCCCGCCGCCGGTGCAACGCCCGGCCGACGACTCCACCGATTCCGCCATGGATGAGGACGAGGACCGCCTCCTCAACCTCGACGAGGATGAAGATGAGACGCGTCCCGAGATCGTCGATGTGGTCGAAGCCGGCGACGCCTACCTCGACCACACCGGCCGCTGGGTCGACGGCCAGCAACTCACGATGTTCGGTGTGGCCGCGCCGCCCGTGAAGAGGCAGGAGGCCACGGCCCCTGCGCCGGTCGACGTGATCGACCTGGCGACCGAACTCCAGGAGGCAATCGCCCACTGTAGGACGTGGACGAACCGGGCCGCGAAAGAACGCGCCCGCCGCTACGGCCGGGGCGACAACCACCACGCATCGCTGAACCTGGCCTATGGGCGGGAGTCAGGCCGCAAGGGATCGCTTTCGACGCCGCAGGAATACCGGGCCAAGGGCGACTGGATGAAGCGCCGCTACCTCGAACTCCTCGGCTGAGACGCGGCGAACCCGAGAACGAGGCGCGCCACCTCCTCCGGCTTCTCCAGCATCGGGTTGTGGCCGCACTGGGGGATGAGCCGCAGCTGAGCGCCCGGGATGAGCCCGGCGATCTGGTGGCTGTTCTCGGGCGGCGTCATCCCATCGTCCTCGCCGCAGATGACGAGCGCGGGCATCCGCAACGACGGAAGCCGATCCTTGCTCGACCAACCAGCGATGGCCTCCTGCTGGCGGGCAACAGCGAAACGCCGGGGCGGCGCCTCCAGGTCGGTCCCCAGCAGGTAGGCGAACGCTTCCGGGTCGCGCTCCCGCCAGCCGGGTGCCGCCATGGCGATGTTCTGGGTTTCGAAGATCTGCTCGCGGGTCATGTCGGGGGTGAAGTTCATCGCGCGGGTCACGGCCTCGGTATAGCCGACGGACCCCGGCCCCCGGTGGCTGGTCCCGGTCAGCACGAGCCCCAGGCAGCGCCCAGGGTGGGTGAGGGCGAACTCCTGCGCGATCATCCCGCCCCGAGAGCGGCCATAGATGTACGCCCGCTCGACCCCGGCCGCATCGAGGACGGCGACGACGTCCTCAACCTCGTCGTGGATGGTGTAGGGCTCATCGCGCCGTTCGCTCTGGCCCATGCCGCGGCAATCGAAGGTGATGACGTGGAGCCGTTCGCCCAGCAGCCCCGGCAGCTGGCCCCAGTGGGCGAGCCGGTAGGAAAGCCCGAGGATCATCACGATCGCGGGGTTCGCGGGGTCACCCCGGGTCGCGTAGTTGATTTTCCAACCATCGGAGACTGTCTCCGGCATGCAACCACCTCTCGAACCCGTGACCGACGGGCGTCGTCATCCTAGCGGCCACGCCGCGGCGATGCCATTCGCGAGCCTGACTCTATACTTCCCGCGTGAGGCGATTCTCTCCACGCGACCTGCTCCCAAGTGGGCGGCTGGCCGGGGCACTGCTGGCGCTGGGGTTCACCTTCGCGGTTGGGACCACGGGCTACATGGTCATCGCCGGGTTCTCGTTCGTCGATGCCCTCTACCAGACCGTGACGACCCTGAGCACCGTAGGCTTCCGCGAAGTCGAACCCTTCGGCACCGCCGAAAAGTTGTTCACGATTGTGCTCATCCTTTTCGGCGTGGGCACGGTGCTCTATACCCTGACGCTGATGGTCGAGCAGACGCTTGAAGGGAACATCCGCAGCCGCTTCTACCTCCGGAGGATAAAGATGCAAATCGAAGACCTTGAGGACCACTACATCCTGTGCGGGTTTGGGCGCGTCGGCCAGGAGATAGCGAAGGAACTCCGCGAACGCGGCGCCAAGTTCGTCATCATCGAACAGACACCCGCCCAGGCGGAGATCGCGCGCGCCTTCGGCTACCTCGTGGTCGAAGGCGACGGCTCCCAGGACATCACCCTCAACCGGGCCGGTATCAGCCGGGCCCGCTGCCTCCTCGCCGCCAGCGACAGCGACGCGGGGAACACCTACATCACGCTGACGGCGAGGTCGATGAACCCCCACTGCTATATCGTCGCCCGGGTTGGCTACCCCCACAACGAGGAGAAACTGCGGCTGGCCGGCGCCGACCGCGTGCTTTCGCTCTACAGCCTTGGCGGCCGCCGCATGGTGCTTTCGGCCCTCCAGCCGCTCGCCGCCGACATCATGGACACGCTGGCCACGGGCCGCCACGGTGACCTGCTCCTTGCAGAGTTCGAAGTGAGCGAAAAGAACGGCCTCGCCGGGAAAACGTGTTCCCACCTGACCAGCAACGCGCCCAACGCCAGCATCCTCGGGCTGCGTCACCGCTCCGGCACGCTCGTGGTGGGCCCGAAAGCCGAGGACATGATGCACGACGGCGACATCGTCATCGTCCTCGCCGAGGAGCAGGATATCGCCGCGCTCAGCAATGCAGCCCGGTCCGCCGTCTAACCGAGTGGCACCATTTCGGCCCCTGTCAGCCCCACGAGGTCGGCCACGCCCAGGCGGATGTCGACCCCGCGCTGCCCGGCGCTGACAAGGATGTGGGTCAACTCCCCCGCGCGCACGTCGATGTAGGCAGGGAAGCGCTTGTCGAGGAGCGCCAGGGCACTGATCCCCCCGACCTGCAGCCCGGTGGCGCGTTCGGCATCGCGATGGCTGGCCATCCGGAGCTTTTTCGCCCCCACGGCGGCGGCCAGAACCTTCAGGTCGACCTCAGTGTCGGAGGGCGCCATCACCAGGAGCGGTTTGCCCTTCGGGGGGTCGTGTTCCACCACCAACGTCTTGTACACCTCTGCGAGCGAGTGCCCGGTGGCGCGGGCAACCTCGCCGGCGTCGCGGATGGCGGGGTCGAACGGGACCACCTCGTGGGCGATCCTCCGCTGTTCGAGGAGCCGGACGGCGAGCGGTTTTGTTGCCACGAACCGCCGCCTACAGGTGGGTCATGACGCCGCCGTCGATGTGGAACACCTGGCCGTTCATGTAGCCGGCGGCCTCCGAGGCGAGCAGCACGGCGAGCGCCGCCGTCTCATCGGCGGCGCCGAACCGCCGCATGGCAATGAAGCGCAGGAGCCGGTTCGCCCCGATCTCGTCGGAACCACGGCCGGGAGTCCAGTCCATCCAGCCCGTGGAGATGCAGTTCACCGTCATGTTCCGCCCGCCGAGTTCCTGGCTGAGCGACACCGCCAGACCAACCACGCCGGCCTTCGCGGCGCTGTACGCGGAGAGGTGCTCCACCCCGCGCTCGGCGAAGATCGAGTTCACGAAGATGATGCGCCCGGGACCGTCGCCTTCGAACTCACGGACGAACGAGCGGGCGGCGTAGAAGGCCCCGGAAAGGTTCACCTGCTGAACATGGGCGAACTCGGCGTCGGTGATCTTCTCGATCGGCTTTACCAGGCTGGCGTCGGCATTGAAGACGAGGATGGAGGGGTGGCCGAACTCCTTCTGGAGCTGTTTCATCCCCACCTGGACGTTCGTCGGCAGGGTCACGTCCCAGCCCTGGGAGAAGCTTTGGCGTCCGAGCTTCTTCACTTCCTTGCTCACCCATTTTGCTTCGAGCATCTCCTCGGCCCTGGTGGTGGCGGAAGCGGTGGCGACGTCCGCGCCGGCTTCCGCGAGCGCGAGCGCGATCGGCGCCCCGGCGGGGTTCGCAAACCCGACGACGAGCGCCTTCTTCCCGCTGAGGTCAAATCCTGGCTTGCGGTCCCAATCAGGCATTGCTGGCCTCCGCCACGGGGATGAACCCGGTAGGCGCGACCCCACCGGCAAGCCCGCCTCCGTCGATGACGAACGACTCGCCGGTCACATACGACGAGGCGTCCGAACAGAGATACACGGCGAGCGGACCCATCTCCCACGCCTCCCCCAGGCGCCGAGCGGTGTTGAACCGGCCGCGTTGGACGCGCATCGCCACTTCTTCTTCGTTGCGCGCAGGGGCCTGCGCGAGGAACCCGGGAATGATGCAGTTCGCGCGGATATCTTCCCCGGCGAGCATGGCCGCGAGGCTCTTGGTGAGCGCGATGACGCCGGCCTTGGCGGCGCCGTAGGCGAACCCGGTCGGGTTGCCGCGCAGTGCCGTGCCGCTCGCCACGTTGAGGATGATCCCCCCGGAGCCCTGCTTCCGGAACTGGCGGGCGGCGGCCCGGGCGCCGTAGAAGGTGCTGTAGAGGTTCACCGAGATTGTGTCGTTCCAGTCGGCGTCTTCGAGGTCGTAGATGGTCGATCCCGCCCCGCGCCGGTCGCCGATGCCGGCGTTGTTCACCATGATGTCCAGCCGCCCGTAGTGGGCGACAGTCTGTTCGATGAGCGCGTCCATCTGTGCGCTCTGCTGGACGTCGGTCGGCACGGCCAGGATGTCGCGCCCGCTATGGGACTTGATCTCGGCGGCGGCCGACTCAAGCTGCGACAGCGTCCGGCTGGCGATGCAGATGTCGGCGCCGGCCTCGGCGAGCGATATGGCCATCGCCTTGCCCAGCCCCCTGCTGCCGCCGGTGATGATGGCAACTTTCCGTGGCGGCCCATCCAGCCGCAGTCTTTCGAGCACCATAGCGAACCTCCAGTGCGGCTAACGATACCCGCTAGATACGTGGGCGTCAGGCGACGCGGATGCCGCCGATGACCAGCGCCAGGATCGCCACGCCGAACCGGTAGTAGACGAACGGCATGAGGCTCCGCGTCCGCAAGAACCGCAGGAGGGAGTGGATGGCGACGAACCCGACCAGCGCCGAACAAACCAGCCCGACGGCAAGCTCCCCGTACTCCGCGCCCGATTCGCCGGCGAGATCGTTCGCCTTCAGAGCCGCTGCTCCGACGAACGCGGGGGTCCCAAGGAGGAACGCGAACCGTGCTGCGTCGTCGCGGGTGAGTCCGCGGGCCATCGCGGCGCTCATCGTCGCCCCAGAACGCGACACACCGGGGATCAACGCCAGCGCCTGGGCCACGCCGACGAGGATCGCGTCGACCACGCCGATCGTCCCGATCCCGCGTTCCCGGCGGCCGAAGCGTTCGGCGCCGATTAGCAAGAGCGACCCGGCGATGAGCATCAGGGCCACGAGCCACGGCTGGCGGACGTGCTCCTCAATCCAGTCGTTGAACACGAGCCCCACCACCGCCGCTGGCACCGACCCCAGCGCCAGCAGCCACAGGAGCTGCGAATCTCGTGCCTGGTTGCCGAAGCGGAATCCGTGTTTCCAGAAGTCGCGCCAGCCTGAGGCGAAGAGCCTGGCCCAGTCGCGCCAGAAGTAAACGAGAAGGGCGAGCAGCGTGCCCATGTGGAGGCCGACGTCGAACGCCAGCCCCTGGTCGGGCCAGTCGAACAGGGCGGGGACGAGGATGAGGTGGCCCGACGAGGAGATCGGGAGGAACTCCGTCAGGCCCTGAACGATGCCAAGGATCGCCGCCCGGACCAGTTCCATCGGCTAGCAGCGTGCGCGCCGCCGGGAGTACGGGCAACGAAGGGCCGGAGTTATACCCCCGCGATCCAGGTGTAGCGCTCGATCACCGGGCGGCCAGCGAGCAGGCCCCCGAGCTTCCCTCCCATCGCCTTCATATGGTCGGTCTGGCCATGGGCAGCGAGGGCATCGGCGTCGGCATACTGCTCGTAGAACATGAAGAGCGTCGGGTCGCTGTCGCTCGTGTGCAGAGAATAGGCGACGGCCTTGCCGGCTTCGTTCTTCTTGACGTTGCCGATCATCTCGGTGAGGACGGCGCGGAGGTCGTTCTCCTTGCCGGCGTTGGCCTGCAGCTTTGCCACGATCGTGATCATTGGGTTCTCCCGGTGGTTGGTGAGGCCGATTCTACGGGCCGGCCGTGCATGCGTCTCGCCGGTTCGGTAGCATCGGGGCGTGTACCCGCGCATCGGCCCCCGCCGCTTCGCCCGCCGCGTCCGTGACGCCGAGTCCCTGCCCGTCGCCGACGATTCCGTGTCCTACCCCATGTGGTACGCGCGCCGCTGGCACTACCTCCCGGATGGCTACCTCTCCCGGGGCAGCGTCAGGCTCTACGAGTCGCTGATCGCGCGGCTCTACAACGGCGCGCTGGAGGGCCGCGTTCTCGGGCACATCGCTGCCCGGGTGCGCGCACTCACCCCCGGTTCCGCGGCCGACCTTGGCTGCGGGCCCGGGCACCTGCTCTCGGTGCTTGGAGACGCCCTCCCCGGCGTCGACGTGACCGGCTTTGACCTCTCACCGTTCATGGTCGAACGCGCCCACGCCGTCGCTGGCTTCGCCTCGGAACGCGCCATCGCCGTCCACGCCGACGCCCGCTCCCTCCCGCTGGCCGACGAGTCAGCGCCCGTCCTGGTTGCTACCCACCTGCTGGGCCATCTCCCGAACCCCGTCGCTACGGAGGTCTTCGGCGAAGCGGCGCGAGTGCTCGCCCCGGGCGGCCGGTTCCTCGTCCTCGACCATTCGTGGCATCGCCTGCCGGAACCCGGGCTGCTTGCCGTCCGCGCCCGCGAGCGGTTGCTTGGCGGCATCCTTACGCTCACGACCTACGCTCACCCGGAACCGGTTGCCGTGGTTCTCCTGCCCGGGTAGCCTTCGCGGATACCCCGCCCGGAGCAGCGCGATGACCAGCCCCGTATCCGAAAACGACCGCATCCGAGGATACCTCCAGCAGCAGGCGCAGAAGCCGATCGAGGACCTCATCAGCCGCGTGGAAGAAGGCGTCCAGGACCTCATCACGGCCGCGAACGCCGTGCCCGCCGCGGA
This sequence comes from uncultured Anaerolineaceae bacterium, assembly GCA_964438865.1. GTDB lineage: Bacteria > Chloroflexota > Dehalococcoidia > Tepidiformales > Tepidiformaceae. The sequence continues at coordinate 186,509 of CAYTMI010000004.1, read as the reverse complement.
CCTCGATGTCACGGTCGCCGGCGAGACGTGGACACCGATGGACTGCATCCGCCACGCCGCCGGTTCGAACATCCAGGGCGCACAGGCGGTGCTCTACGTCGCCCACACCGGCGCGCTGCCGACGGGCGACGACGCTCCCCTTCCCGCCAGCCGCGACGAGATTCTCGTCCGCCACCGCGAGGCCATCGACTCCCTCTACGCCCACGTCCGCGACGCCGACCCCCAGGCTTTCCTCGACATGAAGTGGAATCACCCGTTCTTCGGCGACCTCAACTGGCGCGAATGGCTGCTCTTTCTCCGCATCCATTGCAAGGACCACGCCCGCCAACTGACGACGATGACCGGCGCCCTCGACTGAGCGCGGCAACACCCGTCGCGCCGCCCTTCCGCGGGCTATCCGGCGCCCCAGCGACCTCGTAGGATAGAAGGATCATGCGAGTGATCCATTTCGCCGACCTTCACATCGGCGTCGAAACCTATGGTCGGCCCCTCGCCGAACGCGGCTGGTCGTCGCGCATGCAGGACTTCCTCGACGCGCTCGACGCGCTTGTCGCCTACGCGCTCTCGGAGGGCGTGGATGCGGTGATCTTCGCCGGCGACGCCTACAAGGCCCGCGAACCTTCGCAGACTCACCAGCGCGAATTCGCCGCCCGCATCCGCAGGCTCAGCGAAGCGGGAATTGCCACCTTCCTCCTCGTTGGCAACCACGACCTCCCGAACGCCGAGGGGAAGGCTCACGCGCTCGAGATCTTCCGTACCCTCGCCGTGCCCAACGTCACGGTCGCCGACAACGACTGGTTCGCCCGCAACGGCTTCGTCGCGCCCGTGCTCCAAACGCGTGCCGGGCCGCTCCAGGTACCGTTCCTGCCGTGGCCCCAGGTGTCGCATTTGCTGGCAGCGGTCCCGGCCGTGACCGCGATGAGCATCCAGCAGGTCCACGCCCAGGTCGAACAGAAGATGTCCGAACTCATCCGGCTGCAGGCCGAAGCCCTCGACCCGGACATCCCGGCCGTGCTGGCCTGCCACGTCTCGATGAACGACTGGCTGGTGCGAGAGCGCGCCGGCAGCGAGCAATGGATGACGGTCGGCACCGCGCCCACCCTCCTTAAGAGCGAACTCCACGACGGCTTCTTCGACTACATCGCACTCGGCCACCACCACAACAACATGCAACTGGAGCTGCGCACACCCACCTGGTACGCCGGTTCGATGCAGCCGGTCGACTTCGGCGAAGAGGACCAGCCGAAGGGATTCATGGTGTTCGATATCGACCCGGCTGCCGCTCGCGGCGCTCGAATCGGCGGCAGCGGGCTCCCCCGCCTCCAGCAGGTGCCCACCCGCCGCTTCGTCACGATTGAAGTGAGCCCCCGCGACGCCGACCCCACGCCCGAAGTCTGCCGTGCGGTTGAGGCCGCCGCCGTGAAGGACGCGATCGTCAGGGTGAACGTGAAGATGTCACAGGACCAGCAGGCGGCCTTCCGCGCGCCGGAGGTCCGCCGGATGCTCGACGAAGCGCATTATGTCGCTGGCCTCCACGTCGAACTCCCCGACGAGCGGCGGAGCGGCCTCCCCGCCGGGGTCCAGCCCGACGCAGCGTCGCCAATCGAAGTCCTCGACCTCTACTTCAAGGTCAAGAACACCGACGACGCCCGGCGGACGCGTTTGCTCACCGTCGCCCGCGACCTCATCGCCGAGGTGGAGACCGCCAATGCCTGAACGCCGCCCGCTCCGCGTCGTGCACACGTCCGACGTCCACCTCGGCGCCTACACCGGCAGCGCGGACGGCAAGTGGGCGGACCGACGCGACCTGATGGAGTCTGCCTTCAGCCGCGTCATTGACCTCGCGATCACCAGCCGGGCCGACGCGCTGATCATCGCCGGTGACTTCTTCGACAACGCGCGGGTGGATGAACGCACGGTCATGTTCGCGGCCCACCAGATCGCCCGCTTCCCCGGCCAGAGCTTCCTCCTCCCCGGCAACCACGACCCCATGGACGCCGGCGGCATCTACTGGCGGTTCGACATGGAAGCGGTCGCGAAGCGCCTCCACATCGTCCGTGACCACGCGGGCGCGATGATCGAACCAGAAGGGCTCGACCTCGTCCTCTGGGGACGCGCCTACCTCGACAGCGACTGGCATTTCAAGCCGCTCCAGGGCCTCCCGGAGCGCGTCGACAACCGCTGGCACGTCGCGATGGCGCACGGCCACTTCGTCCGCGAAGACGGTGAGATGCACCGGTCGCTGCTCATCCGCGAGTCGGAGATAGAGGCCGCCGCGGGCCACTGGGACTACATGGCGTTCGGCCACTGGGAGCCCCACGCCGATGTCAGCACCGGCGGCGTCACGGCTGTCTACTCGGGCGCGCCGATGCCCCTGTCCGACGCCAACCGCAAGGCTGGCTGGGCCGCCGTGGTCGACTTCGACGAGTCCGGTGTCAACTGGCGGCTCCACCGGGTCGACCCTCGTGACGCGGAGGGCGATGGGTGATCCCTCGCCGCCTGTACCTCCGCAACTTCCTTTCCTATCGGGAATGCACCGTCGACTTCACCGGACTGCACACGGCGGTCCTCTGCGGCCGCAACGGGGAAGGGAAGTCGGCCCTCCTCGATGCGATGACGTGGGCGCTGTGGGGGGAGGCGCGTGGACGCCTCGAAGACGACCGCATCTATCTCGGCGAACAGGAGATGCTCGTCCGCTTCGAATTCGAAGTCGAGAAGGAAGTCTTCGAAGTGGTCCGAAAGCGCACCCGCGGCCGCGGCACCGGCGCCCTCGACTTCTTCCAGCGCCGCGCAGACGGCGAACTGGTGGCGCTGACGGAAGGCACGCTCCGGGATACGCAGCGCCGTCTGGTGGGCACCGTCCGGCTCGACTACGACACCTTCGTGAGCAGCGCTTTCATCGTCCAGGGGCGTTCGAACGAGTTCACCAGGAAGGCCCCAGCCGACCGCAAGGAAGTCTTCCGGAAGATCCTTGGGCTCGAACGCTACGAAGTCCTGGCCACGGCGGCAGGCGACCGCAAGAAGGACCGCGCGCGCGAGTCCAGCCTCCGCGGGCAGGAGGCTGAGGGAGCCCGAAAGGAACTGGATGAACTGCCCGCGGTCGAGGCCGAGGTGGAGAACCTGCGGACCACGCTTGCCGCCCTCGCTCCGAAAGTGACCGAACTCGATGAAGGCGTGGGGCAGCTTCGCCAGGCGGGCGCCTCGCTCGGCCAGTTCGAACAGCAGTTGGACGATGCCCGGAGCCGCCGGGACCAGGCTGCCGAGACGCTCGCGATCGCAAGGAGACGGCTCGCATCGCTGGAGGAGCGGCTTGCCTTGCTCGATGCAGCCGTCTCGCACCGCGAAGAGATCACCAGCCGCTACGAGGAGCTGGAGGCGGCCCGCAAGGCCGAGCACGCAGCCGTTGGGAAGCAGGGATTCGCCGCTACCCACGAAGCCGCCGCGCGGACCGCCAAGCAGGCCATCGCGATGGAGCACACGCGCCTGGAAACCGCGCTCGGCGGCCTGGCAAAGCAACTCGAGACGGCCATGGAAGCAGCCGCGGCGCTCCCTGCGATTGAGGCAGCAGCCGCCGCGCTGGGCCCCGAACGAGACGCGATCACCACGCTGGACGCCCGCGCCACGGAGCTTCGCGCCCGCGAATCGAGCGCCCGCGAAGAAGCCGCCGGCCATACGGGGGAGGCAAAGCACCTGATCGAGCAGGGCAACGAACTGAAAGCCAGGGAGGCGCAACTTGAGGCCACCGCAGCCACCTGCCCCGTCTGTGGCAGCGCCCTCGGGCCTGGCGATGCCCAGCGACTGCGCGATGAGTACGCTGCCCAGCGCAAGCAACTCGGGGAACGCTACCGGGCCGCCCAAGAGGCAGCGGCCGCCGCCGTCAAGGAAGCCGACGACCTCCAGGCACAGGCCGTCGCGCTTGCACAACAGGTTTCGGCCCGCGACACCGCCCTCCGCGCCCGGGAGAACGCCCTCCACGCCCAACTGACTGCTGCCACGCAAGCGCGCGACCGCCTGCCCGCTCTCACAGCCGAAGCCCGGGCGGCGGAGAAGGTCCTGGCCGATGGCGCCTTCTGCCGGGACGAGCGGGCTGCGCTTTCCGCCGCGGAGACCGCGCTCTCCGCCGTCGCCTACGACGCCGCCGCTCACGGCGCCCTTCGCACCCGGATCCGCGAACTCGGGCCGGCGCAGGACGAGTACCGCGCCCTCGCCGAGGCGGCATCCTCCGCCGACGCGACCCGGGAACAGATTGTCCACGACCGCGAATCCATCGCCGGAGCGGAGAAGGCCGTCGAGGAGGCGAACGCCGCGGTCGAAGCCGGCGAACACGAACTCGAAGCCAACACCGACGTCCGCCCGCGGCTCGAACAGGCCGAAGCCGTCCTTGCTGAGGCCCGCAAGCAGCAGACCGACTTCACCCTCGCCCTCGGCCGCCTCGAAGCCCGCCGCGACCAGCTCACCGCCAACCGCGCCCGCCTCGAAGCGATGGACGACGAGATGAAGGCCCTGAAGGAAGAGGAACAGATCTACGGCGACCTCTCCGTGGCGTTCGGCAAGAACGGCGTCCAGGCGCTGCTCATCGACCAGTCCATCCCGGCGGTCCAATACGAAGCTAACGCCATGCTCGACCGGATGACCGGCGGCCGCATCCACGTGTCACTGCACACGCAGCGGGCCTCGGCGGCGGGGAAGATGGTCGACACGCTGGACATCCGGATCAGCGACGACCTCGGGACGCGTGACTATGAGATGTACAGCGGAGGTGAGGCGTTCCGGGTCGATTTCGCGCTTCGCATAGCCCTCGCCCGGCTTCTCGCCCAGCGAGCGGGGGCCACCCTCCCCACGCTGATCATCGATGAAGGCTTCGGGACGCAGGACGCCGAGGGCATCGACCGGCTGGTGGAAGCGATCACCGCGATCAAAGACGAATTCCGGCTGATCCTCGTGGTCACCCACATCGACGAGCTGAAGGAGCGCTTCCCCCAGCGGATTGAGGTGACAAAGGACCCGGACCGCGGTTCCCTTGCACGGGTGGTGTGAGCAGGCGCGTTCACTGGCCACCGACACAACTAAATACCCACTGGACGGTATTGACACGGGTCGTATACTCCCTCGTGCTGGGGCTGCGGGGTCCCGGAGTAAGGTTGTCTGCCTATGGCGCCCAACGAGATGCGCCCCTTCCGGAGCGTTCTGCTCCTCGCACCCCATCACGCTGACACGCTCGGGTTTGTGCGCGCGCTCCACGGCGGCAGTTTCGCTGTCCTCGAACGCGCCCTTGATGAAGCCTCTCTGCGCATGGCGGCCTCCGGCGAGTTCGACCTCGTCGCCGTCTATTGCGCTGCCGGCGAACCTGTGCCCGGCGCCGTCGCAACCCTCGCCGGCAAGCGAATCCCGCTGCTCGCCGTCGTCCCCGAAGCCACGCCCCGCGTCGCCGCCGGCTGTCTCTCCGCTGGCGCCGACGCCTGCCTCGCCGTCAGCGCAGACGACCTCCTCGTCGTCGCCCAGGCGAACGCCGTGCTCCGGCGTCATGGTGTCGCGGATGAAGCAGGAATCCCCGGCATCCTTCAGGTGGGGGACCTGACCGTCGATGTTAACCGGTGCGAGGTCGAACGCGCCGGAGAGTTCGTACCGCTGACCGCGTCAGAATTCCGCATCATCGAGTACATGGCCCGCAATGCCGGCCGGGTGCTCCGCCCGCATGAAATCCTGAACGCGACCTCAGACGATTACGAATACCTCCCGCGGGACGCGCAGGAAGTCTTCAAGGTCTATGTCCGCCGGATCCGGCGCAAGCTGGAGGATTCGGTGGACGAACCGCGCTATCTCGTCACGGCCCGGGGCTTCGGCTACCGGCTCGAGGGCGGGCGACAGCGGGCGATGCCGGCCACGAGGGTTGGCTCGCAGACTGCTTGATTCCCCCTGCACTCCCGCGTACGTTCGGCTGTGGGGAGCCAGATGCCGAACGACCGCCCCGGGGACGACGACTTTCTCTACGACCGCCTGCAGCAGGCGACTTCGGGTGATGGCGCGGTCCGCCAGCTTCGCCGGCGCTATGACACCCTGCGCGAAGACTACGAACGGCTCCTCGACCGCCTTGGCGAGCTGGAAGAGCGGGTAGCCCCCGCAGCGCCGGTGGCAGCACCCCCACCAACGGCCTCGTCCCTCTCCGAATCCATGTACGCCCCGCTCGTGCGCCTCCGCGATGAGTACGTGGCAGCGCTCGCCAGCATGCAGGGCATCGTCACCGGACTGGACAGCCTCTCCCACGGGGCATTCAAGGGCCAGCGCCGGGCCACTCCCGAGCCACCGCCGCCGGAGGCTCCCGCCGGCGCTCAGCCGGAGGCGCGCAACGCCCGCACCGTACAGGTCGATGTCAAGGGCCGCGGCTTCGGTGCCCTCCTCCAATTCCAGGAGCACCTCGCCTCGCTGCCCGGGGTGGCCCGCGTCGCCATCCACGCCATCGACAACGAACGCGCCAGCCTGATTGTGGAACTGTCGCAATAGCCGTTCGGTCCACCGGCCGCGGTTGCGCTGCGTCCTCCGGGGAGGCAGGATAGCCCGGCCTGGCAGCTCGCCGGGAGGAGGGATCGTATGCGCACCGGCAGCTTCCGCGGCTTCGACGTCGCGATGCACGACCCCGGCATCGCCGTCATCACCTTCAACCGTCCCGAGCGACTGAACGGCCTCAACCAGCCAATCAAGCGCGACCTGATCGAAACCCTCACGCAGGCGCAAATGGATGACGCCGTCCGCGTGGTCGTGTTCGCCGGTTCCGGGCGCGCCTTCTGCGCCGGCGACGACATCAGCGGGCGGCCGATGGAGGGCACCGGCGAGGCGCTCGTCCCGAACATACCCCCCGGCCACGAGAACGCCATCGGGACCTATGAGGGGCTGCGCGTGCTTTCCCAGCCGCTGAACTCGGCGATTCGGGGCCTGGACAAGCTGACGATTGCGGCGATCAACGGCGTCGCGATCCAGACCGGCCTCTCCCTGGCGCTCGCCTGCGACTTCCGGATCGCGTCCACGGAGGCCCGGCTGGGGAGCGCGACCCTCCGCTTCGGGCTGCTCCCGGACGAAGGCGGGCAGTTCCTCCTCGTCCAGTTGATGGGCTTGGCGAAGACGATGGATTTCCTCATGCGGAAGCGGATCGTCGGCGCGGCGGAAGCGCTCGACCTCGGCCTTGTCCACGAAGTCGTAGACCCGGCCGAGTTGCAAGGGCGGGCGATGGCGCTGGCGGCAGAGCTTGCCGACGGGCCGCAAGTCTCGATGCGGCTGCTGAAGCGCACGCTTTACAACGCAGCGGAGATGACCTGGGCCCACGCGCTGGATGACATCGCCGGGAAGACCGCGATCAGCGACCACCACCCGGACGCGCGCGAGGGTGTCCGTGCCTTTCAGGAGAAGCGCGCGCCCCGATTCAACGCCTGGCTGGAAGGCCGCTAACGGGGAGGACACGATGGACCTTGAAAAATACAACGCTGCCTGGCTGAAGGCGTGGAGCGACAAAGATGTCGACACGCTGGTCGACCGCTACTACGCGCCCGACGTGGTCTACAAGGATTCGCAGACTGCCGGAGGACTCAACGGGAGCGCCGCCCTGTGGCAGTACCTGTCGGGCCTGTTCAGCGCGATGCCGCCCACCCGCTACGACCCGGAAGAGACGTGGCCACACGCCGACGGCAAAGGCTACAGCGGCCGCTGGATCGCGACTATGGAACTCCCCAACGGCAGCCAGCGCCACATGCGCGGCTTCGACCTCGTCATCCTCGATGGTGATCGGATCACCCTGAACGAGGTCTACACCCACGAGTTGCCGGGCTGACCCTACCGGATGGTCCGGAAGAACGCCCGGACGTCTTCGAGCAGGGCTGCGGGCTGTTCCATCGCGGCGAAGTGCCCGCCCTTGGGGAACTCGGTCCAGCGCTGGATGTTCAAGCGCGATTCGACCCACGACCGGCGCGGCTGCCATGGCTCCTTCGCGAAGAGGGCGACCGCGGTCGGCGGCGTGACCTTCGACCAGGTGAACGCCGCCGGGTCGCGGCGGGCTTCGTAGTACATCCGCGCTGCCCCGGCGATGCTGTTCGGCGCCCAGTAGAACATGATGTTCGTGACCAACTGGTCCTTCGTGTAGACGCTCTCGAGGTCGCCGTCGCAATCGCTCCAGGTGCGGAACTTCTCGACGATCCATGCCGCGATCCCGGCCGGCGAATCAGCCTGCGCGATTGCCAGCGACATCGGCTTCGTGCCCTGGACGTTGCTGTAGCCGGTCTCAGCCGCCTGGAACGCCGCTGCCGCCGCCGCCGTGGCCTTCGTCTCCGGCGAGTCGTCGCCGGCTGGGGGCTGGCCGATAACGAAGTTCAGGTGGACTCCGGCGATGTGTTCGGGGTAGGCCGCCCCCATCCGCGCGGTGATGATCCCGCCCCAGTCGCCGCCCTGCGTCCCGTAACGCGGATAGCCTAGCTCCTCAGTCATGAGGCGGTCGAAAGCCGCGGCGGTGCGCGACGGCCCCCACCCGCGCTCTACTGGCTTCCCGCCGAACCCATACCCGGGGAGGGCGGGGATGACGACGTCGAAGGAGTCAGCCGGGTCACCGCCGTGGGCCGCGGGGTCGGTGAGGGGGCCGATCAGGTGGTGGAATTCGAAGATGGAGCCAGGCCATCCGTGGACCAGCAGGAGCGGGAACGGGCTCGGCCCCTTCCCGCGGACGTGCCAGTAATGGAGGTCCACACCGTCGACGGTCGAGAGGAACTGGGGGTAGTGATTGAGCGCGGCTTCGTGCTTGCGCCAGTCGTAGCTGGTGCGCCAGTAGTCGCAAAGCTCCTGGACGTAAGCAACATCGGCACCGTAGTCCCAGCCGGTATCGGGGATGGGGTCGGGCCAGCGGGTTCGGGCGAGGCGGCCGCCTAGGTCGGCTAGGACGGCGTCAGAGACGTGAATGGAGAAGGGTCGAGGAGGCATGGGCCGCATCATACAACCCGCGGGGCGGCATTTGACCCTCTGCGGCGGGCGTCCCTACGATAGGGGTTCGAAGGCCGAGGTAGCTCAGTCGGTAGAGCACGCGACTGAAAATCGCGGTGTCCCCAGTTCAAGTCTGGGCCTCGGCACCAATCTCTCGAATCTGAAGGCGACGATAACGGCGGGGCCCGGGTCGTCGCCTTTCGCGTCTGACGCCAATCCTGACGCCAACTGGAGGCGTGGGGTCAGTCTGTCCCCGTTCGGCGCGGCGCGCTTGCATCTTTCCAGTCGCTAACGCAGGAACATATTCATTGTTGACACGCGCTATCGAATAGCATAGTCTGAGCGCATGAGCCGAAAGTACGACGCATCGCGCCGGATCGAGCTGGCCCGCAAGACCCGTGAAGGCATCCTCGAAGCTGCCTTCCGCTTGCACGGGCAGGGCATTCTCGATACTGAGAGCCTTGCGAAGGAAGCCAACGTCTCGGTCGCGACGGTCCGGAAGCACTTCCCCACCCGGGAACTGCTTTTCGAAGGTTGCACCGCCTTTGGGATGCATCTCGTGCCCATGCCGGACTTCGAAGCGCTCGCCGCGATCGAGGATCCTGCCGACCGCGCCCGGGAGACCGTCAGCCAGGTTCACGCCACGCTGGAAACGCTGCTCGGGCATGTGTGGGCTGCGTTCAAGCTCGAGGATGAATCGCCGTCGCTGGCAGCTGTGCTCCAACAGATCGACGGCGTTGTCGCAGCCGGAACGGATCTCGTGCTGGCTGGTTGGCCCCCTCGCGCGGGGAGCGACACCGCATTCCGTGGCTTCGTCCGAGGCATGCTCAGCCCGCTCACCTACCGGGCACTGCGCGTCCAGGCCGGACTGTCACCCCGCGACGCGACTTCCCAGGTCGCTGAGGCGCTGGTGCGCGCGGGCCAATCGGCGCCCGGAGCCGAGAAACGGCGGGCTGCCTATCGCTAAGCTGCTCTCCCCACCGATGTCCTGAACACACCGTTTCGACCGTTCAAAACTGCCTGCGAACACGAGGTCTGGAGGAATCATGTCCCAAGTTTCCGCGGTTGCCCCCTACAGCGTCGCCCCCGACATCGACGTGCTGTCGATGTATTTCCCCATTCCCGGGTTCGGGCAACTCCCCGTCAACGCGTTCGTCGTCAAGGGACGGGAGCCGCTCCTGATCGACACAGGCGCGCCGCTGGACGGCGAAGGCGCCGACGCCACCGCGAGTTTCATGACCGCCCTGCGGCAGGTGATCGACCCGGCCGACCTGAAGTGGATCTGGATCACGCACGCCGACATGGACCACGTGGGCAGCGTGCATCAGATCCTCGAGGAGGCGCCGAATGCCCGCGTCATCACGACCTTCCTAACGGTGGGCCGAATGAGCGTCTTCCGCCCGCTCCCCATGGACCGCGTGTACCTGCTCAATCCGGGCCAGAGCCTCGACATCGGCGGCCGCACAGTCACTTCGGTGAAGCCCCCTTCCTACGACGCCGCAGACACCGCCGGCCTCTACGACAGCAAGTCGAAGACGTTCTTCAGCTCCGACTGTTTCGGTGCGTTGCTCTCCGGGCCGGCGACGACGGCGGGTGACATTTCGGCCTCCGACCTGCGAGAGGGCCAGTTGCTCTGGTCGACGGTCGACGCACCCTGGGTGCACAAAGTCGATTCCGCGACGTTTGCGGCCAGCCTGAACGAGGTACGGAAGATGGAGCCAGAGATGATCCTGAGCAGCCATCTTCCTCCCGCCTACCGGATGACGGAGCAGCTGCTGACTACGGCGGCGATGGCCCCGACGGCGACCCCGTTCGTCGGTCCCGACCAGGCCGCGCTCCAGCAGATGATGGCGCAGCTCACCGGCGACGCCACCCGGGCGCCAGTCCCCGCGTAAGCGCGCCGCTGACGGGTGCACCCTGCACGAGGCGACGACTCCGGCGCGACCGGAACGTCGCCCTCGGCGTTTGGCCCAAACGCTGACACCTTGCGGCTGCCCCAGCTCCTTCGGCTACCCGTCCCACGCCTCGGTGTTACCATGAGTATGAGCGGCTACCTCGCTGGGAGGGGACCATCCATGGGTCGACTCGTGCGTCTGTTGGCGTGGCTGGGCCTGACCGCCGCGGCCTTACTGCCAACCTCCACTACGACAGCCGCACAGCCGTCCAACGACGGCTTCCCGGGCGCAGAGATCGCGGCGCTCCCGTTCGAAGACAGCGTGGCCTTGGGGGACGCGACCGCGGAGCCCGGCGAGCCGGTGGAGGCGAACTGGTCCGAACGAACCGTGTGGTACACCTACCATGTCACTGCGAGCGGTGCCCTTGGAGTGGACCTTTCGGCCAGCACCATCCCGGTGTTCGTCGCCGTCTGGCAGGGAGAGTCCTTGGCCACACTCAAAGAGGTTACTCGCGGCAATCCCTCCGGTGTCGGGCCATTCGACCTGGTGTTCCGCGTCGAGGCAGGAAACACCTACCGGCTACAGGCCGGAAGCTACTACCCGTACCCGGCCGGTCTCCTTGTGCTCCGCATCACCGCGGGAGAGCCGCCCAAGAACGACCAGTTCCCGGGGACGCTAATCGCGAGCTTCCCGTTTGGCGACACCCTCGACACGACGTACGCCACCGTCACGGGTGAGCCGGCCCGGTTCGGTGCCACAGTCTGGTACCACGCGGTAGCACCCGGCAATGGCTTCGTCGTCGCCGACACGCGCGGCAGCAACTTCAGCAGTGAGGTGGACGCCGACACCGAGGCCACCATCGACTTCCCCGGCGGCGGCGCCCCGCCCGTGTGGCACTGCGAATCGGTGATGGCCTTACACGTGGCCGCGGCGGAGGAGGTCTGGTTCCAGGCCGGCGGAGTTGGGTTCCCGGGCGAACGCGGCACGCTGCACTTCACCGCAGAGTTCTCGACGACCGAGCCGCCGAACCCATGCGCGCCGGAACCAAGGCCGTCCCCCGGTGCCCCGGCCGCAGGGACAGGCACCCTCGCAACCCCGAACAACGCCGTCGCGAACCGACTCGTCATGGCAGGATTGTTCTGGTTGGCAGCAGGACTCGCGCTCCTGGGGTTACTCCGACGCCGCGAAGGGTGAGGTAGCCCTCCCTCCCTTCGCGTATCCTGTGCCGCACCACTACACCGGAGGGCGCGTTGGGCTTTCAACTGACCAAGGACTCGATCGACATTGGCATCGTCATCAGCGACAGCGACAAGGCGTTGCGCTTCTACCGCGACACGCTCGGCTTCGAGCACGTCGCCGACACGCCCATGGGACTCGGAGGAGGCGTCATGCACCGTCTGATGTGCGGCACCACGATGGTGAAGCTCGTCAAGCAGGAGACGAACCCGCCCGCGGCCATCCCCGGCGGCATCCAGGGCGGGCTCGGCGTCCGCTACTGGACCGTCTCTGTGGCGGACGTGCAGCAGGTTTCGGACACCTGCTCGGCCGCGGGTTACAAGATCGCGGTACCCGTGAGGCGCCTTCGCCCCGACCTCAGCATCTGCATGGTCGAAGACCCGGACGGGAACTGGGTCGAGTTCATCCAGCACCACGACGCCTGACGGTCAGGCGACGACGAGGACGATCCCGGCGACGCAGAGAGCGGTGCCTGCCCCGATGCGGCGGGTAAACGGCTCCTTCAGCAGGAAGATCGAGAGCGGCAGCGCCATCAAGGGCGAGGTCGCGTTCAGGATCACCGTCCGCGCTGCGCCGGCCTCGAGGATCGCGTAGACGTAGAGCAGCGAGCCGAAGGCGGTCCCTACAACGCCGGCCGCCGCAATGGCGCCAATGTGGCGGCGGTCGCGAAAGGGCAGGACCATGCTCTGGCGCTGAGTGGCGAACCCGAAGGCGAGCAGCGAGACCGCCCCGGCGGGTGTGCGCAACGCCCCCGTCGGGAGGGCGCCGAGGTCACCCCTGCCGCCAGCCAGCCAGAGCGTCGCCGCGGCCCAGAAGACGGCCACCGCGGCGATGAGAATGTACCCCTCGGCCGCGCCCAGTCGTCCCGGGGCCGCGCGCGAGAGAGGCGCCAAAAGCCCGGCAGTCTCGGCTTCGTCCGGTGCAAAGACGGGGGTGCGTTGGCGGGACGGCAGCCGCCGGACGACGATGAAGTACGTCCCCAGGCCGATCAGCAACCCGCCGGTGAGCAAACCCCAGCCGAAGGGTTCGTCCAGCCAGACAATCCCGCCGGCGACCGTGAGCACGATGAACGCCGACATCGAGATTGGGAAGGTTTGCTGCATGCCGAGGAGCGCGAGCGCCCGGATGTAGAACGTGTCGCCGAGGCCGTAGCCGATGAAGCCGCTGCCGACGATGGCAAGGTAGTTGGACGCGGACGCGCCGGCGAGGTCGCCAGCCTGGCCGCTCACCAGCAAGAGAATGCCCAGCACTATCGCCCCGGACGACAGCCGGAGAGCACTGAGGGCCACCGGCGACGTCCGGGCACTGAGCGAGGTGAGCGCCACTGACGTCCCGGACCAGGTGAGTGCCGCTATCAGTGCCGCCAGCTCGCCCATCGGCTTGCATCGTACGCGACCCTCGGGGCAGAGGCTCCCCAGCGCGGGGTGCCGAGCGGGCGCGCCTCTGGTAGAGTGCCGCAACCACACGGCACACCAGATGGAGGGACACCCATGCCCGCAAGTAGCCTTCCCGTCGAGCACCTCTTCACAATAACGGCCACCCTCACCAACCCGGATGTGATCAAAGACGGCCCCCAGGGCACGAGGATGATCTTCAACGTCACCGGGGGCAGCTTCGAAGGGCCGAAGCTCAAAGGCAAGGTTGCTGCGAGCGGGGGCGACTGGCTCTACATGCGGCCCGACAACGTCGGTAAGCTCGACGTCCGCGCGACCCTCCAGACGGACGACGGAGCGACGATCTACGTCAGCTACAACGGCATCGTTAAGGACGGGGCGATCCGGACCGCGCCGCTCTTCGAAACCGGCGACGAACGGTACGCCTGGCTCAACCATGTCCAGGCTGTCGGCCTGGGACGTGGGGCTGCGGGTTCCGTCACCTACGACGTGTACCAGCTGCTCTAGTCCCGGTAGGGCACAAACGGGAGGGACTCCGATTGCAGGCACTCGACAACGTCGTCGTCCTCGACCTTACCCATCACATCGCCGGTCCGTACGCGACCAAGCTCCTCGCCGACTTCGGCGCCGACGTCATCAAGGTCGAGCGCCCGGGGGGAGACATCGCCCGGCGGCTGGGACCGTTCCAGGGCGACGAGCCCAACATCGAAAAGAGCGGACTCTTCTTTTTCCTCAACACGAACAAGCGGTCGGTGATCATCGACCTGAAATCCGCAGCCGGGCGAGCCGCGTTCACCGCGCTGGCGCGCCGGGCTGACCTCGTGGTGGAGAGCTTTCGGCCCGGGACAATGGATCGGCTCGGGATCGGCTGGGACCTCATCCAGTCGGTCAACCCGAGGGCCTCGCTTGTTTCGATTTCGAACTTCGGGCAGGACGGCCCCTACCGCGATTACCAGTTGACCGAACTGGTGCTCTACGGGTTCGCCGGAGAGATGTATTCGATGGGGATGACGGACCGCGAGCCGGTAAAGATGGCCGGCACCGCCGCCCTGTTCGAATCGGGGGCCGCGTCCTCGGTCGCGATCATGGGCGCGCTCTGGGGGGCGCAGCGGAACGGCGCCGGCCAGCACGTCGATATCTCCCTTGCCGAGACCCAGGCTGGCGGCGTCGACCGGCGCCACGCCACGGCCATCGCCTACCAGTTCAGCGGCCGGAAGACCCTCAGGGCCGGCGGCGCCGCCTCCGGCATGCCCGGCGGCATCTACCCCTGCGCCGACGGGTACGTCGATTTCACCAACGCCGGCCTTCGCCCCGACCGCGTCCTCGACATGATCGGCGCGCGGGAATGGGCCCTCGACCCGACGTACAGCGACCCGGTCCAACGGCTGCAGCCGGAGACGATCGAAGAATGGAACGCGAACTTCCTCGGCTGGTGCATCGAACGGACAAAGCGGGAGATCTGGGCCGAAGCCCGGCGCGCAAGGGTCATGTGCGGGCCGCTGTTCACCATGCAGGACCTCTTCGAAGACGACCACTTCCGCGGACGCGGGTTCTGGGCAAAGGCCGAGCACCCCGTGATGGGCGAAGTCGAGTTCCCCGGGCGGCCGCTGATGATGGAGCGGGCGGGATGGGCCATCCGCCGGACCGCGCCGCTGCTCGGGCAGCACACGCGGGAGCTGCTCGAAGAAGCCGGTGTCAGCCCGGCAACCATCGCCACCGTCATCGCCGAAGGAGGCCGCCCCGGATGAAGAAGCCACTCGAAGGAGTCCGCGTCATCGACCTCTGCGTGGTCTGGGCGGGGCCGTTTGCGACCATGCTCATGGGCGACCTCGGCGCCGAGGTGATCAAGCCCGAGAACCCGTTCGTCTTCCAGCCGATGACGCGTGGGGCGCTCGCCCGGCCGTCGAAGCCGATGATAACGATGGCAGCGGCCTGGGCCGGCGGGCTGCCCGGCAACGAACCCGGCTCCCGGCCGTGGAACTACAGCCCCACCTTCGTCAGCCTCTACCGGAACAAGAAGAGCTTCACGGTGGACCTCCGCCGCCCGGAAGGGATGGAGGTCCTGCGAAAGCTCGTCGCCGTCTCCGACGTGGTCTATGAGAACAACGCCACCGGCACGATGGAGAAGCTGGGCATCACCTATGACTGGTTGAAGGCGGCCAATCCGAAGATCATCTTCGTGCGCGTGCCCGCCTATGGGAGCACCGGGCCCTACCAGGACGCCCGCGCGCTCGGCGTCCACCTCGAAGCCGTGATGGGGCACACGCTCCTTCGCGGTTATGACGACTCCGACCCATCGACCACCACCGCCATCTACTCGGGCGACTACCTCGCCGGGGCTCAGGGCGCGTTCGCCGTCATGACCGCACTCTGGCACCGCGAACGCACCGGCGAAGGACAACTGGTCGAGATCGGCCAGGCCGAAAACGCCTCCGCGATGTTCACCCAGGCGATCATGGACTACAGCCTCAACGGCCGCGCCCAGGAGACCATCGGGAACCGCGACGTCAACGGTCGCTTCCCCTGCGGCGTCTACCCGGCGAAGTCCCCCGGCACCGCGGCCACCCAGGAAGACCGCTGGATCGCGATCCACGTCGAAACCGACGAGCAATGGGCGGGCTTCGGAAAGGCCATCGGCAGCCCGCAGTGGGCCTCCGACGCCCGGTTCGCCACGAACGAAGGCCGGGCCGCTCACTACCGGGAGATCGACGCCGGGATCGCCGCGTACACCGCCGGGCAGGACGACTACGAGCTGATGCACCGGCTCCAGCAGGCGGGGGTTGCGGCAGCGCCGGTGCTGGAAGCCTCACGGATGTTCGACGACCCGCAACTGCGGAGCCGCGGCTGGTTCCGCCAGCAGACGCAGGCAGACGCCGGTACCCACGAGTATGTCGGGCCGCTCTGGAAGATGGGGGGTACCCCCGTCGAGTTCCTCCAACCCCCGGTGACCTTCGGTGAGCACAACGACTACATCTATCGCGATGTCCTGAAGCTGCCCGATGCAGAGATCGAGGCGCTGCGAGCGGCCGGGCACATCGCGACCGAATACGACCCGAGCGTGCCGTGAGCAGCACACCCGATTGGGACGTACTCTTCGATGAAGCGGTCGATACGCTCTGCGGGTTCATCCGCATCGACACGTCGAACCCGCCGGGCAAGGAGCGGGCGGCGTGCGAGTTCCTTGGGGGCATCCTCCAGCGCGAGGGCATCCGCTACCAGTTGTTCGACGCTGGCGACGACCGTGTCTCCCTCCGCGCCGTCCTCCCGGGTGATGGCTCGCGGCGGCCCTTCATGTTGCTCAACCACACCGATGTGGTGCCGGTCCAGCGGGAGTACTGGGACGATGAGCCCTTCAGCGGCCACATCCGCGACGGCTTCATCTGGGGCCGCGGCGCGCTCGACATGAAGGGCCTCGGCGTCGCCCAGTTGATGACGCTCCTCACCCTCAAGCGCCTGGGTGTGTCCCTGCGGCGCGACCTCGTGTTCTTCGCGATGGCCGACGAAGAAGCGGGCAGCGAGTTCGGCATGCGCTGGATCGAGCGAAACCACCCGGAGTCGCTGGAGGCGGAGTACGTCATCAACGAAGGCGGCGGCGGGACGACGGAGGTCTTCGGCGTCGAGCGGCCCGTATTCAACGTCGCGGTGACCGAGAAGGGGCCGCTCTGGTTGCGGCTGGTCGCCGAGGGGCGGCCGGGGCATGGTTCGATGCCCCACGACGACAACGCCCTCGACCGCCTCGTCCGCGCCCTCCACAAGGTGCAGACGTGGGAGCGGCCTTTCACCGTCTCGCCCGTCCTCGGGGAGTACTTCACGCGGCTTTCGCGCGCCGGGATCTACAAGGGCGAACCGACTGTCGCCGGGCTGACGACGGCAGCGGAAGCGGACATCCGCGTCCGGGCGCTGCTGATGGACACGATCAGCGCCACGACAGCCACTGCCGGGATCAAGCACAACGTCATCCCGGGGCGGGCCGAGGCCACGCTCGACTGCCGGCTTCTGCCGGGGGTCAACCCGGATGACTTCCAGCGCGCGGTCGAAGCGGTGATCGACGACCCGAAAGTGCGGGTGGAGCGGGTGCACGTCGGTTGGTCGGACACAAACACCTTCGACACCGAGCTTTTCCGGGTGATCGAAGACGTCGTCCACGACCACATCGAGGAGGCGGTGGTCGTCCCCGGGATGACGGTCGAGTTCACCGACAGCAGCGTGCTTCGCAATCGCGGGCAACTCTCCTACGGGTTCTCGGGCGGACTCACCACGCCGGACGTCGCGAAGGGGGTCCACGGCCACAACGAGCGGGTCTCGCTTGAGAGCTTCCGGCTCAACTGCCAGATGGTCTACGAAGTTATGCGCCGGATGTGCGTGGACGGCTGATGCAAGCGCGTCTCTACACGGAGTTTGCCGACTGGTTCCACCTGCTGACGGCCCCGGCCGACTACGCCCCGGAGGCTGGCGCCTACCGGCGGATGATCGACGAGGCCACGGGTGGGAGCGCGCGCACCTTGCTGGAGCTCGGAAGTGGGGGCGGGAACACGGCTTCGCACCTGAAGGCGTGGTACACGTGCACCCTCGTGGACTTCTCGCCGCGGATGCTCGCGCTCAGCCAGACGATCAACCCGGAATGCGAGCATCTGGAAGGAGACATGCGCAGTGCCCGCCTCGACCGCGAGTTCGACTGCGTGTTCATCCACGACGCGGTGGAGTACATGACCACCCAAGCGGACCTCCGCGCGGCGATCGCCACTGCCCGCGCGCACTGCCGGTCGGGCGGGGTGGCGCTCTTCGTGCCCGACTGCGTCCGCGAGACGTTCGCGCCCGGCACCGACCACGGCGGCCACGACGGCCCGGACGGGCGCGGGCTGCGCTACCTGGAATGGACCACCTCGCCCGGACCCACAGATACGACCTACAACGTCGACTACGCCTATCTGCTGCGAGAACCCGACGGCACGGTGAGCGTGGAGCACGACCGCCACGTTCTCGGCGTGTTCCCACGCGACGACTGGGTGCGGTGGCTGGAGGACGCCGGCTTCGCGGTGCGCATAGAGACGATGAACGACGGGGACGACAAACGGGAGGTCTTCATCGGCACGGCGATGTAGGCCGGCCGCTACAGCAGAGCCCGGCGCGCCGCCTCGACCAGCCCCTCGGCCATGCTGGGATGCCAGGCGGTCATCGCCGCAAGGTCGGCCAGGGTCACCTCCGACTGCATGACCGTCGCGGCGATGTTGATGATCTCCGCGGCGCCCGGCCCGGCAACGTGAACACCCAGCACTTCGCCCAGTTCCCGATCCGCCACGACCTTGACCAGCCCTTCCCGGGCGCCGAGGGCGATGGCGCGAGCGTTGAACGAAAGGTCGAAGACGCCGCTGACGACGCTCCTGCCCGCAGCCTTCGCCTGCGCTTCCGTGAGGCCAACCCAGCCAATCTCGGGCAGGGTGTGGAGGACGTGGGGGATACGGTCGAGGCGCGTGCGAGCGTTGCCGCCAGCGGCATTCCTCCCCGCGACCTCGCCCATGTGGTTCGCGCTGCTACTCAGCATCACCTGGCCGGTGACGTCGCCGGCGGCGAAGACGGCCGGGTTGCTGGTCCGGCAGCCGCGGTCGACGGCGATGCCCGCAGCCTTGGCTTCGACTCCAGCCACCGCGAGGTTCAGCGTCTCGAAATAGGGCCGGCGCACGTCCGCGGCAACCAGGACCTCGGCCGGCACCGAGTCGGTCCCGCCAGCGTGGCTCACCACTACACGGGCCCCCTCGCCGCGGACGGTCGCGGAATCGAACAGCCGGATGCCCGCCGCGGAGACCATGGCCAGTGCCACCTGCGACACCGCCTCGTCGAGGCCGGGAAGCAGCCGCGAACCCGGCGTCGCAATCGCCACTTCCGCCCCGGCGACACTGAGGAGGAACGCGTATTCGAGAGCAAAGGCGGTGTCTGCCGGTCCGCCACCGAGGATGAGGGCAGAGGCCGGCGCCACGGCGAGCGCCTGCACCGCGTCCGCTGTGAGCACCCGCTCCGGGGGGATACCGTCGATAGTCGGCGGCTCCCAGCGTGTCCCTGTCGCGATGACGAACGCCTCGGCGCTCAGTTCCTCAGTTCCTCCCTCCCCGGTGACGGTGACCGATGAACGTCCGCTGAAGGCGGCACGGCCGGCGACGACTTTCACCTTCCGCATGCGGAGCGCCGCCATGAGGCCCTGGGCCATCTTCGCGACGAGTGCGTCCTTGCGGGCCGCGGCCCGCGCGAAATTGAAGGCGTCCCCGGCTTCGAACACGCCCATGACCCGCTGCTCCTGCGCCTCGACGAAGCTGTGGGCCGACCCCAGGAGGATGTTCGTCGGGATGCAGGAGTGGTGGACGCAGGCGCCGCCCGGGCGCTCGGCTTCGACCAGCGCGACCGAGGCGCCGAGTTCGGCCGCCTTCAGCGCTGCCGCATACCCCGCCGGCCCCCCACCGATGACGAGGACGTCGTAGCTGGCCATCAGACGAGCAGGCGGTAGGGCGCTTCGAGCAGGTCCCGCACCGTCCCGAGGAACGCCGCTCCCGGCGCGCCATCCACTGCGCGGTGGTCGATGGTCAGGCTGAGGGTCATCGTTTGGGCGCGGACCGGACGGTCACCCTCCCAGCGGACAGCGTCGTGGATGCGCCCGACCCCGAGGATAGCGACGTTTGGCGGGTTGACGATCGGCGTAAAGAAGTCAACCCCGGCCATCCCGAGGGCGGTCACGGAGAAGGTCCCCCCCGCCATCTCGTCGAGCCCCAGTTTCCCCGCGCGGGCGGCCGTGGCGAGCCGGGTGCTCTCGGCAGCGATCTCTTTCAGGGAGAGGCCGTCGGCGTTGCGGATGACCGGGACGACCAGGCCGTCGTCGAGCGCCACCGCCATCCCGACGTGCACTTCGCCGACGAGTTCGATCTCCTTTTCGCCGAAGCGGGCGTTGAGCAACGGGTGCTGGCGGAGGGCCTTCGCCACCGCGCAGATGACGAGGTCCGTGTACGACGGCCGGACGCCCTCCGGCTCCCATTCGGCGACGAGTTGGGTGCGGAGCTTCACGGCATCGTCCATGGAAACCTCCATCCCCATGGTGAGCTGGGCCATCTCCCTGAGGCTGGCGTGCATCCGCTCGGCGATGACCTTGCGCATCCCGCGAACCGGCACACTGGTCCCGGCCGCTGGTCCCGCGGGGCGGGGCGTGCCCGGCTTCGGGGCTGCCGCGGCAGCTTCGACGTCCTCCTTCGTGATGCGGCCGCCCGGCCCCGTGCCGGTCACGGTCGAGAGCTCGATGCGGAGTTCTTCCGCCAGTCTCCGGGCGACCGGCGAGGCGATGACCTCGTGCCCGGCGGCGGGAGGCGGGGGCGTCGCGGCAGCAGGAGCGGCCTTTGCCGCGAGCACGTCGGCTTCGGTGACACGCCCGCCGGGACCGCTGCCACGCAGGCTGGCGATGTCGATCCCTGCTTCGTGCGCGAGCCGCCGGGCGAGGGGAGACGACGGCGCGGTGCCACCGGCCAGGGCCGCAGTCGGGGGCGCCGGGGCTCTCGCTGTGCTCGTGGCCGCAGGTCCCGGGGCAGGGGCAGGCGCACCAGCCGGCATCGCTTCACCGGCGGCGAGGATGTAGGCGACAACGGACCCCGGCACGAGCGTCGTGCCCTCGGAGACCAGGTGCCGGACGGTGCCCGCGGCCTCGGCTTCGACTTCGAACTCAATCTTCTCAGTCTCGAGGCGGTAAACCATCTCCCCGGCCTTCACTTCGCCGCCGTCGGGGATGTGCCATTCGGCGACGGTGCCCTCGGTCATGGTCATGCCGAGCTTCGGGATAAGCACCTCAGTTGGCATCGTGCGCGCCTCCAGCCTTGAATCGGAACAGACCACGGCAGGCCGCCAGGCGCATCGTCCGCGCCACGTCGATAACCCACGGGCCGGAACGTTCGACCCGGAGCCAGGCTCGCTGTCCGGGCAACAGCCGCCGCTCGCGTTCACCATCGAGCGCCAGGATGCCGGGCCCGGCGACTTCCACCCGCTCTCCCCATGCCAGAGGCCGCACCTCCGCGATCGGGACGGGATCGAATAGGCCAGGAGCGATCGGCGCGAGCACGGCCCCTCCGCCCGGGCCGACCTGCACGAACAGCCCGCCCTCGTCGGCGTCGGTGAGTGGGTGGAGCAATCCGCCCACTGCCGACATCCCGACGGCCCCGGGGTTGGCGCGTGTGAGCACGATGGTCCGGAGCACGCGGGTGGTCCAGATCGCGCGGGCGCCTACGAACGCCTCGTCCAGGAGCACCGCGTCGATCAAGGCGAGGTCGTCGCGCTCGCCTTCCACCTCCACCCGCACGACCTTGCACTGTTGGGCCGCATCCAGCAGCGGCACCTTCCCGGTCGCGACAAGCCCGGCCGCGGCGCCCGCCACCGTGCCTTCGACCATCTGCGGGAAGACGTTGTTCGTTCCGGTCGAGATTGCCACCAGCGGGGCATCCTGCCAGCCCCGGGCGACCGCCCGGTTCGTGCCATCGCCGCCGAGGGTGACGATGACCGCGGCGCCGGCTTCACGCATCCGCAGGGCTGCGCGCTCCGAGTCGAGTGCGCCGGAGGTGGCGGGCGTCTCAACCTCCGTGAAGGTGGCGTCGGCGTTGAGACCGTCGATGGCGTTGACCACCATGGCATGGCCGTCGTGGAGATAGAGGAACTGGTCGCACCCCGCGGCCACGGCGCCCAACACCGTTCGGCGGATGATGTTCACCTTCTCCTGGTTGTCAAAGACCGAAGCATGAGCGACCAGCCTCCGGATGTCTTTTCCAGAGGCCGGGTTCGCGATGATGCCGATGGGCCCGCTCGCCACCGGCGCCTCAGCCCTGCTTCCCGAGGAGGCGGCGGACTTCGGCGACGATCCGGTCGGCGTTTGGGATGTACTGCTTCTCCAGGGCCGGGCTGAACGGCACCGGCGCGAACGGCGCCCCGACCCGCCCGACTGGCGCGTCCAGGGAGTCGAAAGCCTCTTCCTGGATCTGCGCGGCAATCTCGGCGCCGATGCCCCCGAAACGCACGGCTTCGTGGGCGACAAGGGCCCGATGGGTCTTTCTAACCGAGGCGACACAGGTCTCCGTGTCGAACGGCTGCAAGGTCCTGGGGTCGATCACTTCGACGTCGAGGCCATCCGCTGCCAGTTCTTCCGCGGCCTTCATGCTTTCGCCAACCATCCGCCCCGTGGCGATGATGGTGAAGTTCGAACCCGGGCGGACGACATGCGCCTTGCCCAACGGGATCTCGTACATCTCCTCCGGCACGTCGGCCTGCAGGCCAAGCAGCGTCTTCGTGTTCACGACAATCACAGGGTTGTCGTCGCGGACGGCGGCGATCATCAATCCCTTTGCTTCGTAGGGGCCCGAGGGCATGACCACCTTCAACCCGGGCACGTGGCAGAACCAGGCTTCGAGCGACTGGCTGTGCTGGGCCGCCATCGACATCCCGCCGCCGGCCATGGTGTGGATGGTCAGCGGGAGGGTCGCCTTGCCGCCGAACATGTACTTCATCTTCGCTATCTGGTTGACCACTTCGTCCATGCAGACGCCGATGAAGTCCATGAACATGATGTCGATGATCGGGCGCAGGCCCGTGGCCGCCGCGCCAAGGCCAAGGCCCATGATCCCAGACTCGGCGATTGGGGTGTCGACCACGCGGTTCTCGCCGAACTCCTTCATGAGGCCGCGGGTGACCCCGAAGACGCTGCCGTAGAGACCCACGTCCTCGCCGGCGATGAAGACGTTGGGGTCCGCGCGCATCAGCTGGGCGAGGGCTTCGTTGATCGCGGAGACATAGGCGAGTTTGCGTCCGGCCGGTGCCTCGGTGGTGGTCATCGCGCTGCCCCCATGATGGTGTAGACATCCTCCATGAGCGCACTTTCTGGCGGGAACGGGCTCGCCTCGGCGAAAGCGATGGCTTCGCGGATTTCAAAGAGGACACGCTCGCGTACCTGGGCCGCGGCCTCGGCCGTGAGCAAGCCCATCTCCTCAAGCCGCGATTCGAAGAGCGTGATCGGGTCCCGCTTCCGCCACTCCAGCACCTCCGCGTCCTCGCGGTAGACGACTCCCATGCCGCGGATGCCGACGTGGTCGAAGAAGCGGTAGGTCTTGCATTCGAGCAGGCTCGGTCCGGCGCCGCGGCGAGCCCGGGCAATGGCCTCGCCGGCGGCTTCGTAGACGGCCACCACGTCCATGCCGTCGGTGACGATGCCGGGCATGCCGTACCCGGCCGCGCGGTCGGCGACATCCTTGATCGCCTGGTGGCGAGCCTGGCTGGTGAATTCGCCAAAGCCGTTGTTTTCGCAGACGAAGACGACGGGGAGCTTGTAGAGCGCGGCTATGTTCGCGGCTTCGTGGAAGGTGCCTTCGTTGCTGGCGCCGTCGCCGAAGAAGCAACAGGTCACGCGGTCAGTGCCCCGGTACTTGTTCGAAAAGGCAGCGCCGATGGCGATTGGCGGCCCGGCCCCGACGATCCCATTCGCCCCGAGCATCCCGAGGTCGAGGTCGGAGATGTGCATGCTCCCGCCCTTACCCTTGCAGTAGCCGGTCGCGCGGCCATAGAGCTCGGCGTACATCTTGCGGAGGTCGCCGCCCTTCGCAACCAGGTGCCCGTGGCCGCGGTGAGTGCTGGTTATCTGGTCTTCGGCGGAAAGGTGGGTCATCACCCCGGCGGCGACGGCCTCCTCACCCACGTAGAGGTGGAGCGCGCCGGGGATCTTCCCGGACTCCTGGAGTTTGCCGGCCTCTTCTTCGAAGAGGCGGATGCGCACCATCCGCTGGTGCAGGTCGAGCAGCGTGTCGCGAGAGATGTCCATCGCGTGCCTCCTAAGCGGGGCTAGGCGGAATCTACCACGTTCCGGCAGCCCGTGGGCCGGGGGCGCCTTGGCCGCGCCAAGCCGCGGCGGAGCGCTTAGAATAGGCCAACCTGCCCGCCCTGCGGAGTAATGACATCGAGGTTATGTAACCTTGTCGACCGAGATCGGCCTCCCCGTGCACGAGTCCTACGCCCCTCCCGCGCGCGTCCGTGAGGGCGCCCTCGTCGCCTCTCGCGCCGCTTACGACGACCTCTACCGCCGCAGCGTGGAAGAGCCGGACGCCTTCTGGACCGGCATGGCGAACGAATTCATCGACTGGATAGCGCCCTTTTCGAAGGTGAAGGAAGAGGACTTCTACACGGGCAAAATCGGCTGGTTCCTCGGCGGCAAACTCAACGTCTCGGCCAACTGCCTCGACCGTCATCTCGCCACCCGGGCGGAGCAGATCGCACTCCTCTGGGAAGGCGATGAACCGGGCGAGAACCGTTCGATGACCTACCGCGAGGTCTACGAAGCGACTTGCCGCCTGGCCAACGCACTGAAAGCTCGCGGCATTCGCAAGGGTGACCGCGTCGCCATCTACATGGGCATGGTGCCCGAACTCGCCGTTGCCATGCTCGCCTGCGCCCGGATCGGCGCCATCCATTCGGTCATCTTCGGCGGCTTCAGCCCCCGCTCCATTCGCGACCGCGTGGACGACTCTACCTGCAAGGCGATCATCACCCAGGACGAAGGCCGCCGCGCCGGGCGCTCCGTGCCGCTGAAGCGGAACGTCGACGAATCGCTCGCGGAACCGGGGCATACGGTCGAGTTCACCATCGTCTTTAAGCGCACCGGGGAGGACGTGCCCATGACCCTCGGCCGGGACGACTGGTGGCACGAAGCGCTCGCCGCCCAGCCGGCCGAATGCGCCCCCGAAACGATGGACTCCGAAGACCCTCTCTTCATCCTCTACACGTCCGGGTCGACCGGGAAGCCGAAGGGCGTGCTCCACACGCAGGCCGGCTACCTGCTCCACACCATGGTCAGCCACAAGTACGTGTTCGATTACCGGGAAGGCGACATCTACTGCTGCGCCGCCGACATTGGCTGGGTGACCGGGCACAGCTACATCGTCTACGGCCCCCTGGGGAATGGCGCCACGAGCGTGATTTTCGAATCCATCCCCACCTACCCGGACGCCGGCCGCTACTGGGACATGGTCGACCGCCTCGGGATCAACATCCTCTACACCGCGCCGACCGCGATCCGCGCCATCGCCCGCGAAGGCGACCAGCACGTCACCCGGTACAGCCGCAAGTCTCTCCGCGTGCTTGGCACCGTGGGCGAACCGATCAACCCCGAGGCATGGCGCTGGTACTACAACGTGGTCGGCGAACAGCGATGCGCGGTGGTCGACACCTACTGGCAGACCGAGACGGGCGGGCACATGATCACCGGCCTCGCCGGCGCAACCGACATGAAGCCGGGCTCCGGGTCGCTGCCGTTCTTCGGCGTACAGCCCTGCGTGGTCGACGAAGCCGGTACTGAACTCACCGGCAATAGCGTTACCGGGCGGCTCTGCATCACGGCCTCGTGGCCGGGGATGATGCGCACCGTCTACGGCGACCATGATCGCTTCGTCCAGACCTACCTGACCACCTACCCGGGCAAGTACTTCACCGGTGACGGCTGCCATCGCGACCAGGACGGGTACTACTGGATAACCGGGCGCGTCGACGACGTCCTCAACGTGGCCGGCCACCGGCTGGGGACAGCCGAGATCGAGGGCGCGCTCGTCGGGCACGAAGCCTGCGCGGAGGCCGCGGTCGTCGGCTATCCCCACGACGTGAAGGGCACCGGGATCTACGCCTTCGTGCTGCTGAATGCCGGGAGCTCCGGCTCCGCGGACCTCGCGAGACAACTGCGCGACGCGGTGCGAAAGGACATCAGCGCGATCGCAAACCCCGACAAGATCCAGTTTGTCGAAGGCCTGCCGAAGACAAGGTCCGGCAAGATCATGCGGCGGATCCTCCGAAAGATCGCTGAGGGCGAGCCGGAGAACGTCGGCGACGTGACGACGCTCGCCGACCCGGCTGTAGTCCGCGACATCATCGCCGGGGCCGAGCACCCCTACTGACACGCCCGGGCTCCCTCAGAAGGGTCCAACAGGGGCAGGAACCGCGGCCGTTCGGCCACCCTCGGCCCTTTCGCCAGGGTGTAAGGTGCGTACAGGTCCGGCATCGCCGACGCCGCCGGACCGGCCAAATGACCCCAGGAGGACGCTCGCATGGGTCACTCGTCCAACCAGAACCCCTCCTCGGTGAACCAGCAGCCGTGGGAGCCTCGGCGCGACAACATCGTCCCGGAGGCCGGGCACGACGCCTACCGCAGCAGCAAACAGCCGGCGGAACCAGCGCAGTGCCCTTCGTGCAGCGCCGTCTTGCACAACGGCCACTGGGCGTGGATGGACACCGTCCCGCCGGGCGCCCAGAAAGCGAAGTGCCCGGCCTGCAGGCGCATCGAAGACAAGTACCCCGCCGGGTTCCTCACCGTCGGCGGCGCGTTCTTCGAGCAGCATCGCGAGGAGATCCTGAACCTCGTCGCGAACGAATCCACCGCCGAGACCGCCGAGCACCCGCTCCACCGCCTCATCGCCACCGAGGCCGCGGAGGGTGGTGTGCTAATCACCACGACCGACATCCACCTGCCGCGGCGCATTGGCGAGGCGATCCACCACGCCTACCACGGCACCTTTGACTATCACTACCTCGAAGATGACACCATTCTCCGTGCATCCTGGAACCGCTAAGTCTCACACCAATGAAGAGGGCCCCAAATGCTCCAGCTGCAAGTGAAGCCGGGCTCAGTCGCGCTTACCCTTGAAGTCGACGAATACATCCGCGAACGGGCCGCCCACCTGGACTCGCTCTACGACGCGATCCTGACCTGCCGCGTTATCCTCGACGCGCCAACCGGGCACCACCGCCAGGGCGGCCCCTTCGAAGTCAAGATCGACATGGACGTGCCCGGCTCAGTGCTCGTCGTCAACCACCAGAAGGCCGATGACCTCCACGTCGCCATCCGGCAGGCCTTCACCGCGGCCGAACGGCGGCTCGAGGAGTACGCCCGCAAGCAGCGCGGCGAGGTGAAGACGCCGGAAACGCCACCGCGCGGCAAGGTCTCCCGAATCTTCCACGAAGATGGCTACGGCTTCATCGCCGCGGCCGGCGGGCGTGAGGTGTACTTCCACCGGAACAGCGTCCTTGGCGACGGGTTCGACCGGCTGGCGGCCGGCGCCGAGGTGCGTTTCGCCGAGGAAGAGGGCGACAAGGGCCCCCAGGCAAGCACGGTGACCCCCGCCGGGGACTGACTACCGCACAGCCGGGCGGCCGTCACCGTTGACACGCGCATCCGGCGGTGGTTGATTGTCGACCACAATGACCGCCGACCGGGGGGACGCGTGCACGACGAAGCCCTCGCCCGAGTGCGCGCCATCTGTCTTGCCCTGCCCGAAACCACGGAGAGACAGGCGTGGGGCGCGCCCACTTTTCGCGTAAAGGAGAGGCTCTTCGCGCACTACCGCGACAATCACCACAACGACGGCCGCCTGGCACTTTGGCTGGCGATGCCTCCCGGCGCGCAGGAGACGCTAATCCCTGCCGCTCCCGACCGTTTCTTCATCCCTCCATACGAAGGAAGACGCGGCTGGATCGGCATGCGCCTGGACGGAGAGCCAGATTGGGAGGAGGTCGGCACGATGGTGGAGATGGCCTACCGCACTGTCGCACGGAAGCCGCTTCTGGCGAAGTTAGGGGAGGAGTAACTGGCGGCAGCGTTCGCAAGGAATGGTTGAGGACGAGCCACCTGCACCCGCTCATGACAACAGGGAACCGGCCCTCCGGTCGCCTCGGGAACTTACTCAGTCGCGACGCACGCGAGCCCGGAGTACGACCACTCCATCATCGGGACGTTGAAACCGGGGGCCATGGTGGCCGTTAGAACGTAGTAGGTGTCCCCGGGATCCGGGCTTCCCTGCGTCCCCATCAGTCCCGCACCCAGAAGGTTAGGCGTCGTGAAGTTCCCCGCGAGGTAGTCCATGTGCAGGGCCGTCAAAACGCCCGCTTTGGACGTGACAACGAACTCTGCACTGAACCGGCCATCGGTACCGTCCTCCTGTGAACCGTCGACCGTGCCGTTGAACTCACCTTTGGCGGTGCCGGTCAGCGTCCCGCTGCTGTCAGTAAGGGGGGTAACGAGAAGAACGAGCGTTCCCTGAACCTTCTGACACTGCCCTTTCGTCAGTGCCGACTGCCCCGAATCAAGAGCGAGCGCTCCAACGCCCGCGATGAGGAATAGCATCGCTCCGAGGCCCAGCGTGGATAATGATTTCCGTTTCATTGAAACTCTCCCTTGGAAGCCCGGACTCAACCCCGCTCGTTTACTACAAGATGGCTCGAGGAGTTCGCTGGCGGGATGGTCAAGGGATCCGAGTAGGAGGGCCGAACGGTCCCCACTTCGCAGAAGCGGAGCTTCACGGTGCGACCTCCTCGCGCCGCGCCGCGGGCGCCTACAGGGTCACGAAGAAGGGCTCAGGGGCCGAGGAGCTTCGCCTTGACGTTCGGTACCTTGGCTGACCGGCCTCACCCAACCCCGCAACGCCTGCTGTGCTGAGACGGAACGTCGCTCTGCACCTCGTTCGTTAACAGCCCGCAGCCATCATGCCGGGATGCCGCCGTTGGTGGCCGGTTTGTCACACCGGGCGACGATGTATGCTCCGCAACTCGCGGTGGCATCCGCGCCGGGCACCGCGACACCAACTGCTTCCAGGACGGACGAGATGCAACAAGTTGAAAACGCCGCCGCCTCACAGGGTCGGGCCGCCCCCGGCGACCGGGATACCAGGCAGTACTCACTGGTTCAGATCCTCGCGGTGTGGGCGGCAGCCGCCGTCCCGATGGCTGTCCTCGCATGGCTCGCCGCGCCCTGGTTTGAGGACCGGCTGGGCGGCGACGAGCCACTGGCCCAGGCGCTCCTGATCCTGCTCACCGCCGGGCTCATCTGGCAGTCCGTCCTGGTCCTGATCCTCGTGCGGCTGGAACTGGGGACCTTCCATTGGCCGTCCGTCCGCGGTGCCCTCTGGCTGCAGGCGCCGCGCGATCCGAAGACCGGGCGTGCGGGTGGAAAGAGCTGGTGGTGGGCGCTTGTCTTCGCCCTCCTCTTCGGCCTCTGGCAAATGGCGCCAGGTCTCACCGGACCGTCCCCGAGGGACTTCGCCGAATTCCTGGCCACCGACAGCGGCGAGGAGTTCTTTCGAGGGGCGTGGGGATGGTTCGCGGTGGTCGTGCTCCTGACCATCTTCAACACCGTGATTGGCGAGGAACTGCTCTTCCGGGGGATCTTGCTGCCGCGCATGCGGGGCGTCTTCGGCCGGGGCGACTGGGTTGCCAACGGCGCGTTGTTCGGGCTCTACCACCTGCATCAGCCGTGGGTGATCCCCTCGGCGGTGGTGAGCGGGATCTTCCTGTTCGCCTATCCTGCCCGGCGGTGGCAGAGCGCGTGGCTGGGGATCATCGTGCACTCGGCCCAGAGCGTGTTTGTCGTGGTCTTCGTCCTCGCTGCCGTCCTCGACTGACGACGGCAGAGGATGGTCGGGGCGCCGCGATTCGAACGCGGGACCTCTTGAACCCCATTCAAAAAGCCTCGTGCAACCGTCTATCTGGACGGTTCGTATCTAGGAAATTGGGCGGGTCGCATGCTAGCGACGGGGTAGTTTTGTGCTCTCGCCAGACTCAGGTCACCCAGCGAAGCTCCCCGGCCCGGTGGCCGTCTCTCTCTTCCGGCGCCGGCGCCAACTTTACGCCTTTGCCTGAACCCGCAGAAGGGTCATCCTCCGACCCGCACTCCGCTATCGCTCCGAAGTGCGCGCCACCGCCAGCCTCCCGATGGTCGGCCCGCGCCGCCGCAGGGTTGGCGCGCCAGGCTCCGCTACGCCCCAGCCGGGGGGTCCGGATCGGCCACGGGCTCAGGATGGTGGAACCCGTCATAGTCCCGCCCGCCGCCTATCCGTCCCCTTGTCCGCCTGGCACTCCGCTACGCCCCGCGCGCACTCCGCTATCGCTCCGAAGACGTTGAGGCCCCACCCCCAACCCCACCGCCCCACTACGCCGCGCGCGCTCCCTCCCCGGCCCTTCCGCGCGCACGGCTCCGATGTTCGCGGCCCGGCCTCCAACCACCACCACCGGCCGGCCCGCCTCGCCCGGCAGCCTCCGGCGGGGGCGCGCCTGTGGCCCGGGGTTTTCTTGATCGCCTCCGGCCTGCCGGGCGAAGGATCACTCCGCTGCGCTCCGAAGTTCGCGGCTGAGGCCGCAGGGATGGCGGTGCGCGCCGATCCCCGAGGGGGTCCCGGTGGTCCCGCGCGCTCCAGGCGTTGTCGCGGTCGGCGACGGCTCCCGCATCACCGGCCCTCCGGGTCCGCTGCGCCCGGCGATGCCTCCACCGTCACCTCCTATCGCGCCCGTCTTCCGCCGCGCCGGGACCCGCCGTCGGCAGAGCCGCCGGCCGCGCGCCCCGCTGCCGCGACACCTCCTGTCGCGACAGTTTCTGTCGTATTTCCCGCGACCCCTTGCCGAACCCGCGCAGGGCTTCCATAGTCACCCCAACAGCCATGCGCCCGATACTCCTCCCCCTCCCTCTGTTGGCCCTCACAGCCGCCCTGGCAGCGTGCGCAGGGGTTCGCCAACGAGTCCGCTCCGGGACATGGACAACCGCGAATAGCCACGGACGGCACGGTTGCTGTCAAATTGAGGTAACGGTGGCGGGTTACCGCCCCACCACCATATGGCAGTGGTACATTCCCTCGGGGTTCCGGGATTCGGGCGAGCCCCGGCGCGATCTTGAGGACGAACTCGAAACGGGCGCGTCCGCCCCGGGGAGAGATATCTGACATGAAAGCCCATCTCGCCGCGATGAAGATTCAATCCATGGTCGGCCGCCACTGGTGGGGCATCGCCTGGCTCTTGGGGTTAGCGATTGTGATTTCGGTCTTCATCCTGTCGGGGTCGGCCAACAGTCCCCAAGAAGACTGCGTGGCAGTCTTGGATCGGCATGGCGAGTGGTATGTGGAGTGCTGGTACGGGCCAGATGAGGGGTGGGGGGTAAGACGATGATCGGTCGTCATCGCTTGCGCGTTACGACGTGGATCGGCGGGTATTTTCCTGCCATCGCCTTGTTCTTGGGGACATCGATTCTGGTTTTGGGCTGGCTCCTGACCGGCGGAAGCCTGGGGTGGACGAGTGATGGCGGGACAGAGGAAGACTGCGTAGGGCTCGCGGGTGGCGCTAGCTGGTATCAGGAATGCCGGAGTCCCGAGGGAGAGCGATGATCAGCCTCATCGCCATCCTGAGCGAAGGCAAGCCCAGCACGACCGCCGAAGCCGCCGTGTGGCTGGGTGTCAATCGCCGTGGGGTTTGAGCCAGTGATCGCCACGAGCATTGAGCCACCCTGGAGCTCGATGGTGGTGGCGGCGGTCAGGGCATAGGCGCCTCCTCCGGTGACCTGGGGGCGAGGCGTGCGCGATAGCTGGGCCCTTCGATGACGAGCTGGTGAGCACCGTTGGCGAGGCGGTCGAGGGCGCTGTTGGCGAGGATGGGGTCGGCGAAGAGACCAACCCACTCGGCCACGTCGCGGTTGGAGGTGACAATGAAGGATGAGCGACGGTGGCGCTCGATGATGAGCGCGTAGAGGTCCTCGGACTGCTGTTGGGTGAGACGGTGGAGGGCAAAGTCGTCGACGACGAGAAGGTCGGGAGCGAGGTAGCGGCGGAAGACCTCTTCGAAGCTGTGGTCGGCGCGGGCCTGGCCGAGCTCGCGGAGCAAGACATCGGCGCGGCGGAAGAGGACCGCGTGCCCGGCCCTGGTGGCGGCGGCACCGAGCGCCTGGGCGAGAAAGGTCTTGCCGACACCGACGGGGCCGATGAGGAGGACGTGCTCTTTCTTCTGGAGGAAGTGGAGCGAGAAGAGCTCGTTGAGGTGGCGGCGATCGACCTGGATGGAGGTCGACCAGTCGAAGTCATCGAGGGTGACACGCTCCTCGAAGCCGGCAGCGAGGAGCCGGCGTTCGAGGGCAAGGTGGTCGCGGCGCTGGACTTCGTCGGCGAGGATGAGGGTAAGGAAGGCGGCGTAGTCGAGCTTCTGGGCACGCGCGAGGGCGAGGCGGTCCGGGAGCGTTGGCACCACCTGCCCCAGCTTGAGGCGTTTGAGGAGCCGGAGGAGGTCTGGCTCGAGGGTCATCCCGCCGCCTCCGCCAGGCGCTGCTGGCGATGGTCGAAGGCGCCCGGCGGCCGGGCAAAGCGGCTGCCCAGGGGCTCCGTCACCTCTTCGACGGGATGTTCTTCGGCGTCGAGGGCGCGGAGCAGGATGCGCTGCAGGCGACGGACATCGATGAGGCCGTAGGCAAGGGCGCGTGAGCAGGCGGCGTCCAGGCGCTCGCCACCGTACCTCTCGCCGAGGCTCACGAGCTTCAGTCCCGCGCGCAGCTTCGCCCAGGGCAGTGGCCCTTCAAAGAGCTTCGTCGCGAAAGCCTCGACGTTCGGACCCAGCGGCGCGGCCCGCTGGACGACCCGGTCGGTGGCACGCAGGGCGTAGGCGGTCTTCTCCGCCGGATAGTCCTCCGGGTCGGTTGCCCGTGCGCCGCGGGCCTGGCGGGGATGCATTTTGACCAGCTCACCCTTCTTGTAGAGCTTCACCAACTGCTGATCCCCGCGTACTTCCAGCTTCGTGCCCGGGGGACAGGTCGCCACCGGCGCAGAGTAGAGCGCCTGCTCAAACTGGACGTGGTGGTCGGGGTGGACGGTGACTTCCCGCCAGAGGGGCACGTCGTAGGCGACGCCGTCGTACGGCTGGAGCTTTGGCTGCTCCTCCGCCTCGAAGACTGCCCGGGGCAGCTGGCGCGTAGTGCCGTGGACGCGCAACCCGGCGACCTCGCTGCACCAGTGCTCGGCCTGCTGGCGGCAATCCTCCAGGTCACGGAAGCTGCCGCCCTTGAAGAAGCGCTCCCGGACGTAGCGCACGGCCGCCTCGACGTGCGGCTTGTCGCGCGGCTTGCGCACGCGCGCGGGGTCACAGAGAAAGCCTCGCGCCTGGCTGTATTCGAGGAAGCCGCGCGTCAGCCGTGGTTCCAGCGGGTCAGGCCCGGCCACCGCCGCCGCGAAATTGTCGAGGATGACGCGCTTCGGTATGCCCCCAAAGAAGCGCCAGGCGGCTTCCAGCCCGGCGATGGTCTCGTCCAGCGTCTGGCGATACATCGGCCAGACGAACGGGTAGCGGCTGGCGGGGAGCGTCACGATCAACGCCCAGAGCGTCTGCTTCTTGCCCGTGCTGGCGTCAGTCAGCATCCCGAGCTTGCCGAAGTCCATCTCGGCCGCTTCGCCCGGTGGCCACTCCGCCATCCACACCGTCGTCTGTGGCTGCTTCCAGAGCCCTGCCCGGCGGACGTACCGCCGCAGGGTGGTGTAGGAGACGGCGACCCCGTCGCGGGCAAGCAGCTCGTGGATGCGCGTGAGCAGCAGCCGGTCGTCTTTGAGCCAGGCAGCGATCCGCTCCCGCTGCCGCTCAAGGCTCGCTGCCTGCGGTGCTGCCGGCGGCGGTGCTGTCTCATTCAGCCGCACGAGCCCCAGGACGACCTGGTCGCCAGGCGGCTCGCCTCCCTGGCCGACACCCGCTGCCCGTGCCGCCCGCACGTACTTCTCCACCGTGTTGCGCGACAGACCTGTCGCCCTCGCGATAGCGCGCTGGCTTTCCCCTGCCTGCCAGCGCCGAACGACCTCGATGACTTCCATGCGATGAACCTCCCGAAACGCCACACCGGCCTCCTACTGGCCGACATGGTGCAGAACCTGCCTTCGGGTGGCTCAATGCTCGTGGCGATCTGGCTCAATGCCCCTGGCGATCCGAGCCCCAAGTGGATCAATACTCGCGGCGAGGCACAGGCTGGGGGTCAGTTATCGTGTCGGAATGAGCCTACCGGGGCGCCCAGGGCGTACGTCGTTCTCGGCGCCGTGGCGCATCTACCCGAGGCGGCCCAGCTTCCCCGCGAGATCCCCGTAGAACCGCTCCCGCGCCTCGCACCAGCGGCCGTACAGGCGGGCGTAGGTGCCCCAGTGCATGCCAGACGGCTTCGGCGGACACTCCGCGTGCATGGAACCCGGCCGGTCAGCGGCGAGCCGCCGGCTGATGTTCAGCATCACCCGGTAAGCGCGGTCGCCGGTGTCTTCGTGTTGCGATGGATAGGCAAGGTTCAGGCAATGCCTGCAGGCAAAGTACCGGTCGCGAAGATAGAGCACCGCCACGCGGCGTCCACAGCCCGCGATGGGACAAAGGAACCACCGCCGCGCGCCGCCGAAGTAACATGCCGTCTCCACCAGGGGCAGAGCCTGTGAGATGTCTTCGCCCCGCCCGCTGGCCCGGCTGGTGCTGCGGTAGGACATCACGACAGCGTTCGCGCTCGCCAGGCCGCCGGCGCTCGCGCGCACCGCGCCGTTGCGCGACCACGTGGTTGTGAACATCGCCCCGTCGCGCAGGCAGCCATCGCGGGTTAGCCCATGGATGTCAAGCGCCCAGTAATCGCGTACCGTCGGTCTTCCCCAGCCGCCCGCGCGGCCCGAGCCGGCCCCACCCATGCGCCGCCCCTCCGGGATTATTCCGAAATCATAAGGCAAACGCCAACATCCCGCGCTCCCGCAGGGCCGGTATTCATCAGCCTTGCGCGGCCTTGCCGCGTGCTAGTGGCCCCGGTGGGTGGCCCGACACCGCCCCCGCCGCGCCGTGCTGTGGACATCTCCGAGTCGCCGATACCACTTGGATGCATCGGTCAACGGGGCACCACTCCCCGAAGGGGGGGGCCTGACACAGGTCCTCCACTGTGGGGCCGAACTGTCCACTTAGGGGGAGGGGGCTGGACAGTTGAGCTGGAGGAGCCGTCGAACTCAACTGTCCAGGGGCGCCCCCCGTGGACAGTTCATTAGGGACGCCGAGATCGAAGGCGTAGTCGGAACTCAACTGTCCAGGGTACTTTCCTATACTGGACAGTTCATTGAGCGCGTAGCCGAAGGCGCGGCCGGTCTTGCCCGCTCCCGTGGCCTTCGCGACGCGTCCCTCCTCCACGAGCCCATCCAGGACGCGCTTCAGCGTGGAGCGTTTCGCGTCGCCCAGTCGCTCCAGTAGGTCGGTTTCGCTGAGCATCCGCGCGCCGGCATCCGGCAGAATGTCGAGCACCCGCGCCCGCACCTCGGTACGTTCTACGTCGGCGCTCGACCCCAGCGCGCGGAAGACGCCGTCCACGAATTCGATAACGATCGCCCCCGGGACACGGTCGAACCGGCCGACTCCCGTGAGGGTGCGGCGATTCTCATGGCCCGCGGTCGTTGTCTTCGTGAGCTGGAGGAGAATGTCGGCGGCTCCTCCATACGCGGACGAACCCCGCGCGGAGTCGCCGATCTCACCACCCCCCTTCCGGTCGTGTCGAACGCTCAGCACTCCCAGGCCGGCTGCCGCGGCGTCCTGCAGCGGGCGCATTGCGGTGAGGGCATCCCCACTGTTGTTCTCGGCGTCGCCGGCGATCCCGGCCCAGTCGGGGAGGGTGTCCACCACCAGCAGCCCCGCCCCGACGCTGCCCGCCTTCCGTACGGCTTCCGCGACGATATCCGCCCACTCGTATGCGCGGGTGGCGTAGCGGTGGAGGATAAACAGGTTGTCGGCTGCGTCGAGGCCGGTGCGTTTCAGCAGATCGCGGAGCGTCGCCTCCCGCTCTTCAGTGAGGAGCACTACGGCGCACTGGCGCGTAGCCAGCCCCAGAAACGGCTCGCCGAGGAGCATGGCGCTCACTGCCGCGGCCCAGAATGTCGTCTTGCCGACCTTGATCTTCGCCGACAGCTCAGTGACGACGTTGAGGGCCAGGAGCCCATCAATGAGCCAGGCCGGTTCCTCGGGCGTGCGGTCCGCAAGCTCCCGGGCGGTGCTCCAGAAAAGCGGGACGTTCGGCGTCGCGCCCAGCCCGGGCTCACAGTCACAGCCGGGCGCTCCCGACATCGTGTCGGGAGCGGGGCCGGGGGTAGCAAGTACCTTCGCTACCCCCCCAAAGGTGAACCGGTCGAACTCGCGTTCGGCTTCGCCAGCGGAAGCGCGATCCTTCACGGTTTCGATGTAGGCAGCGCGGACTCTCGCCAGGATGCCCGCAATGCCCGTGTGGCCGGTCTCACCCGCCCGTAGGAGCGCAAGGACGGCGGCCATGGTGTGGTCGTATGCGTTGCCGTCTTCGCGCCGGGCAGCCGCCAGGGCGTCGGCGGCCAACTTGCCCGCGTAGCGGCACGACTTTCCCTTAGGAAGGTCGTTGATCCACTGCCGGGCCTGCTTGTCGTCTTCGCGGCGGCTGGCGCGGCTTCCCGGCTTCTGGCCGCTCTGGCCGTTGCTATGGCCGGTCAGCCCGGCCACCCAGGCCTCGGGCAGCTCAGCCAGATCGCCCAGGCCAGGCAGCTCGCCAGCGTCTCCGCCATCGGGCCGTCGCCACCGGTAGATCCGCCCTTCGGGGTGAACGCTCGGCCAAACCACGGCGTAGCGGTGGGCGAACCGGATGATCTCGATCCCCGGCCCGGCTTCGGTGGGCCAGCCGTTCTCAGCGCCGGTTGGGGCACCGGGCGGTAGCCGGAATAGACGGATGCCGGACGCGCTGACGCCGCGAGACGTGCTGACATAGGTTGGCGGGAGGGCTCCCCATTCCGCTTCGCGCGTTGCCAGCGTCTCAGCGCCACGCTTGCCACCGTAGGCGTCAACATCGAGGCCCACGACGTTGGGCGGCAGCCGGAGGGCGATGTTCGTCAGCCCCGACTGGCGCCATCTGGCCCAGTCCGTTGGGGTTGAGAATCGGCCCTCGTAGCCGGTGAATCCGTCAGGCGGCGGGTCTTTTGCCCGCGCTGGGAGGGCAATCTCCCCGGACCACCCCTTTGCGCGATAGGCCTCGGCCTGATCGAACGGGGCAGTCACGACTTCACCACCTTGGCGATGATGTCGTCCATGGTGGTGGCGGAGCGGCGCTCTCCAGCAAGCATCTCGCGGCGCGTCAGCGGACGCGCCCCCGGATTGGCCCCTACAGGGGCGGCGAGCCAGGTCGTCACGTCCCCGCCCAGCAGCGCGACCATGCCCGTGATCTGCTTGCTGCAGGTATCGCACAAAGGCACCGTGAGGCACCCCAGGTCAGTGGCGGAAGCGGAGGAATACAAGAACCAGGTCGCCCTCTTGAGGCAGAAGAGGCAGAGGGCCGGCCCGTATGTGGTAGAATTCGATGAGTTGTTGGTCTTCGAACGCCGCCCTTGCCCCGGGCGGCGTTTGGCGTCACTCGGGATCATGGTGTCGCCGCCTTGCCCGCGGCTGCGGCGGCGACGGCGGGCGCCGTCGTGGGCTTGACGCCCTCAACGGCGGGTCCACCCAATCGTCCCCAGCGCTTATGCGCGGCCCGGATGAAGTGTTCGCGGCCCCGCGTTTCGGCGGTCTTTCGACCGCCTTTCGCACCGCGGGCGGCCATGCCTTTTGGCCCGGCGATCCGCGCAGAGGCGAGGCCGGCGAGTTGGGCGCGTTGGAAGTTGCTTAGCTTGGTGGAAGGCAAGTCACGGCGTCCCTTCCAGGGTGGGCGGCGAGGCCGGGGTCCCCTGGAGAAGAAAGCCGTGCAAATTTCGGCAATGGCGAAATGGTCTAGCCCATTATGGAATGCAAGCGACGGCGATGCAAGCTTCTGCCCATCAGTGCGCCCGCGGCCCCGGCCGGTTCACTTGCGGCGTGGTGGCGTTCCGCCCGGCCCTTACGTCTTAGGCTTCTCCGCCCACTCCGCCTCGGTGAGGTTGAGTCCCGCGGCGAGGCACACCTTCTCCGCCCAGAGACCAACGTCCAGCCCCCAGAGCGTCATGCTGCCGTCGTTCGATACGACCAGGCGATTGTCGGGGGTGAACGCGACCGCGCCCTGGCCCTCAGGTGCGGGGGTCTGGCCGAGACTGGCCCCGATCGGCTGCCTGAGCTCCAATTCCCAGACCGTCACCGCCCCGGCAGTGGTTACCGCCATGTACCGGCCATCCGGGGAGAACGAAAGTAACTGGAATGCGGTCAATCCCCCCCCCGGGGGAACGGCGACAAACTCCACGGCGTCCGGACTGACCCGCTCCGCAGGCTCATAGAAATGAACGTCGCCCGCGAGGAGTACCGGTATCTTGCCCGCCGGGGCGAAACCGACCACGACCGCGCTGGCCGGCGGGAAACTGGTTT
This sequence comes from uncultured Anaerolineaceae bacterium, assembly GCA_964438865.1. Taxonomy (GTDB): domain Bacteria; phylum Chloroflexota; class Dehalococcoidia; order Tepidiformales; family Tepidiformaceae. The sequence continues at coordinate 147,922 of CAYTMI010000004.1, read as the reverse complement.
GCCCGTAAAGCCGGGGACTCTCGGAGCCGTCGTCGAGATCGAGAACCCCGTAGACCACAACCGGACCGCTGCCCCCATCACGGGGAGGCACCGTGTTGGGCCAGGGCACAACGCTGGTCCCGCAGCGAGGTTGTGGGCAACGCACCAAGTCGCCCTCGGCCGGAATGTGTTGGGGCCGCACCTTCACCCGCCACGGTCCTCCGTCGGCCGCTAGAACCTCTCCGTCAACTGTGGTCAGGTGCTCGAACTTCGGTCGACGCTCGTGCCGGTCCGCGAGGAAGCGGGCGTCCGCTTCCCAAATGGCGGTTTCCCGGTTCTGGTGCCACCCGTCTAGCAGCACAAAGCACCTCCGGGGGGGATTGTTGAGTATCATCACGGTGCCCACCTGGCCACGACACCGGGGTTTCCCGCAGAACACCCTCCGGTCCGCCAACACCCGTAGTGGGTAGGCTTTGCCAACCTTCACCTCGACAACCTCTCCAGTGGGCTCGAACGCGCGTGGGCGTCGAGTGCCGCCTTCGCCCGTGCCTGCCCCGTGTAGTGCCGGAACATCTCCGGGTCCGTCCACCCATAGAGAGCCATCGCGTCCGACTCCGACATGAGGCCGCTCTCAGCGACGTGACTGGCGCTTGTGTGCCGCAAATCGTGGGCGCCGATGGTGCCCGGCACGCCAACCTCTTCGAACGCCTTTCGCACCGCCCAGTAGATGCCAGACCGGGTCAGCTTGCCGCGCGGGCCGTTGAGCAGATACTCGCCATCGGCGCGGGCGCGGCGAAGGTAGCGGTCCACGTAACGGATGCCGCGGGGGGAGAGCCGCACGGTCCGCACGCGGTTAGCCTTCGTCTTGGGGATGAAGATCACGCCCGTGTCGAGGTTCACGTTCTCGGTTCGCAGGTCGGCCAGCTCGCCGGCGCGCATGCCGGTGTCATACAGCAGGGCGATCAAGGCGCAGTCGCGGAGCCTCTTCGCCTTCTCCAGGTAGGCCAAGACCTTCGCCATGTTCTCCGCGGACACAACATCCTTCGGGGACTCCTCCACCGATGGAGGCTTGATCCGGGCCATAGGGTTTCGTTCGATCTCGCCCTCTTCGGTGAGCCACTTGTAGAAGATCCGAAGGCCGATGTAGCGGTTCCTCACCGTGTGCGGCCGGTAGCGTTCGTGGAGAGCTTCCATCCACATCTCGACGTGCTCGCGCGTGACGTTCTCGACGGCCGGCAGCCCCTCGGCGAGGCAGTAGTCGAGGAACTGTTGCGACGCCCCCACGTAGTGGGCGATCGTGTCCGGGTCCTTGCGTTCGGCCCGTAGGTGACGCTCGAAGGACACGAGGAGGCCGTTACGCGAAATCGGAGGAGTTTTGTGCTGTGGAAGCAGGCTACTTGCGGTTGTCATGGCACAGCAAAGCCTACCACGCCGGTTCAAGGGTTGCAATCGAATCTGTGCGAGTGATTTGGTCGGGGCGCCGCGATTCGAACGCGGGACCTCTTGAACCCCATTCAAGTGCGCTACCAGGCTGCGCTACGCCCCGACCCGGGCGCCGCTCCGGCCGCAAACCGGCGGAGGGCATCGCCTAGTTTGCCCCATCTGGGGGATAGAAGGAATCGGAGCCGGGAACCCGGACGGCCTTGCCTCCGCCTTAGCAGTCTTGACAGGCGAGTGCTAAACCCACCTAGAATTGGGTAACGCCACCAACGGCCACCCTGGCCGGCTCCCCGAGGCCCCATTGCCCACCTACGAATACAGCTGCCCCTCCTGCAAGAAATCCTACGAACTCCGCGAAAGCTTCTCCGCCGAGTCGACCCACAAGTGCCAGGAATGCCGCAAGGGCACGGCCAAGCGAGTCCTCCACGCCCCGCGGGTGGTGTTCAAGGGCAGTGGCTTCTACGTAACCGACAGCCGAGGGACGAAATCGGCCATGGCCGACAAAGCCCCCGCCGCCGAGACGACCGCCGAGACCAAGCCCGCCGCCACGCCCACTCCCCAGGCGGCGGCCAGCGGCGACTCAAAGCCGGACGCCGCGGCGGCGTCCTGAACCTGTCGAAGCCACCTGCGCCCGGGCCCACAGGCTTTACTTTCCTTACCCCCTGTTCACCGGCCCATCGGGTTCGCTATGCTCGATCGGATGGAAGCGGCACCGAGCCACCGTACCTCCGGCGCGATCACCCGATCCCTGATCATCACTACCGCGCGTGACCTCTTCGCCGAGCGCGGATTCAAGGGCACAACCGTCCGCGAGATCGCCCGCCGCTGCCGGATCACGGACCCCGCCCTCTATTACCACTTCCGGTCCAAGCAGGCGCTCATGCAGGCAGTCCTCGAAGAAGCGCCGCCCGCCGTGACTCGCGCGGACCTGCCACCCGCCGCCGTTCGCGAAGAAGCGGCCGCCTACTTCAAGAGGACGTTCCGCTACTGGTCGGACAACCTGGCCACCGGGCGGACGCTGCTCCTCCAATCACTGAACGGCGACCCGGCGGCGACGGCCCGGTTGAACGAGATCCGCAGCGAGATAGATGCCTCAACCCCGGGCCAACTCCAGGGCGTGTATGGGGCCAACAGCGGCGTCGTCGGCCGCGGGATGCTCATCCTCGGCGCGGGGCTGTTCCTGGGGGAGACCATCCGCGCCACCCGCGTCACCAGCCACCCTGGCGATTCCACGGTGACGCGCAGCCGGGTAACCGCCGCCGTCGACGCGGGGTGTCCCACTCCGGCCGTAGCGCAGTGGGCTGCGACCGTGCCCCTGCCACCGCGGCACGGCAGGCCAGCCCGACCGGCACTTCCGGCGCCGTCCGCGGTGGGCGAACAAACCCGCCTCCAGATCCTCAGCGCTTCCCTGGCACTCTTCAGCGAGCGAGGCTTCTCGGAAACGACGGTGAAGGCGATCGCGGCTCGCTGCGGCCTCACCGACGCGGCGCTCTACTACCATTTCCGGTCCAAGGCGGAGATCCTCGGGTCGCTCGACGAACTCCCGCAGTTCCCGGTGGTGCCTGCCGCGCCCGAAGGCCCGCTGACGCTGGAGTGGCTGGCGCAGTTGGTCGACAGCATCCTTGATGCGCTCGAAACCGACCACGCCGCGATCCGGCTCGCCGTCCGTCAGATTCTCCAGGGGAACGCGGTGGTGGCCAGCGAACGCTACCTGATAGCACGGGCCTGGTGGCAGTCGCTGATGCAGGCCTGCCAGGCGACGTACCCCGCCGCGGAAGCGAGGGCGCGGGCGGACATCGCCGCCGCGATCCGTATGGGCATCCCCCATACGATCCTGATCGAGGCGACCATGGGGTCCAAACCCGTCTCCCTCGATACCCTCCGGCCCAGGCTCCTGCGCGCGGCAGCCGCGCTCCTCCCCGTTGATGGCGGGCTGAGCGCGTCCTGAATGAGGGCACTCGTCCAGCGGGTATCGCGCGCCTCCGTCACCGTTGATGGCAAGATGCGAGGAGGCGTCGGGCCGGGACTCCTTGTCTTCCTCGGCGCCGGGCATGGCGACACCTTCGAGACCGCGGCCAGGTGCGCCGGGAAAGTCGCCGGGCTGCGGGTGTTCGAAGACGCCAGCGGGAAGATGAACCTCTCGCTGGCCGACACTGGCGGCGCGGTGCTCTGCGTCAGCCAGTTCACCCTCTACGGCGACCTCCGGCGGGGGCGGAGGCCGTCGTTCGAAGCCGCGGCGACGCCCGAAGCCGCCGAGCCCCTGTATGAGGCGTTCTGCGCAGCGATCGAGGCCGTCGGCATACGCTGCGAGCGCGGTGTCTTCGGCGCCCACATGGAGGTCGAACTGGTGAACGACGGCCCGGTCACCATCTGGCTCGACTCGGACGACCTGGAACAGCCCCGGCGTGCTTGACCGGAACCAGCCCTCCACCGCAACGTTCCTTCATCACCCGGTTCGAGGACGGCACCCCATGCGGATGAGCAAACTGCTGCTGAAGACCCTGCGCGAAGCGCCGGCCGAGGCAGAACTGCCCAGCCACCGGCTGCTCCTGCGGGCGGGCCTGGCAACGCCGCTGGCCGCCGGCCTCTACTGCTTCTCGCCCGTGGGCTGGCGGGTGATCCGCCGCATCGAGAACATCATCCGCGAGGAGATGGACCGCAGCGGCGCCCAGGAAGTGCATCTGCCCGCCCTCCACCCCATCGAACTCTGGGAGCAGACCGGCCGGGCCGAGGCGATGGGCCAGACCCTCTTCCGGCTCTCCGACCGCAAGGAGCGCGGCTTCGCCCTGGGGGCGACACACGAAGAGGTGATGAGCTTTCTCGCTTCCCGCAGCATCCAGAGCTACCGCGACCTGCCGGTGACGCTCTACCAGATCCAGACGAAGTTCCGGGACGAACCGCGGCCCCGCGGCGGGCTTATCCGGCTGCGCGAATTCACGATGAAGGACGCCTACAGCTTCGACACCGGCTGGGACACGCTCGATGCCTCCTACGACGCTGCTTTCGCCGCCTACCAGCGCATCTTCGCCCGGGCCGGCGTCCCGGTGATCCCGGTGGCGGCAGACTCGGGCGCCATCGGCGGCAAGGACAGCCAGGAGTTCATCTTCCTCACCGAAAGCGGCGAAGACGAGATCCTCTTGTGCCCGGGATGCGGGTACGCCGCGAACGCCGAGAAAGCCGAGTTCCGCGTCCCGCCGCCGGTTGCGGCCGAACCCACCCCGCTGGAGAAGGTTTCGACGCCCGGCCAGAAGACGATCGCGGACCTGGCCTCGTTCCTTGGGATTGAGCCGCGCCAGACGTGCAAGGCCGTGTTCTACCGGGTCGACGGCAAGCCCGTCTTCGTCGCCATCCGCGGCGACCTCGACGTGAACGAAGTGAAGCTGAAGAACGCCCTTAAGGCGAAGGACCTGGAGCCGATGGACGACGCGATGGTCCGCGCCGCCGGGCTCGTCGCCGGTTCCGCTTCGGCCGTCGGGCTGCGCGGGATGATGGTCGTCGCCGACCCGAGCGCGGTCGAGGCCGCGAACCTTGTCGCCGGCGCGAACGAACCGGACCAGCACTACCGGAACACGAACCACGGCCGCGACTGGAAGGCCGACGTGGTCGCGAACATCGCCCTCGCGCGGGGCGGCGACGGCTGCGCGACCTGCGGGACACCGCTGGAGACCCGCCGCGGCATGGAGATGGGGCACGTCTTCAAGCTGGGGACGATGTATTCCGAGACCATCGGGGTGAACTACCTCGACGAAGCGGGCGAACGGCACCCGGTTGTGATGGGCTGCTACGGCATCGGGGTCGAACGGATGCTGGCCGCGATCATCGAAGCGAACCACGACGAGAACGGCATCACCTGGCCGGCGGAAGTGGCGCCCTACGACGTCCACATCGTCGCCCTGAACCTCGAACAGGAGCCGGTGGTGGCGGCCGTGGCCGAACTCGAAAAGGCGGTCGAAGCCGCGGGCATGAGCGTCCTCGTGGACGACCGGGCGGACTCCGCCGGGATCAAGTTCAAGGACGCGGACCTCCTCGGCATGCCGGTGCGGCTGACGGTGAGCCCGCGGGCGATGGAACGCGGCGGCGTCGAAGTGCGTGAGCGCCGGACCGGCGACACCTCGGTCGTCTCCCCGGCCGAGGCGGTGGCGAAAGCGAAGGCGCTCCTGGGGCGGTAGGGGACGCCGGGGCGGCCTCCCGACGGGTTGTGCGAAAAAAAACACGGGTTGAACGCGTCACGCGGCAGATTTGGTAAGTTGTGGGGAGGTCGGAGAGCCGAGGTCCGAGGTCCGAGGCTCGTGTGCAGGGTTCAAAAAGTTTCGCGGGTTGAACGCTCAACGCTGCGGGTTTCCGTGGGTTCCGGGTGGGTAGAGGGTCGTGGGCAAGGCAGTGTGGAGAGCCAGGGCGGGCAGGGTTGGGGCAGGGTGTGCCGAGTTCGTAGGAGTGGCAGGTCATGGGGGCCCTTCGCGTGGCGGTGTGGGTCCACCATTCGGGCGAGGGCGGGGATGTGGAAGGGCCGGGTGGCACAGGGGGAGGGATCAGGGGGCAGGGGTCAGGGACCAGGTAGCCGCGGGTAGGGATTCTGACCGTGGCCGCATCGCCGGGCTGCCACGCCCCGCGTCAGCCTCGACGGCCGCCGCTGAAGGCTCGTTGATGGCAACTATCCCACCACTGAACAAAGCTCCGTCTTGCTTGACCGGCATTGCCAACGCTCAGAAGCCCTCCTCCGGAGCGGGCGGAAGCCACTTGCTTGGGGGCAGTCCAAGGGAAGCTTCGTCCAACCGGAAGAGAATGAACTCAGCATATCTGACGAGTTCGCGAAGCATCTTCTCGGCGAGGCGGCCGGCCGCTGGCCCGGCGTCCGAAAACTTGACGGCCATTACCACCACGGGCATCACTTGCACGTCGCGCTCGAATCCAGCCGGCAGGGCAGCGCGGGCGAGTTCGGTACCGTTTTCGAGTGGCCCGCCTTTGAGTTCAACCAGCGCAACGACCGACCTCCCGTCGCTTCGGCTGAAGTAGACCTGGCACGCCTCGGTCACGACGCCAACCATGTTGAGGAGACGATGCTTCTCCTGTTTCCACATCTCATTGAGGATATAGAGCTCGTTGGTTTTGAAAGCCGGAATCATCGGCTGAAAGCCGTTGATCATTGCCCTTACGGGATCGGGGGTGCTTTCGAACATGGCCAGGTAATTCTTGTTCTGAGCCAGAGAGTCACGGTCGGGGTATTTCGGTTGTGGCCAGTAGACCGGAAAACCGGTTACGTAGGCGCTTGGGGACTTGGACAAGAGCCAGACCGCGTGATCCAAAGCGGATCGCGCATGGTGGATGATCTCGCCGGCGAGAATCGACAGGTCGATGAAGAACCTTTCTGCAGCGACGCTCCTCACAACCAGTTCACTGGAATCCGAGTCGATCTCGAACGTCAGGCCGTACGTTTGCTCGCCTTCGGAAGGGTCAAGCCGGTCCGCAAACTCTTGGAGGTGATATTTGGCCCGGTCGATCTTGGCTCGGCACGGGTTGAGGCGGTCGTTTGGCATGACGGGTTACACCGCCTCCCGCTCCAGGTTCAGCGCCAGCAGGCGCGCCAGCACGTCGGCATCTGCCAGGTCTGGCGGCCATCCGTAGGCGGCGAAGACCGCCTCGTCCAGCTTCCTGTGGGCGTTGGCGAGCCAGGTTGGACGCTCGTTGTAGAGGTTGGTCAGGGTCCGCTTCTTCAAGTCCGCCTCGTCCAGGCCCGGCGGGTTCAGCCGGTTCTCTCGCAATCGGTTCAGTTCTGCCGCAGCCGACGCGATCGCCGCTTCCTGTTCCGGCGTTGGCCGCGGGAACGGGAACGTCTCGAAACAGGTTGTGGGCGTGTACCGGAATCCGCTCTCGACCTCCCGAAGCTGTGTGCCGGTTGCCCGTGCCCAGAGCTCGTGCGCCCGCGAGTGAAGCACGCCGAAGAAGTAGTCGTCGTCGCGGGCAAAGACGACCGTCGCATCCGACGGCAGCAATGACCCCTCCATCCACACGTATACGCGATGCTTGGCTACCCGCGGAGTGCAAATGAAGCGCCTGAGCCCTTCGAGGGCGATCCGCATCTCGGGCCGAGGTCGCCAGTGAATCCACCATGAGGCTGCCTGAACATCTTTCCCTCGCGCTGCCTCTCGCACGGGCTTCACGCGCAGCTTCACGAACTCAAATGGTGCCTCATAGAGCGCCGCCTCGTCCTCTGACGTTCCGGGAGGGAAGTCGATAACCCAGTCATCCGACAATCGGTCCGTGATGTCCTTGGCGTTGAGGTGGCGTCTAATTACGTCCGCGTTTGGTCGACCGTGAGGATTCGGGAGGGCTTCCATCCGCCGAGCCTCATCGCCTTTCAGGTCAAACGGTCCATACTTGGTCGTCCCTTGGAAGCACTTGCCAGCGTTCTCCTTCAGCCGTCGCGCCTGCGTCAGGTCGGAACTGCTGGTGAGGTCGGCGTTGATGCCCTCTACTTCGCGGCCGTCCAGCCTCAGGCGGGTCTCGGAGCCGTCGTCAAACCCCACCATCGACACGCGCACGGCGGCGCCGTCGAGCACCCAGGGCCGGTCGGATTCGGCAAGGAAGATCCCACCGCTGCGCTTGATCCGGGCGAGGGTTTCGCGGTTCGCCCCGCCGCGGATCGCCTGCGTGGCGAGCAGGCCCACCCGCCTTGACTTCTTCGTCGCCACCATCTCGCGCGCCTTCTCGTGCCAGTAGCAGCACAGGTCGGACTCGCGCCGCACTCGGCCGTCCCACACCTCGAAGAGCGCGTCCACGTACTCGTCGCCGAGGCCCGTCTTCTCATTGCGGAGCTTCTTGCCGCCGAGGAAGGGCGGGTTGCCGACGATGAAGTCGGCCCCCGGCCACTCGGGTTCGTAGGGGCGGCCCGCCGGGGTGCGCGCGAGGATGGCGTCCATCTGCCTGATGTTGTCGAGCGGCTGAAGGACCGGGTCCTCGTCGACCATCGAGAAGCCGTTGCGCCGCTTCCACTGGAGGTAGCCGATCCAGACGACGATCGAAGCGAGTTCGTGGGCATACTCGTTCAGTTCGATCCCGAAGAGCTGGCGGGGGTGGACCCGAGGCTGCACGGCGACTGCATGCGTGGCGCCGAAGGCGATCACCCGGCGTTCGAGCGTCTTGAGCAGGTCCATCGTCACGTAGAGGAAGTTCCCGCTGCCGCAAGCGGGGTCGAGGATGCGGAGCGCGCCGAGGTGGTCGAGGAAGTCTTGCAGGCGGCCCACAAGAGCATCGCGGCTGTTCTTCCGCCGCTCGCCCGTCTGGGTCTCCCAGCGGAGAAGCGGCCGGACCTCCTCCTGGATGGCGGCCCACTCCCGCTCGAGTGGCTCCATCACCACCGGCCGGACGATGGTCTCGATGTCCTCGCGCGAGGTGTAGTGCTTGCCGAGCTGGCTGCGCTTTGCGGGGTCGAGGATGCGTTCGAAGAGGGTGCCGAAGATCGACGGCTCCACGTCCGTCCAGTCGAGCCTGTCGGCGTCGCGGAGGGCGTCGACCTGGCCGGAGGGGATCTCCAGCGACTCCGAGTCCCGGAAGAGGCCGCCGTTGAAGTGCGGGATGTTCTCGCTACCGAAGCGTCCGCCTGCATTCATGACCGCGAACAGGTCCGAGAGACCGGAGGCGAGTTGGGCGGCGGGGCCGCGGTTGTTATCGATGAGCCGGCCGACGATGCCCTTCGGCAGGAGGCCAACGTCGCTGGCGAACATGCAGAAAAGCAGCTTGGAAAGGAAGCGCGCAATCTGGTCGTCGGTGTAGTCGCGCGGGTATCCCCGGGTGAGCGGGTCGTACCTGGCGGAGACGGCCGCGCGAAGGGCGGCGGCAATCCTGCTGAAATCGTCGGCCGCCGCCTTCGTCAGGGCCTCGGTGGTCTGGCCCGGCTTGAGCTGGCCGGGCTCTTCGAAGCAGGCGAGGAGAACCTGGCGCGCGTTGAGCGCCGTGCCGGGAAGTGGCTCGCCCGAAGCGATGTCGTCGAGCGCGATCGTGTAGGTCTGTGACACAGTGCCGTTGAAGTTGGTGCGGACGATGATCGTGTCGAAGTCGCTGACGATCAGGAGGGGCGGGTTTTCGAGGTTGTCGCGGTACTGGAGGAGTTGCTGGTAAGCCTTCTCGAGGTCGCCGCCCTTGCTCTTGTACTCCCAGCCGAAGTTGGTGCGCAGCCAGACGTCGGCGAAGCCCTGCTTGCCCGATTCCTTGGTGACGCCTTTCTGGTAGCAGAAGAATCCGCCCGAGGGGTCAGCCTCGATCGGCGTCTGATGGCCGACGAGCCGGCAGAGGTCCTCGAAGTGGGACACGTAAGCGGCCGACTCTTTGTGCTGAGACGCCCGCCACTTCGCCACGAAATCCGCTGCCTGCATGGGCGGCAGTATACCCCGCGCGTGGGAGAGCGGACGGCAGCGGCGGCCGGGGAACGGGCCGGTAGCGGCCGGACGTGGGGCATGGGTGGCAGGTGATGCGCCCACGGTGGGGCGCGGCTACCGGGCGAGGCTGGCGCGGGACGCCGCCGCTCCCTTCCGGTCGCGGTACGGATGAGGGATGCCCGCTGGGGGCTCCGGCCCTCCCTGGCAGTCGGGCTACGGATGGGGGCCAGCCGCTCGCGGGGCGCGGTTTCCGGCTTGCGTGGCCGTGCTATACTCGCCTGAGAAGGCATTCCTGAAGGAGTGGGCTCTCGGCCCACTTTTTTGTTGAGATCTATGAAGAACGACTTTCTGCTCGCGATCGGCCAACTGGCAGCCGAAAAGAACCTCCCGAAGGAGGTTGTCTTCGAGGCTGTCGAGGCGGCGCTTACCTCGGCGTACCGCCGCGAGGGGGAGAACCAGCCCAACGTCTACGCTCGCGTAGACCCCGAGACGGGCGAGATCCACCTCTACATGCAGAAGGTCGTCGTGGAGGTGGTGGAGGAGCCGAACACCGAGATCCCGGTCGCCGAAGCCCGCCGCTACAAGAAGGACGCAGCCGACGGCGATGTCCTCGACTTCGAAATGAAGATCCCGGTCAACGCCGGCCGGATCGCCGCCCAGACGGCGAAACAGGTCGTCCTCCAGCGCCTCCGCGAAGCCGAACGAGACGCGATCTTCGACGAATACGCCGGCCGCGAAGGCGAGATCCTCGTCGGGACGGTCCAGCGCATCGAACCGCGCCAGGCGGTTATCGAAATCGGCAAGGGCACGGAAGCGGTGCTGCCGTTCACCGAACAGGTGCGGAACGAGCATCTGCGGGCCGGTCAGCGGGTCCGCGTCCTCATCCTGGAAGTGCAGAAGTCTGTAAAAGGCCCCCAGATCGTGGTCAGCCGCGCGCACCGCAACGTGCTGCGCCGCCTCTTCGAAATGGAAGTGCCCGAGATTTCGGCCGGCACCGTGGAAGTCAAGTCGATCGCCCGTGAAGGCGGCCATCGCAGCAAGGTCGCGGTCCATTCGCGCATCGCCAGCATCGACCCCATCGGCGCCTGCGTCGGGATTCGCGGGAGCCGCATCCAGAACATCGTCAATGAACTCAGCGGCGAACGGATCGACGTCATCAAGTGGGATCCGGACCCGGGCAACTTCGTTTCGAACGCCCTGAGCCCGTCCGAGGTGCTGGCAGTGTCCATCGACGAGGACGAGCACCGTGCCACGGTCGTCGTCCCGGACAAGATGCTGTCGCTGGCGATCGGCAAGGAAGGGCAGAACGCCCGGCTGGCGGCAAAGCTCACAGGCTGGCGGATCGACATCCACAGCCAATCGGCCGCAGCCCGCCGCGAAGAGGGCATCGAAGAAGCACCGACTTCGTTCGAACCGTTCGCGCCCGGCGAAACCCCCGACATCGACATCATCGAAGAGGCCGAAGAAGTCGCCGCCGCCGCCTCGCTAGAACCGGCTGCCGCGGTCGTCGCCCGCCCGGCGGCAGCCGTCAGCGCCGAAGCGGCCGCCGGCGGCGTCGAAGAAGAGGACGTCAACTTCTCCGCCGCGCTGGCGACGATGCCCGTCCCGGACCGCGATGAGCGCGAATCCGAGGAATACGGCGAAGAGACCGAAGAGGACGGGGAGGAGTACGAAATCCCGACGATGGTGGTGCCGGAAGCGCGGCCTTCCGCTATTCGTTTCGCGGAAGACGTGCTCCCGAAGCGGCCCGAAGAAGTGGAAGACCCCGTGAAGAAGGCTGCCGCCGCCGCCGCCGCCAAGAAGGCCCGCCGCGCCCCCCGCTTTGTCGAAGAGACCGAAGAGGACATGGAAGAGATCGACTACAGCGGGCGCATCCACTAGGAGATACGCACGATGAAGCCGGCGAAGGGACCCCGTCCCCGCCACGTCCCCCAGCGCACCTGCATTGGCTGCCGCCAGGAAGAGGGCAAGCGCGAACTGGTCCGCATCGTTCGTACGGCCGACCAGCACGTCAGCGTCGACCCCACCGGGAAGGCCCGCGGCCGCGGCGCCTACCTCCACCGCGAGAAATCGTGTTGGGAGAAAGCGCTGAAAGGCGCTACCATTACCTACGCACTGAAGATCACCCCGGCGAAAGAAGATGTCGAGGCGTTGCGCGCCTTTGGCATGGCGCTGCCGGCCGAAGAAAGCGAACCCGTATGACCGTACAACCCACCTCCCGCCCCCGGCCCGTCGCCATCCCCGCGGCGCTCACCGTCAAAGAACTTGGCGACCTCCTCACCGTGACACCTGTCGAGGTCATCAAGCGGCTCATGACCAACGGCGTCATGGCCTCGATGAACCAGACGATCGACTATGACACCGCGGCCATTGTCGCCGTGGACCTCGGCTTCGACCCGACCGAAGAAGCCGTTGCCGAAGCCACCGCCGCTGCCGCTGCGAACGTCGTTGAAGAAGAAGAAGCGCCCGACGACCCGGCGACGCTGAAGCCGCGGCCGCCGGTCGTGACGGTGCTCGGCCACGTCGACCACGGGAAGACAAGCCTGCTGGACTCGATCCGCCACGCAAAGGTCGCCGCCGGCGAGGCAGGCGGCATCACCCAGCACATCGGCGCCTACCAGGTTGAACTCAACGGCAAGCAGATCACGTTCATCGACACGCCCGGCCACGCTGCCTTCACGGCAATGCGCGCTCGCGGCGCCCAGGTCACCGACATCGCGATCCTCGTGGTCGCCGCGGACGACGGCGTTATGCCCCAGACCATCGAGGCGATCAACCACGTGCGCGCTGCCGGGGTGCCGATCATCGTCGCCATCAACAAGATCGACCTACCCGGCGCCAACCCCGACCGCGTGAAGCAACAGCTCACCGAGCACAGCGTGGTGGTGGAAGACTTCGGCGGCGACGTGATCACCGTGCCTGTTTCCGCGACCAAGCAGATCGGCATCGATGAACTGCTTGAGAACATCAACCTCGTGGCCGAAGTCGCCGAACTGAAGGCGAACCCGGACCGCCCCGCCCTCGGCGTCGTCGTCGAGGCCGAACTCGACTCCAGCCGCGGGCCGGTCGCGACCATCCTCGTCAAGAATGGGACGCTTCGCCAGGGCGATGCCATCGTCGTCGGCGAGATCAGCGGCAAGGTCAAGGCGCTGTTCAATGACCGCGGCGAGCGCATCCGCGAGGCCGGCCCGGCCGTGCCTGCCGTCGTGATGGGCCTGGAGGAAGTGCCGGAGGCCGGCGACCGCGTGCGCGTGGTGGCCGACGAACGGGAAGCCCGCCAGATCGTCGATGCCCGCCGCCGCCGCCGCGAAGCCGAGGAGCAGACCGCCCACGCCCACGTGAACCTCGACACCCTCTTCAACGAGATCAGCGCCGGGAAGCTCAAGGAACTGATCATCATCTTGAAGTCCGACGTCCGGGGCAGCTCGGAAGCGGTCAAGGGCGCGCTCGAACGGCTGAGCACGAGCGAAGTGAAGCTCAAGGTCATCCACTCCGCCACCGGCCCGGTGAGCGACTCGGACGTGATGCTGGCGGAAGCCTCGAACGGCATCATCATCGCCTTCAACACGAAGACAGACCCTTCGGCGAGGAAGCGGGCAGACGCCACCGGCGTCGAGATTCGGCCCTACACCATCATTTACCAGGTCATCGAAGACATCGAGAAGGCGCTGGCGGGCATGTACGAGCCCGTCTACAACCAGGTCATCGATGGGCACGCGGAGGTCCGCCAGGTGTTCAAGTCGAGCAAGCTCGGCAACATCGCCGGAACCTTCGTCCTCGATGGCACGCTCCGGCGCGGCTCCAACGTCCGGGTCATCCGCGGCAAGGAAGAAGTCGCCCGCACCCGCTGTGACGGTCTCAAGCGCTTCCAGGACGACGTCCGCGAAGTTCAGACCGGCTACGAGTGCGGCATCGTCCTCAGCAATTTCGACAAGTTCGCCGAGGGGGACCTGATCGAATTCTTCCACGAAGAGCGGGCGAACTAACCCCTCCGCCAGCCACAGGGAGAATGGACCATGAGCCGGCGGACCAGCCGCGTGAACGATCTGCTGCGCGAAGAACTGAGCGACCTGCTGCTGCGTGAGGTGAAGGACCCCCGGATCGGTCACGGCCTCCTCTCGATCACGGAAGTGCTGGTCTCGCCCGACCTTCGCCGCGCCACCGTCTTCGTGTCCCACCTGGGGGACGTCGAGGAGCGGAAGGAGGTGCTGGAAGGGCTGACCGCCGCCGCCCACTTCCTTCACACCGAACTTATGCACCGCCTGAAGATGCGGAGCGTGCCGGAACTGGTGTTCCGCTGGGACCCGTCGATCGAACGTGGCGCCCGCCTCGCGTCGCTCATCGCCGAAGTACAGCGCGAAGACTGACGGGGCGCCAGCGTGAGCGTTGCGGCCGGCCCCGAGGGCATCCTCCTCATCGACAAGCCCGCCGGGTGGACCAGCCATGACGTGGTGGCGAAGCTGCGGCGCCTCACCGGCCAGCGGCGAATCGGCCACACGGGCACGCTCGACCCCATGGCGACGGGGCTGCTCGTCGTCTGCATTGGCCGCGCCACCCGGCTTGTCGAGTACATGGCCGGCCACGACAAGCGCTACACCGGCGAGGTCACCCTGGGCATCTCCACCGACACTGACGACGCCGAAGGTTCGGTGACGGCGGAACGGCCGATCCCTGAACTCTCGGACGACGACCTCGCCCACCTCGCGCGGGCGTTTACCGGGGCGATCCAGCAACGGCCCCCTGCCTACAGCGCCGTCAAGGTGGCCGGGAAGCGCGCCTATGCGGTTGCCCGGGCCGGCGGCGCCGTCGAACTTCGCGAACGGCCGGTCGTCGTCCACGAACTGCGCCTGGGGCCGACCGCGCCGGGGAAGCTCCGCATCGACGTGTCCTGTGGCGCGGGGACGTACATCCGCAGCCTCGCACGGGACATCGGCGAGATGGCGGGCGGCGGCGGACATCTCTCGATGCTGAGGCGCACCCGGGTGGGCCGCTTCGCAGTGGAGGGGGCGCTGACCCTCGACGACGTCGCCCGGCTGGTGGGTGCGGGCGAGTTCGGCGACGTGTTGCTCCCCGCCGACGAAGGTATCACCGACCTCGACGCCGCCATCCTGGACGCGGGGCGGGCAGCGCTGCTGGCGCACGGAAACGTCCTCGGGCACGTGCTAGAGCCCCTCCGCGCCGCCGCTTGCACCCGCATCTACAGCAGCGATGGCAGCTTCGTTGGCGTCGGAGAAGTGGATCCTGGGGCAGGAATTCGGGCCATAAAGGTGTTTGCAGGCGCCTGATTCGGTGTTATGTCCGGTCTAGATACAAATCCGGGGTTGACACGTGAGAAACGCCGGTTATCATCGTTGCGTGGCCAGTTGAAAGAGAAAGCGCTTAGACGCTAGATCAATTCTTCGGCCCCCCGGAATCTCCGGGACATCAAGGAGGACCAGTTCACATGGAAGCCTATTGCCTGAAGTGCCGCACCAAGCGTGAGATGAAGAACGCCAAGCCGATCACCATGAAGAACGGCAAGCCAGCGACCGAAGGCGTTTGCCCGGTCTGCGCCACGAAGATGTTCAAGATCGGGAAGGCCTGAGACTTTCTCCCGCTAAACCTCGGGCGGCGGGATTCCCGCGTCCCGCCGCCACGAAGGTCTCCCTGGCCGGTTAGTCCCGGATCGCTTTGAGGACAGCCTCGTGCAGTGTCCCGTTCGTCGCGACGGCGCTGTTACCGATTGCCTGTGACCCGTCCCACGTCGTCAGCCGCCCGCCAGCCTCGCTGAGCACGGGAGAGAGCGCGGCGACATCCCAGAGGCTCATAACCGGGTCCAGCATCGCGTCGGCCCGGCCCGTGGCCACCATCAGGTAGCCGTAGCAGTCCCCCCACGTCCGCATCAGCCCAGCGCGCCTGGTGAGGTTAGCGAACGCGTTCGCGTGGTGGCGCGGCATCCGCTGGAAGCTCGTCATCAGGATGGTAGCGCCAGCGAGCTTGGTGGTGGCTGAGACCCTGGCGGGCACACCGTTCACAAACGCGCCAAGGCCCCGGGCGGCATAGGCGGTCTCGCCGGCGGCGTGGCAGGCGATGACCCCGACCACCGGCTCACCGTCGCGTTCTAGCGCCACGAGAGTCCCGAACAAGGGCACGTGGTGGATGAACGACGTCGTCCCGTCGATGGGGTCCAGGATCCAGCGGTGCCGGCCATCGCCGGGCGCTTCCCCGAATTCTTCGCCGAGGATGCCGTGCTCCGGGCATTCGCGTGCCAGGAACGACCGGATCGCCTCCTCGGCGCCCCGGTCAGCGGCGGTCACGGGCGTACGGTCGGCCTTGAACTCCACCGTCACACCCCGGTCGTAGAGGGGCATGATGACCTCGCCGGCGATGGCGGCGGCGCGCCTGGCGATGGCGAGCAGGTCCGCCAGTTCGGTACTCACCTGGCGGAGTCGCCGCGACGGTACTCAGCGGTCATTTCGTCGAGACGGAGCTTCAGTTCCGCCGGCAGGGGCGTCCCCGCGGCGGCGATGGTGTCATCGAGTTGCTCGGGTCGGCTCGCCCCGATGATCGGTGCCGTCACGGCGGGGTTCGCCATCACCCAGGCCACTGCCATCTGGGGCAGGCTCATCCCGGCCTCGCGGGCCAGGGGTCGCAGTTCCTCCACGGTGTCGAACATCCGGTCGTGCCAGTAGCGGTCCTGGTAGCGCTGGGCGGCGGTGCCAAGGGTGAACCGCGAGCCTTCCTCCGGT
Organism: uncultured Anaerolineaceae bacterium; assembly: GCA_964438865.1. Classification (GTDB taxonomy): domain Bacteria; phylum Chloroflexota; class Dehalococcoidia; order Tepidiformales; family Tepidiformaceae. The sequence continues at coordinate 131,403 of CAYTMI010000004.1, read as the reverse complement.
CCCGCCTCGCGGTTGTGCTTGCCGCTGAGAAGGCCGCCGGCGATGGGGTTGTAGGGGATGACGCCGATGCCGTCCTCCTGGCAGAGGGGCAGCAGTTCGCGTTCGACTTCGCGGAAGAGGAGGTTGTAGCGCGGCTGGACCGAGTCGAAGCGGACGACTCCCATCGCTTCGCTCCGGCCGAGGGCGCGTGCCACCTGGTAGGCCATGAAGTTCGAGCAGCCCACATACCGCACCTTCCCCGAGCGGACGACGTCCTCCAGGGCGCGCAGGGTTTCGTCGATGGGCGTGTTCGCGTCCGGCCCGTGGAGCTGGTAGAGGTCGATGTAGTCGGTCTGGAGGCGGCGAAGGGAGCCTTCGACCGCGTCCAGGATGTGCTTTCGGGAGTTGCCCTGGTCCCAGCGTCTGCGGCTCATCGCGCCGAAGCACTTGGTCGCAACGATGAACTCGTGACGGCGGCCCTGAAGCCAGCGGCCGACGATCTCTTCTGTGCGGCCAACGGTGTCGCCGGCGCCGCCGAGCGGATAGACGTCGGCCGTGTCGATGAAGGTGATCCCACCCTCGGCGGCGCGGTCGAGGATGCTGAAGGACGTCCGCTCGTCGCACTGGAGCCCGAAGGTCATGGTGCCGAGGCAGAGCCGGGAGACTTGCAGGCCGGTGCGGCCGAGGCGCGTGTGTTGCAAAGAGGGACTCTCCGTGGGGTAAGTGACCTGATTCTACCCCACGGCTGCGCCGGAAGCCGACCGGGTAGCACGCCCATCCCGCGTCCCGAACGAGCTAGCCCCCGACTGCCAGCAAGTGGTCGTGGCTCCGACCGCTACGGCCGCGCCACGTAGTAGGCGTTCATGGGGTTCTCCAAACCCGCCACGCGTTCGAACTGCGAGAAACCGGCCGCTTTCACGAGGTCGCGCATCTTCGCTTCGGGCAACCCCATCGCTCCGAGCTTCATGCCGTCCGGTTCCGAGGCCGAGGACTGCAGGCACATGGCGAGGGAGGCGGCGTAGAAGAAGCCGCTGAGTGGGTTCTGGAGGTTCTCGTCGAAGCTGTTCCCACACTCTATGTCTGCGATGAACCACGACCCGTCGGGCATGATCGCCTTGCGGATCGCGGCCGCTGCGAGGTCGGGCCGGGCCATGTCGTGGAGACAGTCCAGGGTGGTCACGAGGTCGTAGGTGGGCGTCTCCGGTAGGCGCTGCTCGTCGGAGTTGTAAAAGGTGACATTGGAGGCAGCAGCCTTCTCACGGTTCTCATGGGCGATTTTCAGGCCGTGGACGGAGTTGTCGTAGCCATGGACCTCGGACTTCGGAAACGCCCGGCCGATGGCGATAGGCCCTGCACCGCCGCCGCAGCCGACATCCGCTACTCTTGCACCCGCCTCCAGCTTTTGGACGAGTCCCGGGATCTTCGGCAGAGCCTCAGGCACCAGCGCGTTCCGGTTCCACGCGCCCAGGAAGCGGTCGATCATCCGTGCGGCTCCCGCGCCGAAGGAGTCATAGGTGCCGCCGGTGCCCGTCTTGAAGGCCTTCGGAGCGCGGTTCATGAGGAGGTCCATGAGGGCCGGCAGCTCGCCGAAAAGGCCGATCATCGAAGCCATCGTGGATTCGTCGGCGAAGATGAGCGCAGCCTCGGGGCCAAGTTCAAACGCGTCGCCATCACGACGGTCGGTGATGCCGGCCGCGGTCTGCTGGTAGAGCCATTCGCGCAGGAAGCGCTCGTCCAGGCCGGTCTTCGCGGCGAGGCCGGCAGAGGTCATCGGGCCCGCGCCGTTCATGCCGCGATAGAGGCCCAGGTGGTCGCCGATGTAGATGGTGCCAGCGATGAAAGCACCGCCAGCATAACCAAAGGCGAGGCCCGCCTTCTGTTCGAGGATTGCGGCGTCGATGTCTGTCATTCTTAGGTCTCCCTCTGCCCGGATGGAAGTGCACACTAAGTCATGACGGATGGCACGTCTATCGCGGAGTTCACACAACGCACGTATCGGAGCCGCGGCTCCTGACCGCCTACGACCCCTTGGTTGAAGTCCGCGAAGCTGAGAATCGACCAGGCCGGCCCGACCAGCAGCCTGCCGTTAGCGCTCGTCGATGAGTGGTTGGAGCTTGAGGCGGCGCTGTTCGCCGGTTGCCATGTGGCGCATCCGCTCCTGGGTTACCGGGTCGTTCGGGTCGCCCGCCGCCCAGCCGCGACCGGCGTCGCGCAGGCCGCCATCCATGAGCAGGTAGGAGCCGCTAAAGAACTCGGCGTCCGGGCCGGAGAGGAAGGCGATCAGCCCGGCGATGTCGGACGGCCTCCCGGCGCGGCCCACCGGCGTCCGCTCTTCGAGCGCGGTGCGGATCGGCCCGCCTTCGTCACCGGCGAGGCCGTGGGCAAGGGGCGTGTCGATGACGCCGGGGCCGATCGCGTTCACGGTAATCCCGTGGACGCCGAGCTCCTGTGCCCAGCCCCGGACCATCATTCGCACGCCGGCCTTCGTGGCGCTGTAGGACCACGAATTCGCGCCTGTGTTCTCCGCCGCCAGCGACGACATGCAGACGATGCGGCCGCCATTCCCGAGGCGCACCATCTCCCGGGCGGTCGACTGCACAGTCAGAAAGACGCCGGTGAGGTTGATGTCCACCTGGTCTTGCCAGTCTTTCAGAGTCATGTCGAGGACGCTGCCGCCGCGCCCGATGCCCGCGTTCGCGACCGAGATGTCGAGACGGCCGAGTTCCTTCACGCAGCGAGCGACGCCGTCCTCGACCTGCGATTGGGAAGCGACGTTCACCTTCACGACCAGAGCGTCGCGCCCGAACTCCCGTACGGTTGAGGCAGTGTGTTCCGCCCCTTCGACATCGATATCGGCGATGCAGATGTTGGCGCCTTCGCGGGCCAGCCGTTCCGCCGTCCCCCGGCCGATGCCGGAACCTCCCCCGGTGATGAATGCGACCTTGCCGTCGAGCGTACCCATAGGTGCGGACCTCTCCTGCGGAATGCGTGCCGCGAATCCTACACCGGCGGGCGGCGCCGTGTGGCGAACCCAACCGGGAAGAGGACTGCCAGTGCCCAGAAGAAGCCGCCCGCGACGTCGCTTGGCCAGTGGACCCCCATCCAGACGTTCGCGATGCAGTTGAGCGCCAGCAGGGCTGCGAGGGCCACCGCGGCGGCCCTCGCCACCATGGGCGACTTGCCCACTCTCGCAAGTCCGACGACCGCAGTACCCACCAGATAGGTCCCGCTCATCACGTGGCCCGCGGGGAAGGAACTGCTGGAAAACCCCGCCCTTCGGTCCACCAGCGACGGGTTCGGGCGCGGCCGGTCGACCGCGTCCTTGAGCGCCGCCTGGAGCGCGACTGTGACCACCAGCCCGACGGCGAAGAGCACCGCCTCACGCCTTCGCCCGGAGAGCCAGAGTGCTGCACTTGCGACCGCGCCGATGCCGATGACCGTCTCGGTGGCGGTGAGAGCGCGGATTGCCTCCGACAGGCGACGGCCGGGGAACGACCAGCCCTGCACCGCCTCGCTGATAGCGAGGTCCCCCGGCAGACGGTCGGTGGCCATGGCGGCCAGGGACAGCGCCACCGCCGCCGCGACGACCGCGAGCCAGGCAACCAGAAACAGCGCTGGCGGGCGATGGACGAAGGTGCGCGCAGCCATCAGGCCACCTCACGCTGGGAGACCGGGCGAAGGGCGAAGGCGATGGGCGTGCTACCTCCGGGCGGAGAGCCGGGGCAGCGGAGGTTCGCCCGCCTTGGCCCGCTTCCGGTCGACGCTGCGCTCCACCGTCCGCACGCCGCGGATGATCTCCATCTTGTTCAGCAGGCGGGAAAGCTGTTCGATACCGGTGGTCTCGAGGGTCGCGAGGACGTTCACGGAACCGTCTCCGTTCTCGACCGTCCGCACCCCGACCATGTTCACCTTCTCGTCCGTGACGAGGGTGGTGATGTCGCGCAGGAGGCCGACGCGGTCCCACGCTTCGATCCGGATGGCAACGGGATAGAGCTTCGCGACCGTACCCCACTCCACCTCCAACAAACGCTCGCGTTCGTCTTCGTTGAGGACGTTATGGCAATCCGCGCGGTGGACGGTGACTCCGCGGGCACGGGTCACGTATCCCACAATCTGGTCCCCGGGGACGGGGCTGCAGCAACGGGCGATGGTCGTCAGCAGGTTACCGACGCCGAGCACGCGCATCCCGGGCCCCCCGAGCGTCGCCGGCGCCGGCCGGGAAGGCATCGGCGGGGGCGGCTCCGCGGCTGCCTCTTCCTCCTGGATTAGAGCGCCGAGGCGACGAGCGATGGAGGTGGTGCTGATGCCACCGTAGCCCAGCGCCGCGTAGAAGTCGTCAGCGTTCGGGTAGTTGAACATCGCGAGGATCTGGCCTTGCCGTTCGCCGAGATCGAGCCCGAGCCGCCGCATCTCCTTCTCCAGTAGCTCGCGGCCACGCTCAATGTTGTCCTCCCGCTCCTGGCGCCTGAACCACTGGCGGATCTTCTCCTTGGAGTGCGTGGTCCGGACGTAGCCGAGGTTCGCATTGAGCCAGTCGCGCGAGGGGCCCTTGCCCTGGCGGCTCCGCATGATGTCGACCACGTCGCCGTTGCGGAGGGTGGAGTTGAGCGACACCATCCGGCCGTTCACCTTCGCGCCCACAGTCTGGTGGCCCAAGTCCGTATGGATGCGATAGGCGAAGTCCAGCGGGGTCGCTCCCGCGGGCATGTCGATGACGGCGCCCTTTGGCGTGTAGACGAAGACCTGGTCGTGGAAGATGTCGGTCTTGACGCTTTCGACGAAGTCTTCCGCGCCAGAGAGGTCGCGCTGCCAGTCGAGGAGTTGCCGGAGCCAGGCGATGCGCTCTTCGTCGCGTCCCTGCTGCTTGCCGCCTTCCTTGTAACGCCAGTGGGCGGCGATGCCGTATTCGGCCACGCGATGCATCTCGTGGGTCCGGATCTGGATTTCCAGCGGCCGCCCGTTCAGCGAAAGCACCGTCGTGTGGAGCGACTGGTACATGCTGTCCTTCGGGTTTGCGATGTAGTCGTCGAACTGGCCGGGGATGGGCCGCCAGAGCGAGTGGATGATGCCCAGCGCGTGGTAGCACTCGCTCAGGTCGTCGACAAAGACGCGGATGGCGAGGAGGTCGTAGATCTGGTCGAATGACTTCTGCTGGTTGGAATAGCGCTGCATCTTCTGGTGGATGCTGTAGATGTGCTTCGCACGGCCGGTCACTTCCGCCTTGATGCCGGCTTCCTTCAGGTGCGCCTTCAGCGACTCCGTGGCTTCCTGGATGTAGCGCTCCCTGGCATCGCGCTTGGAGGCGAGAAGGTCCGCGATCTCCTTGTACGTCGCCGGCTCAAGGTAGCGGAAGGCCAGGTCTTCCAGCTCCCACTTGATCTGCCAGACCCCGAGGCGGTTGGCCAGGGGGGCGAAGATCTCCAGCGTCTCGTGCGCGATGCGGCGCTGCTTCTCTTCCGGGAACGCCCAGAGGGTCCGCATGTTGTGGAGCCGGTCGCAGAGCTTGATCAGGACCACCCGGATGTCTTCGGCCATCGCCAGGAACATCTTGCGGAGGTTCTGGGCCTGGGCGCCGTCCCGTGCCGCCTGGTCGCTGGCGGCAAACCGCATCGGCAGCTTTTCCAGCTTGCTCAGCCCATCGACCAGTCGCGCCACTTCCGCCCCGAACTTCTCCCGGATGACGTCGTTCGAAACTTCGGAGTCCTCCTGGACATCGTGGAGGAGGGCGGCGGCAATCGCGTGGTGGTCCAGTTCCAGGTTGGCGACGGCGAAGGTCACGGCGACGGGGTGGGTGATGTAGGGATCGCCGGTCTTGCGGAACTGTCCTTCGTGGCACTGGCGCGCGAATTCGTAGGCCTCGCGGATGGCGGGGAGGCGTTCCGGGGGAAGGTATTCGGAGACGCGCTGGTACACGGCGTCGATGTCTCGCGCCGACGGTGGGGAGTCGTCGAGGCCCGCGGTTACGCTTTGCATCTCTATCCCGGGGTGGGAAGCTACCCTATCCTACCATGCATCCCCACCGCGGAAAGAACGTCCGAACTCCATGAGTAACCGATTCCAGGCGCCCCGCGGGACGCAAGACATCCTGCCCGATGCCCAGCCCTACTGGACCGCGGTCAATGATGCCATCCGCGAAGTGGCACGCCTCTACGGGTACCGGCGCATCGACACTCCCGCCTTCGAAGACGCCCGCCTCTTCGAAAAAGGCACCGGCGACACCACGGACATCATCGAGAAAGAGATGTACGTCTTCACCGACCGAGGCGGGGAGACGCTCGCCTTGACCCCGGAAGGCACGCCGCCCATCTGCCGCGCCTACCTCGAACACGGGATGGCGAGCTGGCCGCAGCCCGTCCGGCTCTACACCACGCACTCCATGTTTCGCTACGACCGTCCCCAGAAAGGCCGCTACCGCCAGCACACCCAGTTCGACTGCGAAGTCCTGGGTTCGCCGGACCCGTTGGTGGACGCCGAAGTGATCGAACTGCTGTGGCGGCTCTACGAACGTCTCGGCATTCGCAACCTGGCCGTGCGCCTCGGCTCCATCGACGACCCCGGCCCCCGCGGTGCCTACGTCGAGCGGCTGAAGGACTACTTCCGGCCCCACCTCGACCGCCTTTCCGAGGACAGCCGCCGCCGCTTCGACCGCAACCCCCTCCGCCTGCTCGACAGCAAGGACGACCGCGACCTGCCCTTCAAGGCGGCTGCGCCGAAGCTCGTGGAGCAGCTCAGCCCGGCCGCAGAGGCCCACATGGTGACGGTCCAGGCCGCGCTCGAATCCGCGGGCATCCCCTGCGTGATCGACCCCCTCCTCGTGCGCGGGCTCGACTACTACAACCGCACCGTCTTCGAGATCGTCCCGACCGACGACGAGCGGGCGCAGGGCACCATCGGCGCCGGAGGCCGCTACGACGGACTCATCGAGTTGCTGGGGGGGCCGCCCACGCCTGGGATGGGCTTCGGCAGCGGCATCGAACGCATCATCCTCGAGATGCAACGCAACGAAGTCGTGTTCGCGCCCACACCGCTGACCGAGGTGTTCATCGTCCACCACGGCGCCGCGGCTGCGTCCGCCGCCTTCAAGCTGGCGGTAGACCTTCGGTCCGCGGGCATCTCCGCCGTGGTCGGCGAGTCGGGGCGATCCTTCAAGTCTCAGTTGCGCAGCGCGAACAGCAGCAACGCCCGGATCGCGGTCATCATCGGCGAGGACGAGGTGGCGAAGGGCGAGGCGCTGGTGAAGGACCTGGCGGGCGCCGGCGACCAGCACCCCGTCGCGCTCGCCGGGGCGGTGACAGACATCCGGCAGCACCTCACTGCCTGAGTCTTGCCGGGTGCTATACTCGAAGTACCCCGAGGAGTAATCGAAGAGCGGTCCGCCGGCGGCGGGCCGTTTGCATCAGCCATGGATGACGCGATCGTCGCGCAGCTCGAACGAGTCCGCGCGCGCTACAACGAGATCACCGATGAGATGGGGCGGCCGGACGTCGCCACCAATTACGAGCGCGTGGGCGAACTTGCCCGGGAGCGCGCGGAAGTCGCGCCCATCGTCGCCCTCTTCGAACGGTACGAACGGGCCGTCGCCGACCTGTCCAGCGCCCGCGAGTTGCTCTCCGAGAGTGACGAGGAGATCCGGGCGCTTGCCGAGGCTGAACGCGACGAGGCTGACGCTCGCGCCCTCGACCTCACGCAACGGATCAGGCTGGAGCTTCTCCCGAAGGACCCGCGGGACTCCCGGAACGTGATCGTTGAGATCCGCGCCGGCGCCGGCGGGGAAGAAGCCGCGATCTTCGGCGCCGACCTCTACCGCATGTACGTCCGCTACGCCGAGCGCCACGGCTGGCACTCGGAGATTCTCAGCGCTTCCGAATCAGACAAGAACGGGTTCAAGGAAGTCGTCTTCGAAGTCCGCGGCGCCGGGGCATACTCGCGCTTGAAGTACGAAAGCGGCGTCCATCGCGTCCAGCGCGTGCCCGAAACCGAAGCCCAGGGGCGAATCCACACGTCGACCGCGACCGTCGCCGTCCTCCCGGAAGCCGAAGAGGTCGACGTCGCCGTCGAAGAGAAGGACCTGCGGGTCGACATCTTCCACTCCTCCGGCGCCGGCGGCCAGAACGTCAACAAGGTGGCGACGGCGGTGCGTTTGACCCATGTCCCCACGGGGCTCGTCGTTGTCTGCCAGGACGAACGATCGCAGTTCAAGAACCGGACCAAGGCGATGACCGTGCTCCGTTCGCGCCTGTTCGACATGGAGCAGCAGAAGCGGGAAGCGGAGACCAGCGCGACCCGGCGGCTGCAGGTTGGCAGCGGCGACCGCAGCGAGAAGATTCGGACCTACAACTACCCCCAGGACCGGATCACCGATCACCGCGTCGGCCTGACCATCCACAACATCCCCGACCGGCTCGACGGCAACATCGATGACCTCATCGACTCCGTGGCCACCGCCGAAGAAGCCGAGCGGCTCGAAGGCCTCGGGTGAACCCGCGCGAAGCCGCGCAAGTAGCGGCGTTGAAGCTGGCTGCGGCCGGCGTCCCTGAAGCGCGGTTCGAAGCAGAAGTCCTGGTCCGCCATGTCACGGGCCTGTCCCGCGCCCAGTTCTTCGCCGCCAGGGGCGAAATCGGCCCTTCCGGAGACCTCGATGACGCCATCGACCGGCGCGCTGCCCGGGAACCCGGCGCCTACATCACCGGGGTGCGCGAGTTCTACGGCCTCCCCTTCCAGGTCGGGCCGGGGGTGCTGGTCCCCCGGCCCGAGACCGAACTGCTCGTCGACCTCGGGATCGAGGAGGCTCGACACCTCCCGCAGCCCGTCATCGTCGACGCCGGCACCGGCAGCGGCTGCATCGCGATCGCGGTGGCGGCTGCGATCGACAGACCGGGCGTCACGGTTGTCGCGACCGACGTCAGTGCCGATGCCCTCGCGATCGCCCGCAAGAACCGCGACGCCATCGGGGCGCCAGTCCACCTCGTCCTGGCCAGTCTCGCCGAAGCCATCGCGCGCGCGGACATCGTCCTCGCGAACCTCCCCTACATCCCTTCGGGCGAAATCGACGCGCTCGAACCGGAAGTAAGCCGCTGGGAACCACGTGTCGCCCTTGATGGCGGCTGCGACGGGTTGGGGCTCATCCGTCGGCTGATCGACGATTGCGCCGCTCGCCTGCGGCCCCGCCTGCTGGCGCTCGAAGTGGGTTTCGGGCAGGCGGCTGCGGTGGCGACGCTCGCCCGCGAGGCCGGAGCCGGGGTGAACGTGGTCAAGGACCTGGGCGGCATCGACCGCGTGGTGTGCGCCCGGTGGGAGTGAAACTGGTCGCGCTCGACATCGACGGGACCGTTATCCCCGGCCACGCCCGTGGCGAAGACGCCCGTCCTTCCGCGCGGCTGCGTGCCGCCATTCGCGCGCTGGAACACCGCGGGGTCGCCGTCGTGCTCGCTTCCGGGCGCATGTTCCCCGGCACCGCCTCGGTCGGGCGCGAACTCGGGCTGACGACACCGGTCATCTGCCAGCAGGGCTGCTCGGTCCACGCCATGGATGGCGTGATGCTCCATGAGTTCCCGATCGAGCATCGGAAGGCACTCGAACTCGTCGCCCACGCGAAGGAGATCGACCGCGCCTACGAGTGGTTCAACCCGCTGCGCTATGTGGTCTCCCGCGAAAGCGAAGCGACCCGGGAGTACGGCCGCGTCTCCGGTATCACGCCCGAGTACCGCGCGAACCCCGAACGCTCGGGCGTCCGGCCAACCGGCGTCGGGATCATCAGCTCAGCCGAAGAGGCGAACGGGATCCACCGCGCGCTGGTCGCGCACCACGGCGAATCGCTCCACATCCTCGACTTCCCCACCGTGACGGTGGCCGTCGCGCCGGACGCGAACAAGGGCCACGCGCTCTCGCTGATCTGCGCGGACCTCGGGATCGACCGCCACGAAACCGTCGCCGTAGGAGACAGCGTGAACGACGCACCGATGCTCGCCTGGGCCGGGCGGGGCTATGCGATGCCCCACAGCGACCGCTACGCCCTCGATGCGGCGAACGAAGTGCTGGAGTCCAGCGACGACCCCCTGGCGGAGCTTCTCGAGCGGCTGGCTGCCACCACTGGGGCCGGCTGAACAGCGCCGTCCCCACAGGGCGTCTCCTTGGTGCTATATTGAGCCCGCGTTCCTGCCGGCTGGCCCTCGCTGGGCCGGGGCGGTGAGAGTCGCTGGCAAATAACACCCTGGTCGCCGGGTCTGAAGAGGCGAAGCTCCGGCACCTCAAGTCACGGGAGGAATGCCGTGTTGAGGATGCGTTTCGCCGCACGAATTGGAATCCTTGTTGGTCTGGCCACGGTACCGGGGCTCTGGGCCTCGGTCGCGGCGGCGCCGGCCAACCTCGTCAGCAACGGGACCTTCGATGGCTCCGTCGCGTCGTGGGCGGGCGCGGACTGGAACTCCGCTGACGCGAACGGGTCGGCGGCCTCGGGCTCCGCGCGCGTGATCAACAACAACCCGTACATGGACTACCCGAACGCCAGGTATGGCACGCAGTGCATCCAGAATATTGTCCCGGGTGAGCAATACCGGCTTACGGGCGATGTGTTGGTCCCCGCCGGCCAGTCGCAGGGCGCCGCCGCCGCCATCGGCGCACAGGGATACACCGGCGCCGGCTGCACCGGCGGCTACGTCGAGGGCGGACCCAATGCTGGCGCCGACGGGACGGGCGCATGGGAATCGCTTGCGTCCGTCTCGACCTTCTCACCGGGGGTCCGGTCGGCGATGATCCAGCTTCAGACGTCGAAGCGGGTACCGGTCAATCCATCGGGCCCGGTATCGGCCATGTTCGACAACATCACCTTTGGGCCTCCGACCGCGGGACCACCCCCGGCGGCATTCGAGCTGTTCGTGCCGGGCGTGGCCGCAACCCGGTAGCGCTGGGCGTGACACCCGTTCGCGATCCCGTCATGATGCCACCATGAGATCGCTCCTGTTGGTGGCGTTGCTCATCGGGGCGGGGGCACTCGGCGTGGCCGGACCCGCCTTTGGCGCTGCGCCCGCCAACCTTGTGTCCAACGGCACCTTCGATACCACCGTGACACCCTGGACGGGGGCGTCGTGGAACGCCGCCGACGCCGGCGGGTCGCCCGGCTCCGGTTCAGCCCGCGTGGTCAACACAAACGCCGGCGACCAGGACAACGCGCATCACGCCGAGCAGTGCATCGACGACATCGTGCCGGGTAAGGAATACCGGCTCAGCGGCGACGTGCTCATCCCCGCGGGTCAGTCGCGGCTGCGCGGCGTCGGCGTCGGCACACGTGGATACGCCGGCCCGGGCTGCACCGGCGCCTCAGTCCCGGGCGGCCTCGGATCCTTCACCCACACCCCGGGCGCATGGGAGTCCCTGGAGTCCGTCTCGACGTTCTCCCAGGGCGCCCTGTCGGCGACGATCTATCTGGAAGTCTCAAAGTGGAAGCCGACTGCTGGCGAAAACCCCTCGGACCCGGTTTCGGCGATGTTTGACAACATCGTCTTCGTCCCCGTGTCCGGCGCCGGTCCGTTCCGGCTGGTCCTGCCGGGCGTGGCCAAGAACTGACCCTCTGTCAGCTCGGGTCGATGCGGTGCCAGGTGCGCATGAGCAGCAGGGCGATCCCGAACACCACCACCAGCGCCGCCGAGACCGGGAGGACGGTGCCAGTCCAGTCGATCTGCGCGCCTTCCTCATCGCTCGCCGCGGGGACGGCGTACTGGCCGGTGATAGCCCGGATCTGCTGCACAAGCTCATCTTCGCTGATTTCGGCGCCGCCGTTCGGGTCGATGGCGCGGCCGCCCACGAAGACGACGGTGCCGTATGTGCTGGGCCATCGTTGGGCGGGCGGAGACCCAAGGAACAAGACCAACCGGCTTCCATCTGGCACATTCGAGCGATTGCAGTTGTCCAAGTCCCGCCAAAAGAAAGTAAGTTCCGTCGCCAACGCCGGACCCTTCAAGTATGCCTCGACCCGCAGCGTGAACTCCTTCATCCATTCGGCGCTCGTCACCTGGCCGACCACGATGACGCCCGCGTGGGGCACTAATCCCACCGACGACTCGACGGGGTAGGGCGAACAGGCGTGGGCGTCCTCAACGAAAACAGCGGCCCCCGGCAAGAGAGCCGCTGCCAGGGCGAGAACGAGCGCGAGAAGCCTAGGAATGCGCCTGCGCAAACTGGTAGATCTTCCCTTCCGTCTTGATCGCCGGGGCGACCACCATCTCCGCCTGCTGGAACTCGCGGATGGTGTGGGCGCCGCACATCCCCATGGCGGTCCGCAGCGCGCCGACGAGGTTCTCGGTGCCGTCGGTGCGGCTGGTCGGGCCGTAGAGCAGCTTGTTGAGCGTCGTGTTCACGCCAACGGTCACACGGGTGCCGCGGGGGAGATTCGCATGAGGCGTGGCCATGCCCCAGTGGTAGCCGCGGCCCGGCGCCTCGGTCGTGGCGGCGAAGGGGGAGCCCATCATCACGCCGTCGGCGCCGGCGACGAAGCACTTGCAGACATCGCCGCCGGTGCGGATGCCGCCATCGGTGATGATCGGGACGTAGCGGCCGGTTTCGCGGAAGTAGTAGTCGCGGGCGGCGGCGCATTCGATCGTCGCGGTCACCTGGGGGACGCCGATGCCGAGGACTTCGCGGCTGGTGCAGGCGGCGCCGGGGCCGACCCCCACGAGCACGGCCGCGACGCCGGTCCGCATGATCTCCAGGGTGGCGTTGAAGCCAACGGTGTTGCCGACGACGACGGGGATGCTGATGTTCTTGAAGAGCTTATCGAAGCGCAAACCCTCGGCGCTGTTCGATTCGTGGCGGGCCGTGGTGACCGTACTCTGGACGACGAGGATATCGGCCCCGGCCTCCTGGACGATTGGCGCCCAGCGCTTGGTGTACATCGGCGTCAGGGAGACCGCGGCGACGGCGCCCCCGGCCTTGACTTCCTTCACACGCCGGGCGATGAGGTCTTCACGAATCGGCGCCTGATAGGCGTGCTGGAGGATGGCGGTGGCTTCGTCGCGGCTTGCAGCCGCGACTTCCTCAAGCATGGAAAGCGGGTCGTCGTAGCGAGTCCAGACGCCTTCGAGGTTGACGACGGCGAGGCCCCCGGCGCGGTGCATCTCGATGGCGAACTGAGGGTCGACCACGGCGTCCATGGCCGAAGCGAGGAAGGGGATGGCGAAGTGGTGAGGGCCGATGTCGAGGCCGAGTTCCACCAGTTCGGGGTTGATCGTGACCTCACCCGGGACGATGGCTACTTCGTCAAAGCCGTAGGCGCGGCGGAGTTGTTTGAACTGCGGGACGGTCACGGCTGCCTCCTTGGATTGAAACGGCGCAAGGCCGCTCTCCAGTGTGTCGGAGGCGGCGATTGGGGGATGGGCGGGAGCACTCAAATCAGCGTTTTCCGGGTAGGGGGATGGGACAGGTTGCGTGGAACCTGCGATTACTCAAAGTGTAGCCAGCGGCCGGGAGACGGGTCAACACAGATTCGCTTTGTCGCTTCGATTATGTGCAATTCAGTAGGATGCTCAAGCAAGTGAGCAGTTTCATCCCCGGCCTTTATGTCGTCGCGACCCCGATCGGCAACCTCGCCGACCTCTCCCCTCGCGCCCGCGACGTCCTCGCCGCCGCCGCCGTCATCGCCGCCGAAGACACCCGTACCTCGGCGAAACTGGTCAAGCTTGCCGGGGGCTCCGGGCGCATGGTCAGCCTCACCGAGCACAACGTCCTCGGGAGGGCCGCCGGGCTCATCGCGGCGGCGGGCGAATCCGTGGTCGCGCTGGTCAGTGACGCGGGCACGCCGGTGGTCGCGGACCCGGGCGCCCGGCTGGTCGAAGCCGCCCACGCGGCGGGGGTGCCCGTGGTCGCCATCCCCGGGCCGAGCGCACTCACGGCGGCGCTCTCCGTCTCCGGGTTCCCCGGCAGCGACGTCCACTTCCTCGGCTTTCTCCCGCGGGGGCAGGCGGAGCGAGGGAGCAGGTTGAAGGCTGCCGCTGCGGGCGCTGAGGTGCTGGTCTTCTTCGAAAGCCCGGCCCGACTGGCGGCAACCCTGCAGGAACTCGAAACGCTCCTCGCGGATCCCGAAGTCGTGGTCTGCCGCGAACTGACGAAGCTCCACGAAGAGGTGGTGCGAGGACGGGCATCGGCACTGGCGAACCGATTCAGGGAGACGCGGGGCGAGTGCACCGTCGTGGTCCGCGTCGCGCCCGCTGCTCCCGGCGAGACTGACGCCGCCGGCCTGCGCGACTACCTGGCCGCGATGAAGCGCGCGGGCGCCCAACGTTCAGGGGCCGCCGCCGAGGCGGCGCGCCGATTCGCGATCGAGCGCCGCGCCGCCTATGAACTCTGGGACGAGGTTTAGAGCGCGCCTTCGTTTCGCGCTTCGGCGACCGATTCGCCCCAGGCCGCGACCGTGTCCGCGATGTCGGCTTCGGTGTGGACGGAACTGGTCATGCCGCCGTCGCCGAAGAAATGGACGCCCCGGTTCAGCAACGCCAACTGGACAAGCTGGGACGCTCGCCGCGGGGTGCCCGCCTCCAAGAGGGGCAGGGGCAGGTCGCGAGGATGGTAGTCGCCGTGCTCCGGGAGAGCGTGTCCCCCGAGGACGACGCGGAACTCGCTCGTCTGGCCATAGACGAATCCAGGGATGCCAAGCCGGCAGAGTTCGCCGTTCATCCCCGTGCGGAGCTTCGCGGCGAGATCGCGGGCCCGTTCCTGGTGCGAGCCGTCGGCGATTGTGCGGAGGCAGGCGACCCCGGCCGCGGAGGAGAGCGGATTGGCGTTGAAGGTGCCCGGGTGGCCAACCTTCTCGTCCTTCGAGCCCGGTGCGGGGAAGGCAAGCCGCTCCATCACATCGCGCCTGCCGGCCACGGCACCCCCGGGGAAGCCGCCGGCCAGGATCTTCGCGAGCGTCGTCAGGTCGGGCCGGAGCCCCTCAATCTCCTGGACGCCCCCGGGAGCCCAGCGGAAGCCCGTTACGACTTCGTCCATGATCAGCAGCGCCCCGCGCTCCTCCGTCAGCCTTCGCAAGCCATGGAGGAAGCCGCCGGGGATGGGCAGGGTGCCAGAGGAAGCGCCCGCGGCCTCGACGATGACCGTACCAATGTCCGGCCGGCTGTCCATGGCCGCCCGCGCGGCTTCCAGCGACGGCGGGGCGATGACCACCGTCTCCATCGTCGCCAGGGGGACCCCGGCCGGGGCGGCGCCCCCGTACTTCGAACTCGCCGCGACATAGTCGTGCCAGCCATGGAAATGACGGTCGAACTTCAGCAGTGCCGGGCGGCCGGTGAACGACCGTGCAAGGCGAAGGGCCATCAGGGTGGCTTCGGTCCCGGAACTGGTGAACCGCACGACTTCGGCCGAGGGGACCAATCTCACGACTTCTTCGGCCCACTCGATTTCGAGTTCGTGGCTGGCCCCATAGTGGGTGCCGAGGGCCATCTGGCGGGTGGCCGCCTCGAGGACGGTGGGGTAACCGTGCCCCAGGAGGAGGGCGCCGTGCCCCATCACGTAGTCGATGTACTCGTGGCCGTCCACGTCGGTCTTGTGCGAACCGGATGCCGCCTGCGCGTAGACAGGGAAGGGCCGGAGGAAGCGGCTATCGTGGGTGACGCCGCTGGGAAGGACGGCCTCGGCCCGGGCGTAGAGCCGCGCGGAACCGGGGTGACGGTCGACGTACTGCTGTTCGATGCTCACGACCGCCGATGATACTCCACCCCGCCTTCACTGCCGACGCTTTCGCCAGCAGGGCCGGGTCGATTAGAGTGACAGGACGGCATGAACAGAATCCGCGGCCACACCCCACGCACAGACCAGGGCGCCTCCCGCCATTCGCTCCTTCGCATGGGCAACCTTCACATGGTCCAGGAACGCGACCGCTACGTTGTCCGGCTGCTCGCGCGGCAGGGCTACGGGTCGCTGGAGGAACTGCGGGCCTTCGAAGCGGGTTGCGCCGGCGGGTACAACCTCAGGGAGATGGTCCAGCTGGGGGCGAAGCCGGCGAACCTCAGCGGCATCGACCTCGACCCGGCCGCCGTGGCCTACTGCCGGGAACACGGCCCGGGCATCCGCGTCCACGAAGGCACCGCGGCCGCGATCCCGGAGCCGGATGAATCGTTCGACCTCTCGATGGCGTTTACGCTCTACAGCAGCGTCCACGATGAGGAAGTTGCCCACGCCATCAGTCACGAACTCTTCCGGATCACCCGCCCGGGCGGCCTCATCCTCGTCTACGACATGGTGCGGCGGAACCCCCGCAACCCCGCCGTCCACCCCGTCGCCCTCGACGACCTCCGTCGGTGGTTCCCGAAGTGCCCGATCCGGGCGAAGTCGATCACCCTGGCGCCGCCCCTGGCGAGGCCAATCTGCGACCGTGCGCCGTGGGCCTACGCCCCGCTGGCGAGCATCCCCTGGCTCCGGACGCATGCGATGTACGTCCTCCGGCGGCCAGCGACGCCGCCGGGAGGCTGACATGAAAACCGGCGGGCCACTACCGCAGGCTATGGTAGTCCAGGAGCCAACTATGGCACGTTACGATATTGCAATAATCGGCGGCGGCCCCGGGGGCTACGTCGCAGCAATCCGCGCCGCCCAACTGGGCAAACGGGTTGTCGTCTTCGAACGCGACCGCGTTGGCGGCCTCTGCCTCAACTGGGGCTGTATTCCCAGCAAGGCCATCCTCCGCAACGCCGATGTCGTGAACCTGGTGCGCGACGCGAGTCGCTGGGGCGTCTCTGTCACCGAACCGAAGTTCGACTTCGGGAGCGCCATCGACCGGAGCCGTAAGGTTGTCGACCAGCTCGTCGGCGGCGTCGAAGGTCTGCTCCGCGACAACGGCGTGGAAGTGGTGACTGGCACGGCTTCGCTCGCGTGGCCGGGTGGCGTCCAATCCGGCGGCAAGCGCTACGAAACGGGCGCGGTCATCATCGCCACGGGCGCGAACGCACGGATGCTGCCGGGCGTTGCTGCCGGCGGCAAAGTGGTCCTCACCAGCCGCGAGGCCCTTGCCCGCCGTGATGCCCCCGGCCGCGTCGTGATAATCGGTGGCGGACCGATCGGCGTCGAGTTCGCCCACATCTGGGCGAGCTATGGCAGCAAGGTAACGGTGGTCGAGATGCTGGACACCCTCGTCCCGCTCGAAGACCCCGACATTGGCCGTCAGCTCAAGCGATCGTTCGAAGCGCGCGGCATCACCTGCCTGGTGAAGACCCGGGTTGACTCCGTCGCGGTGAAGGGGAAGTCCGCCACGGTGAAGCTCTCCGGCCCGGAGGGCGCGAGTGAAGTCCGGGCCGACGCCGTCCTCGTCGCCATCGGCTTCATCCCCCACACCGAAGGGCTCAACCTTGAAGCCGCAGGTGTCGCGACCGAGCGCGGGTTCATCACCATCGACGACCAGATGCGGACCAACATCCCGGGGATCTACGCCATTGGCGACGTCACCGGGAAGCTGATGCTCGCGCACGTCGCATCGCACCAGGGAGTTCTCGCGGCCGAGCACATCGCCGGAAAAGAGACCCCGCAGGTGGACTACGTGCAGATGCCCCGGGCCACCTTCTGCCAGCCACAAATCGGCTCCATCGGCTATACGGAACAGCAGGCCCGCGACGCCGGCTTCACCGTAAAGACGGGGCGCTTCCCGTTCACGGCGCTGGGCAAGGCGATCGCGACGGGCGAAACCGAGGGGTTCGTCAAGGTTGTTGCCGACGCGCCGACAGGCCAGGTGCTCGGTATCCACATGATCGGCCACGACGTGAACGACCTGCTCGGCGAGGCGACGATGGTGGCGTTGCTCGAAGCGACGACGATCGAACTCGGGTTTGCAGTACACGCGCACCCAACCCTTGGCGAAGCATTGAAAGAGGCTGCCCTCGCGGTGGATGGCGAGGCGATTCACATCGCCCACCGCAAGCTCCCTCGCCCGTCCGCAGCACAGGGAGCATCATGACCGCCACACCGAAACTCGCCGGGAGCGCCCGCCAGGCCGAACCCGGCATCGACCAACTCCAGGGCTTCCTCTACCAGATGCAGCTCATCCGCCGCTTCGAAGAGCGCACGGGCGAGATGTACACGAAGGGGAAGGTTCGCGGCTTCCTCCACCTCTACACGGGCCAGGAAGCCTGCGCGGTCGGTGCCCTCGCCACCCTGCAACCCCAGGACAAGGTGGTCACGCACTACCGCGACCACGGCCACGCACTTGCCCGCGGCATGGACCCCAACCGGGTAATGGCCGAACTCTTCGGGCGCCAGGACGGGGTCAGCGGCGGCCGGGGCGGTTCGATGCACCTCTACGATGCGTCAATCGGTTTCCTCGGCGGCTACGCGATCGTCGCCGCCCATCTCCCGCTCGCCGTGGGCCTGGGGCTTGCTTCGAACATGAAGAAGGCAGGATTCGTGGCGCTGTGCGTCTTCGGCGATGGCAGCGTCGGTGAGGGTGAATTCCACGAAGCCCTCAACCTCGCCGTCCTCTGGAACACCCCTGTGGTGTTCTTCTGCGAAAACAACCTCTACGGGATGGGCGTGCCCTTCAAGGAATCGCTTTCGACACAGGTGACAACCCTCGCCGCGGCCTACAACATGCCCGCGGTTTCGGTCGACGGCATGGACGTGACGGCGGTCTACCGCGAGACGCTGAAGGCGGTCGAACACTGCCGCGCCGGCAAGGGGCCCTACTTCGTCGAAGCGATGACCTACCGCTACCGCGGCCATTCAATGGCGGACCCCGAACTCTACCGGCTCAAGGACGAGGTCGAGAAGTACCGGAAGCGAGACGCGATCGACCGGCTGAAGGCACGCCTGATGGAAGGCGGCCACCTCGACGATGCAGGCTGGCAAGCGATCACCGAACGCGTCGAGAAAGTGGTGGAAGACGCCATCGCCTTCGCCGACGCCAGCCCGAACCCGCCGATCGACACCCTCTTCGACTACGTGACGAAGGAGCCCGGCGATGCCTGAGATGCGGATGCGCGACGCCCTGCGCGAAGCCCTCCGCGAAGAGATGCTGCGGGACGAGACCGTCTTCCTGATGGGCGAAGACATCGGGCTCTACGGCGGCTCCTACGCCGTCACCAAGGGCCTCCTGGAGGAGTTCGGCGAAGAACGCGTCAAAGACACGCCGATCGCTGAGTCCGGTATCGTCGGCGTGGGCATCGGCGCTGCGATGGCCGGCATGCGGCCGATGGTCGAGTTGATGACGATCAACTTCAGCTTCCTCGCCCTCGACCAGATCGTGAACAGCGCGGCCAAGCTCTACCACATGTCGAACGGCCAAATAAACGTGCCGCTGGTCATCCGGATGGCGAGCGGCGGCGGGAGCCAGCTGGCCGCGACCCACAGTCACAGCCTCGAGGGCCTCTACGCGCACTTCCCCGGCCTCAAGGTCGTCTGCCCGTCGAACCCCGCCGACGCCAAGGGGCTCCTCAAGCGCGCCTTCCGCGACGACAACACGGTCATCTTCATCGAGCACACCGCCAACTATGGGCTCAAGGGAGACGTCCCGGACGACCCTGATTTCCTCGTCGAATTCGGCCAGGCCAACATCCTCCGCGAAGGCGCCGACGTGACCCTCGTCGGCTATTCCGGCAGCGTCCACCAGGCCACCCGGGCGGCCACCATGCTCCAGGAGCAGGAGGGCATCAGCGCCGAGGTTATTGACCTCCGGACGCTCCGCCCGCTGGACATCGACACGGTCATCCGATCAGTCAAGAAGACGAACCGGGCGGTGATTATCGAAGACGACTGGAAGTTCGGCGGGTTCGCCGGCGAGTTGAGCGCCCAGATCATGGAGCGGGCGTTCGACTGGCTCGACGCGCCGGTCGCGCGCGTCTGCGGCAAGGACGTCCCGATGCCGTACAACCGCAACCTTGAATTCGCCGCCCTGCCTTCCGAAGAGGACGTCGTCGAAGCCGTCCTCGCCATGCTCTAGGAGGTCGCCGTGGCCATCGAAGTGACCATGCCCCAGATGGGCGCCGACATGACCGAGGGCACGCTTGTGCGCTGGGTGAAGCAGGTAGGCGAGCAGGTGACCCGCGGTGACATCATCGCCGAGATCGAAACCGACAAGGCGACGGTGGAACTCGAAGCGTTCGATAGCGGCGTGCTCCGCAAGCATGTCGTGGCCGAGGGCGAAACAGTGCCCGTGGGCGAAGTCATCGCCATCCTCGGTGAGGCCGGCGAAGTCGTGCCCGAGGTGCCCCGGATGCCGCCCGCGGTGACGCCCGCCCGCCGCATTCCCGAACCCACACCTGCACCGAACGGGACGGGCGCGACCAGGCAGCCAGCCGCCGCGGCCACTACGTCCCCGACAACTGGCGGGCGGCTCCGCATCTCCCCCGTGGCCCGGCGGGTCGCCCATGAAGCCGGAGTCGACGTGACCGCGCTGGTTGGCAGCGGCCCCGACGGCCGAATCCTCCGGCGGGACGTGGAGGCCGCCGCCCGGGGCGCGGCGCCAAGACCCGCCGCCACGGCACCCGCCCCGGTAGCCGGACAGCCGGTTCGGTCCCCGGCCACCCTCACCGCGGCGGCGACCACCGAGAGCCTCAGCAAGATCCGGCAGGCCATCGCCCGGCGGATGACCCTCTCCAAGCAGACCCAGCCGCACTACTACCTCACGCTGGACATCGACATGACGGCGGCGATGGAGTTCCGGAAGGCGCTCAACGCCAGCGCATCCGAAGCGCAGCACGTGAGCGTCAACGACATGGTGGTGAAGGCCTGCGCGCTCGCCTTGCAGCGCCACCCCAAGTTCAACGCCGCATTCAGCGACGAAGGCCTCCGGCTCCACGAGGCGATCAACATCGACATCGGCATCGCGCTCGACGAAGGGCTGATTGCCCCGGCCCTCCTCGACCTCGCCCACAAGACGCTGGGTACGATCGCCGTCGAATCCAAGGACCTGGTCGACCGGGCGAAGAACGGTCACCTCCGCGCCGACGAATACAGCGCCGGGACCTTCACGATCACCAACCTCGGCGCCTACGGAGTGGAGGCGCTCATCGGGATCATCAACCCGCCGCAGGCCGCCATCCTGGGGGTGGGCACGGTCATGGCGAAGCCGGTCGTGCACGGCGGCGAAGTGGCTATCCGCCAGGTGATGAAGGTAGCCCTGAGCGCCGACCATCGTGTCAGCGACGGCGCCGAGGGAGCGCGCTTCATCAAGGAGATCCAGGGCTTCCTCGAGAACCCGGTCAGCCTCGCCCTTTAAGGGGCTGCGGGGAGCCGCTTGCCCATCACGTAGAAAGCGGCCCCGTCCTTTACGAAGCGCATCGTGGTCACGACTTCGAAGCCGAGCCGGCGGTAGAGTTCGTGTGCCCGGCTGTCGGTCCGGGTGCTGAGCACGCACGTTTCCTCCTCCCGGCCGTGGAGGAGGCATTCGATCAGCGCTGAACCGATACCCTCCCCCTGCCGCCCAGGTTCCACCGCGATCTCCACCAGCTCCAACGAGCGGGTGAGCCACGCCCATGCCGCCTCTCGCGGCAAGGCGGCGGCCACGGTGTCGTGCCACCACTGGCCGGGGGCGCCGCAGTAGCCGTAGGTCATACCCACTACGTCTTTGGCACCCTCGATCGCGGTGAAGGCCCGGAAGCCGCGCCGCAGACTGTGGACATCGCGCAGGCGCTTCCGGATCTCCTTGCCCCGATCGGGGTCGTTGTACGGGGGTTGAGCGAAGGCCTCGCCGTAGACAGCGATGGCCCCCTCGAAAAGGGGGCCACGCATGGGAAGCGGCTGGACCTGCCAGGTCATCCGCGGTACTGGGAGCGGCCGCCGACCTTGTCCTTGTTGAGCCGCTTGTTGAGGTGCAGCCCTTCAAGGATGAACTCGACTGCAGCCGCGGTTTCGGCGGGACTGCCGGCCGGGGCAACCTTTGCCGCCGCCTCGGCGAGGCCGTCGATCTGGGCGGCCAGGCGGACGTACTGGTCGCTGGGCACGGTCTCGCCAACCTCCACCGCGGCGCCGGCCTTGAAGCGGTTCACCACCGGTTCGAGTTCGCCCAACTGGTACTGCCGGTTGAACACCGCAACCACCGCGCCCTGGATGAGCTTGTCGATGATCTGGTCTTCCTTGCCCTCTTCCACGGTCTCGAACTCAACCTTGCCGGTGAGGGTCGGGACGATGTAGGGAAGGTCGCTCACCCGGGGGACGACGACATCGTCGTGCGTCAGGATCGACCGCCGGAGCGCGTTCGCCAGCATGCTCTCGTAGTTGGCGATGCTCGCGCGGACGCTGACGCCAGAGCGCTGGTTCACGTCCGGGCTGCGGCGGGCGAGGCGGCTGATCTCGGCGATGATCTCCTTCATGTAGGCCGGCACGGTGACATGGAAGTCGGCCGGAACCGGGTGGTGCTCCGCCTCCATGATGTCCAGCTCGTGTTCGATCTTCTGAGGGTAGTGGGTGCGCACCTGGGCGCCGTAGCGGTCCTTCAGCGGCGTGATGATGCGGCCGCGGTTGGTGTAGTCCTCAGGGTTCGCGCTCGCCACGACGAAGACATCGAGGGGCAGCCGGATCCGGTAGCCGCGAATCTGGACGTCGCGCTCTTCCATGATGTTCAGGAGGCCGACCTGGATCCGCTCGGCAAGGTCCGGGAGTTCGTTGATGGAGAAGATGCCGCGGTTCGTCCGGGGGATGAGCCCGTAATGGATAGTGAGTTCGTCGGAAAGGTAGCGGCCTTCGGCGACCTTGATCGGGTCGACCTCGCCGATGAGGTCGGCGATGGTGATGTCGGGCGTGGCGAGCTTTTCGCCATAGCGCTGGTCACGCTCCAGCCACTCGAGCTTCGCGGCGTCGCCTTCCGCGGCAACGATGTCGCGGCCGTGCCGGGAGATCGGGTGGAAGGGGTCCTCGGGGATTTCGCACCCGGCCAGCACGGGGACGACGTCGTCGAGGAGCGACGTGAGCGAGCGAATGATCCGCGACTTCGCCTGGCCGCGCTCCCCCAGGAAGATGATGTCCTGGCCCGCAAGGATTGCGTTCACGATGTGCGGGATCACGGTTTCTTCGTAGCCATACACGCCGGGGAAAAGATCTTCGCCCGCGCGCATCTTCCTGATCAGGTTGTTCCTCATCTCTTCGCGGACGGGCAGAGTCCGGTAACCGGAAGCCTTGAGTTCACCCAGCGTCCGCGGCCGTTCGAGAGTTGTCACGCCATCCTCCTCCTCCCGCAGCCCGAAAGACGCGGGGTAGACACCTACCCGACTGCCGGGAAGGCTCCCGGGCGAGTTCCTGGTGGGAAACGCTCGCCTCGGCCCGAGGACCCCGCTGTATCGATTTTCGGGGCCCCCCTGCCTTGGATCATAGGGTGCAGGGTAGGCATGTCAACCGAACCCGGGCGCGGCAGCAGTCCACTGCCCCCGGGGCGCCGCCCCTCCAGACATTGCCCGGCGCGGCCGATACCTACGGGGACCCCCACCGGGAGCGTTTCGCCTTGGCAGAAACCGCCGAAGCCCTGCAAGAGCCACAGCCGGGAGAACAGGACGGGAAGATCGTCGCGCTCCGGCCGGAAGGCACGATCAGCGTCGACCGCCGGGCCGAAGGCGGCCTCACGCTCCAGTTCAGCTTCGACATCCCCCGGCTGCCGAAGCTCAGGGCGCTCCCAACCTGGACCCACCAGCAATTGGTCAACGGCGCCCTGATCGCCGCGGTCGTGCTCCTCAGCGCCTTCATCGTCTACAAAGAGTGGTTCGCCGGCGCGGCCACATCCCCGGCGTATGAGGAAGCCGCGATGCTCCGCCCGAACGTGGCGACCGATTTCAACCCCTCGGTCGAATCGCCGGTGGTCGCGGCGGGAGCGTACGTCGACAAACTCGCGTCGGTCATCGGGAACGTGTCCATCGGCGCCCAGGTCTTCGTCGCGCCGTTTGCCAGCATCCGGGGTGACGAAGGCCAACCGATCGTCATCGGCGCGGGCTCGAACGTCCAGGACGGCGTTGTCGTGCACGCCCTCGAAACCTTCAGTGGCGGCAAGCCGGTCGACAAGAATCTCGTGGATGTCAACGGCAAGAAGTACGCGGTCTACATCGGCTCCGGCGTCTCCCTCGCCCACCAGTCGCAGGTCCACGGGCCCGCTGCCGTCGGGGACCACACCTTCGTTGGGATGCAGGCGCTGGTCTTCAAGTCGGTGATCGGCAAGAACGTAGTCATCGAACCTGGCGCGAAGCTGATCGGCGTGACCGTCGCCGAGGGCCGCTACGTGCCCGCTGGGTCTGTGGTCACGAAGCAGTCGGATGCAGACGCCCTGCCGTTGATCACGGAGTCGTACCCGTTCGCCACCCTCAACGCGGGCGTCCTCCACGTCAACGAAGCGTTCGCCGACGCCTACCTGGAACTGACGACCGGCGGCGGCACGCCCGCGGCACCAGCAGCGCCCAGCACCGCCAGCGCCGGGCATTAGCCGTCACCCACTCCCGCGGAGCCGCTCCACCACCTCCTCCAGGTCGCCGGGGCGGTTCACGTTGAGGAAGCTGTCCAGCCCGGGGTCGGCGGCGAGAACCTCGGACTCGTCCAACTCGACAACGAGGAGATGGTCGTAGGCGGCGAGGAGCGGAAGGCGGCCCCCGGCGAGGTTCCGTTCGAGCACGGGGAGACAGGTCTCCTGCCGGTAGACCGCCGCCAACGGCTGGAGACGGCCGTGGACGCGGGGGCAGCAGATGTCGGCGTCGCCCAGACGGCCGGCGAGCAGCCGCAAGAGGGCCGGCCGGAGGAGCGGCGCATCGCACGATGTCACGAAGCAGAGCGGCCCGTGCGCCACGCGCATCCCCTCGACGAGCCCGGCCAGGGGGCCGCTGCCCTCGACGCGGTCTTCAACGATGACCAGTGGCTCTGCATATGGCGGCAACGAACCCGCCCCACCCACGGCGGCGACCACGATGACCTCGTCGCACGCCTCCGCCACGGCATCGACGACGCGCTGGAGCATCGAGCGGCCGTCTATCAACGCCGAGGCCTTGTCCGAGCCGAACCGGGTGCTTCGCCCGCCCGCGAGGACGATGGCACTGAGCCCCACCACATGCTGCCCGGCCGCTGTCATCCCCGGTAAGATGCACCACAAGCCGCTTGGCCGCACTTCCCCAGAGCCGCCCTGTGAAGCTGTTCCACCAAGAACCCCGGACAAGGGACGGGAAAATCGCGCGCCATCGGGAGGTGCGGGACTCAGACGAGAGGCAGCGGCGGTTCGCGGCTATGCGACGGCGGTTGCCTCGAGTTCGATCATGATCTCGGGCTCGAACAGTCGAGCCACTCCGAGCAGCGTGCCCACAGGCTTGCAGCCGTCGCCAGCGAAGATGGGAACGAGTTCCCCGGCAGCGGCCATGAACGCGTCCACGTCGGTCGTATAGAAGTTCAGGCGGACGATGTTCGAGGGCGCCATGCCGGCGATGGCCAGGGCGTCTTTGAGGTTGGACCAGGCGAGCTTGAACTGAGCAACCAGGTCGCCCGGGTGGAGGGGGCTCCCGTCGGCGGCGTTGGAAGTTTGGCCGGAAAGGTAGAGCGTTCGCTGGGCGCCGGTGACCTCGATTCCGTGATTGAGGTTGAAGCCCAGAAGCCACGGTGTCGGGTTGATTTCTCGAGTCTGCACGACGGTTCTCCTGCGGGGATACGGCAGACTAGTGCCGAAGCCACGCGCAGTCAAAGCCCAACCTCGGATTCAAGCGTGGGTGTGAAGACATCGCGCGCCTCCGGGCGAAGGACGGGCGCGGCAGTCGGACTCGCAGCCAAGCCGGAGCCGCACTAACTCCGGACGCACGCCTCCACCACCCGCGCGCACTCCAGCATCTCGGGGATGACGAGGTATTCCTCTTTTGTGTGCTGGTTGTAGCCGCCGCGGCCGATAACGACGCTGGCGATCCCGTGGCCGCGGAAGACGTTGCCGTCCGTGCCGCCGCCCACAGGGTGCGGGTCCGGTTCCATCCCCAGGCCACGAAGGACGCCGAAGAGGAGCATGGCGGCGGGGTCGTCGTCGCTTAGCTTGTAGCCCGGGTAGCCCATGCTGAAGCTGCTCTCCACGCGGGCGCCCGGGTGCCGGCCCTGGACTTCGCCCAGGTGCGCCTTCGCCCGGTTCACGAGCGTATCGACCTTCTCGAACTCCATGCTCCGCATCTCGCCATCGACTCGGCAGTAGTCGGGGACGGCGTTGCGGACGGTGCCCCCGCTGATGAGCCCGACGTTCCCCGTGGTTTCGAAGTCGATCCGCCCTTGCGGCAGGCCGAGCACGGCTTCAGCCGCGATCATGATCGCGGGGATGCCCTTTTCGGGCTCCAATCCGGCATGCGCGGACTTGCCGTGGACTTCGACCCGGTAGCCGAACGAGTAGGGGGATTCGCCCTGGACGGAGGTGGGCGGGCCGCCGCTGTCGATGACGACGGCCAGCTTCGCGGACAGTCGACTGTAGTCCATGTTCGCGGCGCCGACGAGGCCGATCTCTTCCCCCCGGCTGATGGCGACCTCGATCGGCCGGTGAGCGGCGCCGTCTTCCCGGAGCGACTCGATGACTTCGAGGATGACCGCGCAGCCGGCCTTGTTGTCGGCCCCGAGGATCGTCGTCCCGTCACTGCGGATGATGTCGGGGCCGTCCCAGGCGGGGCGGATCCCGCGGCCGGGCTCCACGGTGTCCATGTGCGCCGAGAGGATGAGCGGTTCACCTTCCCCGGACAACCGTCCGAGGACGTTGCCGTGGGCGTCCTGCGACACCTCAAGGCCGAGCGCTGAGAACCGGCGTTCCAGTTCGGCGGCGATGGCGTCCTCGTCGCCGGAGGGCGAATCGATGCTCACGAGGTCAAGGAAACACTGGACGATGCGGTCACGGTCGATCACGGCAGGCTCCGGGCGGGAAGTCGACCCTCAGCATAGCCACCGCAGCGGTCGTGGGTCGAAACAACCGCGCCCGTTAATGGGCGGTTCACGGCGCCGTGCGACAGTAGGGGCATGATCGAAACCCCAACCAGGTCCCGCCTCCTCGACGTCGCGGTCGCGCACAATGTCCGCCACATCGGCGGCTACCCCACGAACAGAGGCCGTGTGACCACCGATACCGTCGTCCGCGCCGCCAGCCTCCACCGGCTCACGCCCGCGGGCATCGAGGCGCTCGCCGGGCACGGCATCCGCACCGTCGTCGACTTCCGTTCGGCCGTGGAGCGCGAACGGGACGTCACCCCGGACCTGTCGACGGCCGGGCTCACCACCATCGCTGCGGCGGTGTTCGAAACCGACGCGTCGCCCGTGGGGCAGGCTGCCGAGTTCCCGGGCTATGCAGCCGTCTATCGCAAGTTCCTCGAATCCGGCCGGACTGCCTACCGGGTGCTCTTCGAGACCATCGCCGACGCGCCCGGCGGGGTGCTCTTCCACTGCGCGGCAGGCAAGGACCGCACGGGTGTAGCGGCAGCTTTGCTCCTCGATGTCGCCGGAGTGCATGAGCGCGACATCGTCGAAGACTACAGCCACTCGGCCGCGCTCTTGGCCCCGATGCTCGATGAGTGGCTCCCCCGGATGAAGGAGCGTGGCATGGACACCGAGAAGGCGATGCCGCTCATGGCTTCGAACCCGGAGGACATGGAAGCGACGCTTGCCTACATCCGCGAGACCTGGGGGTCGGCTGAAGGCTACCTCCTGGACTGCGGCCTCAGCCCGACGGCCCTCGGCACCGTCCGCGCGCGCCTCGTCGCCTGACCAGGAGCGGCGCCGCGCGGTCGCTGCCTCTGAGTCTGGTATACTTCGGCCACCTTCGCTGGAGCGGAATGATGCCTGAGCGCTCGTTCGAAGCGG
Source organism: uncultured Anaerolineaceae bacterium (assembly GCA_964438865.1). Lineage (GTDB taxonomy): Bacteria > Chloroflexota > Dehalococcoidia > Tepidiformales > Tepidiformaceae. The sequence goes on along the minus strand of CAYTMI010000004.1, from coordinate 103,689 downwards.
TTGTCGAAGAGGGGGCGATTCGCCTGCCGCCTGGGGTGAAGCTTGCCGAGCACACCCGGGTGCGCGTTGTCGTCATCGGGGGCAACGGCAGACCCTCAGCCTCGGTCCCTGGCCCGAGGTTGACGAACCCCGCCGATGTCGCCGACTTCACGATGAGCATCGAACCCGATCCCAACCTTGCCCGAATATGAATCGGGGGCTCACGACCCGCCGGCGCCGGTAGCCACGGTCGTGTTCGCAAACGCGGGCGAGCCGGGCCGCTCGGTCTCGGTGAAGATGTTGCTGGACTCAGGAGCCGACGTCTCGGTTGTGGCGGAGTGGGTACTCGCAGCGGTCGGTAGTACGGAAGTCCCGGATCTTTCGTACAGCGTCACCGGCTTCGGCGGAACGCCCGCGGACACTCCGGTAGCCAGGCTGACAATGACGTTCGGCGAGCACACCTATCGCGGACTGTTCCTTGTTGGCAACGGCGAAACGGGCATCATCGGCCGGAACATCCTGAACACGCTCGACCTCGCGCTGTACGGGACCGGCCTCCGCTGGGAGATACTCCGCCGCGCGACCTGATCGCGGCGTGGTCGCGCGGCGCCGGGTCCGTCAGTCCGGCGATGGCGGGAAGATGCCGGCCTTGAAGTCGTCAATGTAGCTCGGCCAGGGGAGCGGCGCCGTCAGACCGGTCTCGGCCTCCATCTGGAGCGCGCAGGCCCCGTAGATATTGACGGCCTCCCGGTTCCGGGGGATGTCCATCACCCGGGTCGGCGGGCTCTGGCCGACCACGAAACCAACGCCTACGGGACGACCCTCGAAGTCGCCGCGGCCGAGGTGGGCATCGGTGAGCCTCGGGTTGCCGCCGGCCGCCATACAACTCATGAGACGGTCGTGGAGGTCCTCCAGCTGTTCCACCGAGCGTTCCGCCTGTCGCTGGGCTAGCCACGCTTGGTTGACCGCCTCCGAGTGCCTGGCGCGGCACTCTGCCCGGGTCGCGTTGGCAGCACGGATGCCTTCAACGTCCTTCACCCCGGTTATCGAGTAGCGGGTCGTCCTGAGACCTTCTCCGGGCAGGAGGATGACCACCTCATACCCCGCATCCCGGAGGCAGGCGATCACCGCCGACGTGGCTGCTTCCCGGTCCGCCATGGTGACGAGCGTGGGGGCGGCGGTCACCGGCTCGGTGTCCGCGTGAGCGGCGGCCGGCGCCGGCGCGTCGTCGTCGAACACAAGGGTGGCGCCCACCACTCCGAATGCGACCAGCAGCACCGCCGCCGCTGCCGCAACGACGACTCTCCAGTCATTCACTACTGCGCTTTCCTCTCACCTGAGAGTACGCTGCCGTCGTCGGGCTGGATCCGACCTCCCCGCGCTACCACACGCCCGCGGTCGGAACCCTACTTCGCAGCCACCGCCACGCTCGAACCCGACTCCATCCCTACGCCGGCGAGCATCGCATGGATGCCCCGGGCGTTGTGGATGATCCGCTCAGCTTCGTAGTTCACTGCCTGCTTGCCGTCGCACAATGCTTCCGAAGGGTTCGAATGGATGTCGAATTCGAAGCCGTGGGCGCCTGCCGCGATGAAGCCATACGCCACGCGCTCGACGAGCTTGCGGTCGCCGGCGCTATGGCTGGGGTCGGCCAGCAGGGGGAGATGCGACTTCTGGCGGACGAGCGGGATCATGCCGATGTCCGCCGCGAAGCGGGTCGCCGTCTCGAACGCCCTGATCCCCCGGTAGCAGAGGATGACGTTGCGGTTGCCGTGGCCGACGCTCCGGCCTTCGCGGTCGATCCCGGACATGATGTAGGCGGCGGCGCAGAGCCATTCGCTCATGTCGTTGCCAAAGCCGTGCTTGAGGACGATGGGCACGTCCACGCGGGAAAGCTCTTCCAGCAGCGGCGAGTACTGGGCACTCCGGGCGCCGACCTGGATGACGTCGATCCCCGCTTCCAGGAACGCGTCCAGGTGCCGGAGGTCGATGAGCTCGCTCACGGTTGGGAGGCCAGTTGCTTCCTTCATCGCCGCAGCGATTTCGAGCCCGCGGCCCAGTTCCAGGCCACGGTAGTCGTAGGGGCTGGTGCGGGACTTGTCGACGAAGGCGCGAAGGATGTCGACGCCGGCGTTCTTCGCCAGCATCGCCGAGTCGATCGCCTGCTGCTCCGATTCGATGGCGCACGGTCCGCCGAAGACGGTCATGTTCCCGCCACCGACCTTCACGCCGGCGACATCGATGACTGTGTCTTCGTGGTGGAACGTCCGGCTCGCATCCTTGTACTTGTCGGTGATGCGAACGACGCTTTCGACTCCCGGGAGTTCGAGCAGGCGGCCTTCGTCAACGATCGAAGCGATGCCCTTGATCCCGATGACGGTGGTGTCGCTGACGATGGTCTCGCAGCGGAGCCCGTAGTCGCGGGCGATGCGGTCGATGACGCGCTGGGTCTGTTCGGGCGTGGCGCCCTCGGCCATGTGGATAATCATGCGGCGGGGTCTCCGTTATGTTGCCGCTCATTGTCCGGCAGGCCTCCCTTAGCCGCGACCTTTGGGGGCGCCGCTCTGCCCGTCCCGGCGACACAGGATCGGAAGGGGCAACAACCGGGGGCCGTCTGTCCCTGACGGGGCTTGACACCACGCCTTACGCTCGGGGCGGTCCTGCAGCGGGCTTCGCACCAGCCGGGCCGAACTTTCGAATGGAGCCGCAACCCACACTATGGCCGAAACCCTCACTGTCACCGACAACCGCACCGGCAAGAGCTACGAACTGCCCATCGTCGATGGCACCGTCCGGGCGATGGACCTCCGACAGATCCGGACCTCCACCGACGACTTCGGGCTCATGGCCTACGACCCGGCTTTCACCAACACCGCCTCTTGCCGCAGCGCCATCACCTTCATCGACGGCGACGCGGGGATCCTGGAGTACCGCGGGTACCCCATCGAGCAGCTGGCCGAGCACAGCAGCTACCTGGAGACCGCGTTCCTCGTCATCTACGGCCACCTGCCCACCGGCGCCGAACTCCGGACATGGACGGAACACATCACCATGCACACGTTCGTCCATGAAAACATCCGCAAGTTCATGGACGGCTTCCGCTACGACGCTCACCCGATGGGCGTCTTCGTGAGCACTGTCGCCGCGCTTTCGACCTTCTACCCGGATGCCAGCGACGTCGACAACGCGGAGTCCCGCGAACTCCAGACCTGGCGGCTCATCGCGAAGGTGCCGACCATCGCCGCCTTCACCTACCGCCAGAGTCGCGGCCTTCCGTTCATCTACCCCGACAACGGCCTCCCCTTCGTTGGGAACTTCCAGAGCATGCTCTGGCGAATGTCGGAGCCGTCGTACCATTCGAATCCGGTCATCGAACGGGCGCTGAACATCCTCTTCATCCTCCACGCCGATCACGAGCAGAACTGCAGCGCGAACGCGATGCGGGCCGTCGGCAGTTCCCGCCCTGACCCGTTCGTATCCACGGCGGCAGCGGCGGCGGCGCTCTACGGCCCCCTCCACGGCGGGGCGAACGAAGCGGTCCTCCGCATGCTGGTCGAAATCGGCGACAAGAAGAACGTTCCCGACTTCGTCAAGCGGGCGAAGGCAGGCGAGGGCCGGCTGATGGGCTTCGGGCACCGCGTCTACAAGAACTACGACCCGCGCGCCAAGATCATCAAGCGCACCGCAGACGAAGTCTTCGAACTGACGGGCCGCAACCCACTGATCGACATCGCCCTCGAACTCGAACGGTATGCGCTCGAAGACGAGTACTTCATCTCCCGCAAGCTCTACCCCAACGTCGACTTCTACTCAGGGATTATCTACCAGGCGCTCGGCTTCCCGGTGGAGATGTTCCCGGTGCTGTTTGCCATCCCCCGGACGGCCGGTTGGGTGGCCCAGTGGCGGGAGATGATCACCGACTCCGAACAGAAGATCGCCCGTCCGCGCCAGGTCTACACGGGCGACCGTGGACTCGACTACGTGCCGATCAGGACACGGGGGTAAGTCGCGGCAGGTTCGAAAGCGTTGCTGCGGCCACATGGGGTGGGCGCAGCAACCGCAGTCAGAACAGCAGTTGGGAGAGCCGCCGCTGGTATTCGCGCGTGAGCGGCGCGTCCAGCCCGAGGATGTCGAAAACCGCGAGCACGGCCTTCCGGGCGGCGCCTTCAGCGAACGTCTTGTCCAACCGGACTGACTCCAGCAGCTCGTCAAGCGCGTCCTGATACTGGGCGCCCGCGGCGAGCATGACTCCCCAGCGGTAGCGTGCGCGCGGGTCGCGGGGGTTGACCGAAGCCTCGACCGAGAGGTTCTCGCCGGAGTGCTTCGTCGCGAAGTTGTCGAGGAAGATGCGGTGCTTGAGGACCTTCGCCCGCCGGTCGGTGGGCACCCGTTCTAGGAGTTCCTCTGCCCGTTCGGTCTCTCCGCGCTCCATCAGCATGCCCACCAGGCCGATGATCGCGTCCGGGTTCGAAGGCTGCTTCGCGAGGATTTCGTTATAGCGCTGCTCGGCCGCGTCGGTGTCGCCAGACCGGATCAGGTCCTCCGCCTCACGGGCGGCGCGTTCTGCCGCCGACGGCACCAGCTTCTCGAAGAAGGCGCGCACCTGGGGTTCCGGCACCGCCCCGGTGAATTCGGACACCATCTGGCCGTTGCGGAAGGCCTTCACCGCGGGGATTCCCTGGATCCGGTACTGCGTCGCGACTCGCGGGTTTTCGTCGGTGTTCAGCTTGGCGAGCACGACCTCGCCGGCGTGTTCGGCCGCCACCTTTTCGATGACCGGGCCGAGGACACGGCAGGGCCCGCACCACGGCGCCCAGAAGTCGACCACCACGGGCACCGTCTTCGACCGTTCGAGGACCTCAGTCGCAAAGTCGGCGTCGGAAACTTCCAGCACGGCGGAGCCAGCGGTCATGACGGGTCTCCCGGGTTCAGTATCAGATTGACCAGATCGTACCTCTCCCGAGGCCTTGCCGAAACGTCCTCCGCGTCAGGGCTTGCGCGCGAACACGGTCACGCCGCGTGTGTCGAAGTCCTTCGCTTCGGACTCGTGCTTGCTCCCGGAGAAGACGTCGACCTCGTTCGACATCACCACGTCCACGAACCCCGTGAGCGCCAGGATTTGCCTCCACTCTGCATACAGCAGAGCACCGGCAATTCAGCCACTCCAGAGATCGATGTCGTCTTTCGCTTCCTGCGGGACCTCGCGGTGCACGAGGATGTCGCCGACCTGGATGCGCCCGCCCGGCTTGAGGATGCGCGCCATTTCGCGGAAGACGGCCTGCTTGTCCGGGCAGAGGTTGATGACGCCATTGCTGATGATGACGTCCGCGACCCCATCGGCCACAGGCAGGGACTCCGCGTAGCCTTCGAGCACCTGGACGTTGCCCAGGCCCAGCGCCCGTGCCCCGGCCTCGGTCCGGTCCCGCATCTCGGCCGTCATGTCGACGCCTATGACGCGGCCGTCCGGGCCCACCTGCCCCGCTGCGATGAGCGTGTCGAAGCCCGCCCCGCAGCCGATGTCGACCACCGTTTCCCCGGGATGCAGGTCCCCGAAGAGGAAGGGGTTGCCGGTCCCCGCAAACGAGTCCACGGTCGAGGCGGGAAGCCCGGCGACGACGGCATCGGGATAGCCAAGCATCTTTGCGAGCGGCGCGCCTGTGTGGAAGTGGAACCCCAGTTCGGGGTTGAGCGCCACGTCGCGGTACTTTTCTGAAATGCGCAGCCGTAGTTCCTCGCGGTCTACCGCGGCCACGCCGATAGCGGTGTCAGCCATAAGTGCGATCCTCCGGGTGGGAAGATACCACCCCGCTGGCAAGGCGCTCTCCGGCGCTCAACGGCGAGGGTCCATCGTCTAAAAGGGTCCAGCGGGCCTGTAAGCCGGATTCTGTCCACCCGCCGGAGCGGGATGGGCGGTCATCTGTCTCGACGGCGCATCGCTACGCCGCTCTAGCAGCCAACCCGGGAGTGATAACGGGCCGGGCACCCTTCTCCCCTATTCGGCCTTGCTCCGGGTGGGGTTTGCACGTCCGCCCCGTTGCCGGGGACGCCGGTGCGCTCTTACCGCACCATTTCACCCTTACCCGCCGAAGCGGGCGGTATGTTTCTGTTGCACTATCCGTCGGCTCGCGCCGCCCGGGCGTTACCCGGCACCCTGCCCGGTGGAGTCCGGACTTTCCTCTATGGGCGAACCCACAGCGACCGCCCGGCCCGCTGGACCATCTCCCATGGTACACCAGCGGGTGAACGCCGAGGACCGGGGGCCGAGGGCAGGACGGGCAAGGCTCGCGGGCGGTGTTCCCGGGTTTCGAGTGGGGCGGCGAGGTTCGGCGCATCGCCGTTCGACCTTCGTCCCATGCCGGCGTCCAAAAAGGATCGACATTCGTGGCCCTTTGTCGCATTGCCCCGCGACCATCGTCCATTGTGAGCGCATCTGGAACGGCAGACGATTGGGTTGCTCGCGGGGGCCCCGAGTTCTTGGGACCTTCATGTGGGTCACAAAGCGCGGAGGACATCATGCTTGAGAAGAACGACCGAATGGGGCAAGAGTCCCCGGGACAAAACGAGCCCGGAAGCAGGGCGCCCGGCGCCCGCAACACCCGCCGCCGCTTCCTGAAGGGAAGCGTGGTGGGAGCGGGTATTGCCGGGCTTGCATTGACCGGGACCGGAACGACAGCGGCGATATTGCTTTCGAAGGGCCCGCGGATTTGGATGGCGGGGGCCTTAGGCACTACCATCGAAGTCTTTCCCACGAGCCCGCTGATCCTGAGCCCCTTCACCGATCCCTTGCCCATCCCACGCGCCCTTGCCCCCGTGCCGAAGGCCGTCGTCGACACCTGGGCGAAGCCGCCCGGGCCGGGAGTGGGTGCGCAGGACAGTTGGGGTGGCACACACCAGATCTGGCCGGCGACCCTGCCCCTAGTTTACCAAATCAAACTCCAGGTCGCCCAGCACTGGGTGACGTCTTCGCAGGTTCTGCCCATCGGCAAGGACGGGAGGCCGGCCGTCTCCTACGACGCGAACAAGAAGACGTACCCGGCCGGGACGAAGCGGTTGCTGCCGGGCAGTACGACTTATTCCTTCAATGGCACCTTCCCCGGCCCCATGATCAACGCCGAATACGGCAGGCCCGCGATCGTGCGCTTCGAGAATCACCTCGACAAGAACCCCGGCAACTTCGCTCGCCAGGACTTCGGCACACCCGACCATTCCTTCCTGACCCATCTGCACAACGGCCACACGGCACCCGAGAGCGATGGGAACCCGAACTACACGATGACCAGGTTCAACGCCCCTGGCTACGCCCCGGGACTCTGGGTCGACAACCTCTATCTCAACTATCCCGCCGGCGGCGACGACCGCGAAAAGCAATCCTTTCTCTGGTTCCATGACCACCGGATGGACTTCACGTCGTCCAACGTCTACAAGGGAATGGTCGGCCTCTACCCCATCTACGACCCTAAGAACGGCACAGATATCGGCGACGAGCGGGTCGGGTTGCGGCTCCCGGGCGTCCGCCGGAACAACGCCGATGGCTCGTTCGACGTCGACTACGACATCCCCCTCGCGGTCTATGACACCCGGCTCGACGACGGCATCACCGTGCACCAGGACGCGCACTCGGACGATGGGCAGACCCATCCCGAGTGGTGGGGGCAGTCGTTCTTCCGTCACTTCCCGGCCAAGGGTTTCGTCGGCGACGTCTTCACCGTGAACGGGAAGGCTTCGCCGGTGCTGACGGTCAAGCGCCGCAAGTACCGCCTTCGCTTCCTCGACGCGTCCATCTCCCGTGTCTACGACTTCAAGCTCATGAGTTCGGCCGGGGGCCCGAAAACCGCCGTCTCGCTCGGGTATTCGGGCGACGAACTGCAAGGCCAGTATCGCCTCCCCGACGGACGTCAGAGCATGAGGTTCACCCAGATCGCCAACGACGGCGGCCTCCTGCCGTCACCCCTGGTGCGCGATTCGTTCGAACTTTGGCCGGCCAAGCGCCGCGAGTTCGTGGTGGACTTCACGAAATACATGGACGGCAGCCCGACGAGGAAGGGCGACGTCGTCTATCTCACCAACACCATGAAGATGACGAACGGTCTAAAGCCGGACTCGCCCGACCGGCGGTACCTCGTGCCAGTGCTGAAGATCGTCATCGGTGACGACGCACCCGACAACAGCCTGATGCCCGTTGGCCCTCTGCGGGAAGCGCCCCCCCTCCCGGCAGCAGCCGAGTTGCAGGATCTCATCACCAATCGGCGGGTGTTCGAACTGCAGCGAAAGGGTCTTGGCGGGGAGAACCATTGGGCAATCAACGGCATGGAGTTCGATCCCGCCCACGTTCTCGCGAAGCCGTTGATGGGGTCCACGGAGGCGTGGGAGCTCAAGAACGGCAGCGGTGGCTGGATTCATCCGATGCACCTCCACCAGGAGGAGCACCGCGTCGTCACGCGCAATGGTCAACCCGCTCCTGACGCCAGGAACCCCGACGACACGGGCAAGGAAGACGTGGTCGCGCTCGACCCGGGCGAATCGGTTGTGGTTGTGCGGAAGTTCCGAACCTTCAGAGGGTCCTATGTGGCCCACTGCCACAACCTCGCGCACGAGGACCATCACATGATGTTCGGCTGGGAGATCGTGTAGAGGCTGTCCTGACCGTCTCGGCCCGGCGCCGAACCGTCCCAGGGGGCCCCCAGGCAGAGAACCGGGGGGCCCTCTCGGTCGCGGTCACGCGCGCGGGAGGCGAGTGGAGCGGGACTCGGGAGCCGTAAGCGGCACCGACCCTATACTCCTTGCCGATGCCTGAAGAGACGTTGACCTGCCAGTCCTGTGGAAACGCGTTCGAATTGCCAGCGGCGGTCCGCGCGAAGTATCCGAACTGGACGCCCAAGGCCTGCATGGACTGCCGTGGGCCGGCGAACGGCGCGAGCAAGCAGGCGGCGGGGAAGCCGCGCGTGCGGGGCAACTCGGTCACGCGGACTCAGAACCTGACGCTGGGGGACGTGCTGCTGCGCTTTGGCGGGGGGCCGCAGACCGGCGTCTTCACTGACGGTTCCTGCCAGGGCAACCCCGGCCCCGGCGGCTGGGGGGCGGTCTACGTCCGCGATGGCACGGTGGTGGCACAGGAGCACGGCTTCGACCCGGCGACCACGAACAATCGCATGGAGTTGACGGCGATGGTTCGGGGGCTCTCCATGCTCGGGCCGGGAGATTCCATCGACGTCTACTCCGACAGCGCGCTGGTGGTGAACACGCTGACGAAATGGGCCGCGGGGTGGGAGAAGGCGGGATGGAAGCGGAAAGAGGGCGCCGTGAAGAACCTGGACCTGGTGCAGCAAGCCTACGCGCTGGCGAAAGCCCGGCCGCTCGCCCGGATCAAGTGGCTCCGTGCCCACGATGGCTCACGCTGGAACGAATACGCCGACGCGCTCTCCACCGCCCATCTGAGGGAAGAGCTGTGACTGTGAAGGCGCCAAGCATGCTGACGGCTGGCATGCGCCCACGCACATGCTGCATCTTCATGGCAGGAACCTCAGTGAGTTGATGACCTGGGAGAAAGTCTGCTCGAGCGCGGCGCGGTCAGCCGACTTTGTGAACAGCCCGCTGATGCAGTACTCAAAGCCCGAGACAGTGAACTTGAAGTTGTACACCGTGTCGAGGTTCGTGGATGACGGCGCAACTGGCTTGAGCACTCCGTACTGGGCGTCCACATTCCCGATCCGGGTCACGGAGCTGGTCTTGATAGCACAAGAACTGTGCGCTAGCCCAATCTTCTCGGAGCCGATGTCCAGCTTGATTCCTGCGTCGGGGAGCGTCTGCCCCTTCGCAGCCTGCGCGGCGGGCACCCACGATGTGAACGTCCAGCCGTGATTGTCGAGGGGCGGCACCGATGGGCGGGGGTACGTGGGTGGCAGGGTCCAGGTGGGCGGAACCCGCAGTGTGAACGCGGCGGTCGCCTGGGTAGCTTGCTGTTGGAACGTTACCCAGGACTGGGGGATAGGGGCGGGGGAGGGAAGTGGCGGAGGGTTGGGCAGGAGAGTGGTCTCGGGACCTCCTCCGCCAGAGCCTGTTGGTGTGCGCGTGTCGACCACCGTCCCGGTTGGGCTGGAAGCGGGGGCTGTCGTCGCTTCGTTTGGTGGTGTGGCCGTTGCGGCCGCGGGGCTGCCCGGCGCCGCGGTGGCCTCCGGTTGGGCCGGGTCGCCCGAACAGGCCGCCGCCCCCAGGCCCATAAGCCCGGCCGCGATTGCCCCGGCGGCGAGGAGCCGCCGCCTGTTCTGTCCCCATGAGGGAGAAGCCATGTTGCGCCTCCCGCGCGCCGGCCGGTCGGGGGCCGGAGCCACTGGACATAGCCTGAACCCTGCGTCAGACGAAATCTAGATACGGTTGGTACGCTTTTCACGTACCTGATCAATTTCGTGCGGACGAGCACCCGATTCCGCCACCATGAACATCACCCACGCCCCCCGCTGTTCCCGCCACCAACAACCAAGCTCCCGGACGGACGACAGGCCGACGATCCGCGTCAGGCCGGCGACCTGCGCGCGCACGGTTGCGTAGGGCTCGCCAAGGCGTTCGCCTGCCTCGCGCTCGTTCCATCCGTCGGCCAGTTCGCGCAGCACGGCCGCCTTCACCACGGTGATCCGTCGAAACACTTCGGCGGTCTCCGGTTCCTGTGGCACGGGCTGCCTCCGGGCGGCTCAGTCTTCCGCTCATCTTCCGGCGGGTGGGCCAGTGCCTGGTAACGGCCGCCCGGACCCGTTTCCGGGGACCCTTCGACCCTGTCCCCTACGGCCTCAGGAAGAGCTTCGCGTCGTCGCCGTCGATCTCCACGCGGTCGACGACTTCGCGGAGGGCGGCCTGGAGCGCCGCGAAATCGAGTGACTCCCAGTCACGCACGAGCCTGAGCCGGGTCTCTTCGAGGTGGCGGCGGCGTTCGGCCTCGGATTGCTGGGCTGCGAGCCGGGCCCGTGCTGCGGCCAGTTCCCCTTCCAGCCCCTGCTGGTCATTCGCCAGTTCGGCGCCGAGAGAGCGCATCCGTTCGAGCGTAATGTGCCCGTGGGCCGCGTCGGCCACCAGGTCCTCCACCTGCCGGCGGGTGCGCTTCATCCGCGATTCCACCCGGTCCACCTGCCCCATGAGGTCCAGCACGTAGGAATCGACGTTCCCCGCCCGGCGGACGCGGCTGACCGCGGTGGTGTCTTCCGAGAGCATGGTCCGCAGGCGCGCCTGAAGTTCAGCGGCGCGCTGGGTGTTGTAGCCGCAACTGCTCTGGTTCGTGCGGCTTTCGCACTGGTAGTAGCGATAAGCGGAGCTGTGCTCCGACCCGTCCTTCGTCGTCCACTTCTGCTTGCGGCTGACGCCGATCAGCTTGTTCCCGCAGCGGCCGCAGTAGAGCAGCCCGCTGAGCAGGAAGGGCACGACTGTCCGTTCGACCGCGCCGCCGCCCCGGCTCTGGAGACGCTCCTGCACCCGCCGGAAGTCCTCGGGCGAGATGAGCGCGGGGTGGCTCCCCGGGACCTTCACCCCGAAGCGCGTGTAGGTGCCAAGGTAAGCGCGGTTTCGAAGCAGGTCGCGGACGCTCACCATGCTCCATTTGCCGCCCCGGCGAGTGGTGATGCCCTCTTCGTTCAACTGGCCGGCGATCCGGCGGATGCCCATATCTTCCTGGAGGTAGAGCCGGAAGATGTAGCGGACGACCACCGTCTCTTCCGGTACCAGTTCGAGCCGCTGCCGCGGGCCGACGCGGTAGCCATAGGGGGGGCGCCCCAGGACCTCGCCCTTCACCGCCTTCCGGCGCATGGCGCTCTTCACACGCTCGGAAACCGGGGTGCCCGTGCCGCGGTCGGCCCAGGTCGTCAGCAACTCCTTCGCCGTCTCCCGGCCCGTGGAGGCGGAGATCACTTGCACCCCCGTGCTTTCGATGGTGAGCAGCTTCAATGCCACTTTCCCCAGGTCGCTCCCCAACGCCCCCAGTCCATCGACGGCCACCACCGTGAATCCGCGGTCGGCGCGGTGGAGGAAGGTGAGCATCTGGCGGAATCCGCTCTCGGCGCTCTCGGTCTCGTCTGTGTCCACGAAGGTGGCCGCGACTTCGTACCCCTGCTGACGGCAGAAGTCGAGGTAGGCGCGATTCTGATCACCGATGGAGCGCTTGGCCCCATTCCGCCGCGCACCTTCCACAAAATAGCCGACCGCGCGCATCGCTTACCCCGCCGCGAGGATTCGTTCGCAGTTCGGACACTGCACGATGAAGACCGGCGAAAAGACCTTCTTGCGGACCGCATCCGGAAGCGAGACCCGGCAGCCGGTGCAGGCCCCGCCCTGCGTCCGCGCCACCGCGAGACCGCCTTTGCGGCGGCGGAGGTCTTCGTACATCTGAAACGATCGGGGGCTGATCTTCGCCTTTTGCGCCTCTCGCTTCAGGTCGGCCCGCGTGATCGCGTCCGTCAGCCTGAGCGCATCGTGCCGCAACTGCTGCGATTGCTGCTCCCACTGCGCCTCGAGGTGCTGGACTTTCGCCGCCGCGGCCTGGCGGGCAGTCGTAGCCACTTCCAGCTTCGCCAGCACCTCCAGCAACTGGTCTTCGAACCTGGTCCGCTGGGCCGTGAGCGCTTCCAGTTCGTGCTGGATGTTGCTCAGTTCCTTCGGGTTGCGGACCGAGCCGTCGTAGAGCCGCTTCTCTTCCGGCGCGATCTTGTCGCGAAGGCGCGCGACTTCGTCTTCGAGCCGGCGTTGGTCGCCCCGCACCGCTTTCAGTGCCGCCTCGGCTTCGCCCAGCAGCCGCCTGGCTTCCACCAGTTCAGGGTCTCCCAGGAGGCGCTGCTCGACATCGGCGAGAGCCGCGCGGAGGGTCGCCGCTTCGTCGTCAAAGCCCTGCAGGGTAAGGATGTCGAGGACTTCGCTCACAGCGCCTCCAGAGCCTAACCGTAGCGGCTAACGGAGCGCGTTTCAACGGGTCCGGGCCCTCTTTGCCACGGATTTCCCGAATCGTCACGCACCATCGGCATTATGGCACCGATTCCCGGGCTGACCGGGAAACGGCGGCCGCTATACTGGGCTTACCTCCGGTCGTGAGGTGACCCACGATGCAATTCAACGTCTCTCTCCTCCTCCGCGAACCGGTTGGCGCCACCCGCCATGTCGCCCTCGAAGCGGAACCGCCCGTTCATCGCGGCGACGTCCAGCTCACCCACACGCCGGGCGGGGTGCTGGTCCACGTCCGCGCCGACGTCGTGCTCGACGCATCCTGCAGCCGTTGCCTGGCCCCGTTCGGCTACGCCGCCTCGATCGACTTCGAAGAGATCTTCTACCAGCAGGTGGATGTGGCCACGGGCGCCCCCCTGCCGGCGTCCGAGGAGCCCGACGTCTTCCTCATCAACCTCAACCACACGATCGACATTACGGAGGCTGTGCGGCAATATAGCGAGATGGCTGCAGAGATGCAGCCGCTTTGCCGTCCGGATTGCCCCGGTATCTGCCCGGTTTGCGGGCAGGACCTTGGCATCGCAACCTGCCAGTGCGACCGCACCGTCACGGACCCGCGATGGGCCCCACTCGCAGCGCTAAAGCGTGCACAGAATGGCTGAGAATCTGAAGGAGATAACCTATGCCCCCGCTTCCGAAGCGGAAATATCCCAAGTCGCGCCAGGGCAAGCGCAGGAGCCACCTCGGCATCCAGATGCCACACGTCGTGGACTGCCCTCGCTGCAAGAGCCCTCGGCTGGCGCATCATGCCTGCCCCATCTGCGGGACCTACCGGGGGCGGGAAGTGATCGAGATCCAGGCCCCCGACCTGGAAGGCTAACTGCGACGCCCGCGGCGATGACAGGGTTCATCGCCCTCCACCCGCCCGTCCGCCGGGATCGTGCCTTTGTCTTTCCGGGACAGGGTGCGCAGTCCGTCGGCATGGGCAAAGACCTCTATGAGCAATTCCCCGCCGCCCGCGAACTCTACCAGCGAGCCGACGAGATCCTGAGCTTCAAGCTCAGCACCCTCTGTTTCGAAGGCCCCGAAGCCGACCTCCAGCTGACTCGCAACGCCCAACCGGCGATCGCCGTCACCAGCCTCGCGCTGCTCAAGGTCGCGACCGAACTCACTCCCGAACTCCTCCACCAGCCCGCCTACGTCGCGGGGCACTCCCTCGGCGAATACTCAGCCCTCGTCGCGGCGGGGGCTCTCCCCTTCGATGAGGCGATCCGCCTGCTCCGCACCCGTGGCGAACTGATGCAGGCCGCCGGCGACAAGAACCCCGGCACGCTTGCGGCCATCCTCGGCCTCGATATCACCGATTGCGAAGAGATCTGCCGCGAAGCCGGCGCCGAGATCTGTAACGTCAACGCGCCCGGCCAGATCGTCATCGGCGGGCGGCGTGAAGCCGTCGTCCGCGCGCTGGACTACGCAAAGGCCCGGGGCGCGGCGAAGGTCATCCCGCTCAGCGTCAGCGGCGCCTTCCACAGCTCGCTCATGCGGCCCGCGGGCGACGGCATGGTGCAACCAGTGGCCATGGCAGCGATCGAAGCCGCGGCGGTGCCTGTCATCGCCAACTGCACCGCCACGCCAATCAGCGACCCCCTCGCCATCCGCCACGAACTCGTGGACCAGGTCTGCCGGCCGGTTCAGTGGAGCAGCACCATCGACTACCTCGGCGAGCACGGCGTGGAGACGTTCATCGAATTCGGCCCCGGCCGGGTGCTCAGCGCCATCATCAAGCGCATGCTCCGCAAGTCCAATTGCATCAACGTGAACGACGCGACTTCAGTACGCGTCCAGCTCTAGGAGCGACCACATGGGAGAACTCGACGGCCGCGTGGCCCTGGTCACGGGCGGCTCTCGCGGCATCGGCCGCGCCATTTGCCTTGAGCTCGCCGCCCGGGGCGCGAAAGTCGGCGTGAACTACAACACCGGCGCCGCAGCCGCGGAGGGCGTGGTCGAGGCGATCACCGCCGCCGGTGGCGAAGCCTTCGCGATCGCCGGCGACGTGGCGGACCCGGCAGCCGCGGCGGCCCTCGTCAAAGCCGTCGTGGACCGCTTCGGCGGGCTGGACATCCTCGTCAACAACGCCGGGATCACCCGCGACGGCCTCCTTATGCGCATGTCCGAGGCCGACTGGGACGCGGTCCACAACACCAACCTCCGCGGCGCCTTTCTTGTCACCAAGGCCGCCATGCGGCCGATGCTTCGCGCCCGCGGGGGCCGCATCATCAACATCTCCAGCGTCGTCGGAGTGATGGGCAACGCCGGCCAGGCGAACTACGCCGCCGCGAAAGCGGGCCTTATCGGCTTCACCCGCGCCGTGGCCCGGGAGGTCGCATCGCGCGCCATCACCGTCAACGCCATCGCCCCCGGGTTCATCAAGACGGACATCACCGCGAACCTCACGGAGGCGCAGGTCGAAGCCGTGCTCCGCCAGGTTCCGCTTGAACGGCTCGCCGAACCGGAAGAAGTGGCGCCGCTTGTCGCCTTCCTCGCCGGGCCCGGAGCCGCCTACATCACCGGCCAGTGCATCCACGTCGATGGCGGCATGGTGATGGCGTGAGCAGCAGCGTACAGCGTCGCGCCCGCTTCCTCGTGCTGGAGGCGCTGTACGAATCGGAGAATTCGAGCCACGACGCCGAAGCCGCCTATGACCGCCGCCTCCGGGAGGTCGCGGAAGATGACCCGAAGGTGACGGCCGAGGGGCCGGCTGAGCTCGGCCGGGAACTCCTCCGCGGCGTCCTCGCCCACCGCGACGAGATCGACGAACGCATCGGCGCCGCCGCCACCCGTTACCCCGTCGCCACCATGGCTGTCGTTGACCGGAACATCCTCCGGCTTGCAATATGGGAGCTGCTTTCCGATAATTCGGCGCCGGTCGCGGCCGTCGTGAACGAAGCTGTCGAACTCGCGCACCGGTATGGCGGAGACAGTTCACCAGGGTTCGTCAACGGCGTCCTCCGTACCGTCAGTCAACGCATCATGGCCGAACGCGGCCTGCCGCCCCCGGAAGCGGACTTCCCAAACACAGCACAGCAGGAGAATTGAAACGTGGCCACAGTTTTCGAACGGGTCCGTGCCATCGTGGTCGAACAGTTGGGCGTCGAAGAAGATCAGGTGGCGCCCGCAGCGTCGTTCGTTGACGACCTCAACGCCGACTCGCTGGACCTCGTGGAGCTGATCATGTCCCTCGAAGAGGAATTCGCCGCCGACGGCAGCTTCGAAATCAGCGACGAGGACGCCGAAAAGATCGCCACGGTGCAGGACGCCGTAGACTACCTGAAGGACCACGGGATCGAGGACTAACCGCCCCGCGCGGTCACCCCTCGTGTGCCTGTGAGCCCGGAGGGGCTGCTTTGGAATTCCTCGGCGTAGGCTACCAGGAACTGCTGCTCGTCATGGTGCTGGCGTTGATTTTCGTCGGTCCCGAGCGCATGCCCGCGGTTGCCTACCAGATTGGCCGCGCCGTCCGCCAGATGCAGCGCTACGCCCGTGCCGTCCGCGACGAATTCAGCGAAGAGATCAGCTACGTCGAAGAGCAGTACAAGACGATCAAGGGCGAGGTCGACGTGACCACCCGGTCGCTCCGCGACCAGCAGCGCAAGCTCGAAACGGAGATGAAAGACGCAACCGCCGGCCTCGACGCGCCCCTCCTCCCGGCAGCCTCGAGCGCGACCAACATCATCGCCTTCAACCCCCCGGCAGCGGCCCCTGGAACAGTTGAAGCAGCCGCGGAAAGCGCCCCGGCGGAATCCCCGGCCGCTGAGAAACCGCCGGCCGCCCCACTGGTGTTCTGAACCACGTGAGCGCCGAAGCCGCATCCGAACCCGGCAACCAGCCGCCCGAACCACCCGTACCTGCTGGCGTGCCAGCGGAGATGACGCTGATCGAGCACCTCAAGGAGCTCCGCAACCGCGTCATCGTCTGCGCGCTCGCGCTCGTCATCTCCCTTGTCGTCTGCATCGTCTTCTGGGAGACGATCCTCGGGTGGCTGCTGGCGCCGGCGCGCGAGGCGATTCCCGACTTCCAGCTCTCCGTCTTCTCCCCCACCGAGACCATCGGGGTGATGTTCAAGATCGGGCTGTACGGGAGCCTTATCCTCGCCTCCCCCGTGTTCGTGCTCGAACTGCTCCTCTTCGTCGTGCCCGGGCTGACCCCCCGGGAAAAGAAGCTTCTGCTTCCGGGGCTGGTCGGCGTCGTCGCCTTCCTTCTCGGCGGCATGGCGTTTGCCTACTGGGTCATCCTCCCGGCCTCACTCGGCTTCCTCCTCGACTTCGGCGGCGACAATTTCGATCAGGTCATCGGCGCCAAGCAGTACATTGGCTTCGCCACCCGAATCATCTTCTGGGTGGGAGTCTCCTTCGAACTGCCGATGGTGATCGCCCTGGCCGCCCGCCTTGGGCTCGTTCGCGCCAGCCAGCTGATCAAGTTCTGGCGCTACGCCATCCCCATTATCTTCATCATCGCCGCCGTCGTTACCCCAACGCCCGACCCCCTCACGCAAGCATTCGTCGCCGGGCCGCTCCTTATCCTCTACATCGTGGGCATCCTCTTCGCGTGGATTGTGCAGAAGCCCAGACCGAAGCCGGAGCCTGTATGAGCGCTCCCTCCGCCTCCACCGCCCGCACGACCATGATCGCCACCGGCACCGTCGGCGGGTTCTTCTCCGGACTCGTCGGGGGCGGCGGCGGGGCCGTCATGATCCCACTGATGACCGGCGTCCTCAAGATGCGCCAGCACACCGCTCACGGCACCTCGCTGGTCATCATTTTCGTCACTGCGATCGCCTCCGCCGCCACCTATGCCCTCAACGGCGACGTCGATTGGCCGCTGGTGGCAATGCTCCTGGGCGGGTCGACCATCGGCGCGGTCCTCGGCGCCCGCGCCGCGCGCAACCTCCCGGCGATGCGGCTCCGCCAGTTCCTCGGCGTCTTCATCACCCTCGTGGCCATCCGCCTCCTGCTTTTTCGCGACGTCGACCCGCTGCTTTCGGTCAGCGGCGCCGCGGAAGCGGCGGTGGGGGCGGCGATTGGCTTCGCGGGCGGGCTCGCGGCCGGGGCGCTTGGCGTCGGGGGCGGCGCGATCTTCGTCCCTGCGCTGGTGCTGCTCATCGGCACTCCCCAGCACGAAGCCCAGGGCATTTCCCTCTCCGTCATCGTCTGTACCGCTGCCGCCGGCGCCCTCACTCATTACCGCCAGGGCACGGTCGACTCCCGCGCCGCCGCGTGGATCGCACCCGTATCTGTGCCCGCAGGAGTGTTCGGAGCGCTTGCCGCCGCCCAGGTGTCAGACCGCGGGCTCCGGGTCATCGTCTCCACAGTCCTCGTGGGAATCGGCGCCCAGATGGTGTGGACGGCGACCCGTTACCTCCGCCGGCCGCCCGTCATTGTCCACGACAGCCATGCAGGGGTGACGACCATATGACGTCGCCTGCAAGTCGCACAGATGACCTCTACGAGCGCGTGCGCTCCTGCCTCCTGTGCCCGCTGGCGAAGACCCGCACCCACGCTGTCCCCGGCGAGGGCCCGCTCGATGCCGAGATCATGTTCATCGGTGAAGCGCCGGGCCAGAACGAAGACCGGCAGGGGCGTCCATTCGTTGGCGCCGCCGGCCAGTTCCTGGAGGAGTTGCTGGCAGCCGCCGGGCTTCGCCGTTCCGAGGTCTACATCTGCAACGTCCTCAAGTGCCGGCCGCCGGCCAACCGCGACCCGCTCCCCGGCGAAATCGAAGCCTGCCGCGACTACCTGGACGAGCAGATCGACCTCATCGACCCCAACGTCATCGTCACCCTCGGGCGCTTTTCGATGGCCCGCTGGTTCGCGGGGCAAACCATCTCCCGCATCCACGGCAAGATCGAAGAAATCGACGGGCGCTTCTATGTGCCCATGTACCACCCTGCCGCAGCGCTCCACCAGCAGTCGCTGCGGGAGACCATCCTCGCGGACTTCCGCAACCTCCCGGAGATTCTCGCCCGGGCGCGCACACGGCATGCCCGGGACGTGGCAGTGCCGGCAGGCCTCGCGCCGCAGCTTCCGTTCGATAGCCGGCCCCCGGCCGTGGCCGCTCCTGCACCTCCTACGGCTGAACA
The DNA here is from genome assembly GCA_964438865.1 of uncultured Anaerolineaceae bacterium. Lineage (GTDB taxonomy): Bacteria > Chloroflexota > Dehalococcoidia > Tepidiformales > Tepidiformaceae. The sequence continues at coordinate 84,662 of CAYTMI010000004.1, read as the reverse complement.
ACCACCATCCGCCCCGGCCGGGCAGCCCCGACTTTTCGGGTAAAGGTACTTATGACAACTCCACCCCTTCGGATTATCCCCCTTGGCGGCCTCGGCGAAATCGGCCGAAACATGATGCTGCTGGAATACGGCGACGACATCATCGCCGTCGATGTCGGACTCATGTTCCCGGAAGAAGAGATGCTCGGCGTCGACCTCGTCATCCCCGATTTCACCTACCTTCGCGAAAACCCCGGCAAGCTCCGTGCCGTCTTCCTGACCCACGGCCACGAAGACCACGTCGGCGCCCTCCCCTACTTCTTCCGCGAATTCAACGTGCCCGTGTACAGCACGAAGCTCACCGACGGCCTCGTCCGGGTGAAACTGAATGAGCATCGCCTCCTCCAGGGCGCACAGCTCCACGTCGTCCAGCCCGGCGAAGTGACCAAAGCCGGTGTCTTCGAAGTCGAGTTCTTCACCGTCGCCCACAGCATCCCGGACGCCTGCGGGCTCATCATCCGGACGCCCCTCGGGCCGGTGGTCCACACCGGCGACTTCAAGCTCGACCACACGCCGGTGATGGACCAGCACACCGACCTCATCCGGCTCGCCCAAGTCGGGGCCGAAGGCTGTTTGCTCCTGATGGCCGACTCGACCTATGCCGAGCAGGAGGGCTACACCCCCAGCGAACAGCTCGTGGGCGAAGCGCTCCGCAACATCCTCGTCAACGCGACCGGCCGGGTCATCATCGCGACCTTCGCCTCGCTGATCTCCCGCGTCCAGCAGGTCATCGACGCCGCGGTCTTCACCGGGCGCAAGGTCTTCGTGACCGGCCGCTCGATGATCGACAACGTCGCGATGGCCCGGGAACTCGGGTACCTCAACGCGCCCGAGGGCGTGCTCATCGGCGTCGAACAGATGCGCAATACGCCCCCGGCGAAGCTCGTGGTGGTTACCACCGGGAGCCAGGGCGAGCCGACGAGCGCACTGACGCGCATGGCCAACGGCGACCACCGCCACATCACGATCGTGAAGGGCGACACGATCGTCCTTTCAGCGACCGCCATCCCGGGCAACGAAACGGCCGTCTACCGGAACGTCGACAACCTCTTCCGGTTGGGCGCCGACGTGCTCTACAACCGCGTCTCGAACATCCATGTCCGGGGCCACGCCAGTCGCGAAGAACTGAAGATCATTCAGGGGCTGCTCCAGCCCGAGTACTTCGTCCCCATCCACGGCGAATACCGCCACCTCGTCGTCCACGCCCGCCTGGCCGAGTCGGTCGGCGTGCCCGAAGGCAACGCCTTCGTGCTGACGGACGGCGACGTGCTGGAGATCGACGAAGAGGCTGCGCAGATCAACGGCCGCGTCTCTGCCAGTTATGTCTACGTTGACGGCCTCGGCATCGGTGATGTCGACCAGCACCTCCTCCGCGACCGCGCCCACCTTTCGACCGACGGCGTCGTCGTGGTCATCGTCGCCGTCGACAAGCAGACTGGCCGGCTCACGCGGCCCGCCGAAATCCTCTCGCGCGGCTTCATGGACCTCGAGGTGAACGAAGTTCTGGTCGAAAAGAGCCGCGACGTCGTCGCCAAATCCCTTGGCGGCGAATCTCACATCGCGGAATTCGGGGACATCAACGCCCGGATCAGGGACGCTTTGAGCAAGTTCCTGTACGATGAAACTCGCCGGAGGCCAATGGTGCTGACGGTAACCGTGGAGGTCTAGTCGAGAAGACCTCCCACCAGACTGGGAACTGCGGGCGGCCAAGCGGGGAGCCGGCGCAGGGTAGGAGTGGTGCCCATGACGGCACGCACGCGTACGCGTCCCCGCGCGGCGAAGGCAGCACGCCCTCGCAAGCAACGGAAGACGTTCTTTTCGCGGAAGAACCCGTTTCTCCGCGCGGAAGTCGTCGGCGTTGCGATCGCCGCCCTCGCGATCGCCGCGCTGCCGTGGCTCGTCGACATCGGCGAGGTTGCCGCGGAGGCCCGCGACTGGGTGGTGCACACCTTCGGGATGGGCATCTTCGTCATCGCCGCGCTCTCGGTCACCGGCGGCATGGCCATCGCCCACCGCGCCTACGAACAGCCGCTCGTTTTCGCCAGGAGGGTGGCGGGCGCCGTCGCCCTCGGTCTTTTCGCCTGGGGAGCGCTGGGACTGAACCACGCCGCCTGGTCGCTCGGGGGAGTTGATTTCTCCGATGTCAGCCTCGGCGGAGACATTGGCCGGCTCCTGGTCGCCGGTCCGCTGGGGATCATCGCCTGGTTGAGCACCCTCGTGATCGGGGTGGCGCTTGTCGCGCCGCGCCCGACCCGCGCCTTCGCCCGCAACGCCCCGAGCTGGGCTCAGACCGCCTGGGAACGGCGACTCCCCCACCGGGCGATTGGGAGCCTTGGCCGATTCTTCGCATTCATCTTCCGGCGCCCGGGCAACAGGGACGAAGAGATGGTCATCGGCGCCGGGACCCTGCGGGAACGGCTGCAGCCGCGATCCGCCCCAGACTTCGAAATGGAGCCTGTGGTTTACCGGCCCTCGCTCGACCCGGCGTCGCCGAGTTCCGTGGTCGGCGCCGGCGCCGCCGCGGCCTTCGTCCATGGCACCGATACCGACGACGACCCCGTGGAGAACGCAGCCGCCGCAGTCGACCTCCCACCATCCGCAGCAGAGGACGACGAAGCGACCGAACCCCAGCAGCTTGGCCTCCATCTCGGCGGCTACAGCGGCTGGGCGCTCCCGGCCATCGAATTGCTCAACGCGCCCCAAGTGAGCGCCAGCCGCAAACACGACAACGCCGCCCGCGCCCAGCTGATCGTCGACACGCTCTCCAGCTTCGGCGTCGACGCGAGTGTCGTCGAAGTCAACGAAGGCCCGACCGTCACCCAGTTCGGGGTCGAGCCCGGCTGGGAAGTCCGCCACAAGGAAGTCCAGGTCAAGGACATCGCCGGCAAGACGATCATTGGAGGGGACGGCCGCGCCCGCACCGAACGCGTTGAAGTCGGCCGGACGCGAGTGCGGGTCAACCGGATCACTGCCCTCCAGAACGACCTCGCCCTTGCGCTCGCGGCCCCGAGCCTCCGCATCGAAGCCCCCGTGCCCGGGCGGGCGATCGTTGGCATCGAAGTCCCCAACGACGCCGCAACCGTGGTCACCATGCGCCACGTGATGGAGTCGAAGGAGTTCGCCGAACTGGCAAAGAAGTCCAGGATCGCCCTTGCCCTCGGCAAGGGCGTTTCGGGCGTCCCCGTCGTGGCCGACCTCGCGAAGATGCCCCACCTGCTCATCGCTGGCGCCACCGGCAGCGGTAAGAGCGTCTGCATGAACTCGATCATCGCCGGGATCATGATGAACGCCTCGCCCGACGACGTCCGTTTCGTGATGGTGGACCCGAAGCGGGTGGAACTGACCGCTTATCACCACATCCCCCACCTCGCCTTCAGCGAAGTCATCGTGGACATGGACAGGGTGGTGGGCGCGCTGCAGGCCGTTGTCTCGGAGATGGGAGCGCGCTTCAAGAAGTTTGCCGCCCTGGCCGTCCGCAACATCGATGCCTACAACAAGCACCCCCGCGTACTGAGGAAGCTCCCCTGCTGGGTCGTCATCATCGACGAACTCGCGGACCTGATGATGGCCGCGCCCTTCGAAGTGGAGAAGCTCCTCTGCCGTCTCGCGCAGTTGGGCCGCGCCGCGGGGATCCACCTGGTCGTCGCCACCCAGCGCCCTTCCGTGGATGTCATCACCGGCCTCATCAAGGCGAACTTCCCCACGCGAATCGCCTTCGCGGTTACGTCGATGATCGACTCCAGGACCATCCTCGACATGGGCGGCGCGGAGAAGCTCCTCGGCCGCGGCGACATGCTCTACATGCCCACCGACGCCGCCAAGCCGATCCGCATCCAGGGCGTCTACGTCTCCGATGCCGAAGTCGAGAGGCTGGTCCAGTTCTGGACGGACGACCGCTTCAGCGCCCTCGCCCCGGAGACAGCAGACGCGCTGCTCGAACAGGCACTCGTCGACCAGAACGGCGACCCTGACTTCTCGATAGAGGAACATGACCCGGTCGTCGCCCGGGCGCGGGACCTCGCCGCCGAACACCAGCGCGTCTCGCCATCGCTGTTCCAGCGCCGCTTGAGAATCGGCTACGTGAAGGCTTGCCGGGTGATCGACTTCCTCGAAGAGGAGGGCATCGTCGGACCCCGTGAAGAGGGCGAGTCCCGCCGCGTCCTCGTGACGCCCCAGAGCGACTTCGATTGATACACTAGGAGCATGGTGAGGAACATCCGCGGACTGCTGTCACGCCAGGAGGCGCCGGTCGAGGCCCCCGAACCGGCCCACGAGCGCTGCCTTTCGTGCGAAGCCGACCTCGAAGGCTCGCGCATGTACGAGCGCTACCGCGTCTGCCACTCGTGCGGCTTCCACTTCCACCTGACCGCCCGGGAACGGCTCGCGACGCTGCTGGACACCGGCACATTCAAGGAAGACGACCGCGGGGTCACCTCGATCGACCCGCTCTCGTTCCAGGCGAGGCAGTCCTACCGGTCGCAGGTCATCAACGCCCAGCGACGGACCGGCCTCACCGAATCCGCGCTGACGGGCACCGGGACTATCACCGGGCGCGAATGTGTCGTCGCCGTGCTCGATTTCTCCTTCCTCGGCGGCTCGATCGGCGTGGTCGCGGGGGAACGGCTCGCCCGCGCCTTCGAAAAAGCAGCGGCCCGGCGGGTGCCGATCGTCACGATCTGTTCCACCGCAGGCACGCGTATGCAGGAAGGCCTGCTCGCGCTGATGCAGCTCCCCCGGGTCATCGCCGCCGTCCGCAAGTTCGACCGCGCCGGCCTGCCGCACATCACCGTGCTGACCGACCCAACGACCGGGTCCGCCTACACGGGCTTCGTCAGCATGGCCGACGTGGTCATCGCCGAACCGAACGCGCTGGTAGGGTATGCCGCCCTTCGCCTGCTCGAAGAAACCGAAGGCCACGAACTTCCCGCGGGCGCGCACACCGCGGAAGCCCATCTCCGGCACGGGCTGATCGACGCCGTTATCGCCCGGCCTGACCTTCGCGACGCCCTCTCCCTGTTGCTCGACGTCCTCCTCGACGAATACCGCGCGAACGCTCCCCACCGTGCCCAGGGACACCACCCGGTCCATACCCCCCGGGGCGCATGGCAACAGGTTCAGCTTTCCCGTCATGAACGCCGCCCGACTTCGCTGGACTTCATCGGACGGATGACCGACGCGTTCTTCGAAATCCGCGGCGACCGCTCGGGCGAAGACGACAGGACCGTCATCGCGGGCTTCGCCACCATCGGTCGCGAAACGGTGATGATCATCGGCCAGCAGCGCCCCCCCGACGGCCCGGCGACGGAGGGATGGTCGCGCCCGGCCGGTTTCCGCAAGGCGACACGGGCGATGGCCCTCGCCGGGAAGTTCCGGATACCCGTGGTCACGCTGATCGATACGTCCGGGGCGCTCCCAAGCATCGAGAGCGAAGAGGCCGGCCTCGGCTACGCAATCGCCCACTGCATGGCGGTGATGATCGACCTGCCCGTGCCCACCGTCGCCGTGATCATTGGCGAAGGGAACTCCGAAGGCGCCGTCGCGATGGCCGTCGCGGACCGCGTGCTCATGCTCGACAACGCCGTCTACGAAGTGATTCGCCCGGAAGAGGCTGCCCGAATCCTCTTCCAGGAATCTTCACGGGCGGGGGAAGCCGCCGAACGCCTCCGCATCACTTCTCATGACTGCCTGAAGCTCGGGATTATCGACGCGACCGTGCCGGAGCCCGGCGATGGCGCCCACACCAACCACGTCGAAGCGGCCCACCTGCTCCGGCGCGCCATCCTCCGCCAGCTGACCACCATCCAGCGCACACGGCCCAAGCGCCTGCTCGAACGCCGCTACGCTCGGTATCGGCAGACGGGGTCAACCCATTCGTGGGTGCGCGGTACGCTCGAACGGCGGCTCGCCCACCTCACCGACCGGATCGCGGCTGCGGTCAACCGGGTCCGCCGCCGCCCCGCTGCTCGCACCGTCCGGGATTTCGGGGACCACCCCGACATCCCCGTCTGAGCGGTCGTCCGGCGCCAATCTCGACCTAGCGCCAGCCCACCGGTCAGACTGTGGTCTGGCGGGCAAACCGCGCCGAACCGGAGGCCCCAGCTGGACCTGCAGGAACTGTGGCTTCTCCCGCTGGGGTTCGCTGTCGGTGCTTTCGGCACGCTGGTAGGCGCCGGCGGCGGCTTTGTCCTCGTGCCGATCCTCCTCCTCCTCTACCCCAACGAAAAGCCGGAAACCATCACAGCGATCTCGCTCTTCGTCGTCTGTGCGAACGCGATCTCGGGGTCGGTCGCCTATGGCCTGCTGAAGCGCATCGACTACCGCAGCGGCGCCTGGTTCGCTCTCGGGACGCTCCCCGGGGCGCTGCTTGGCGCCTACGTCGTCCAGTTCATCCCCCGGCGGGCCTTCGACGGCCTTTTCGCTGCCGTCCTCACCGCTATCGGCGTCCTTCTGATCCTCCGTTCTCCCAACACGGCGATCCGCAACCCCGTGGCCGGGCCCGGCGTGGTCCAGCGGCAGATTACCGACAGCCGCGGCAACACCTTTGTTTACTCGTTCCAGCTCTGGAAGGGCGTAGCGATGAGCACCGGCATCGGGTTCCTCAGCAGCCTGCTCGGCATCGGCGGCGGCGTGATCCACGTCCCGGTGATGGCCACCATGCTGCACTTCCCGATTCACATCGCCGCGGCAACGTCGCAGTTCGTGCTGGCGTTCATGTCAGCGGAGGGCACGGCCGTCCATTTCGCAACCGGCAACCTTTCCTGGAACACCGACCTGGCGAAGGCGGGCATCCTCGCTGCAGGCGCGATTCCGGGGGCACAGGCCGGCGCGCGGCTTTCCCGCCACATCCACGGCACAACCATTCTTCGCGCGCTCGCCGCGGCGCTTGTCCTCGTCGGCCTCCGCCTGGCCCTCAAGGCTGCCTCAGGCTGACCTCCGGTTAGCGCGTGTTCTCCCAGTCCTTCCAGTGCGACACCCGGCCGTCGTCGGCCGGCGTCAGCACGTGCCCGGCAGCGCCGGAGCCTCCAGACCGGTGTGCGTCGGCGGGGTCTGCAAGGCGGCGAAGCAGCCACCACGTTCCGAGCGTGAGCGCGGCCAGCAGCGCGCAGAGGATGGAAAGCCGCAGCAGTCCTCGCGACTCCGCTCCATCCCACGTCTTCAGCGCGCTATCCGAGAGTTTCAGCGCCTTGTCGTATTCCCCGGCGGCGTAAGCGGCTTCGGCAGCGGCCAGGTCCCCGTCCGGGTTCGAAAACAGCATCCCCACCTTGCCGAGCCAGTTCGGCCTGAACGCGGTCCTCGTCTGTTTCGCCCTGCCGATGAGCTGGGCCGAGGACGCTTCGTTGTAGACGTCGGTGCTCGAAGTCGACGCCAGCCGCTGGGTCTCGCCGAATTCGCCCGCCGCGTATTTGTCCCTGGCTTCGTTCAGCCGTGCCCACGCGGGCGAATCCGGCGGTTGCCCGGCAAGGATTTCGGTCGCCGCCACGAGCGACTGGAGCGCCTGCTTCTGGTTGGCCACGACCCCAGCCGTCTTCGACATGGTCTCGGTGCCCCACGACTTTGCAGCCGCGTCCGGGACCACGTTCCCGGTGTCCTTTGCCAGCGTCACCACTGCCTGATACGAATCCAAGACGCTGTTCGCGGTGGCCACCTGCGCGGGGATGTTGTTGAACGCCCATGCGTCAAGGTTCTCGATGATGTCTGTGGGGGTCCCGGTCAGCCCAAGCGTGGCCGCACGCTCGGTCAGCGCCTTCACGGAATCATGCGCCGCCCGGCGCGCGCGAAGCAGAGGCGCGGACGTGTCGCTGTTGTAGACCCACTTCAGGTAGAGCGCATCGAGGTTTGCCCCGGTCACGCGTTCGCCCTGGTCCAGGAACCATTCGCCGTCGAGCGGCCACTGCTCCGGGTCATCGTCGATGCGTGAGAGCACCGCGCGCATGGATTCGCGCCCGCCGAGCGCGGTTTCGTAGGCGAACCAGAAGGCACCGGACTTCCCATACCAGTAGTCGGGGTGCTTGATCGTCGAACCATTGTGCCAGCTGGCGAGGGGATCGACGTAGCCGAATCGCTCCCACCGCCAGTCCCACAGCTTGACCCCGAGCTGCGGTGCCACGACCTGCGTCCCGTATTCCGCAAGCCCTTCCCAGAGCCAGCTCGTTTCCAGCTGATTACCGGCCCACTGGTGGGCGAGCTCGTGGATCGTGACTTCCTCATCGACGCCAGTGTCCGTGGCCAGGAGCACCTCGCCGATCCGGGAGAATGCGATACCCGCCGCACCGATCATTTCAATGTGGTGCGACTGTCGCATGATCACCGTGTCGTGCGGGTAGGGGAAGCCGTAGGTCTGTTCCAGGAGCGGAAACGCCTTCCTCGCGATATCGAACTGCTTCGTCGCCCAGGCCTGGTCGCTCTTGAAGTACTTCAGCTGCAGGCGCACGGTCTTGTCCGACATCTGCACGTCGCCTTCCAGCGTCCCCCGGAGAGACGGGTCGGTGACCGACTGCATGAACGCCGAGAACGGGGAGTCGTTGATCCGCTGGCGGCATCGGTCGTCCAGCAGTGCGCACTGCTTCAGGGTGTCCGGATCGTCGGCAGCAAGGGCGATCAGCGTGGCCTCGCCGCAGACCCAGCGCACCTTTCCGGCGCCACGCACGTCCGCGGGCTGCTCCTGGACCTGCAGGCAGCCCGGGTCGAAGTAGTTGTCGCCGTCGGCGGGGACGTCCACGAACACGAACGAGCCGGCGCCCTGGCTGATGAGCAGGCCTTCCATCGATCCGGGTTCGAGCCGCACCAGCTCAGTGCGCTGCTGGGGAACGCGGTAGGAAAGCTTGAGATCGACTCGCGCCTTGGGCTTCAGCGGCTTCGCCAGGGCCACCTGGACACTGGACGGCATCACCGAATCACCGAACACCGGCGTCACTTTGACTTCCAGGGCCTGCCCGTCCTTCGTGACGGTGAGGTCCGTCGCCCCGGGCATCGCCCAGAGCAGGACCACGGCCAGGTCCCTACCCTGGTTGTTCTGGACGGTGAGGTTCGCGTGCACGGAGATCAGGCCGGCAGCGGGGTCGACATCGTAGTAGGTCTCGGAGGCGATATTCTGGGGGTCGCTGGGGGCGGCGGCGACGGGCGAAACGGCCGCAACCATCCCCACGGCCGCGGCGATCAGGGCAAGGACAAACGCTGAAGGGCGCAGCTTCATGCTTTCACAATCGGCCCTGTCACCACCGGACAGTAGTGGAAACCCTGTGACTACCGGCAGGTCCTCTCCGTGACCGTAGAAGCGCCTCCCGTACGATCAGGAGAGCCCCGCCCGAGGAGCCCATGAAAAAGCGCATCCGGTCCATGGCAGGGGCTGCCGCATCAGGGCTGGCCTTCCGCGGCCGGGGCAGCGATCGCGGCGGCGCCAAGATCACCGCCGAGCGGGTAGATCGAACCCGCGTCGGCGCCCAGGTGAGCAGCCTTTCGGCCAGTTACAGACCGTGCGTGTGAATGGACGGACCTACCATCCTGCCCCGGGGACGGGCCGCTCTTCTGCCCCGGGGCAGGAATCCCGGTCAGTGCGGCGCACCACTCTCGCCGTTCGGAGGTCCACCATCCAGCAGCCCTGGGCGCGCACCGCAACGGCATGCGCGGGCGGGGCGGACATCTCTTCCGCCGGCATCGCCGCGGTGAGGACACGTTGATCCGCGAGACTCGTCTCCATCTCCACCTCCCCATCCGACAACTATTGTTGCACCGGGCCCCGGCTCCCATAGGATCGAATGGGCCGGTCAACCGCGGCCGGATGGCCCTCATTTCGGCAGCGCCCGTCACCCACGGTTTCGACATATCCCCGGCTGCGCCCGGCCCTCCGGAGGCACCATGAAACTCGTCGACCCGGCGCAGGCGCTGGCGGCCATCCGCTCCGGCGACCGCATCTATCTCCACGGCGGCGCCGCCACTCCCCGGGCACTCATCGATGCACTCATGGCCCGCGCCGAGGAACTGTTCGACGTCGAAATCGTCCACCTCCACACCGATGCCCCCGCGCCCTATGCCGCCCCGGACATGGAGGGCCACTTCCGCCACAACGCCCTCTTCATCGGCCCGAACGTCCGCCGCGCGGTGGAAGAAGGCCGCGCCGACTACACCCCCGTGTTCCTCTCCGAAATCCCCGCCCTGTTCGCGCCGGGTGGCGCGCTCCCGCTGGACGCCGCATTCATCCAGGTCACTCCGCCCAACGCCGACGGCAACTGCTCGCTTGGCGTCTCGGTCGACTGCGCGCTTTCGGCTGCACGCCACGCCCGGGTGGTCATCGCCCAGGTCAACTCCCGGATGCCTCGCACCATCGGCCCCACCCTGCACGAGTCCGAAATCGATTTCGGGGTCGAAGTCGCCGTGGACCTGCCCGCCTACACCGCCGGGGAAGAAACACCAGAGGCCCGTGCCATCGGCCGCCAGGTGGCTGCGCTCATCGAGGACGGCGCGACCCTCCAGATGGGCATCGGCGCTGTCCCCAACGCCGTCCTCGCCGAACTCGCCGGCCACCGCGACCTCGGCGTCCACACCGAGATGTTCACCGACGGTCTCCTCCCGCTGATCGAATCCGGAGTCGTCAATGGCGCCCGCAAGAGCATTCACCAGGGCGTCGTCATCAGCGCCTTCGTTATCGGCAGCCAGCGGCTCTACGACTTCATCGACGGAAACCCGAAAGTCGAACTCCACCCGGTGGACTACACGAACAACGTCGACGTGATCGCCGCGAACCGGAAGATGGCCGCCATCAATTCGGCCCTTGGGGTCGACCTCACGGGCCAGGTGGCGGCGGACTCCATCGGCCCACGCTTCTACAGCGGCATCGGCGGACAGGTCGACTTCATCCGCGGCGCCGCCAGGTCCGAAGGCGGGCTGCCAATCATCGCCCTTCCATCGACCGCCCGGGACGGCGCCATCAGCCGGATCTCGGCCGAACTGGCGCCCGGGTCAGGAGTTGTCACCACCCGGGGCGACGTGCACTGGGTGGTGACGGAATTCGGAGCGGTCAACCTCCACGGAAGGACTATCCGCGACCGCGCCCGGATGCTCATCGAAATCGCCCACCCGTCGTTCCGGGGACAGTTGGAAGAGGAAGCTTTCGGGCTGGGCTACTTCGGGCACCACGGCCACTGACCGGGCGACCGGGCTACACGCGCACGGCCCGGTAGAGCCGCACCGGCTCCGGGATGCCCTTCATGATGACGGGGCCGAGTTCCTCGACCTCCGCCACCCCGGCCAGCGCACCATTCGCCGCCAGCAGGGCCGCTTCCGAAAGCAGCACCTCTCCCGGCCCGGCGACGTTCACGATCCGCGAAGCCAGGTTCACGTCGTGCCCGACGATGTCGTCCCGGCGGCGGGTGGGCCGGCCCCAGTGGATGCCGATCCGCACCCACAGCGGAAGCATCGATTGCATGGATTCGTATTCGAACCGCGCCTGCAAGTCCAGGCAGGTCCGGATGGCGTCGAGAGCATCGGGGAACCAGAGGAGCAACCCGTCGCCAAGTTCCTTGACCACGCGGGCGCCCGGCGACAGCGCCTCCTGGACGATCCGCTCCTGAACCGCAAGCAACGCCAGCGCCTCCGCATCGCCCTGGAGTGCGGTGTATTCCGTGAACCCGACGATGTCCGTGAAGACCACCGCGCCCACAACGATGTCCGGGGCGGCAACCGCCACGCTCATCCCGACACTACTTCAATCTTGCCGCTGAAGGAGGACACGGCCACCCGGCAGTCGTCGCCCTCCGGACACTCGACCCGCGACCGCCCGGAGAGGCTCCGGAGGTGGGTCTGGGGACGAATGCCTTCCGGAAACCGGACGGTGACGGCGCCGGACATCGTTTTCACGCTGACGTTCCCGGTGCCGCGACAGCCAAGCGCAACCCGGCCACTCGCCGTGTTCACCTGGACGTCGCCGGCCGCTTCGTCGACGTCGACGCGCCCCGAAACGGTGGAAACCGCGGCCTTCCGGGCTTTCCCGACTCGTGCCTTCCCGGACATGGTCTGGATCCGGCAGGCTTCCGCGCACTCGCCGACCTCGATGTCCCCGGTCGCACTCCGCAGGTCGAGACGCCCACCTTGTTCAACGTTGATGTCAGCGGACGCGGTGGTGATGCTGGCGCGCGAAAAGCGGCCGCGGAGTTCCACCTTCCCGCTTCCCGCGCCGACGGTGACGGCCGTGTCGTCCGGGCATCGCAACACGAGGGCAGCAGTCCCGCCCCGCGCCGCCTTCACCGAGACCACACCGCCCTCGTCCGTGGTCACTTCGCCCAGCGACGCCGCCCCCGACTCCACGAGCAGGTCAGTTCGCGGCTCGGCGATCACGGTCACCGTGCCGGAACGCGTGGTCACCCGCAGGACGGGCTCTTTCGTCATGGGCACCAGCACTGGTTCGTCCAAAGTCCGCGCCTCCAGGGCTCCCGGCGACATCATAGCAACGACGTGCCGCGCCGCGTGTGATGTCGTTCACGCGCAAGGTGCGGATGGCCGCTTCCCGCGATACTCTCTGAGTACACCAGAAATCTGCCCCGGGGGTCCCATCGTGCCAGTGCGAGAGGTCCAGGCCAGCCAGATCACCGAGACCGTCGCCCGCCTCGCCGTGGAGGCGACCCACTTCCTCCCGGAAGACGTCGAGGGCGCCATCCGGGCTGCCCGCCAGACCGAGAAATCGCCGTTGGGCGTCCAGATCATCGACGAGATTCTCGAAAACGCGGAGATCGCCCGGACCCGCATGTTGCCCCTCTGCCAGGACACGGGCTCGGCGGTTGTCTACGTCGAGATCGGCCAGGATGTCCACATCACCGCTGGCTTCATCGTCGACGCGATCAACGACGGCATCCGCAAGGGCTACACGGAAGGCTTCCTCCGCAAATCCATGGCCGCGAAACCGTTCAGCGCCCGCACCAACACCGGCGACAACACTCCCGGGATCATCCACACGGAGATTGTTCCCGGCGACAGCGTCCGCATCCTCTTCATGCCCAAGGGCGGCGGCTGCGAAAACATGTCGCGCTATCAGAACTTCCTCCCCGGCATGGGCAAACAGGCCGTCATCGACTTCGTCTGCGAGACCGTCGACATGTCCGGCGGCAACCCCTGCCCGCCGCTGGTCATCGGAGTCGGGATTGGGGGCACAGCCGAGAAGGCGATGACCATGGCCAAGCATTCGCTCTTCCGCAAGATCGGTTCGCGCAGCGAAGACCCGGAAGTCGCCGCCCTGGAGGACGAACTGTTCGACGCCGTGAACGCGCTCGGAGTCGGGCCCCAGGCGGTCGGAGGGACGACCACCGCCCTGGACATCTTCGTGGAGACGTTCCCGACCCACATCACTGCCTTCCCGGTGGCCGTCAACGTCCAGTGCCACAGCGCCCGCACGAAAGAAGCCATCATCTAGTGACCACCAAAACGACCCGGTCCGCACCGCCGCGTGCCATCCCGCTCGAACACGGGAGGGGCGGCTTCGATGCGACCACCGTCCGCGAAGCAGACCCGGCTGAGATCCCCGAAGTCATCCGCGTGGTGAACCTGGCTTATCGCGTCGAGGACTTCTTCATCAACGGCGACCGCACCAACGAACGCGACATCGCCGCCCATCTTGGCCACGGGTGCTTCCTCGTCGTTGGCCGCGCCGGCGGACCACTCCCGGCCGCGGTCTTCCTTTCGATCGCGGACGGTCGTGGCTACTTCGGCATGCTTTCGGTTGACCCGGCCCGCCAGAAACTCGGGCTCGGCCGCCTGCTCGTGAACGCCGCCGAGTCCCGGGCCGCGGAGGCTGGCTGCACCGCGATGGACCTCGTCGTTGTGAACCTGCGCGAAGAACTGCGGCCGTGGTATCGCAAACTCGGCTACCAGGAGACCGGCATCTCCCCCTTCCCGGACCCGGCGAAACTGAAGATGCCGGCCCACTGCATCACCATGAGCAAGCCGCTCGCGCCATCGCGCACCGGCGCCATCACCCAGGAGGTCACCCCATGAGCGCGAGCGTCGCCATCACCACCCCCCTGACCGACGAAGTCATCGAACGCCTCAACATCGGCGACCACGTCAGCTTCACGGGCGTCATTTACACAGCCCGGGACGCTGCCCACAAGCGCCTCATCGAAATGGCTGCCCGGGGCGAAGAGCTACCCATCGACCTCAAAGGCCAGATCATCTACTACGTCGGGCCCACGCCGCCGCGGCCGGGAGCCGTCATCGGTTCGGCCGGCCCGACGACCTCCATGCGGCTCGACCCGTACACCCCGCGGATGCTCGAACTCGGGCTGAAGGGCATCATCGGCAAGGGCGGCCGCGGCCCGGTGGTGCGCGAGGCGATCAAGCAGCACCACGCCCTCTATTGCATCGCCGTCGGGGGCACCGGCGCCCTCCTCAACCGCCACATCAAGAACGCCACGGTCGTCGCCTTCGAAGACCTTGGCACCGAAGCCATCCGCAAGCTGGAAGTCGAGAACTTCCCGGCGATCGTGGTCAACGATTGCCGGGGCAACGACCTTCTCGAAGAGGGAAAGCGTCAGTACCGCACCTCGTCGAGACCCATCCCCGCCGTCCAGGCGCTCGGAGGCTAACCGTGCCACTCACCCCAGACCTCGTCGGCCAGGCGGAATCAGGTTCCGTCGTCGCAGGCCCCCAGCACTCCGCCAGCCTGGTCTTTTCCGGTGCGCCGGACGTCTTCTCGACACCCGCCCTCGGAGCGCTGGTCGAAGCCACCGCTGCGGGCTGGCTCGCGAAACACATCGACCCGGGGCAGATGAGCGTCGGCGCCCAGATTGTCATCAACCACACCGCCGCAACGCCGCCCGGCCTCACCGTCACCGTGGAGACGAAAGTGACCGCGATCGACGGCCGCCGCGTCGACTACGAATGGACCGCGCGCGACAGCCGCGAACAGATCGGGACCGGCACCCATCAGCGCTTTGTGGTCGACGGCGAACGCTTCATGTCGCGGCTTGCCACAAAAGCTGCGGGGTAACGCTTTCCCGGGTCAGGCCAGGAGCACAGCGTCTTCCACCACGCCCCGCAGGGAGAACGGCCCCGCGTGGTCGATCCGCACGTCCACGAGCGAGCCGATCCGCGCCGGGGTGTCGAGGTGGACCAGTTTCCCCGTCCGGGTGCGGCCAAAGTGCTGTTCGCCGCGCACTCCCTCGACCAGGATCTCCTGGATGGTGCCAGTGTAGGCAGCGTTGATCTCCTGGGAGATTCGCGCCTCGATCTCCTCCACCCGGTGGAGGCGGCGCGCCTTCTCGTCCGTGGGCACATCGTCTTCCATCTTCCGGTAGGCAATGGTCCCGGGCCGCGGCGAGTAGGCGGCCACGTGGACCTTGTCGAACCGCACGGATTCCAGCATCTCGCAGGTCTCTTCGAAGTCGGCGTCAGTTTCGCCCGGGTAGCCAACGATGATGTCCGTCGTGATCCCCGCGAGGGGCATCAGGCCGCGGACTTCGGCCAGCTTCGCCAGGTACTCGGCCTTCGTGTAGCCGCGACGCATCGAGTCGAGGACCGCGTCGCTGGCGGCCTGTACGGGTAGGGAGAAACATTCCATCACCTTCGGCAGTTCCGCCACGGCCTCAAGGATCCGGTGCGTCATGTCGCGCGGGTAGGACGTGAGGAAACGGATGCGCGCCAGCCGCTCCAGAGCCGAGAGTTCGCGCATCAGGTCCCCGAGATCGGGTGCCTCCGGCAGGTCGTGGCCGTAGGCTTCGACCGTCTGGCCGAGCAGCGTCACTTCGCGCACGCCGTGCGCGGTGAGGTAAGCCACCTCGCGGACGATTTCGTCCATCGGGCGGCTCTTCTCGCGGCCGCGCCGGTAGGGCACGATGCAGTACGTACAGAACTTGTTGCAGCCGTGGACCACGGGCACGTAGGCCGCCGGGCCCTCGGGGATAGCGTAGGTGGTCGGCCAGAATTCGCCGCCGAGGTCCTCCGGCTGGCCCTCCACGAGGCCCATGATCCCGTCGAACTGCTGTGGCCGCGCAAAGACGTCTACCATCGGGAAACGCTTCCGGAGGTCGTCCGTCTTCAGCCCGACCATGCAGCCCATGAGGGCAACCTTGACTCCGGGCCTTTCGAGTTTCAGTTCGCGGAGGCGTCCGAGCTTCGAATAGGCGCGGTCTTCGGCGTGCTGTCGGACGCTGCAGGTGTTGAGGACGACGATGTCGGCCCGCTCCATCCGGTCGGTCGCTTTCAGGCCGACGCGATCGAAGCCGGCAGCGAGCTTCTCGCTGTCCGCCTTGTTCATCTGGCAGCCGACAGTCCAGAGGTAGTACTTCGTCGTCATTCCGCTCGTGGCCACGGGTGGGTGCGGCGGGCCGGGCCGGGGAGGGATGGGCTGGCGGAGGGGGAGGGATTCGAACCCTCGACTGATCTTAACAACCAGTAAGCGCTTAGCAGGCGCCCGCACTCGGCCACTATGCGACCCCTCCGCGCGAAAACCCATTGTACGGCCGGGCTCGCAATTGGGTCACGCCAGCGGCGGGTGCGGCGCCGCTCGCCCCGCTGTAGGCTTCAAGCACCACCCCTCGTGCCAAGGAGCTGTCCATGCGCTATGGAGTCGCCATCCCCCACGCGAATGCGTTCGCCACGCCCGAAGCCATCCGCGCGATGGCCCGCGCGGTTGAAGAGCTCGGCTTCGACTCCGTCTGGGTCAGCGACCACATCATCGTCCCCGAGGGTTCGAGCTACATCCCCGAGTTCATGGACGAACCCCTCGCGACCCTCGCGTTCCTCGCCGCCGAGACCCGCCGCGTAGACATCGGCGTGAGCGTGCTCATCGTCCCCTACCGTGACCCCGTCTTCACCGCCAAGTTCCTGAGCACCGTCGACTACCTGAGCGATGGCCGCCTGATCGTCGGCGTCGGGGCCGGCTGGCTGGTGGAGGAGTTCCAGGCGCTTGGCGTGCCCTTCGAAGAGCGCGGCCCCCGGACGGACGAGTACCTGCGCGTCTTCCGCAACCTCTGGGAGACCGACACGTCGTCGTTCCAGGGGCGGTGGAAGCAGTACACGGACATGCGCATGTTCCCGAAGGCGGCAGAGTCGCGGCGGGGTACCATCCCCATCTGGGTTGGGGGCAACGGCGCGCCGAGCATCCGCCGCGCCGCGGAACTGGGGGACGGTTGGCACCCGATCAACCTCTCGCCCGCCCAATTCGCGGGACTGATCGAGGACTATCGGCGGCAGTGTCAACGTTTCGGGCGCACACCGGGGCCAACCTGCCTTCGCCACATGCCTCCCGGCCGCATGCCCACCGACGCCGGCCGCCCGACCCTGAGCGGCACTGCCGAAGAACAGGCCACCGACGTCCGCGCCTACGCCTCCGCCGGACTCGACGAACTGATGCTCTCGCTCCCAGCGAGGACGATGGACGAACTCCTGGCGCGGTTGACGAGCTTCATGCGCGACGTGGCGCCTCGCGTCTGAGCCTTTGGGAGCGACCGGCTACACTGGGCGCGTGAGCGTCGCGGTCGTCCTCGTCATCTTCACCATTCAACAGGACCAGCTTTCGGTCCTGCTGATCGAACGGGCTGCCGAACCCGCCGCCGGCCAGTGGGCGCTCCCCGGCGGCGCCCTCCTGCCCGGCGAAACCATCGACGGTGCAGCTACCCGCAAACTCGCGGGCGAAACCGGCGTCGCCGACGTCTTCCTCGAACAGCTCTACACCTTCGACCGCCTCGGGGATGGCCTCGCCAGCGTCGTCGTCTGCTACTTCGCCCTCGTCGACGCCTCCCGGGCCCGGCTTCGGACCGAATCTGACTGGCGCCCCGCATGGCACCTTGTCCGAAGGCTCCCGCCGCTTGCCTTCGAAAATGACAAGGTCGTCGCCTACGCTCAGGAACGGCTCCGGAACAAGCTGGTCTACACCAACGTTGCCTACAGCCTCCTGCCGCGGCAGTTCACCCTGACGCGCCTGCAGCGGGTCTACGAAGCGATCCTCGGCGAGCCGGAGGACAAGCGGAACTTCCGCAAGCGCGTCGCCGGCTCCGGCATCGTCCGCGAGACCGGGCAGACGGCGAAGGAAGGCGCTCACCGGCCAGCCATGCTCTACGAATTCGCCTCCCGCGAGCCGATGACGCTCTGAAGCGGCGGCCGTCCGTATACTCGTCCTCATCATGCGCCGAATAGCCGCCCTCGCCCTGCTCGCCTGCGTCTTGCCCCTGGGCGCGAGCTGCGGTCCTGGCGATGCCGGACCTGCCGATGGGCGGCCCACGCTCACGGTTGGTGCGGCGGCCGACCTCAGGGCATTCCTCGAGTCCGCGCGGCCGCGGATCGAGGAAGCGGCGGGGGTGCGCTTGACGCTCGTGTTCGGGTCCTCGGGTCAGCTCAAGCAGCAGATCGTGAGTGGAGCGGCCATCGACCTCTTCCTTTCCGCCGACGCCGACTACGTCGCCGAACTGGAACGCGACGGACGCACCACGTTCACGGCCGAGTACGCGACTGGCCGGCTTGCACTGATGTGGCGGGAAGGGATCGACCCCTTGACCGGAGTTGAAGACCTGGGCCGAGCCGATATCAGGCGGATCTCAATCGCTCAGCCGGCACACGCGCCCTACGGGCGAGCGGCGAAGGAAGCCTTAACGACCGTGGCTCTCTGGGATCAGCTGCAACCGAGGCTCGTCTTCGCGGAGAACGTTCGCCAGGCAGTCGACTACGTCAGCGGCGGCAACGCTGACGCCGGGCTGGTCGCACTGTCGCTCGTGACAAAGGGAACCTCCCCGTACGTGGTGGTGCCAGCTTTCCTGCACCGGCCCATCCGGCAGGCGGGAGCGGTCATCAAGGGCGGACAAGATGAGGCGGCGGCGAGGCGGATCCTTGACTACCTCTTGAGCGCAGCGGGCCAGTCGGAACTCCAGGAATTCGGCTACGAGAAGGCGGGTTCGCAGTGAGCTTCGGGGACATCGACCCGGTGACGTTCCGGCTCTCCCTCCAGGTGGGTCTCACGGCCACCGTGCTGGTCGTCCTCATTGGGACACCGCTCGCGTGGTGGATCGTCCGGGCGCGGCCGGTCGTCGGGGGGACGGTCTCGGCTGTGGCCCTCCTCCCGCTCATGCTCCCGCCGACGGCGATCGGCTACTACCTGCTCTACGGGCTCGGCCGAGAGAGCAGTTTCGGACGGTTCCTTATCGACGATCTGGGAATTCGCCTGGTGTTCACCTGGCAGGGCGCAGCGCTCGCGGCCGCAGTGGTATCGCTTCCCCTCTTCGTTCGGACGGCCCAAGCAGGGTTCGAACATGTGGATGCGGACCTGATCGACGTGGCCCGGACGCTGGGCCGGAGCCGCCTCGCGGTGTTCTTCCGCGTCGTCGTGCCCCTTGCCTGGCCGTCGCTGGTGGCAGCAACCCTCCTGGGGTTCGCCCGCGCCATCGGCGAATTTGGCGCCACTGTCGTCGTCGCCGGCAACATTCCCGGCAAGACCCAGACTGTGCCAACCGCCATCTACGACGCGACCCAAGCGGGCAACTCCGGCCTCGCGAACGCGCTGTCGTTCAGCTTCGTCGTTGTCGGGATTGTTTTGCTGGTGGCGCTCGCATCGCTGCTCAGGAGAGCCCGCGCATGACGCTTTCCTGTGACATCCGTGTCGAAGTTGGCGCAGAGGCCGTTGTGCCGCGGTTCGAGTCGGACGGTGGGATAACCGTCTTGTTCGGTGCCTCGGGGGCCGGGAAAACGGTCACCCTCCGGGCGATCGCCGGCCTCCTGCGGCCGGCAAACGGCAGAATCCGGTTCGGCGAACGCACGCTCTTCGACAGCGAATCCGGAATCGACCTGCCGCCCGGCCAACGGCACATTGGATACGTGCCCCAGTCGCTTGCCCTGTTCCCCCATCTGACGGCAGAAGAAAACGTTGCCTTTGGGATGGGCGGAAGCAGACGGGAACGGCATCGACGCGCCCTTGGGCTGTTGGAACAGCTGGGAATGGGTGGGTTGGGCCCCCGGAAGCCTCTCACCCTCAGCGGGGGGCAGCAGCAGCGGGTCGCGCTCGCCCGGGCGCTGGGACGGGACGCTCGCCTCCTCCTCCTCGACGAACCTTTCAGCGCCCTCGATGAGTCGCTCCGGACGTCGCTGCGGTCGGAATTGCTCCGGCTTCGCGCCGAACTCGGGCTGAGCATTGTCTTCGTCACCCACGACCTCCGCGAGGCGCACCTCCTCGCCGACCGCCTCGCCGTCTTCGATGCCGGCCGCGTGCTCCAGTTCGGCCCCCGCGAAGACGTCTTCCGGCGCCCTTCATCGCGCCGCGTCGCCGAACTCACCGGCGTCGCCAACATCTCCCGCGGGACCGTCCGCGAAGCTGACGCGACGAGCATTACCGTCGATGTCGCGGGGATGCCCCTCGTCTGCGGGGCCGTCCCCGGGCTCCAGCCGCCTGCTCCGGGGGCCAGCGTCGACGTCTCCATCCGGGCCGAGCGGGTGAACCTCCGGCGCTTCCGGGGGGGCGGAATCCCGGGGACGAACACCCTCGAAGCACGCATCGTCGGGGAGTACGCCTACGGCTCCACGCATACCCTGAAATTCCAACCGGTGGCGGCTGGCCCCGCCCTCGAGGTCGAGATCGCCGCGCGGCCGTACGAGGTGCTGGGCGTGGCCGGCCAGCGGCAGTGGCTCCTGGAGCTTCCCCCGGGCGACATCCACGTCATGCCGGCATCGTAGCTGGGTCCGCTTCACCGGACGCCCGCGCCAGGATCGCGAAGAGTGGGTCCGTCCGCCCCGAGTTGGGGCTGAGGTCGTAGGCCAGCGGTGGCCCAAACGCTCCCGAATGCTGGAAGTACATCGCGATGAGATCGGCGTGTTCGTGGTCGCTCAGCGCCTGCCACATCGCCACCGCCTTCGTCGGGAAGCAGCGGTTCGAATAGGTGACGATGAACGGGCCTCCAGGCCTCAACACCCGCCCCACTTCCGCGAACACCCCCACAGGCGAGGTCAGGTACTGCACGGAAACGGTGACGACGGCCCCGCCAAAGGCACGGTCGGGGAAGGGCAACCGCGGCTCCCGGTTCAGGTCCTGGACGACGAAGCTTGCCAGTCGCGGGTTCGCTGCCAGCTCTTCGGCGTTCATCCCGAGCCCGGTCACGCTCTTGTAGTGTTTCGTTTCGGGCAGGTGCGAGACCCAACTGGACATCAGGTCGAGGATGGGCTCGCCTTCCGGCAGCATCTCGCCGTAGAAGCGCGTTGCGGCCGCTATGGCCTCATCGTCGATGTGCGTGACAAGCCGGGGTAGGCCGTAGAAGAGGTCGTCGCTCGTTTCATCGACGCGACGGAAATGCTCGGGCCTGAAGGGCGAGTCTCCCACGAGGGTCAGGCCGGGAGCCGTGCGCCGGGCTCGACGATGACACCTTCGTAGAACCGGGCGCGGGGGTGGCCGGCGAGGACGCCTTCGGGCATGCGCGCGGCGTGGGCCATCCGGAACGCCTCGGACGCGGTCCAGGCGATGAAGTCCTCGCGGGAGTCCCAGACGGTGTGGGAGAGATAGTCGCCGGGTTCGTCCCCGCGCAACAGCGAAAACTGGACGAACCCCTTGAGGCCCGCGAGATGCGATTCCCGCGTCCGCCAGAGTTCTTCAAAGTCAGCGGCGCGGTCCGGGTTTACCTGGAATTGGTTCATGGCAATGAACATCTGTGCTCCCCCACTGCCTGGTGGGTGGAGCATACCCGATACCGGGGATTGCGCGACGGCTCGCGGCAGGGCGGCCGGCGCGGTAGTATCGCCCCCGATGAGCCTCGAAGCCGAAGCCCTGATCCCCCGTCGCCGGCCGCTCCGGCAGTGGCTGGTCCCCCTCGTGCTCGGGACGCTGGTCTTCGCGGGCGTGATCGCGGTCATCGTGCTGGCGCAGCGGGCCGGCACCTCCGACGCGCCGCCGGAGCCGGGCGCATTCGTTGTCCCCGCAGCCATTGGCCAGACGGTTGCGTTCGATGTCCAGCAGGCCCAGGCGGGAAAGCTGAACCTCGCCAGCCCGGCCGGCCCCCAGGCATTCCGCTTCAAGGCCAACCTCCGCGACCTGATCCTCCCCGACGGCACGCCCGTGGAGGTGCTCACTGCTTCGAAAGCCACCGACATCCAGCCGGGCGACTGGGTGACCGTCATCGGCGTCTTTAACGAAGTGCGGAACTTCACGATCCGATCCATCGTCGTCATCCGCGACCCCGGGAAGCCGCTTGATGATGGCTTCGTCCGCTCGCCGGCAGGGTTCCTTGGGAACGAAGCGTCGAAGGACCAGTCCGAACGCCCCATCCTCGGGGGCATCGTCCAGAGCGTGGGCGAGAAGTCACTGTCACTCGTCAGCAGCACCGGGGCCGTGACGGTCACCCTGTTGGCGAACCCGCCCGTTTACCGGGTGGTAGCGGCCACCACGTCGGCCATTGCGGAAGGCGGGCGTGCCGCATTCCTTGTCCCGGGCGACACCGGCGTCGAAACAGCGAAAGGCGTCCTCGTCCTTCCCTCCCAGCCCGCGCAGTAGGTTCGGGGCTACTCCGTCCGCAGTGCCTGGGCGTCGGAGGTTCGACCGAGCACGCGCACAGCCACCACCAGCGCGACGAGGAAGATCGCCAGCACGGCGCCGCCGCCGGCCGCCACAAACGACCACTCCGTCTGCAGCACGAACCCCGGCTCTACCTTCGCCCCCGTTTCCGTGACGTTGAGGAAGGACAGCATCTGGCGCCCGACAAGGAGCCCGAGATAGGCCCCGATCCCGACGCCGACGACCCCAACCATCCCGTACTCCAGCGCCAGGACCCGGGCGATTTGGCCACGCGAAAGCCCGATGGCGCGCATGACCGCGAACTCCACCCGCCGCCGTTGGACGACCGTCCAGAGAGTCACGAGCACCGCGGCCCCCACAAGGATGAGGACGGAGAGGAACGAAACCACGAGGATACCGGTCCCACCGGCGGCGATCAGCGGGTTCTTCTCCACCGAATCGAGCGTCTCCTGGCGGTCCAATACCGAGGTGAAGCCGTACTCCTGGGTCCGGAGCAGGCCCTCGATCGCGGACGCGTCGGCGCCCGGTTCGAGCGAGAGCCAGGCTTCGTTCACGGCTTTCCGGCCGTTGTCGCCCACCATGTCCATCCACGAAAGGAACTGGTCGCGGTTGATCACGAGCGCCCAACCGTCCTTCGTCGGCGCAGTGGGAAAGAGGTCGAACTCGCCCCGGATGACGACGGGGATGACGGCTTCGTTGAAGATCACGAACCCCGTCGAACCGATCGTCAGCCCTGCTGCCCGGAGGAGGTCCTTCGCGGCGACCACGGGGAACGGCACGGCGGGATCGGATGCATAGAGGCCGTGGCTGGATTCGCCCGAACCCGTCCCGAAGGTGTATCGCGCCGACGATTTGCCCGACCGGGGCTTCTCGGCGTTCACCACGAGGACGTCTTTGTTGTTGCTCTTGACCGGCATGGCACCCCACGCCGCCGGCTCTTCGAATCCGTCGATGGGGGTCACCTGGCCCGTTGCTGAAACGGCCCCCAGGTCGTCGAGGTATACGGGCGTGGAGTTGAGCGCGAAGACGTTGGGCGGCCCGGTGAAGGCGATGGCGAGGACTGTCAGCGGCGCGACAAGGTTTCGCCCCTCGAAGTCACCACGCACCTCTCGCCAGCCTTCGCCCTCCAGCTTGCCGAGGTCGATCAGGGCAAGGTGGTTCTCCACGTCACGCACGCGGGCCCAAACCGTGACGCTTTCGCGGGCAGTCTGGGGGTTCACCCAGAGCGAAACCTGGGTCGTCCCCGCCGGCAGCACGCGCCCGGTCAGTTTCTTCCCGCCATCGAGCGGAGCCAGGACCTCAGTCAAGGGGCCGACTGCGAAATCGTCGCGAAACCAGAGCATGCCGCCGGCGGCCGTGGGGTCCACCGCCAGCACCTGGATCGTCTGGCCGCCGGGGCCGCCCGCCGAAAGCACCCCCGTCCCGCGGGAGACGGCGGTCGCTCGCTCCACCCCCGGTAGCGCCTCAATCCGGTCTTCGAAGGCGGTGAGCAGTGCGTCCACGGCCGTGCCGTCCCCACCCCTGGCCCGGAGGTCGACACCCACCTGGAAGTTGGCCCGGTCTTCGTATGAACGCTGGGCAGTCGAACTGTAGCTCGCGGCAAAGGTGCCCACGGCGACGGCCATCATCAGAAGCAGCGTCAGTCGCGTGTGCTGCGAAGGATTGCGCACCACCTGCCAGAGCCCGATGGCGACGGTTACGCCACTTACTGCCGCCAGCAACCGGGCCACCAGGCGAAGCAACAGCGGGTACAGGCGCAGCGTCAGCGCCGCCGCCGCCGCGATAATCAGCGCGGGCGAGGCGAGGAGCACGGGGTCGGAAGAGACACCGCCAGCCGCCGAGGGCGTAAACACGGAGCCGCGTTCGCGCAGTTCCCAGAGCAGCAGGGCGGCGAATAGGGCCAGGACGACGTCGAGGTAATACCGCTGGAGCACCCCAGGGCCGGGGCGAGACTCAGACCGCCGCTGGGCGAGCGCGCCCCGCCGGGCGACCGACCACGCCGGCACCAGCAGCGCCAGGAGCGCGAGGCCGACGCCAACCGCCGCCATGCCGAAGGAAAGCGCCGGCACCGTCACTGGCAGCAAGTCGCCGCCGGAGACGTCTTCGAAGAGTGGCGTCAGCCCCAGGAGCGCGGTGGCGGCAGCGGCGAGAAAGGGCGCGACGATCATCGCGGGGACGCCCACGGCCAGGCCTTCCAGCAGGTAGGCGAAGACCACTTGCCCGACGCTGGCGCCCCTGCCCTGGAAGAGCGCAATCTCCCGCGACTGGCGCTCGATCACTATCCCGGCGACGAGACTGACGTAGAACACCGCGATCGCCGCGATTTCGAGCAGCAGGATCGTCAGCGGCTTCTGCTGGAAGCTGGAGCTTCGGCCGAAGTTGCGGAGCGTATCCGTGAGCGGACTGTAGGCGAAGCCCCCGAGCTTCGCCATCTCCTCGTTCAGCTTCCGCTCATCCTCCTGGGCACGTTCGAAGTTCGCCCGCGTCAGCCGCGTCGAGTCGGCTGTGAGGTTCCATTCCAGGGTTGCGTGCGAACCCGGGAACTGGGCGCCAAATGCCGCCACGGCAGCCTCTTCGATGAGCATCGGCACAATCGGGCCGGCGTCGGGAAGAACCCGCGGCGCCGGGTCAAAGTGCTGGTCGGCTGAAATGACCCAGTAGGGATCGTCCGGGTCGATCGGCTCAAGGATGCCGACCAGGGTCGCCAGGAACTCGCGATGGACCACCGCGCCGGGATTGCAGAGCGGCGGCGGCGGTGGGATCTCCTCCGTGGGGATCTCCCGGAAACAGGTATCGAAGTCTTCGGAGACCCGGATCGTCTCACCGACCTTGAGCCGCATCAGCGCCGCCCCGGCTGCGCTCATCGTCACTTCCATGGGCTTCGATGCGTCGCCCCCTTCCGGGAAACGCCCCTCTACCAGCCGCACCTTGTCCCGGTAGCCCTCCAGCCACTGGGGTTGCCCCATCACGGAGCGGAAGGGCGGGTTCTCGTTCTGGCGGGCGAGGCTGAACCGCCCCAGCGTTACCCTCCGCCCGGTCGCGAGGGAGAACCATCCCACCCGTTCCTGGATCCGCGCCTCCGCAGCGGCCACCACCCGGCTGCCCTCGGCTGTCCCCAACGGCATCGCCCGAAACTGGACGTGCGAGGCCGGCCTGCCCGCAAGCTCGTCGTCGATCGTGAAAGTGAGCCCGAGGTCCGACATCGCCCGGGCATAAACGGGCGCCGCCGCCAGCAGCGTCGCCGCGACCACAATCCCCAGCGCGAGCACGGCCAGCATCTTCCAGTTGCCCGCGCTCCGGCGCGCGACAACCGCCCACACGGCAGGCAGTCTTCCCACGTGAACCCCCGGCCGCAAAGACTACACGGCGGCCAGCTTCGCGGCACGTTTGGGGCTTCGGCGGATCGCCGGTAGACTGCGCATTGCCGGTCATCGGGACCGCTCGGGGGGTCCGCTTGGGAATCCTGGCGTCCGTGCTGCGCGTGGTGGTGCAGCGCAGCCTGGCGAATCGCCGTCTGCTGCTTACCGTCATCGTTGGCGTCGTCCTTTCTTCGGCGCTCATGGCCAGCGTGGTCATCTATTCGGACGCCATTCGCGACCTCGGGCTGAAGCATTCGCTCGCCCAGCAGGACCCGCGCGACCTCGATCTCCATGTCTACAGCTCCAGCCAGCGAGCCCGGCCCCAGGAGTACGCCCAACTCCGCACCGGCATTACGTCCAAGGTCGAGGGAGCCGCCGGCGGCGTCCTCCAGGAGACCATCCACTCCGGCAAGTCGGCGACGTTCTACCTCGCCGCCTCCGGCCAGCCAGTGCCAGCCGATACGAACAAGCCGCGCGCCCACTTTCTGTTCGCCGACCGCCTTGCCGACCACGTTACCCTCGTGGACGGCGCGTTTCCGGCGCCAGCGAAACCAGCGGAGGCCGGCAGCGCGCCCGAGATCCAGGTCTGGATCGGCAAAGCCACCGCTGATCGCTTCGGCGTCAAGACCGGCGACGTCTTCGACCTCCACCCCTTCTGGCGTCTCGAAGCCCGCCCGGTCGTGGTCACCATCGCGGGCATTATCGAACCGAAAGACGCCGAAGAACGGTACTGGGGCGGCGTCAACCGCTTCGAAGACGCCACCACCTCCTGGCCGACGTATCCGCTCTTCTTCGACGAAAAGACGTTCCTCACCGTCCTCGCCGCCTACCTGCCGGACATCGACGCCACCTACGAGGTGTACGGCCTGGTCGACACCGGGAAGATCGACAGCCGCAACGCGAAGCAGATCGAGGGGGCCATCGCCGGGCTCGGAAACGACCTCTCCCGTTCCTTCGACCGCACCACCCTGAACACCGACCTCGACGAGACGCTCGCGACGTACCAGGAGAAGCTCTTCTTCACCCGCCTGCCGCTCTTTGCCCTCATGCTCCAGGTCGTCGGCATCGCCCTCTACTACCTCGTGATGGTGTCCGCGATGGTGGTCGAGCGCCAGACCGGGGAGATCGCCCTCCTGAAGAGCCGCGGCGCGAGCGACGCCCAGGTCATGGCCGTCTACGGCATCGAAGGGGGCCTGCTCAGCGCTATCGGGATCGTGGCAGGACCCATCCTCGCAGGCGTCGCGATCGCCGCCCTTGGTCCGACACCACCTTTCCGCGACCTCAGCGGGGGCGACCCGCTCGAAGTCCACCTTACCGGGACCGCATTCCTCTTCGCCGGGTTCGGCGCCACCCTGGCCTTCGCCGCGATGCTCTGGCCCGCCTATCGCGCCACCCGCTACAGTGTCGTCCACTACAAGACCCACCTCGCCCGGCCACCGCAGCAGCCAGCCTTCCTCCGGTACTACCTCGACCTCGCGCTCCTGGCGGTCAGCGCCTTCGCCTTCTACGAACTTCGCCAGCGCGGCAGCCTCGTTACCGACCGGCTCTTCGGCGACCTCTCGGCCGACCCCCTCCTCCTCGCCACGCCCGCGCTCTTCATGCTGATGATCGCCCTCCTCTTCCTCCGCCTCTTCCCGATCATCCTCCGGGCCGTTTCTTGGGGGACGAAATCGATGGCCGGGGCGACGATCCCTCTCGCGCTCTGGCACCTTGTCCGGAGCCCCCTCCAGTACAGCCGCCTCATCCTCCTTCTCCTTCTGGCGACGGCCGTGGGCATGTTCGCGGCGGGGTTCCGGGCGACGTTGGACCGCAGCTATGCCGACCGCGCAGCCTACGAAGCCGGCGCCGAAGCCCGCATCGAGGACGTCCGCGAGCCCGCCCGCAAGTCCAACGACGCGTTCGTCCAGGCCATCGCCACCGCCACCGGGGCCACGACCACCGTCCCCGCGATCCGCGCCGACGCAACCTACAGCCCTACCCTCTACCAGTCGGAGGACATCGTCGTCCTGGGCGTAGACCGGGAAGGCTTCGAGAAGGTGGCCTACTGGCGGGGGGACTTCTCTTCGGAGAGCCTTCACGGCCTCATGAACAGCCTGGACCAACCGCGCGTCGAAGGGATTGCCCCGGCGGTGATCCCGGCCGGCACGCGGTACGTTGGCCTCTGGGCGAAACTCACCCTCACCCCCCAGGGCGGAGGCCTCGGGCTCAGGATCCAGGACAGCGACGGCCAATACTGGGTCTATTTCCTCCAGACCACTCTCCGTGATGACGCTGGACAGCTCAGTAGCAGCGAGGCCCGTGCCGACGGCTGGCGGTTCTACATCGCCGACCTCAGGCGCCCCAGCGGGTTCGGCCTGGCCGGAGTTTTCCCTCCCCTGGGCGCCGAGAAACGCCTCGACTCCATCTTCGTCCGGATCGGCGGCACCCCAAGCGGCACCGAGCGGCACACCCTCGAGGTAGACGACGTCCAGGTGATCGGCGGCAACAGCCTTCCCGCCGGCTGGGGGCAGGACGGGTTCAAGGCCGGCACGGTGATCGAAGACTTCGAAACCCTCGACCGGTACGAGCTGATCACCGGCGTTGCCCTCCGCGCCGACCCCGGTGCCCTCACCCGGGCCGAGGGCGCCGCCAGCACGGGCCGCTACACCGCCTCTCTCCAGTTCATTCGCACCCGCGGAGGTGTCCCTGTCGCCGGATTGCGGCTCCATGAAGCGCAGGGGCCGCTGCCCGTCGCCGTCAACCAGGGCTTCGTCGAAAGCCACGGCCTGAAGGTGGGCGACGAGATCCGCCTCTACATCAACTCCCAGTACATGCCCGTGCGCATCGCTTCAACGTTCAACCTCTTCCCTTCCTACGACCCGGACGAGTCCGACCGCTTCTTCGTCGCGGACCTCCGCGCCCTCCAGTTCGCAGCCAGCCGCGTCCCCGCCATCGCCGATGGGCTTTACGTGAACGAAGCGTGGCTCGGTGGGCTCGGCGGGGTCACGCTCACGCGGGAGGGACTGCGCGACGAAAAGAAAATCGCCGCCGACAAGGTGTACGACCGCGCGATCATCCAGGCCGAGCAAACCTCGGACCCCCTCGTCGCCGCCAGCTGGGAGGGGATCTTGTTCCTCGCCTTCGCAGCCGTCCTCATCCTCACCGCCCTGGGGTTCATCGTCTCAACCCACCTGGCCGCACAGACCCGCTCGCTGGAGTTCGCCATCCTCCGCACTATGGGGTTCACGCGGCGGCAGATACTCGCACTGGTGACCTTCGAACAGTTCTTCGTCGCCATCCTGGGCGTGGCAGCGGGGACGATGATGGGCCTTCCCCTGGTCCGCCTGATGATCGGCTACATGGGCCTCACCGAGCGCGGCACGGATGTCCTCCCGCCCATGGTCTCCCAGGTGAGTTGGCCCACCGTCGCCGTCTCCTATAGTCTGCTGCTGCTCGTCTTCATCGGCACGAGCGCTTCACTGATACTCACCTACACACGGCTTGCCGTGCACCGCGCACTGCGCATGGGCGAACTTTAGGAGTGGACATGCGAACAACCATCGCTGTTGCGGGGGCCTCCCGCCCATGACCTCGCCTTCCCAACGCGAACTCGCGTCGCTCTACATCCGCTGCGAAGACCTCTTCAAGATCTACAAGATCGCGGATCTGGAAGTGGTGGCCCTTCGCGGGCTCGACCTCAAGGTCCGCCGCGGCGAAGTAATGGCGATCGTCGGCGCCTCCGGCTCTGGCAAGAGCACGCTCCTCAACATCCTTGCCGGGCTCGACCAGCCCAGCGCCGGCCGCGCCTTCGTCGATGGCAAAGACCTCCTCACGATGTCGCCCAAGGACATGGTCACCTACCGCCGGAAGCAGGTTGGCTTTGTCTGGCAGCAGACCGGGCGCAACCTTGTCCCCTACCTCGGCGCCGTCCAGAACGTCGAAATCCCGATGATCCTCGATGGAGCGTCAGCTTCTCAGGCGCGGCGCCGGGCGACGGAACTGCTCGAAGTGGTCCAACTGGGCCACCGCCTCCATCACAAGCCGGAACAGCTTTCCGGCGGCGAACAGCAGCGCGTCTCCATTGCCGTCGCAATCGCGAACAACCCGCCATTGCTCCTTGCCGACGAGCCCACCGGCGAACTCGACACCCTCGGAGCCGACCTCATCTACGAGACTTTCACTGAACTCAACAACCGCTACGGGGTCACCATCGTCATCGTCACCCATGACCCCGACATCGCCTCCCGGGTCGACCGCGTAGTCGCCATCCGCGACGGCCGGACGAGCACCGAGATCTTTCGCCGCATCAGCCACGACCGGGGCCGCCCGGAAGTCGTCCACGACGAATACGTCCTTGTCGACGCCGCCGGCCGCCTCCAGATCCCCCGCGAATTCCTCGAAAAGCTGAGCATCCGCGAACGCGCGAAGGTCCTTCTTGGCGATGGCCACGTCGAAGTGCTGCCCGACCCCATCCGCCGCCTCGGGGAGGTGTAGCGATGTCGGGAGCAGCAGTCGAGGTCAACGGCGTCTCTCGCCTCTTCAAGCTCGGCGCGGAGGAAGTCTGGGCGGTCAAGGAGGTCACCCTTGCCGTGCAGCCGGGCGAGTTCCTCGCCCTCACCGGGCGTTCCGGGTCGGGGAAGACGACGCTCCTGAACCTCATCGCCGGGCTGGACCGCCCGACGGAAGGCCAGATCCTGATCGACGGCGCCCGCGTCGACACCATGGGCGAAGGCGACCTGAACAAACTGCGGCGGACGAAGCTCGGGTTCATCTTCCAGTCGTTCGGGCTCCTGCCCCTGCTTTCGGCCCAGGAGAACGTAGAATTACCGCTTCGGATAGCCGGTTACCGGAACGCGGATCGTTCCCGTCGGGCCCGCGAAGCCCTCAGCCTCGTCGGGCTCGGGCGGCGAGCCCACCACCGGCCCTACGAACTCTCCGGCGGCGAACAACAGCGCGTCGCCATCGCCCGCGCCATGGCCACCAGCCCCGACCTCCTGCTCGCCGACGAGCCCACCGGCGAACTCGACTCCGCGACGGCGACCGCCGTCTTCGACCTCCTCCGCGAAATTGCGCGGGGCGAGGGCGTCACCATCATCACCTGCACCCACGACCGCCTGGTGATGGAACTCGCCGACCGCGTGGAGGAACTCGCCGACGGCCGCCTGCTTGCCCGCGAACAACAGCACATCTGGGGCCGCCACCAGGAGACGGAACGTGGCCCCTTCCGGGCGGCCTTGCCATCCACCGGCGGCGGCTCCGGCCTGTCTTCGCTGGTGGGCGCCGACACCAGCCTATTCGGTGCGGCCGCGCTCGCCGCTGACGGCGGAGAACTGGCGAAACGCCCCCCATCCGAGCCGGCAACCACCGCCGACCCGGAAGAAGCTTCTGACGCCACGGAACCCGTGGCCGGGGACCCCGCTCGCTGGTCGCGGCCAGGGTAGGCATGGAAGCCACGGCCGTCCCGGTGTTGGACGGAGGCCCCGCTGGCGGCCCGTCACTGCTGGTTGCCCACGGCGCCGGCACACCGATGGACAGCCCCTTCATGGAAGCGCTGACCGGAGGCCTGGCGAGCCGGGGACTGCGTGTGCTCCGTTTCGAGTTCCCCTACATGCGCGCCCGGAGGGAGGCCAGGACCCGGCGCCCACCAGACCGCGAGGCGGTGCTGCTCGAAACGTGGCGGGAGGTTGTGAACGCATGTGGCGGCGGGAGCGGGCTCTTCATCGGCGGGAAGTCGATGGGCGGGCGAATGGCGAGCATGGTGGCGGACGAACTTGGCTGCCGCGGACTGATCTGCTTCGGATACCCGTTCCACGCCCCCGGCCGCCCGGAGAAGCCCCGGATCGACCACCTCCGCGTCCTCCGAGCACCCGCGCTCATCCTCCAGGGGACGCGCGACCCCTTCGGCCTTCCGGCAGAAGTCGCGGACTACGACCTCTCGCCGACGGTAGCAGTCCACTGGCTCGCGGGCGGCGATCACGACCTCAACACGCCCAGGGGCGCTGCGGTGTCGCAGGCTGACCTCATCGACGAGGCGGCGTCTGCCACGGCCAGCTTCATTGCGCGGATAATAAGCGCTGCATGACTGACCCCATACCCCCCGGGATCGACTTCGCGGGCGTCTCACGCTTCTTCGCCGAACACATCGAAGGCGGTGATGTCCCGCTCGAGTTCGCCATCATCAGCGGTGGGCGCTCCAACCTGACCTACCGTGTGACCGCGCCCGGCCGGGAATGGGTGCTTCGACGCCAGCCGCTCGGCCACGTCCTTCCAACCGCCCACGACATGGCTCGCGAGTACCGCGTCCTCGCGGCGCTCGCGCCGACGGCCGTCCCCGTCCCGCGTCCGCAAGCCCTCTGCGAAGACGCCAGCGTCACGGGATCACCGTTCTACGTTATGGAGTACCGTCACGGCGCTATCGCCAATGAAGACGACTTCCCGCCCGGCCTCGTCGACACCCCCCAGGACCGCAAGGCTCTGAGCCTCGCCGTCGCGGACACGCTGGCGAAACTTCATGGGGTCGACTACCAGGCCGTCGGCCTCGAAGACTTTGGCCGCCCGGATGGCTTTCTCGAACGCCAGCTTCGGCGTTGGTCGGAACAATGGTCCCGTTCGAAGACTCGCGACTTCCCGGAGATCGACGAACTCGTCCGCCGGCTGCGGCTCACGCTCCCCGCCTCTCCACCGCCCACAATCGTCCACGGCGACTACCGCCTCGGGAACATGGCCGTCACCTGGGGACCCGCGATCTCGGCCATCTTCGACTGGGAGATGGCCACCCTCGGCGACCCGCTCACCGACCTTGGCTGGCTGTTGACCAGTTGGGGCGAGACCACCGACTCCCCGCGAGTCATCGCGATGGGCCGCGTCACCTTCGTGACGGCGAAGCCCGGGTTCCTTACCCGCGGCGAATTGGCCGCGGAGTACGGCCGGCGCGCGGTGATCGACGTCTCGAACGCCGAATGGTACGAACTCTTCGCCTACTTCAAGCGCGCCGTGATCATCGAAGGCATCTGGGCGCGGTTCAAGGCCGGCGAGACCGTCGGTGAAGGCTTCGAGAAGTTCGACCAGGCCCCCGAGTTCGTGCGCCACGCCCTCACCCGGGCAGAGCACGCCGCCGACCCCGGTCTGCGCGGCGCCACCGGCTGAGGCGGCGCCGCACAGGCGAACCGGGTCGCTGTTACTTCAGCCGCTCGATGATGGTGGCCGTACCGATGCCTCCGCCGACGCACATCGTGATCAGCCCGTAGCGGCCGTCGATACGTTCGAGTTCGTTGAGGATGGTGCCGAAGAGCCGCGCGCCCGTACACCCCGTCGGATGGCCGAGAGCGATGGCGCCGCCGTTGACGTTCACCTTGCTCATGTCGGCGTTCATTTCGCGCTTCCATGCCAGGACCACGCTTGCGAAGGCCTCATTGATCTCCACAAGGTCGATGTCGCGCATGTGCAGCCCGGCACGCTGAAGCGCGAGCGGCGTGGCCGTGATCGGCTCGGTGAGCATCAGGGCCGGGTCGGACCCGACAACGGCCTGGGCGATGATCCGCCCCCGCGGCTTCCAGCCCATCTCTTTGGCCTTGTCAGCGTGGGTCAGGAGCACGGCAGCCGATCCGTCGGTGATCTGGCTGGAGTTCCCGGCGTGGTGGACGCCGTCTTCCTTGAACGAAGGCTTGAGGGCGGCCAGAGTCTCCACCGTCGTTTCCGGCCGGATGCCCTCGTCGAAGTCGATGATCGCGTCAGTCCAGGTCTCGTTCCCCTGGGCGTCCTTGCTCTTGCGCTTCCCCGGCACCGGGATCATCTCGCGCTTGAAGCGGCCTTCCTTCTGGGCGCGCGCCGCCTTCTGCTGGCTTTCGGCCGCGAACTCGTCCGCTTCGCCGCGGTCGATCCCCCACTTCTGGGCGATGCGCTCGGCCGAGAGCCCCTGCGAGGTGAGGTCGTACTTTTCGTTCATCGCCGCCGTGAACGGGTAGCCGAGGTTCTGGCCGACGTTCGAACCAAGCGGGATCTGCGACATGAACTCCGTGCCGCCAGCGACAACGACATCATGGGCGCCACTCACGATCTGGTTCGCAGCGAAGTGGACGGCCTGCTGGCTCGAAGAGCACTGGCGGTCGAGGGTCACGCCGGGGATGGTGTAGGGCCAGCCGGAGGTGAGGACGATGTTGCGGGCCAGGTTCGTCGACTGCGCGCCAACTTCGCTGACGCAGCCGTAAATCACGTCGTCGACCACTTCCGGGTCGAAGTTGTTGCGCTTCACGAGTTCCTTGAGCAGGAGCGCGGAGGTGCCGATGGGGTGTTCCTTGCTCAGGACTCCCCCGCGGCGCCCAAGCGGCGTCCGGATGGCATCGACAATCAAAGCTTCACGCATGGTCGCGAGTTCCCTTCAGACAAGTAGTGCGCTGCAAAGTGTACCTGCGCCCCACTCCGTGCGCAGCCCACACGCGAAGAGAGCGCCCTGGGGCGCTCTCTTCGTTCTGTTGCTTGGGTTGTGGGTTCGCCTCAGGCGAGCGCGGCCTTGGCCTGCCCGGCCAGCGTTTCGAACGCGTCGGGGCGGGTCACCGCGATGTCCGCGAGCGCCTTCCGGTCGAGTTCGATGCCCGCGACCTTCAGACCGTGCATCAGCCGGCTATAGCTGAGGCCATGAAGACGGGCTGCTGCGTTGATCCGGATGATCCAGAGTTCGCGGAAGTCGCCCTTGCGGTCGCGCCGGTTCACATAGTTGTAGCGCAGCGCGTGGAGCATGCTCTCGTTGGCGCGCTTGATAAGGCGATGACGCTGCCCGGCGTGGCCCTTCGTCAGGCCCAGGATCTTCTTGTGGCGGCGATGCGCCGTGACGCCACGCTTCACTCGGCTCATGGAGTGTTCTCCTCGTGCTCGCTACTGGCCCGCGAGCATGTCGCGGATGACCTTCGTGTGTGTTCCGGCGACCGCGACGGTGCGACCGAATCGCACGGTGACGGGCTTGCGCTTCTTCCTGCGGAAGTTGTTGCGGCTGCCCTGCATACGCATGATCTTGCCGCCGCCGGTTATGCGAAAGCGGGCGGCAGCGCCCTTGTGGGTCTTGAGCTTCGGCACGTCTTATTCTCCAGTCGTCTCGGCAGCCGTTTCCTCGTCGCCGAGGTCATCTTCGCCTTCGTCCTCGTCATCGTCTTCGCCCACCACGGGGGCCGCGGCAGCGGCGGCGACGATGGCTTCGTCGTCTTCTTCTTCTTCCGGCGCCGCACCGGCCGCAGCAGCCGCCCGGGCCTTCGCAGCGATTTTCTTTTTGTCAGGCGCAAGGATGATCGTCATGTGCCGCCCCTCGAGCATCGCATCCTTTTCCTTGATCGCGATCTCTTCGAGGCTGGCGAACACCCGGTCCAGCAGATTTTTCCCGATCTGCGGGTGGGTGATCTCACGGCCACGGAACATGACCGTCACTTTGACTTTGTCACCTTGCTTCAGCAGCTTCGCCGCCGTGCGGGTCTTGAAGTCGACGTCGTGGTCGTCGATCTTCGGCTTCATCCGCACTTCGCGGAGCTGCATGTTGACCTGGTGCTTCTTGGCCTCCCTGTCCTTCTTGGACTGTTCGTACTTGTAACGGCCAAAGTCCATGAGGCGGGCAACAGGCGGGCTGGCCTGTGCGGCCACCTCCACCAGGTCAACGTCCCGCTGGCGGGCCATGACGATGGCCTCGCTCGTGCGAACAACTCCGACCTGGCGACCTTCCTCATCGATGAGGCGGACTTCAGGGACTCGGATGCGTTCGTTGATGCGCGGTTCCGGCGGCGGCGGCTTCGGGGGTAGCTTCGGTCGTTTCCTCAAATGTCTTCCCAGGTGAATTCGGACAAGTTCCGAGGATAGCATTCGGCCAGCTTGCTGTATATCCGCTTACCGACCGCGCACGTACCATGCCCCCATGCCAAAGGTTCGCAAGGCCGTCATCCTCGCCGCCGGCCTCGGCACCAGGATGCTGCCCGCCACCAAGGCCGTCCCCAAAGAAATGCTCCCCATCGTCGACAAGCCCCTCATCCAGTACGCCGTCGAAGAATGCGTCAATTCCGGCATCGACGAGATTGTCTTCGTCGTCGCCGCCGGCAAAGAAGCTATCCGCGACCACTTCGGCACCACCAGCCGGGCCGAGGCCTGGGCCCGCGAACGCGGCGACGCTACCCTCCTCGCGACCCTCGGGGCCCCCGCGAAGCTCGCACACTTCCATTTCGCCCACCAGGACCAGCCCCGCGGCATCGCGCACGCTGTCCGTTGTGCGCGCCAGTACGTCGAAGGCGAACCCTTCGCACTGCTTTTCCCCGATGACCTCATCCTCGGCTCAAACCCCGTCACCCGTCAGCTCGCGGCAGTCCACGAATCCCACGGCGGCACCGTCCTCGCCGTGATGGACGTGCCCCGCGAGGAGACACCCCAGTACGGGATCGTCGACGCACCCGCCGGCATCAACCCCGCTCCGGTCCGCGGCCTCGTCGAAAAGCCGGCACTCGAAGATGCGCCGTCCACCCTCGCGATCGTCGGCCGCTACATCCTTTCCGCCAGCATCTTCGCGCAGATTGACAGCCTCAAGCCCGGCCGCAACGGCGAACTCCAGATCACCGACGCCATCGCTGGCCAGGTGGCGGCCGGCGAACCCGTCTGGGCCTGCGCCTACGACGGCGACCGCTACGATACCGGGCGCCCGGCGGGCTACCTCATCGCCTCCATCGCCGCTGGCCTCGCCCGGCCCGACATCGCCACCCACCTTCGCCAACTGCTGGAATCGAGGTCTCTCTGATGCGCCTGCTCGCTATCGGCTACGGCATGCCCGACCCCGCAATCGACAACTACAACGTCCTCACCGCCCCCAGTTACAGCGACTACGACGCGCTCTTCGTCGACCCCGCGAGCATCACCGCCACCGTCCATGCCGTCCTCTCCGAGGGCAAAGACTACGAGGCTTTCGATGGCCGGCCGGTGCTCAACGTCCCCAGCAGCCCAACGGCCGTTTCCATGGCCGACCAACTGCGCCGCCGGACCGAGGAGACCCAGCGCCTGCTGGAAGCGGGTGGCGTTGTCTTCGTGGCCGGGAGACCGAACCTCGCGATCACGGGCGTGGCCGGGTTCGAAGGCTGCGACCGCTACAGCTGGCTGCCCGCACCCGCCGGGATGGCCTGGGGTCCGCCCTTCCTTAAGGCCGCGGAAGGCAAGCAGCTGCGGATGGCCATCGACGACCACCCTGCGGCCCGCATCATCCGCGAACTCCGCAGCGACCTCCAGTACCGCGCCCTCTTCGACGACCGGCAGCCGGCCTTCCAGCACGCCGCCCCGCGCGTCATCGCCACGGGCGGTTCCGGCGTCGCCGTCGCCGTCGAGTTCCGGGTCCTCGGCGGCAGAGTCGTCTTCCTGCCGGTTTTCCCCGATGAAGTCGGCGGAATCCGCTCGAAATGCGCGGACTATGTGGTGGAGGCGGCCCGGACGCTGCTCTCCGCGGCCAATCCAACGCCCGAACCCGTCTGGGCGCGAAGCTTCGCGGTTCCCGGCCTCGAACAGGTGGAGGCGGAGGCCGAAGAAGCTGAGAAGGCCGCCCTCGAAGCCAAGGCCCGCCTCGACGCGGTCCGGGAGCAGCTGACCTCCCTCGCGAACCACCGCCGCCTCATCTTCGAAGAAGGGCGAGCCTTCTCCGAGGCCGTCACGGACGCGCTGCGCATCCTCGGGTTCGGCGTCGAAGGGGGCGAAGGCGACATCCTCACCGCCGAAAGCGAAGGGGCGCAGGCGTTCGTCGCCGCCGAGGGCAGCCGCGACACGGTGGTCGAATGGCCCTACATCCGCCTCCAGCGCCGCCTCGAACAGCACCTCCTCGCAAAGGGCGAACAACTCCGCGGGGTCATCGTGGTCAACGGCCTGCGGACGATGCCGCCCGACGACCGTGGTGAGCGCTTCACCACCGCCCTTCGCATCGCCTGCGAAAACTACCGCTACTGCCTGATGACGGGCGAAACCCTCTTCGCCCTCGTCCAGCGCGCCCTTGGCAGCGCCGATGACAGCGCCCTCACGGGCATCCGCCGCCGCCTGATGGCCACCAACGGCCTCCTCGAAACGGCCAACGCCCTCGGCGAAGTCGAGCAAGGGAAGGACTCCGGGCCCATCTTCTGAGCTCGCGGCTCCTGATCCCCTCTCGCATCTCTTCCCCCATCCCTGTAGGCTGGGTTTATTCTTTCCACTCACTTCGGGGGACAACCATGACCCAGGCCACCGCCAATCCCATCACCAGCGAACGCTTTGCCAAGGGCAAGACCTTTCGCGAATATGTCGAGAGCGGCATCCGCAACAAGGAACTGTTCGAACAGAACTACAACGGCCTCGTCATCGCGCCCGAGCAGGCGACGAAGCTGAAGGCGCTCGCCGCGAAGCCCGGCGGCCCTGACCACATAGTCGTCATCGGCGAAGACTGGTGCCCCGACGTCTACCGCGGCCTGGGCGTGGCCCAGAAGATCGCCGAGGCGATGGGCATCGAACTCCGCATGTTTGAACGCGACCAGAACAAGGACATGATTCAGCCCTACCTGAAGGACGGGCAGTTCGAATCCATCCCCGTTTATGTCTTCTACAACAAGGACGACAAGGAACTCGGCCACTTCATCGAACGGCCGAAGCTGGCGAACGAACAGCTCCACGTCACTCGCGACGTCCTCGGCGATGTCTCGCCCGAAGCCATCAAAGGCCGGCTTGGCCACGAACCCACCGAGGCGGAGATCACCGCCGAGCGCGCGAATGCCCGCGACAAGTACCTTGCCTGGCAGCGGGACAGCGAGATCTGGGCCGGCTGGCGCACCGCCGCCGTCGACGAGATCATCGAACTCCTGAGCTGACGTTCGCGGCGGCACGACGTTCGCGGCGGCATCGCCCGTTGGCGCAGAGCACCTGAGACTGGGCCGATGAGTCGAGCACGGGGGGCCTTCGTCCCGGTCCTGCTCGCAGTTGTCCCGGGCCTCTACTGGGCGACCTGGAGCCTGCGCCTCCACCGGTCGTTCCATTCGAACGCCTGGGACCTCGGGGTGTTTACCCAGGTTGTTTGGAACACCGCCAACGGCCAGCCGTTCGAGTATTCGTTTCGGGCGATCTCCTATGCCGGCGACCACTGGTCACCCATCCTCCTCGCGTTCGCGCCACTCTTCCGGCTGGGAGGTGGCCCGGAAGACCTGCTTATCGCGCAGGCGGCCCTCCTCGCGCTCGCCATCGTGCCGCTGTTCTACGCGATCCGCAGTTCCGCGGGGGAACTCGCCGCCGTCCTCGGAGCCGCTGCCTACGCCCTGAGCCTCGGCGTCAGCCGGGCTGTCTCCTTCGACTTCCACGCGGAAGCGATGGCGCCGCTTTTCGCGTTCACCGCGGTCCTCGGGCTGGTGACTGGCCGGCGCCTGCTTTTCGCCGTCCCGTCGCTCCTGCTGCTGACCCTGAAGGAGGATGCCGTCCTGCTGGTGGTGCCGCTCGCCGTCGTGGCGTTCGTGTCCTTTGGCTGGCGGCGGCTGTCTCTGCTCGTTGCCGCCGTTGGCGTGGCCTACGCGGCCGTCGTCAACCTCTGGCTCATCCCCCATTACCGTGGAGACGACCTCAACCCGCTGCGTGAGCGCTATGGCTACCTGGGGGATTCGGCCATGGAGATCTTGTTCGCGATCCCGCTGCACCCGGTGGCGGTGTGGGAGCACCTGGCCACGGCCGATGCCGCCGCCGTAATCGCGCTGCTCGTCGTCACGTCCGGGGCTGCCCTGGTGCTCAGGCCAACGCTCGCGGTCGCCGGGGCGCCGCTCGTGTTCCTCCCGCTGCTCTCCGACGACCGCAGCCAGCACGGCTTCGACCTCCACTATCTCCTCGTCCCGGCGACCTACGCGCTCTGTTGCCTTGTGCTCCACCTCCATTTGCCGCCGGAGTCCTGGTGGCCCCACCGGAGGCGGCTGCCGGCCCGGGTCCAGTTGGCGGCGGTCGCCGGGGTCAGCCTGGTTCTCTTCGCAGCCGGGTCGCCGCTGCCGCCATCGTTCGCCGCCGACGGAAGCCGGTTCGAAATCGGCGCCCACGCGCGGCTCGCACAGTCGTTCGTCGAGATGGTCCCGGACGACGCCATCGTGAGCGCCCAATCCCCGTTTGTCCCGCACCTTGCCGAACGGCGCGAGATCTTCGACTTCCCCCGCGTCCTTACAGCCGAGTACGTCCTCATCGACCGTAACGCCCCGAAGCCGACGGACGACCTCGCCGCCGGTTATGACGTGTGCCTGGCGGCGCTCCCGCGGCTGGGGTTCCGCATCCTGCGGCAGGAGGGCGGCATCGAACTCTGGCGCAAGGAGCTGCCCGCGGAGGCCGTCCCGGAAGTACCGGTGCACTGCTCCGGCCAGCGCCCGGGCTAGCCCACGCCATCGCCACGGGTGATTGCGAAACCTACCCGTTGGGGCGAATCGTGACCTTCACGGCGCCGGTCGACTTGTTGGCGGCAGTTCGGAAGGCGTCGTTGACGTCGCCGAGGGCGAAGGTGTGGCTCTGGAGCAGCGGCAGTTCGGCCCGGTAGCGGGCTAGCCGCCGCACCGCGATCCCGAACTCACTTTCGTCCCCCTGCCGCCCGTAGATGATCGACCCTACCAGCCGCACTTCCTGGTTCACGAGCTTGAGCGCGGGGATAGCCGTAGGCCCCGTGAACACCCCGAGGACCACGACCGTACCGCCCGGCCGGACGGCCATCACCGCTTCGTTCAGGGTGTCGGCCGTGCCCCCGACGGTTTCGATGACGGCGTCTGGCCGCCGCTCCCGGGCCCAATCGTGCAGGTCCGAACTGCCCGGTTCGAACACGGCGGACGCCCCGAGGTTCAGTGCCAGCCCGGCCTGTTGGGCGTAGCGCGCCGTCACCGCGACCTCGGATGCGATGTCGCGGAGCAGCATCGTCGCCATCAGCCCAATGGTGCCTCCGCCAAGGACGAGGACGCGCGCGCCCAGCGGGAGCTCCGCCAGGTGGACGCCGCGGACTGCCACCGCGAGCGGTTCCGCCAGGCTGCCGTGGAGCGGGTCGATGCCGGCCGGCAGTTCGTAAACGGAACCCGAGGGCACCGCCACCATCTGCTGCAGCCCTCCCGGCAGCCCCAACCCGAGGAACTGCAACATGGCGCAGCGCTGGGGATTGCCGCTCCGGCATTGGCTGCAGGCGCCGCACACCTGGATCGGTTCGATGGCCACCGGCGTGCCCGGCGCGAACTGGCCGCCGCTCACGACGGTGCCGGCAAATTCGTGGCCCGGCACCAGCCCCGGCAGCGGCGGCAACTCCCCGCGGAAGAAGTGGAGGTCGGTCCCGCAGATGCCGCAGGCCTCCACGCGAATGAGGGTTTCTCCCGGGCCCGGCTCCGGCTCCGGCAGGTCGACAACAGCGAGCGTTCGGTCAGCGTTCCACACAGCAGCAAGCATGCCGCGGATTCTACGCGCTGCTGGCCGTTGGCCGTTGGCTCCCCCCGTCACCCAGCGGCGGGCCGAGATCCGGGAACCCTGCCCTCCCTGGCAGTCGGGCTACGGACTGGTCGGCTCTCGCCTCTCGGCTCGCCACGTGCGCTCCCTGCTCTGGTAGGCTTCGCCCCATGGGTAGCCGCCGCAACCGCAAGCGTGATCGCCGTGCCGGGCAGCGCGGGCGCGAGTTTGGGCCTGGTGTCGAAGAAGCCCCGCAGTTCCGGGCCGCCCCCTTCGAACGCAACGATCTCTTCGCCGTCCTCAACGTGCTCCCGCCTGAGGCCCCTCTGCCCCTCAGCTGCGCGACTTGCCGCGAATTCATCGAAGACGCGAACGCTGGCCGCGGCACCTGCCTCCACCCCGGCAGCGGCATCCTCGGCCCCTGGCCCGACACGGCAGCGTGCGATTTTCATCACCGTCGCCGCGGCCACTGACCCCCACTTCGCCGCGCTCGAATCAGCACGCGACGTAACTCCCGCCCCAACATCTAGTAGAATACGCTTGACGGACCACAAGATATGGGACTATAGTCCGCCGTGGCTGGTCGTGAAAACGATCAGGCGTTTACTCACTTCAGGAGATTATGGCTAGTGCGCTGCCCCTACTGCCA
The DNA here is from genome assembly GCA_964438865.1 of uncultured Anaerolineaceae bacterium. Classification (GTDB taxonomy): domain Bacteria; phylum Chloroflexota; class Dehalococcoidia; order Tepidiformales; family Tepidiformaceae. The sequence continues at coordinate 42,772 of CAYTMI010000004.1, read as the reverse complement.
GTTCCGCGATAGCAAGGTCACTGACAGCCGCGCGACCGACGACGGGATCCGCCGGCGCCGCCAGTGCATCTCCTGTGGCGAACGCTTCACCACCACCGAGAACGTCCAGCTCGCCACCGTCCAGATCGTGAAGAAGGATGGCCGGCGCGAGGACTTCAACCGCGAAAAGCTCATCGCCGGCCTCCGCCGCGCCTGCACCAAGCGCAACATCTCCGTCGCCCAGCTGGAGATGGTGGCCGCCGACATCGAATCGCGGGTCATGGCCGACGGCCGCCCGGAGATCCCTTCGTCAGTCGTGGGAGAACTGGCGATGGACGCCCTCCGCCGGCTCGACCACATCGCCTACATCCGCTTCGCCTCGGTCTACCGCCCCTTCACGGACATCGAGTCCCTCAAGGAGATGGTCGCCCAACTCGAAGACGGCCGCGTGCTTTCGCTGGAAGAACAGTCGCTCCAGCTGCCGCTGCCCGGCGCCGAAGACCCGCGCCCGGTCCGTCCGCTCTTCCTGGGCGACATCGAAAGCCGCCACACGGCAGAGTCTGCGAGCTAGCCATGGCGAACAGGATCTGGGAACTCCACGGCCTCACGCTCGGCTTCGCCATCCGCACCACACCCGATGGCGAAGCCGACATCGCCGGCCTCGTCCTCTCCGAAAAGGCGTACCTCCTCGCCGTGCGCGACTTCCGGCCGGCCCAGCTCGTCACCCTCGTCCAGGACCGGACCCCGGAGACTGCCGCCGAGGCGCTCATCGCCCACTACGCCCAACCCGAGTCGCTGCAGGTCAGCGGCGGCCGGGGCCTGGTCAGCACCCGCGGCATGGGAGGCACCGTCCTTCGCCGCACGGATGAGGTGCGCGCGGAAGTCTCCGCCGGGGGCCCGCGACGGACGTAATCAAGAAACCCACGCTTCCTTCGCTCCGACCCTAGCGCGGCGAACATTTGTTCGCTATATTCCATCAGCCACTCGGGAGGGACATCATGGTCAGCATTTCTTCTACCAGCACCACCAGCGGCGGCTTCGAACCCAACCCGCTTTCCGACAACGCGATCGTCGTGATGGAACGCCGGATCATGGCCCGCAACGACAAGGGCGATGCGGTCGAAACGCCCCAGGAGTGCTTCCGCCGGGTGGCCCACAACCTGGCCGAGGCCGAACTCCGCTTTGGCGGCACCGACGGCGACCGCGCCGCCGCGGCGGAGACGTTCTACCGCCTCATCTCCTCGCTCGACTTCCTCCCGAACTCGCCCACGCTCGTCAACGCCGGCCGCGAACTCCAGCAGCTTTCGGCGTGCTTCGTCCTCCCCGTCCCCGATTCGATCGACGGCATCTTCGAGGCGATCAAGAACACGGCCATCATCCACAAGTCCGGGGGCGGCACCGGCTTCTCCTTCTCCCGCCTCCGTCCCGCGCTCGACCGCGTCCAGTCCACGATGGGCGTTGCCAGCGGCCCGGTCTCCTTCATGAAGGTCTTCGACGCCGCCACCGAAGCGATCAAGCAGGGCGGCACCCGTCGCGGCGCCAACATGGGCATCCTCCGCGTCGACCACCCGGACATCGACGCGTTCATCGAAATGAAGTCCGACATGACCACCCTCCAGAACTTCAACATCAGCGTCGCGATCACCGACGCCTTCATGGAGGCGGTGAAGGACGGCACCGCCTACGACATCATCAACCCCAAGAGCGGAGAAGCCGTCGGCCAGCGCGACGCCCGCGCCGTCTGGGAAAAGATGCTCACCAACGCCTGGAAGAACGGCGACCCCGGCCTCGTCTTCATCGACCGGATCAACTCCGGCCGCGCCAACCCCGTCCCCAAGCGCGGCCCCGTGGAAGCGACGAACCCCTGCGGCGAGCAGCCCCTCTACCCGTTCGACTCCTGCAACCTCGGCTCCATCAACCTCGGGCACTTCACCACCGGCGAACCCGGCGCCGTGGAGGTCGACTACGAACGCCTCGGGCGCGTCGTCCGCCAGGCCGTCCATCTCCTCGACAACGTCATCGAGATGAACGTCTATCCCATTCCCGAGATCGCTGAAACCTCGCACGCCATCCGCCGCATCGGCCTCGGCGTCATGGGCTGGTCCGACCTCCTGATCGACCTCCATGTGCCCTACAACTCGGATGCCGCGCTCGAAGTCGCGCACAGGGTGATGCGCTTCATCCAGGTTGAAAGCGACGCCGCTTCGACGCATCTCGCGGCCGTCCGCGGCAACTTCCCCGACTGGTCGGATTCGCGCTACGGCCCCAAAGGCCCCGAAGGCCCCCAGCCGATGCGCAACAGCACCCGCACCACGATCGCGCCGACCGGCACCCTGAGCATCATCGCCGACTGCTCCGGCGGCATCGAACCGATCTTCTCGCTCGCCTTCATCCGCTCCCACTACCTCGACAAGGACGACCCAACCAAGCGGACAGAGCTCGCCGAGGTCAACGAACAGTTCAAGGCCGCGGCCATCGAAGGCGGCTGGTACAGCGACGAACTTATCCGCTTCCTCGCCGAAGGCGGCCACCTCGCCGAGCGGCCGGAGGTTCCCGAGTGGGCCAAGGAAGTCTTCGTCACCGCCCACGACATCGCCCCCGAGTGGCACGTGCGCATGCAGGCCGCCTTCCAGGAAGCGACCGACAACGCCGTCTCCAAGACCATCAACTTCCCCAACAGCGCCAGCGTCGACGACGTCCGCACCGCCTATGAACTCGCCTACGCCACCGGCTGCAACGGGATCACCATCTACCGCGACGGTTCCCGCGAGCTCCAGGTGCTCAAGCACGCCGAGAAGACGGACAAGAGCGACGGTGAGAAGGCGGTCGAAGCCGCCCAGGCGCTGGTGATGAAGGCCGTCGGCCCCATCCGCCGCAAGCTCCCGGACGAGCGCGCCGCGATCACCCACAAGTTCCGCGTTGGCGAGCAGGAGGGCTACATGACCGTTGGCCTCTTCGCCGACGGCACCCCCGGCGAAGTCTTCATCAACGCCAGCAAGCAGGGCTCCACCGTGAGCGGGCTGATGGACACGATGGCGATGCTGACGAGCTACGCGCTCCAGTACGGCGTCCCCCTGGCCGAACTCGCCTCGAAGATGAAGAACACCCGGTTCGAACCGAGCGGCCCGACGGGCAACAAGGACATCCCGCTCGCCACGAGCATCGTCGACTACGTGTTCCGCTGGCTGGAGCTGAAGTTCGAAAGCGCCCGGGCAGCGAACCAGCCGGCCCTGATCCCGGCCGACCAGGTGGTTGCGAGCACCCCCTCGGACTTCCCGCCGGTGGATAAGTACGCCAACGCCGTGATGAGCGGCGTCGGCTGCCCGGACTGCGGCGAAGTCCTCTACTACACGGAAGGCTGCCTCACCTGCCGCAACTGCTTCTACAACAAGTGCGGGTGACGTGTGACCGCTCCGCTGAATCCACTCCAGCTCGAAGCCGTCTCTTATCCAGCCCACGCGGCTGTCATCGCAGGCCCGGGCACCGGTAAGACCAAGACCTTGCTGGGGAAGGCTGGGCACCTGATGACGAACGACGGCGTCGACGGTGCCCGAATTCGGGTCGTGAACTTCACCAATGCCGGCGTTCGGGATATTAGGCGCAAGCTCCTCGATCCCGGAGCTAACATTGCACTCTCGGCCGACCGGGTGACGACTTTCCACTCGCTCGCTCTTCGTTCACTGCGACACAGCGATGCAAGGCGGCTACCAAGACCTCTAGTCGTTCTCGACGATTGGGAGGAACGCGTTTTTCTTGACACGATCGTGAAGGATCAACTCCGGTTCGATAACATCCGAAAGGCCCAGCAAGCCCGCCGGGACTACAACGCCCGCTGGTGCCAAGCGTTCGAGGATGACCATTCATGGTTCGCTGACGGGAACAGGTCCGCGTTCCAAGCTGTTTACCGGCGGGCCCAAGAGGCGCTGGGATTCCTGACCCGGGGCGAGCTGACGTTCCTATGGTGGCGCTTCCTTGTTTCCAGCGGGGGGGCCCTGCCCGAAGCGCTCGGACTCGACTGCTCGCATCTCTTGGTAGACGAGTATCAGGATCTGAACAAGTGCGAGCACGAAATCCTAGCTCTACTTGCTGGCTCGGGGATCACCATTTTTGCAGTGGGGGATCCGAACCAGTCGATTTACGAGACCCTGCGCCACGCCCATCCAGACTACTGCGCTGAATTCCCCAATCGCCTCTCGCCGGCGCGCCTGTTCGTTCTGAAACGGTCGTACCGGTGCCCCCGTAGCATCCTCCGCGGAGGTACGCAACTGCTCGGCGGCGCGCCGGGCATACCAGATCCTGCCCTAAGTGAGACAGAAGGAACGCTACGGGTTCTTCGGTTCGAGTCTGGTACCGCAGAGGCGAGTGCGTTAGCGTTGATCGCACGCAAGGCCCTAGAACTAGCTCCACAACGGACCGTTCTTATCGCAGCCCCGAACAAGGCGATCGGTCATCAATTGGCGGCTGAGCTAAAGAGGCTAGATTGCCCGGTGGACGACCGAACGGGCCGCGAGCCAGATGAAGGGGACGCGTGCCGCTATGCGGGCGCGCTCCAGCGGCTGCTTAAGGACGACGATGACAGCGTTGCGGCGGCAACCGCTATCATCCTTAACTGCGCAAAGACCAGCCGCGCGCGGCGGGTGGTGGAGTTGTTGGACGCGGCCTGGGAGTCGAGCCAGCGGATGGCGGGACTCCTCCGATCCGGGGATGCCCTGGTCCCCGCGCTTGAAGACGCCAGGGCCCAAGTTCTTTCCGACTTGCAGGTGCTCAGAGATAGCGAAAACTTTCTAAGCGACCTTGCCAAGGTAACGGGGTGCACCAATCCTGTAGGTTTCGGCCAGCATGAAATCGACGAGGAACTGGAAGAACCCGTGACCGACGAGCTAAAGCCCGGCCGCGTATCGGTCATGACCGTCAACGGCGCGAAGGGGCTTGAAGCGGACTGGTGCATCTTACCAGCGGTCGAGCCCGGATCTTACGAGCGCGAACACGTGGGGCGACAACGAGATGAGCGGAGGCGTCTGCTCTACGTAGGCATGACTCGCTCCACCAACACAACCCTGATGAGCTACGCCACCTCGCGGTACGGTCCCCAGCGCTACAGCGATCCTACCGGCACTTCTTCAGCGAAGGGGCGATCGGCGTTCATCGATGAAACCGGCGTCCGTGTGGAGTCTGGGAGCGAGTTCCTAAAGGCCTTCTTGGGTTCTTGACCCGCGCTTTGTGGCGCTGGCGCGGCTCGACGTCCAGCCTGGCGGTGTGACAACCGCGCCAGAAGCCCCCCAGCGCCACCGACCCCTACCACCTCCTCCCCACTCTCCCGCACCCTCGCCCCATGCCCGCCGTCCGCACCACACCAGCCCCCTCGCCAGACCCGTCCACGAACCCCAGCTTCATGACTTCAAGTCGTGTTTTTTCTGTGGAGGTCGTCTCAGGGGGCGCCCCGGCGACGGAACTCGGCCGGCGCCGGGGCTACGCCGCTCCCTGCCCGTCGCGGTACGGTGGGTGCCGGCGGTATCCGGCCGTGCTCCTGCCGCCGGGATCTGGAGGGATGAGGTACGGCGTACGCTCCCTCACAGTCGCGGTTCGGTGGGCGGCGGGGCCGCCTCAGTCCTCATTCCTCATTCCTCATTCCTCATTCCCCAGTCCTCAGTCCTCAGTCCTCGGTGCTCGGCCCTCGGTGCTCCCCTATACTCCCCTCATGGGCTTCTACTACGGCTCCGGCGAACCGCCCCAGGACGACAAGTCCGGCGGATTCAAGGAAACTGTCCAGATCATCTGGGCGGTGTTCAGCGTCCTTGCCCTGCCGCTGGGCATCATCCTTGGCGTCGTCGCGGGGCTCGTCCTCCTCTTCTTCCTCTTCACCCTCCATGTGGTGGCGGGCCTGGCCGCGGTGCTGGTCATCGCTGCGGCAGTCGCCGCGCGGGGAGTATGGGAAGCGAAGCACCCGCCGGAACTCCGATGACAGCGGGCGGCGTCTCCATCGGTATGCGGGACCGGGTCGCCTCTGTGCGCGGCCGCATCGAAGCCGCCTGTGCGCGGAGCGGCCGCAACTCCGCCTCGGTTACGCTGATTGCCGTCTCGAAGACCCACCCCCCGGAGGCCGTCCTCGCCGCCTGGGAGGCCGGGATCACCCAGTTCGGGGAGAATCGCGTCCAGGAAGCGCTCGCCAAGATGGACGCGCTCGCCGCCACCTCCGGCGCACCCGGGGCGGCCAACTTCCACCTCATTGGCCATCTCCAATCCAACAAGGTTCGGGCCTCGGCGGGCCGCTTTGCTATACTCCACGCAGTCGACTCCGAACGAATCCTTCGCGCCATCGACGCAGCGGCCACCGTGCCCCAGCGAGTGATGCTCGAAGTCAACGTCGCCGCCGACCCGGCGAAGTTCGGGATGACGCCCGCCGTTGTCCCGGCCATCCTCGCCGTCGCAACCACCCTGCCAAACGTCCGCGTGGAGGGACTGATGACCGTCGCGCCGCTGGTTTCGAACCCGGAAGACGCGCGCCCCTGCTTCCGCCAACTTCGCCAGCTGGCCGACGAACACGGCCTCCCGTCGCTTTCGATGGGGATGACCGGCGACTACGAGGTGGCCATCGAAGAGGGGGCCACACACGTCCGCGTGGGCCGCGCGATCTTTGGGGAGCGTATCGGATGAAAGTAGCGATTATCGGCGGCGGCGTGATGGGCGAGGCCATCCTCCACGCGGCCCTCGAAGGTGGGGTGTTCTCCGCCGCGGAAGTCACCGTCTGCGAAGTCGTCGAACACCGCCGCCACCAACTCGCCGGTGAATATGCGGTCGCGACGACCGCCAGCGCCGCCGACGCCATGGGCGGCGCCGACCTCGTCCTCCTCTCCGTCAAGCCGCAGGACATCCATTCGGTCCGGGGCAGCGTCAACGAAGGCGGGCTCCTCGTTTCGATCATGGCCGGCGTACGGATCGCCACCATAGAGGCCGAGTTCCACCACAACCGCATCGTCCGGGTGATGCCCAACACACCGGTGGCGGCGAAGGCCGGCATGAGCGTCTGGACCGCCACGGACGCCGTGGCACCGGAGCAGCGCGCACTTGCCCAGCGCCTCCTCGCCGCCATCGGCCGCGAAATCTACGTCGACGACGAGAAGAAGCTGGACATGGCGACGGCCGTCAGCGGCAGCGGTCCCGGCTACGTCTTCCTCTTCATCGAAGCCATGATCGAAGGCGCCGTGGCGATCGGCCTCACCCGCGCCCAGGCAGACGAGATGGTGCTGCAGACGGTCTACGGGTCCGCCGTTTATGCGCAGGAAGCGGGCAAGAGCGCGGCCGAACTCCGGGCGATGGTCACTTCGCCCGCAGGGACAACCGCCGCCGGGCTGCTCCAACTGGAAAAGGGGGCCGTACGCGCCTCCGTAATCGAAGCGATCCAGGCGGCCTACCATCGCGCCCAGGAACTCGGCGGTCTCGCTTGAACGACCAGGTCGCGACCGTCTTCACAACGTTTCTCTACGTCCTCATCGTCCTCATCGTCATCCGCTCGCTGCTCACGTGGTTCCCCATCGACCGCCGGCACCAGATTGTGCAGCTTCTCGATCGCCTCACGGAACCGTTGCTGGAACCGGTCCGCCGGATGATGCCCCGCACCGGGATGATCGACCTCAGCGCCATGGCGGTGATCTTCCTGTTGTACGCGATGATCTACGTCGTCAACCAGGCCGCGGGAGGTTAAGCCCTGTTGGCTTGGACAGCGAGGCCGATTTGCTATCATCGAAAGAGGATTTCCGCCCCCGCGGCCACGGAGTCGACCGATTAACCCCTACATCGCCCAACTGACGTTCACCTTCATCCAGATCCTGACCTGGGCGATCGTCGCGCGGTCGCTCCTGAGCTGGTTCCCGATCGACCAGTCGAGCCCGCTCTACCAGATGCTCTTCCGCGTCACCGAGCCGATCATCAACCCGATCCGGAAGGTGATGCCGAGCACCGGGATGATGGACCTGAGCCCGATGGCGGCGATCATTCTCCTGATCGTCATGGGCCAGTTGGTGGCCGGCCTCGCCGCCCCCGCATGAGGCCGCAATCCGGGGCAGCCGCTCGTCACAAGCCCCCCGGCGTGTGAACATCGCTCGGATGGAAGGCGCCGCGATCTCTGCTGACGGCATCGGCCGCCGTTACGGCGAACGCCGCGCCCTTGATGGCTTCACCCTCGAAGTGCCGCGAGGCTCCGTCTTCGGGCTGCTCGGGCCGAACGGTTCCGGCAAAAGCACCTTTGTCGGCCTCGTCGCCGCCATGGAAGCGCCGGACTCGGGCACCCTCCGGGTCTTCGGCGAGCCGCCGGCCCCGGCGATGCGGGCACGGGTCGGCACCGTCTTCCAGGAGAACGCCTCCGACCCGCTGATGACCGTCAACGACACTCTGTGGCTGGCCGGCCGCCTCTTCGGGGTGCCCCGCCCGGCGGCGCGCGAACGGTCGGCAGCGTTGCTGGCCGCGTTCGGACTCGCAGACCGGGCGACTGACGCGGTCTCGACACTCTCCGGCGGCATGCGCCGCCGCCTGGAGATGGGCCGCGCCCTCCTCCACGACCCACTCCTCCTCCTCCTCGACGAACCCACGACGGGCGTGGACCCCCACGAACGCCGCGCCCTCTGGACCGCGCTCATGGACACCCGCGGCGCTGGCCGCACTATCCTCCTCGCCACCAACGACCTCGCCGAGGCCGACACCGTCTGCGACCGGGTGGCGTTCATCCAGGCCGGACAGGTGATGGCCACGGGCACCCCGGCCGAACTCAAGAGGGGCCTGAAACGCGAGGCCGTCCGCGTGACGGTCGAAGGGCTGACCGCGGGTCAACTGGCGGCGGTAGAACAGGCCGCCGGGGAAGGGCAGGTCGTCGCGCAGGATGCGGTCCTCCACATCACGGTGGACGACGCCGCGGCCTTCGTCCCCCGTCTCTTCGCGATCGCCCCGGGGGCCATCCGCGCCGTCGCCATCGAGCAATCGACACTCGAGGACGCTTACTTCCAGCACGTAGCCCGGCAGCCCGTCGCGGGTTCGGGGGCATCGTCATGAATACTGCTTCCGCCTGTGCCGCGCTGGTCATGCGGGACCTGCGGGGAGTGGTCCGCGCCCGGTCTCAGCTGTACTCGTCCGTGTTCACGCCGCTGCTCTTCCTCGTCTTCCTCGGGAACGGCGTGTCGGAGGGGCTGGCGCCTTCGAAGCTCCCGGCCGGCAGCTTCACCGCCTACCTGGTGGCAGGCTCGGTCGTGATGACCTCGGTGTTCTCGTCGACCTTCTCCAGCGCATCCTTCTACCGCGACCGCGACAGCGGCGTCCTCCGGATGCTGCTCGCGTCGCCGCACCCGGCGCGGGTCATCCTCCTCGGGAAGTCGCTGGCGGGAGTGGCCATCGGGGCCATCCAGGCGGCGGCTGTCCTGTTCATCGCAGCACCCTTCGTGGAGTTCGAATGGCAGTATGGCGTCGCCGGCGGGTTGGGAGTGGCGCTGCTCACGGTGGTGCTCCTGAACGTCCTCCTGGCGGGACTGGCCCAGGCCTTGGCGTCCCGGATCCAGACCATGCAGGGCTTCCACCTCGTGATGAACCTGGCGCTCTTCCCGCTGCTCTTCTTCTCCGGGGCATTCTTCCCCGTGGACGAACTGCCGGCGTGGCTCCAGGTGATGGCGTACGCGAACCCGCTTACCTACGCCGTGGACGCGCTGGAACTGGCGGCTTATGCAGCGAATGGCGAGGCGTTCATCGGGCTTGGGGTCGACTTCGCGGTCCTTGGCGCCCTCGCGGCGGCGGTCTACTCTTTGGGGCTGGCGCGGACGCCGCGGTTGACGTGGTCGGGGCAGTAGCCGCCGAAACGAACCAGCAGGGCTGTCAGGGGGCGAGGAAGCGAAGGGCGTGCGGGACGATCTCGATGCGGGCGGGGAGCCAGCCGCCAAGTTCGCCGTCGAGATCCAGCCGCGATGGGCGATCGCTCGATAGCTCAACGGTGCGCGCCGCGTGGCGGTCGATGCCGTCTATCTCCATGTGAATGCCGCCCTTGCGTTGCCCATCGACGGCCTTGAGGACGGCACGGCGGCCAAGGTCTCCCCAGCGGATGACGTCGAGGAGCCCGTCGTCCGGGAGCGCACCGGGCGCCGCCACGAGGTCGCCGCCCCACATCTCCATGTTGTGGACGCTGATGCTGTTGTAGCGGCCGTCGTAGACCGTGCCATCGATGGTCAGGGTGAAGTCGCGCGACATGTGGCCGGCCATCTTCACGGCAGTCATCACCAGGTAGGGGGCGGTATCGCCCAGGCGTTTCAGCCAGCGGGGGACCGACTGGGAGATTCCGGGGATCCAACCGGCGCTGAGTTCGAGGAGGAAGTAGCGTACCTCCTCGGTATCGCCGCCGGGCGAGACCGAACGGACCATGCCGGCGTCGATGCGGCGTTCGTGGCCGCCGGCGATCGCACGAATGGCCTGGCGGGGACGGCCGATGCCGAGGCACTTTGCCACGTCCTTCCCCGTCCCCATCCCGATCGTGCCGATGCGGACGCTTTCGCCGGCGGCCCCTGCGAGGATGGCGGTGGCGACCTCGTTGGCGGTGCCATCGCCGCCGACGGCGATGAGGGTCGTCCGGGCGTCGCGGATGGCATCGGTAGCAAGGGAGGTGCCTTCTCCCCGCGCCTCCGTGAAGACAGCGTCAGGGACTATCCCGGCTTCGCGGATCGCTTCGGCGAGCACGGGCCAGCGGCGGGCGGTCCTCCCGCCGCCGGAAACCGGGTTCACAATGAAGAAGGGGGAGTCCGGCTTGAGCACGCGCTCAGGGTACCGCACGGCCGGCAAGGGCGGGAGTCACCGCCGATCGAATGCGATCGGTTAGTCGTCGTCCTCGTCGTCATCCTCATCGTCGTGTTCGCCATCCTCGTGGTCTTCGCCATCCTCGTACTCGTCATAGTCGTAGTCGTCATCGTCGTCCTCGTCCTCCTGCTCGCCGCCGAGCAAGGAACGGGCCGACTCGGCGACGGCGGACGTGGGGTTCAGGTTGTCCAGGACGCCGGGCTTCGCCACAACGACGCCGGCAATGAGGACGCCCGCGAACACCGCGGCAGGGAGGATCATGAGCTTCTTTTCCATCGTGCACCTCAGAGACTGGTGGTGATGCGAGTGTGCGCCCCGGTGATTCCATCCGGATTAAGGGAAGATTCGAAGTCTCAAATGTTTCTGTGACGATTCTGTGGGACGATCGGGCCGTGCACATCCTGCTGGTGGAAGACGAACCACGGCTGGCGACCGCGATCCGGCGCGTGCTCCAGGAAGAAGGGCACGTCGCCGACTGGGTGGCGGACGGCGACGACGCGCTCGCGCAGGCGCGGACGGAGGACTACGACATCATCCTCCTTGACGTGATGATCCCGGGGACGGACGGCTACGGCGTCGCCCGGGCCCTGCGAGCCGAGGGCGCGGTCACCCCCATCCTGATGCTCACCGCACGCGACGCTGTGCCGGACAGGGTGAAGGGGCTCGATGCGGGCGCCGACGACTACCTGGTGAAGCCGTTTGCGCTTTCGGAGCTGCTGGCACGGGTACGGGCGCTGGCGCGGCGGTCGCGGATGAACAGCGGCCAGTCGTTGTCGCTCCAGGTCGGCGACCTCGAACTGGACCTGCGTTCGCGTGAGGCGATCCGCGGGGGAAAACGCATCGAACTGACGGCAAAGGAATTCGCGCTGCTCGAGTTACTCATGCGGCACCCGGGACAGGTCCTGACGCGCACGCAACTGCTGGACCGCGTCTGGAACTACGACTCGCTCGTCGAATCGAACGTCGTCGAAATCTACATCCACTACCTGCGAAACAAAGTCGACCGCGAGTTCGAACCGAAGCTCATCCGCACGGTGCGGGGCGTTGGCTACGCCCTGCGGACTCCCTGATGTTCCTGAAGGCGCGGTGGAAGCTGACGGCGTGGTACGCAGCGGCGCTCGCAAGCATCCTCCTGCTCGTCGGGGCGGCGACCTACCTGAGCGTCCGGCGCTCGCTCGACAACGACGTTCGGTCGGGGATTGAGACGGCCATGGCCGACCTCGCGGCCTTCGACCCGAGCCGCTACACAACCGTCAAGGACGACGGCCGCAAAGACGACGACGACGACGACAAGAAGAAGCGGCCAGCGCCTGCCGATGGCTCGTCGGAGGTGGTCCCGAACGACGTTTTCTTCGTCACCACCGACCGGAAAGGCACCGTGCTCCTCAACCCACTAGGGGTCGACCTTGAACACATCGACTTCGCCGCTCTCGTGGCGGGAGCCGACAGCGGTCAGTCGTGGAACGACGTGCGTGGCGACGATTCGCGCTACCGTTTTGCCTCGAACGCAACCACGGCAAGCGAGGGCGATGAGCCTGTGTACCTGCACGTGGGCCACTCCCTTCACAACCGCGACAGTGCACTTTCGTCGCTGTTGACGGTGCTGGCGTTCGGCGGGCTTGGGGGGATTGGGCTGGCCTGCGCTGGCGGGTTCTTCCTCGCGGGCCGGGCGTTGACGCCGATCCAGGCCTCGCTGGAGAGCCAGCGGCGGTTCGTCTCGGACGCATCGCACGAACTGAGGACGCCGATTGCCGTGGTGAAGGCGAACAACGAACTGCTCGTCCGGCACCCTGAACAGACCATCGCCCAGAACACCGGCCAGGTCGAGGCGATTGCCGCCGAGACCGACCACATGACCCGGCTGGTGGGAGACCTGCTCACCCTGGCGCGGGCGGACGAAGGCCGGGTGCAGCTCGGGAGGGAGGCGGTCGACCTGGGCGAACTGGTGGCCGACGTCGCCCGGGACATGCAGGCTCTGGCGGAGGAGAAGGGCGTCTCGGTCGAGGTAACCCCCCGGCCGGCGATCGTGGAGGGCGACTCCCAGCGGCTCCGGCAACTGGCCCTCATCCTTGTCGACAACGCGGTCAAGTACACGCCAGCCGGGGGCAAGGTGACGCTCTCCACGCGGAAATCCGGGCGGCGGGCGGAGATGGTCGTAACCGACACCGGGGTTGGCATCCCAAGGGAGCACCAGGCGCGGGTGTTCGACCGGTTCTACCGGGTGGACGCGACGAGGGGACCGGGGGCGGCGGGAACCGGGCTGGGGCTGGCGATTGCGAAGTGGATCGCGGAGGCCCACGGGGGACGGATCTCGATGCAGTCGGCGCCCGGGCGAGGCACCACCTTCACGGTGCGGCTGCCGGCGGTGGGCTGATGCAATTCGCGGACTGTTTCCGGGCGATGGACACGGATGTCGATGTGCTGATCGCGGCTGACTCACTGCCGATGGCGGCCTTCCTGAGCGTGAAGCTGTTGTTCGAACAGCAGGAACAGCGGTTCTCGCGGTTCAGGCCGGACAGCCTGCTCAGTCGCCTCAACCGTGGCGAAGAGGTCACACAACCGCTCTTCGCCACCTGCTGCCGGATGGCCATCGAAGCATGGGAGTTCACCGGTGGGCTCTTCAACCCGATGGTCCTCCCGGCGCTGCGACAGGCTGGGTACGACCGGACGTTCGCGGACGTGCAGGGTGGGAACCCCCGGCCGATGGTTGTCCCGTCGCCGGCCGAGATGCTGCGTTTGACGGGGGATAGCGTGCGGCTTCAAGGCGGCATGCTGGACCTCGGCGGCATCGTCAAAGGCTGGACGGCGGACCTCGCGGTCGAGGCGTTGGCAGGCGACCACCCGGACATGCTCGTGAACGCGGGAGGGGACCTGCGGTGCGCGGGGTCGGACGAGGGCGGGGGCGGCTGGCTAGTGGGCGTCGGGGGAGAGACCGATGACAACGACGCCTGGGAGGGGACCATCGAAGGCGCCCTCGCGACTTCGACGACGCGGAAACGGCGCTGGACGGCCGGGGACGGACGGGTCGCGCACCACCTGATCGACCCGAGGACGGGACTGCCGGCCGCTTCCCCGTATGAACAGGTGTCCTGCCTGGACGAGGAGACGTGGCGGGCAGAATGCTGGGCGAAGGCTGTGCTGGTTGGCGGGCAGGAGGCGGGAAAACGGGCGGCGGCGAGCCTGCACGGAGTGCTGGCGCTGGGCCCCGGCGGGGCCCGCGCTGCCTGGGGCGCAATGTCACCCGACTGAAACTTCGAATTTACCGTGCGGTTACGACTCTTCCGGGCACTCCGCGGCCACATACCTCCCGAACCCCAAGAGACCAAGGGAGGTCCACATGAACCGCACCACATCCATGATTGCAGCTGCACTGACCACGGCCATTTCAGGAGGCGTCATCGCCGCCTTCGCAGTCGCCCAGGGCGTCTTCGTGCAAGCACCCACGGGCGCCAACGCCTCCGCCGATACGGAGGCCACACAGGCATGGACGCCTCCGCCGCCCCCGGAGAAGCCGACCCAGGCCGCTGCGATCCAGCAGTCCGCCGCCCAGGGCGAACCTGAATACGTCTATGTGAAGAAGGACCCGAAGATCGTGGTCCAGGAACCGGTGGGCGACCCGCCGGCCCAGGCAGCGAAGGAATCCGAAGCCCCGCCGACCGCGGCGAGCACCACGACCAACGCCCCGGGAGCGAACCCGACGTCGAAGCCGTCGCCCGCGCAGGAACAGCCGTCTGCGGCGCCCCAGCCCCCTTCAAACGCTCCGGCCAGCGAACCAACCCAGGAACCGACTTCGACCCCGAAGCCGGCCAAGACTCCGCGGCCAGCTGCCACCCCTGAGCCGCCGGCTCCGACTCCAGCACCGGCACCAGTCGTCGACTCGCCGGCGAGCGGCGGCGAGGTGGAGATTGAGCATCCCGAGCAGCCTGAGAAGCCTGAGCACCCTGAAGAGCCCGAGCAGCCCGAAGTGGAAAAGGACTAACCACGATGGCCAACGCGAAGAAACGCGGCGCACGATTCGTCTTTACCCGCATCGCAACCGGGGCCTCGGCGGTGATCCTGACCTCGGCGCTCTGGGCCGGCGTCGCTGCCACGGCCCCTCAGAAGAAGTGGGACAACGCCCAGGCGGCAACCGAACAGCCGCCGGTCGAGGTCTACGAACAGGATGGCTGGCGCTGGGACCCGGATCGCCAGGAGTGGCTCCTGATCGAGGAGACGGCGCCGGGCGAAGTGCAGGTGTGGAGCGGCGGCGGCGGGGAGCGCCCGGTCTACATCATCGAACAGCAGGACGTGGTGTACTACGTCTTCCAGTGGCAGCCCGACGACCAGGGCGGCGGCGCCTGGGTCCAGGTTCCGGGGGATGGGAAGAGCCAACCGCCAAAGACGGCGGCCACGGTCAAGACATCCGCCCCTGGAGCTGCGCCCACGAGCCCGGCGACCGCAACGGCCAAGCCGGCCACCGGCGGGGTCCCGGCGGCGGGTGGTGTGCCGACAACGGCGCCGCAGCCCACTTCGGGTTCTGTGCCGACGGCGACCAAACCGGCGGCGGCACCAACGAAGCCTCCCCTCCCCGGGTGGGTGCCGAGTGCGACACCAGTCCCGGCGAACACGCCGGCGCCGACGCCCATTCCGGGCGGTAGTGGAGGCGGGACGCCATCGAACCCACCGCCGCCGGCGGCCACTCAACCTCCCGCCCCAACGGCGACGCCGAAGCCCAAGCCGACGGCGACGCCGACCAAGTCCAAGGCATCCTGATATGAAGCTTGTCGTGCTCTTCGCTGCAATCGGAGTTGCGGGGAGCGCCGCCGGGGCCGTCTATGGGGCGGACCTGGCGGCCGCCCTCGTGCCGGAGGCCGGGAGTCATGGGGCCTGGTATGCCAGCCGCTCGGCCGGCATCGCCAGCTACGTCTTCCTATGGGTAGGGATTGTGGGCGGCCTCCTCATGTCGTCGGCGTTCTTCGACGGCTTGATCGGCCGGCCACGGCTGGTGGCCATGCACCAGGCGGCCTCGATCGCGGGCGTCCTGCTGGGCCTGGCCCACGGGCTGGTGTTGATCCCCGACAACTGGACTCATTTCGGGCTGAAAGATGTCCTCGTGCCGTTCGGTTCGTACTACAAGCCGGTCTATTCGGCCGCCGGGACGCTCTCCCTGTACCTCGCGGCGGTGGTGAGCGGTTCGTTCTGGTTCCGATCGCGGATGGGCGGAAAGTCGTGGAAGATGCTGCACTACACGTCGTTCCTGGCCTTCGGCGGGGCGCTCTGGCACGCGCTGATGATGGGGACGGACGCGCAGAAGCCGTGGATGCTGGCGATCCTCCTCGGCACCAGCCTGTCGGTGATCTTTGGGGTCATAGTGCGGATCACGTACGCCCGTCCACCGGTACGGCGGGTTGTCCCCGCAACGGTGGCGGCAAACGCGGTCACGGCCGTTCCAGTAACCGTGCCGACCGCGCCGACGCCAGCGAGGCCCCCAGTGCGCGAACCGCAGATGGCGGCCACCGGACAGGAGTAGTCTCCCGGGGTTCAAGAGGGCGGGGGCGCCGAATCGGCACCCCCGCTCTTCCGTGTGATTGGCGCCGGCGTTAGCAGGCAGGCGGCGTCAGATGCTTCTTTCGATCGATGGCGTCCCGGAGGGCGATGCCGCCAAAGAGGCCGGCGGTGACAACCACACCGAGCCCGCCGCCGCTGGCAGTCATCGCCAGCGCGGGAACGGGGCAGGTCCCGGCGACCGCCCAGCCGGTCCCGAAGATCGCGGCACCAAAGACGGCGCGGCGGGTCACCGGCGAACGCTGCACCTCGATCGGCCCGCCAAACGGCGTCTGCCATCGGCGGCGTTCCAGCAAGAGGAGTAGCGGAGCGGCCACCCCGACGGCGGAGCCCATGAGCAAGAACACGTCGGGCTCCCGCAAGAGGAGCATGTTGTGGATGACCGTGTAGTCGTTGAGGCGCGCGGCAGCGACAAGGAAGCCGAAGGCCCCACCCATCAGGAAGGCGACCGTTTTCACAGGTCGCCCCCAGTAACCAAGCGGAGGAGCGCAGTCACCGCGACCGCCGTAGCCATAAAGGTTCCGGTCGCGGCGAGGCTGGCCGGGGAAAGCGACGAAGTGCCGCGGAGGCCGTGGCCGGATGTGCAGCCTCCCGACCAGCGCGCCCCGTAGCCCATGACCAGGCCCGCGCCCAGCAGCAACGGCACGAGCGCCGCCAGCGGGACCAGGTCCCCCAGCCTGCCGTAGTCGAGGTTCCAGGAGAGGCCGCCCCGGGACAGCGCGGCCAGAAGGGCCCCGGAGATGAGCCCCGCGAAGAGGGACACTCGCCAGGGTTCGAAGGGGCGGCGGCGGAAGAACATGAGCGTTTCGGAATAGGCGGTGGTGGCGCCAAGGGGCTTGTTGGCCAGTGCATAGAGGCCGACCACCGTGAGGCCCATGAGCGGCCCGGCGATGTACCAGGCGAGACGGTCTGGGAGCAGGTCCAAAGAAGAGTCCTCCGGCGGCCGTGGCCGCGCTATGAACTCACTATAAAGTTGACTGACTTCCTAGACAATGGCCAATTCCGGCGGGCGAGCCCAACCGGCGAAGCGGGGACGTGTCCGGAGGCGGGGACCGCAGGCTAACGCCGGAAGCGGGAAAGGTCGCTGACGAAGACGCCCGGGCCGGAGCGTTCCGGAGCACCGCCATACCGTTCGATGGTGACCACGGCGCTTTCGTAGGTCTTGAGGCCTTGCGGGAGCGTGGTCCCGTAGCGTGCGAACCCCTGCGAGTCGCTGTTGAAGGTGCCGATGCTCACGTAGCGCCCGCCAGTGCTCACCCAGATCTGATAGGTCTCGCCCGCCGGGCGCTGTTCCAGGCCGGCGGCCACGAACCAGACGCGCTTCTGGTCTTCGTCCCAGACGAGGCGGCCGATGGAGGTGCTCTTTTCGTCCACGGACACCACCTCGGCGACGTCGCTGGTGGGGGAGAGGAGGGCGAGGAGAAGGTCCCGGTCGTCGCTGGTGGCCTGGTCGAGTTCGAACGCGGTGCGCTCTGCGTCGCTGAGGCGGCGGGTGAGGGCGGCGATCTCCACTTCCTGGGAGAGCGCGCGGCTGACCTGTCCCCGGAGGTCCCGGTTGTCTTCGCGGAGGTGGTCGATCTGGCTGCGCACCGAGACCATCCCCGTGAAGGCCGCGATGGCGACGATCACAGCAGCCAGCCCGGCTGCGGCGCGGCCCAGACTCCACGCCCGCCGTAACGGGCTCGGGCGGGCAATCCCGGCCGACTGGAAGACGCGTGAGCGAAGGCTTCGCGATGGCTTCCGGCGAGGCACGCTCAGGGAAAGGGTAAGCGCCAGCCGCTCCGAGTCGCGGACGATGTCGCGGCAGGCGCCGCATTCGGCGAGGTGAAGGGCGATGAGACGCTCGAGTTCGGGTTCGAGCGCACCGATGGCGTATTCGTCAGCTTGTTCTTGGGAGATGTGCGCTTCCATCGTCGTCGTCCGGACCTACAGTCGATTCTCTAGCGCGCGGCGGAGCTTCTGCATCCCGAGGCGAATTCGCGTCTTTACGGTCCCCAGCGGCTCGTGAAGGACGACGGATATCTCCTGCTGTGTGAACCCGCCGAAGTAGGCGAGTTCGAGCGCCCGGCGCTGTTCGGCAGGAAGCCCGACGAGCGCGGCACGCACCAGCTTCTGGGCTTCGTGGAGCTGGGCGGTGAGGAGCGGGTCGTCGGTTTCAGCCGGCACCAGCGCGGATGGGTCGTCGTCCACGCTCTCCCCGTTGAGCACTTCGCGACGGTGGCGACGGCCGCGCGAGCGGAGTTCGTCGACGGCGCGGTTCCTGGCGACGCTCATGAGCCAGCTGAGGAAGCGGCCGCGCTCGGAGATGAAGGTCTCGGGGCGGCGCCACAGCCGCACGAACACGTCCTGTGTCACGTCTTCGGCTTCGTGGACATCGGCCAGGACGCGGACGCTGGCGGAATAGACAAGCGCGACGTAACGGTCGTAGATCACCGCGAATGCGAGCGGGTCGCGGATAACGACGGCTGCCATGAGGGCCTCATCGGTCCAGGTTCGACGACCGGTGTGGTCATCGCCGAGGGAGAGGGGGATATCTCCCGTCCCGGTAATGTTACGTAGACTTGAGGTGCCCGGATCTCCGCGAAATTGCATGCGCTGTCCGAATCCGCATCATACACCCCGGCAAGCTGCTGCCAACCCCCGCCTTTACCCGGCCGTTGTATTCGGGCAGTGGGTTTACGGTGGATTTGCGGGACAGGCGCCACACTGGGGCCATACCGATTCGCAGGTGCCACAAGTGACGATGCCCCGTTTCGCTCGCCTTCTGACCATCCCTCTCGCCGGGCTCGCCTTGCTCGGGGCGGCCGCGTGTTCTTCCGGGGGGACCGCGCCGACAGCTGACAGCGCTGGCGATCTCCCTGCCGTCTCCACAAGCACGCCTGCGCCATCGGCCCAACCGGGCACGACGACGACGTCGCTCTCAACCACAAAGGAGATGTCGGTCGCGGACCTCGTGAAGCTCGCGGAGCCGTCGGTCGTCCGGATTGAGACAACGTCCGGCGTGGGGTCGGGGTTCGTGGTGAGCGCCGACGGCGACATCATCACCAACAATCACGTGGTGACTTCGACGGCGGGCCGGACCCTCACGACCGTACAGGTCACCCTGAACGACGGGGCGGTGAAGACCGGGAAAGTGGTAGGCGTCGACCCGCGTTCGGACCTTGCCCTGGTGAAGATAGACGCTTCCGGCCTGAAGCCGCTCAAGTTCGGGAGCCTGGCGAACACGCTGGTCGGCCAGGACGTGGTGGCGATCGGTTTTGCCCTGGACCTGAGCGGGGGAGAAGGCGCCTCGTTCTCGGTGACGCGCGGCATTGTGAGCGCGAAGAACCGCGGGATCGAGGAGAGCTCGACGATCCTGGGCGCGATCCAGACCGACGCAGCGATTAACCACGGCAACAGCGGCGGCCCGCTGCTGAACCTCTCAGGCGAAGTGATCGGCGTGAACACCGCGATCAAGTCGGACCCAACGACGGGAAACGTGGCGCCCGGGATCGGTTTCGCGGTCGGCGTGGACACCGTGAAGGCGGTCTACTCCCAGCTGAAGGAAACCGGCAAGGTCAACCGCGGGCTGCTCGGGATCACCGCCTTCGACGCGCTCCGGCCGGCGAGGGCCGCGGAACTGGGGATCCCGGCGGAAGGCGGCGTGGTCCTCGGCGACCGCAGCGTCCAGGCCGGCGGCCCGGCGGCGACCGCGGGCATCAAGGCCGGGGATGTCATCGTCACCATCGGAAGCGACCGAATCCGGAACGAGGCCGACCTCGCCATCGCGATGATCGAACACCATCCCGGCGAGACCGTGGAGGTGGACATTTACCGCGACGGCAAGAAGCTGACGCTCAAGGTGACGCTGGGGACAGCCCCGGCATCCTGACGAAGGCGTCTCCGCCGCCCGGCACCAGGGCGACGCCTTTGTGCGGGGAGGCGGCCGCCGATAAGCTCCGGTGATGGTAGCCGGACGGGTTGTTTCGCTCGTGCCCAGCCTGACAGAGCTGCTGTTCTGGCTGGGTTGCGGCGAGCGCGTCGTCGGGCGGACCCGGTTCTGCACAGAACCAGCCGGCGAGGTCGAGCGCGCGACGTTGGTGGGCGGGACCAAGAACCCGGACCTCGCGGCGGTGCTCGGCCTGCGCCCGGACCTCGTGATCGCCAACAAGGAAGAGAACCGGCGCGAGGATGTCGAGGCACTCCGGGCTGCCAGCGTCGAGGTGTTGCTGACCGACCCCAATACCGTGGACGAAGCGACGGCGATGATCCTGGACTTCGGGCGCCTCTTCGGGGCTTCGGAGCGCGCGCAGGGGCTGGTGGTGGAGATCGACCGGGCGCTGGAGGGCGTCCGGCCGGCGACCGGAGCGCGCGTCTTCGTGGGGGTGTGGCGAAAGCCGCTCCTGGGCCTGGGCTCGGGGACATACGGAGGCGACCTGATCGAGCGCTGCGGGGGCGTCAACGTCCTGCGCGAGCTGGCGCGGTATCCGGAAGTGAGTACGGACGCAGTCGCCGCGCTCCATCCTGACCTCGTGCTCCTCCCGGACGAGCCCTACGCATGGCGGCCTTCCCACGCAGCTCAGTTCGCCGCCATCGCCCCGGCGCGGGTGATCGATGGGAAGTGGCTGTGGTGGTACGGCCCGCGGATGCCCGTGGCCATCCGGGAACTACGGGAATTGCTGGGCACGGCCGCGCCTGCTGCGAGGGATCGTTAGATGGAGGTCATCGTCGTGGAGCCGGAGCGGTTCGGCGACGCGGCCCTCGAAGCCGTCTTCCGGGCGACGGCGGACATTGCGTCGCCGGTCGTCGGTTTGGCGACGGGGAAGACGCCGGTGCCGCTGTACGCTGCGCTCCGGGCGCGGGCCGGCGCCGAGTGGGTGGCCCGGGTGCGGCCGTTCGCCATTGATGAGTACGGCGGGCGCCGCGACCACCCCTGTGCGAACCGCGCGTACTTCGCCCTCCACTGGGGGGCGATCCCGGGCGCAGCGGCCGTCGAGCAGTTCGACCCGGACGCCCCGGACCGGGCTGTGGAGTGCAACCGATTGGCGACGGCGCTGGAGGCGGCCGGCGGGCTCGACCTCGTGGTCCTGGGGATCGGCACGAATGGGCACCTCGCCTTCAACGAACCGGGGTCGGGCCCTGGCACCAGTGCGCGCGCGGTTCGGCTGACCGAAGCCTCGATGGCGGCGGCCCGGGGGTGTTGGGGCCTGGAGACGCCGGACACGGGTCTGACTCTCGGGCTGGCGGAGCTCCTCGGGGCGCGGCGGGCGGTGCTGCTGGCGACCGGACCGGCCAAGGCAGCGATCGTGGCGGAGGCGCTCGAAGGGCCTGAGGGGCCCCACTGCCCGGCGAGCTACCTCCAAGGCCACCCCGCGACCGTGGTGGTGCTCGATACCGGGGCGGCGGCGCTGCTCAGGCGGGGCGGAGGCGCCACTCGTCGCGATTGAACGCAAGTTCGCCCCGGCAGACGGTCGCCGCGACGTTGAGGTCACCGTCGAGGAAGACGATGTCGGCGTCGTAGCCGCGTTCGAGGCAGCCCTTGGTGCGCTGGACGCCCGCCACCCGCGCGGCATTCGTGGCGCAAAGCCGGAACGCAGTCGGCAGGTCCACATCGAGGAAGTCGACCACGTTACGGAAGTGCTGGTCGATGGTGGCGACGCTGCCAACGATCGTCCCGTCGGCCCGCTCGGCCTTCGCGCCCGAGACTTTGACCTCCTGGCCGGCGAAGTGGCCGCCTTCGGCGCCGGTGCCGGCGATGTGGAGGTTGTCGGTGACGACCACGGCGCGATGGGGCCCGAGGACGCGATAGGCGAGGCGCAGCGGGTCCGGGGCGATATGGGCGCCGTCGCAGATGAGTTCGCAGGTGACCGAGTCTTCGAGCAGGGCCGCGACGATGGGCCCGCCCTCGCGCTGGTGGATGGGGCGCATCGCGTTGAAGAGGTGGGTGACGTGCTTCACGCCGGCATCGAACCCGGCGCGGCACTCTTCCACGGTCGCGTCGGTGTGGCCCATCGCGGGGATGGCGCCGCTGGCGGAAATCGCGGCGGCGAGTTCGAGCGCGCCGGGCAGTTCGGGCGCGAAGGTGACCTGGCGGATGAGCCCCCCGGCGGCCGCCTGGTAGCGGTCGAACTCCCATGGGCGCGGGGCGCGGAGCATCGCAGGGTCGAAAGCCCCCTTACGCAGGGGATTGATGAACGGCCCTTCCAGGTGGAATCCGACCGGTTCGGCTCCGGGGGTCGCGCCGATGGTCGGGGCGAGGCTTTCGAAAATGGTCGCGGTGTCGTCGTCGTCGCGGCCGATGGTGCTGATCAGATAGGAGGTGAGCCCGTTGCGTGGCGCCCATGCGCTGTAGGCGCGGATGCGGTCGGGGTCACGGCGGAAGAACGAGTGGCCTCCACCGCCGTGGACATGGATGTCGATGAACCCGGGACCGGCCGTGAGGCCCTGGGCGTCGAACACGGCAGCCCCGGCGGATTCGATCTTGCGCCCGATGGCGACGATCCGCGAGCCCTCGCAGAGAAGGTCGCCGCGGGAGAGTCCGCCGGGGAGCGCGAGGACCGCGTTCGAAACAAGAAGCCTGCGGGGCATGGCGCCATTATGACCGCTCGGGGCCGGGGCTGCGCGCCAAGGTGGGCAGCAATGTGGCCTGGGGGCGCTACCCCGCCGGCTTCTCCGTGGTCGCGTAGGCGACGACGCCGGCGTCGGTGCCTTCAGGCTTCTGCTGACGGGGGTGGCTGGCGTTGTGGGCGCGGATGGCCGAAAGGACGGCCTGCCCGGCTTTCTCCATCAGCTCCTGCTTGTGTTCGGCGACTGCGTCCGCTGAACGCTGGACCGGTTCGATCATGCGCGTGACGCGGGGGATGACGTAGCGCGCGAACAGTTCGTAGCTGCGGAGGCACTGGTCGGGGGCCGCCCAGTCGTGCGCGAAGCCGAGAAGGGTGCCGAAGCCGCCGCTGATCTCCTGGAGGTGGGCGATCTTTTCGACAGCTTCCTCCGGGGTGCCGAACATGGCGGCGCCGGAACGGTCCATCGCCCGGGCCATCGCCACGCCATCCTCGATGTGGTTGGCGTTCGGGCGGCCGAGGATGTCGACGTTGTACTCGTTGTGCCAGCGCTTGAGCCCCTCGCCGACTTCGGCCAGGGCCTGTTCCTTCGTCGGGGCGATGTGCCACTGGCTGAGGACGCGCCAGTTCTTGCGGTCGATGACCTGCCCGTACTCCTGGGCGTAGGTTTCGCCGAAGCCCCACTGGGTCGGGAGGGCGGCGAGGCCGTCGGCAGTGTGGCTGGCGACGGAAATGACGCCAACGCCATACTTGCCGGCGGCCTTCATCCCTGCCGGGCTCAGTGTCGACGCCGCGGCGATGGGCATGTCTTCCTGGAGCGGCTTGATCTGGAGCATCGCGTCGTTGAGTTCGAACCAGTCGCTCTTGTAGGTGAAGGGCTTGTCTTCGCGCAGGAGCCGGATGATGACACCGAGGGCCTCATCCATGCGGTCGCGCTGGACGGCGGGGTCGATGCCGAGGGTGTGGGCGTCGGAGGGCAGGGCCCCGGGGCCGACACCGAACATGGCACGTCCACGGGTGAGATGGTCGAGCTGGACCATCCGCTGGGCGACGTTGAAGGGATGGTGATAGGGCAGCGAGACGACGCCGGTGCCAAGCATGATCCGGGTGGTGCGTTCGCCCGCGGCGGCGAGGAAGAGCTCGGGGGAGGCGATGGTCTCCCAGCCTCCGGAGTGGTGTTCGCCGACCCAGAACTCGTCGTATCCCAGCTTGTCGAGAGTCTCGGCGAGATCGAGGTCGCGCCGGATCTGGAGGGTGGGATGTTCGCCAATCGGATGGTGTGGCGCGAGGAACACGCCGAACTTCATGCGCGCCATGGTGGCTCCAAGGGGTGGGGTTCGCCGCAGAGCACCAGGGCGGCGGGGTGACTGGTGGGCGGTACTGGACTCGAACCAGTGACCTCGTCGGTGTGAACGACGCGCTCTAACCAACTGAGCTAACCGCCCCGGAACTAGCAGCATAGGATGCCGCCGGGCGGGGTTCAACCGGAGGAGGAGCAGCGGCTCGGTTGAACGGGTAGGCGGCCGGGCCCATAATGAAATGTCCAGGGCCGGAGTGGCGGAATGGCAGACGCGCTACGTTCAGGGCGTAGTGTCCATTAGGGCGTGTGAGTTCAAATCTCACCTTCGGCACCATCGGATTCAGCGGGCGCCCGTAGCGCAGTGGATAGCGCGTTTGGTTGCGGACCAAGAGGTCGCAGGTTCGAGTCCTGCCGGGCGTACCATACCTCCCCTTTTCCCCCCTCCCTCAGCGATCCAGCGCGGACGCGAGCCTCTCCGCGCGGCGGGGATGGCTGTTCGCAGCCCTACGGGGTAGATGCGGGACGGCCCGCGTCAGTCGAGGGCGTGACTGGTGCTTTCGGGCGGGCCTTCTTCCCCACGGCCGCGCATGACGTCCCACGCGGCGCGGGCGGTCTTCGGGACATCGGTGCGGTTGGCGATGAGGATGACGAGGCAGAGGACGGCGTAGAGGCTGGCATAGACGAGCCGGGCGCTCTCGTTGGTGATGAACAACTGGGTCGCGAAAAGGAGGAAGAGGGCGACGGCTTCCTTGCGGCCCATGCGGAGGTTCACGAAGACGGCGATTGCAAATGCGGACTGGGCAGCAGTGAGGAAGATTTCTTCGCGCTGGCGATCGTCGAGCGGCAGCCCCGAAGTGAACGAAAACTCGCCGGCCGAGAGGAGGAAGGCGATCGGGAGGGTGCCGATGAGGAGCGTCCACTGGTTGACCTTGGAGGAAATCAGGACGCCCATGCCGGCGGCCGCGCGGCCCCGCCATGCGAGGAGCCCGGCGACCAGCACCTCAGGCGACTCGGATGCGAGAGGGGCTAGCCACTGGATGAGGAGGAATTCGGACACGCCGAAGCGTTCGCCGATGTGGACCAGGGCCTCGGCGAATGGCTCCGCGGACGTGAAGATCACCGCCGCCGAAAAGACCAGGACGATCACGACCAGGGGGCGGCGCCTCCTATCGGGGAGGGCGCCCATCGCTTTTGCCGGGCCCACCAGTTCGACTTCTTCGGCCTCAACGCGGGATGTGAAGAAGAGGTAGATGACGAAGAGGGAGACCAGCACGATGGTGTCGATGACGGTGACGGAGTGGCGCAGGGGGATGAGGAGCACATAGAGCGTGGCGACGCTGAGGAACGCCAGTTCGAGACTGCGCTGGCGGTCGACAATGAGTTCCTTCAGGCGCGTGCGGAAGAAGAAAAGCGCAAAAACGATCGGCCAGCCGAGACCGATAAGGAGCCGGTTGCCGCCGGTCATGTTGGCGATGGCGAGGCCCTTTTCGGCCTCCTCCGGGCTACTGCCGGCTTTCCACGCGAGGACGAAGTCAACCGCGTATTCGGGCAGGACGGCGATGATCGCGATGACGGCGAGGGCGAGGCCCTGGGAGATGTCCATCTCGGCCGTCTCCGCGGCCCAACTGAGGAGAAACGCCGCTGAGAGGATCGCGATGCCGAAGATGAACGCCGCGAGTACCTCATCCGGATGGGTCCCGGTGAGGCGGAGGGTGATGCCAGGGAGGCCGAGGGCGACCATGCCGCCGATCGCCATCCAGGACGCCAGCCTGCCCCGTTCGGGGGCGGGGGTGTGTGAATGCTCGCCCAGGGCTTTTCTCCCGGTTTGTTGTTGTTCGACCCCCATGTGGAGGCCGCGTTGGTCAAACGAATGCCGGGCACAATTGCTGCCCGGCGGTCGCATAAGTCTACCGGGCGTCCGCCCGAGCGGCTAGCGAAAAGCCGCGCCGATCATTCGTAGAAGGAGATGGGCTCGGCGGTCTCCCAATAGTTGTTGAGTTCGCCCTGGGGGAGCCCGCGGCCCGGATAGAACCGCCCCCGGTGCATCTGCTCCACCATCTGGGCGGCGCTTTCCAGGTTCTCTTCGAAGACGGCGGTGAAATAGCCGATGCCCTGGGTGGAGTGCGCGTCGGAGCCACCGGTGCCGGGCTTGCCGAGGATCTTGGCGATCTGGAGGGCGAAGTAGTTCTCCCGGGGGGTGTTGCATCCGTTCAGGACTTCGATGCCGTGGACCAGTTGGAAGACGGGGAGCTTCGCGGCCTGGTCAGGGGTGAGGTTGAAAGGCTCTTTGCCTTCGCGCTTGAAGTGGACGGGGTCAAAGAAGTGCCGGAACGGGTGGGCGACGACGAGGAATGCGCCCTGTTCGTCCGCGACTTCGCGCAGGCGGGCAAGCCTGCGGATGCCGCCTTCGTATCCCTTGAGGCCGATCGCGAGGATGTGTCCCATGTCGGTGGACACTTCCATCCCGTTGGACACGAAAATGCCTTCGTGCTTCGTGCGAAAGGGGGCGAGGTCCCAGGACTCCCACATGCGGTCGTGTTCGGTGATGTTGACGCCGGTCAGCCCGACACGCCGGGCCTCGTCGATGAGGTCATCAGGGTTGAGCATGGAATCGGAAGCGCCCTTGGTGGTGTGCAGGTGCATGTCAATAATGGTGCCCGGCACTCGGCGCCTCCGTCGTTTGTTCAGAGTTTCACGAACCGGGTGAGTATATCACCCGCTCGCCAGCAGAGGCATCGCCCAGCCGAAGAGCGCGACGAAGAGGAGCGACATTGCCAACCAGACCCACCAGTAGCGCCGAAAGAAGATGACAAGCGGTGGGAGCGGAAACCAGGCCAGGGCGAGGATGATCAGGGTGAACACGCCGCTCGGGCTGCCGAGGACGCCCTTTCGGCCTTCGAAATCGCCAACTTGGTAGAGCGAGCCGAGCACGAGGCCGATCATCGTCCAGCCGAGGGCGGTGCCAATGGAGATGGGGACGGCGAGCAGCGCGCCGGGGACATCGGGAGAGAACCACCGCGAAAGGATGGAGGCGTCGCGCTGTCGGGTGACGAGGAATGTGAGGGCGGCTGTGGATGCGATGGCCATCGCGTAGCCGAGGAGCCAGCCGGCAATCACGGCCTCCACAGTGGACCTACCGTCGCCGTGCGAATGGTTGTGCAGGGAAGGCCGTTGGCGGATTCGGCGACCGAGGCTGCACGTCCTTCGGGGCCGATCCAGAAGAGGGTTGGCCCAGCTCCGGCCAGCCGGATCGGCTCCCCGGCACGTGCCTCCAGGCGCTCGTGGAAGCCGGAGAGGCCGGGGAAGACGTCGAAGGCGACGCGCTCAAAGGCGTTCGAGACGTCGGCGCTGGCGAACCGCGCCGGGGGTTCCTTCACGAACGCGGCGGCCACGGACCCGGAGTCGAACGGCTGGCCGGCGAGGGCCGCGAAGAGGCGGGGGGTCTTCGACGCGATGGACTCGGGCGGGACGAAGAGGACCACCGCATGGGGCGGGAGCGGGGGAAGGCTCGTGATCACTTCGCCCCTGCCCCTCGCCCGGGCGGTGCCGCCGGTGAGGAAGAAGGGTTCGTCGCTCCCGACGGCGGCGGCCGCTCGCTGCAGGGCATCCTCGCGGGCGGCGGGCCACCACTGCTGGAGGAGGCGAAGGACAGTGGCCGCGTCCGAAGCGCCGCCCCCGAGCCCCCCAGCGGCCGGGATCTGCTTGTCGATGGTTATGACGAGCCCGGCAGTGGATTCGCCGGTGATTCGCGCGAGTTCGGCGGCCGCGCGCCAGGCGAGGTTGGTCTCGTTCGCGGGGGTCCCGGTCGCCATAGGGCCTGTAACCACCACCGGCGGCCCGTCCCCGCGCGAGATGGTCACGCGGTCGGCGAGGGCGAGCGTCTGGAGGATGGTGTCGAGTTCGTGGTAGCCGTCCGGCCGCTTGCCCAGGACTTCGAGGACGAGGTTCACCTTCGCGGGCGCGAGGCCACTAAGCACTTCAGACGCGGGCACAGATGGCGTCCGTCGCATCCAAGAGGGCAAGCCACTCCGGGATGGTGAGGGTTTCAGCGCGGCGCATCGGGTCGACGCCGGCGGCCGCCAGGGCTTCCTCGGCGCCACCCTTGGGCAGCCAGACGCCCCGGCCGAGCGCATTGTGGATCTGCTTGCGGGGGTTGCGGAACGTGCGGGCGACGAGTTCGAAGAAGGCCGCGTTCCGTTCGGGTGCCACCAACGGCCGCGGGCGCAGCGTCAGCCGCACCACGCTGGAGACGACGGCGGGGGGAGGGTCGAACGCCTCCGGGCGGACATCGAAAAGGTATTCGGCTTCGGCGTAGATCTGGACCGAGATGGCAAGGAGCGACATCTGCCCCGGGAGCGCCGCCAGTTCGCGGCCGATTTCGCGCTGGACCATGACCACCATCTCGACAGGCTTCGGCTCAGATTCGAGGAAGTGGCGGATGATCGGGTTCGCGGCGAAATAGGGCAGGTTCCCGGCGACTGCGAAGGGTCGACCCCCAGACAGCTCGCCGGGGTCGACGTCCCGGGCGTCGGCCTGCACAAGAGTCAGGAGCGGGTGTTCGCGAAAGCGGTCGCGGAGGTGGACCAGGAGGCGGGCTTCGAGTTCGACCGCAACCACGGGAGCGCCGCGTTCAAGCAGGAACTCGGTGAGTTGGCCCGTGCCGGCGCCAATCTCCACGATGACGCCCCCGGGGGGCACGCGGACAGCCGCAGCGATGTCGGCGAGGACGCCGGTGTCGCGGAGGAAATGCTGGCCGAGGGATTTCCGGGGGCGGGGGCCGCCGTTGCGAATCTGGGGCACATTCCGATGGTAGGTGACGCTTGCGGGCTCAGTCGAGGATGTAGATCTCGACGTACTTGTTCCCCCACCCGGGATCGCCGGCGCTTTCGGGGTACCCAAGGTCGATCACGTTGCCTTTGACGGCTCCTCCCGTGTCTGCGGCGAGGCACGGGCCGTAGCCGGGAACGAAGAACCGGGTACCGAGGGAGATGAAATCAGGGTCCACGGCGCAAATGCCCTTGTCGACGAAGACGCCGGTCGCGGTGCGGCCGTAGTTCGGGTCACCCGGCGCCCACCAGCCACCGGCGGCGTTGTACCAGGTCGCACGGACAGTGACCTTCCGGCTGTAGGTGCCATTGAATTCGGGCGAGGTGAGGATCGGCTTCGGGTGGCTGCCCTTGGTCCCGGTGATGTGGCGGGTCGGCACGGCTTCGACCAGGATGGTGCCGCTGTCGACCTGGAAGCGGTCCGTCTCGGCGCCGTTCTTGTAGGTGACGCGGTACTTCATGAGGCGGAGGCCTTCGCTGCCGGGGACCTCGCGGACGCTCTCGGAGGCCAGGTTCGGGTCGGTCTCGTAGACGACGCGCGGGGCGATCTTCTCCTGGACTTCTTCATCGACGATGCGCGTCAGGCCAATGGTGATGACGAGGCCGTTGCTGACGTAGGTGTCGCGCGGCGGGTTGAGTGTCTCTTCCGGGCCGGGGTCGACGCCGAGGACACTCAGTACGTCCGCGACGGTCTGGGCCTGCGTGTAGAGGCTCTGTTCCTTGCCATCGAGGCGAACCGTGATGGTGCGTGCTTTCGCCAGCCTCACGGTAAGCCCGGACGAGAGGGGAGACGTGAGGGCAGGGCGGACGAGGTCGCCCTCGCGGACGGTCATGCCAAGTTCCTGGAGGAGGGCGTCGACCGTCGCCGCTGAGGACATCCTCTCGACGCGGAGGGTGTCGATCATGACCGTCACGGGGCGGGCGCGGACGACGGCCAGGGCGAGACCGTCCCCCGTAGCGGGGGCACCCGCGAGTGGGCCGCGGCTGGTGGTGAGCTTGCTATCGAGGTAGACGCTGTCGCCGGGTTGGAGGGTGACCCCCGCAGCGGCGAGGGCGCCGCCAACGGTCGCTGCGGTGGTATTGAGGCGGGCGAAACGGCCATCGACTTCGACCGTGACGGGACGGGCGCGTTGAATGGCGAGACTTGCGTAGTCGCCGCCGGTGGCCTGGAAGATGCGGTCGCCGGGGTTGAGGGAGACGGCAGCGGCGGCGAGGGCTTCGCTGCGGGTGTCAAAAGTCGCCTGAACGTTAAACGCCCCACCGTCGTGGATGACGGTGACGTTACGGGACGGGAAAAGCCGGGAGCCGAAGACAGCAAGCACTACGATCACGAAGATCGCAGCTGCGTGATGCCGACCTCGAAAGTGGCGGGGGTGCAGGAAGAGGTCGGACCGGGTGATGTGCTGTGCTTCAGCTATCCGGCGCCCGCGGTAGCGAGGCGACCGAACTGCCTGGGCCAAGTCCACTCCTCGGTACGAGATTTGTGGCGGCCCGCTGGCTGCGGGCTCACCGAGAGTGAAGGTTCAGGCCGTGCACCTGCCTTCGATCCAGCCACCAGGCTTGTCCTGCGCCAGCCAGCTCGGACCCGGTTGGCTGCGGCACCCGAAGCTGACCACTTATGGCTGCTTCCTTCCGGACCTGACCAGGTTCATGGCGCTTCGCCGCGCAGGACCAGATCGTCAACACCGCTTGACAAGGACAGTCCCCGGTGAACCAGCCCTCTGGCAGGGATTCAACCCCGCTACAGCGGATTGCGGGTTCAGGGCACCGCTAGCTCCCCGTCTAGCACGACCAAGGGTTACCGTACGCGACCCGATCATGCCGGGTCAATACGCCATCCGTCACATATGACGGCTTGCCTTGAACCGGTAAAGGGGGGCTCTCCGAATCAGGCCTGGAGCGAAACGAGGAGCTCTCCAGCCTTGATCCGCTGGCCCGCGACAACCGGCACGGACTCGATCACGCCGGCGGCGGGCGAGCGCAGTTCGTTGTTCATCTTCATGGATTCGATGACGAGGAGGGTGGCGCCCGCCTCCACTCGCTCGCCCGGCTCACACTTCACTTCGAGGACGGAACCGGTCATCGGCGCGGTGATTCGGACGAGCCCGGCGGCGAGGTTCGTCCTTCCCGCGGGACGCGCTCCCCCAGGCCGCCAGGGGCCGACGTCGTAGTTGAAGGCGTGACGGCCGATGGTGACGATCGCGCCGCCGCGGCGCCGTTCGAGGTAAATCTCCACCGGGTGGTTGTCGATCATCAGGAGGCAGAGGCCAGAATCGCCGACTCGTTCGAGGTCGACCTGCTGCCAGCGTTCGGCCCCTTCGCGGCGGACAAAGGTGGCCCCATCGTCGCGGCGGAGTTCGAGCGTCGTCTCTTCGTCACCGAGGCGGACTAGATACTTCTCGGCCACCGACCCATCCCCTTCCCGGCTGAGCTACCGGACATGCGGTCCCGCCAGAGCGATGGGCCATAGGCAGGGCGGCCGTTGTGCCCACTGGCGGCGCCGTTGCCGTTCTGGGCCGGCGGTTCGCCGCTCGTGACGAAGAGCAAGGCCGCAATCTCCGCCAGGCGCTTCTGTTCGTCGAGGTGTTCCTCCGTCGCGATCTCGTGGCGGTCGAGGAAGTCGGTATCGAGCTTGCCCTCGATGAAGTCCGGCAGATCGAGGATCTGCTGGAGATAGGGGATGTTGGTCGCGACCCCGACAACACGGAACTCGGCGAGCGCCCGCTTCATCCGGGCGCGCGCGCCTTCGCGGTTGCGGCCCCAGGCGGTGACCTTCGCGAGGAGCGAGTCGTAGTAGGGCGTCACTTCGACGCCGTCGTAGAGGGCGCTCTCGACGCGGATGCCGGGGCCGGCCGGCTCGCGGGCGAGGACCACCCGGCCGACGGACGGGAGGAAGTCGTTGAACGGGTCCTCGGCGACGATCCGGCATTCCATCGCCCAGCCGCGGGTGAGGAGTTCGTATTCGTCGTAGGGCAACTCTTCGCCGGCGGCAACGAGAATCTGGTCCTTGACGAGGTCGACGCCGGTCACGATCTCCGTCACCGGGTGCTCCACCTGGAGGCGGGTGTTCATTTCTAGGAAGAACCATTCGCCGCTCTCGGTCAGGAGGAATTCGACGGTGCCGACGCTGTGGTAGTCCGCGGCGCGGGCGATCTTCGTCGCGGCGCGGCCGAGCGAGCGGCGGAGCTCAGGGGTGACGACGGGGCTGGGGCACTCTTCGATGAGCTTCTGGTGGCGGCGTTGAATGGAGCATTCGCGTTCGCCGACGGGGACGATGTTGCCGAACTTGTCGCCGATGATCTGGACTTCGATGTGACGGACGGGCGAGAGGTTACGTTCGATGTAGATGGTCGAGTTGCCGAAGGCTGCCTGGGCCTCTTGCATGGCCCGCATGGCGGCGTCGTGGAACTCGCCGGGTTCCCGCACCAGGCGGATGCCGCGCCCGCCACCACCGGCGGCCGCTTTCACCATGACCGGGTAGCCAAGCTTGTTTGCTGCCTCGAAGGCATCGTCGATCGAGGTGGTTTCGAGGCTGCCGGGAACCACGGGGATGCCGGCGGCCATCGCGATCTTGCGGGCGGCGATCTTGTCGCCGAGGGCGCGCATGGATGCCGGCGAGGGGCCGATGAAGGTGAGTCCGGCGCGTTCGCAGGCTTCGGCAAAGTCTGCGTTCTCGGCGAGGAAGCCGTATCCCGGGTGGATGGCTTCGGCGCCGCAGGCAAGGGCTGTCTCGATGATCTTCGCGCCGTTGAGATAACTTTCGCGCGCGTCGGCGGGTCCGATGTGGTGGGCTTCATCGGCGTAACGAACGTGCTGGGAGAGGCGGTCGACGTCGGAGTAGACGGCCACGGATTCGATCCCGAGGTCGCGCAGGCCGCGGACAATGCGAAGGGCGATTTCGCCGCGATTGGCGACGAGCACTTTGGTGAACACGATACTTCTCTACGTTGCGTCGATGGGAGGCAGCATACGCGGGAAGCCGCCAAAGAGGCGAGCGGTGGCACGGGCATCTCCCCGCGGCTACGCTTGGCGCATGGACGACCACACGCTCCGCGTCCTGGAATTCGAAAAGGTGCTGTCGATGCTGGCCGACGAAGCCGCGTTCAGCGTCGGGCGGGAGCTTGCGCTGGCCGTACGGCCGGAGACGGAATTCGCGGCAGCGCTGGGCGCCCAGTCGGCCACAGCGGAGATGAAGCTGCTCGACCAGATGGGGATCGACGTCCCGTTTGCAGGCGCGAAGGACGTCCGTCCACTCATCCACTCGGCGGCGATCGGCCAGGGATTGGACCCCGGTGACCTCCTCGATACCGCGCAGGTGCTTCGGACGGCCGCGCGGGCCCGGAACGTCGTCGAACGAATTCGTGCGCGGGTCCCGCGGCTGGGCGCCATCACCGACGACATTGGCGACTTCCGCCACTTCACCGACGAGGTGGATTCGGCGATCACAGCGCGGGGCGATGTGGCCGACTCCGCCAGCGACGCGCTGGCCACCACGCGGAGGGAACTGCGGGTTGCCCACGACCGGCTCGAACAGCGTGCCCAGGCGGCGCTTGCGGACGCGGTGCGGCGAGGGATCGCCCAGGAAGGGCTGCTGACGGAGCGCAACGGCCGCAAAGTTATCCCCCTCAAGGCTGACTACCGTGGCCAGATCCAGGGCATCGTCCACGACGTCTCTTCGAGCGGGGCGACCGTGTTTGTGGAGCCGATGGGGGTTGTGGAGGCGGGCAACCAGGTGCGGGAGCTCCAGCTGGCGGAGCAGCGCGAGGTCCGCCGGGTGCTGCAGCGCATCAGCGGGCTGTTGGGCGCGCGCGAAGAGGCGGCGCTGGCGACTGTGATGGCGCTGGCGGGGCTCGACGTCCTGGTAGCGAAGGTGCGACTGGGGAAGAAGCTGCGGGCGCAGGTGCCGCCGCCCGGGGACGCGGAAAGCTGGCTCCATCCCTCGGGACGCACTGTCATCGTCCGCGGCCGGCACCCGCTGTTGCGGGGCGATGTGGTCCCGACCGACATCGATGTCGGCGGGGACGCGCCGGGAGTGCTGATCACCGGGCCCAATACGGGCGGGAAGACGGTCGCGCTGAAGACTGTCGGGCTGCTGACGCTGATGGCGCAGGCGGGGATCCCGGTGCCGTGCGACGAAGGCAGCCACTTCACGGTCTATCCACGGGTCTACGCCGACATCGGCGACGAGCAGTCCATCGAGCAGTCGCTTTCGACGTTCTCGTCGCACATGCGGAACATCACCGCCATCCTGAAGAAGGCGGCGCCCGGCACCCTGGTGCTGCTCGACGAACTGGGGGCCGGAACCGACCCGGTGGAGGGCGCAGCCCTGGCGCGAGCGATCCTCGAGACGCTGTTGGAGCGAGGGTGCGCGCTCGTGGCGACCACCCACCACGGGGAACTGAAAGCGTTCGCCCACAGCGAGCCACGGCTGAGAAACGCGTCGGTCGAATTCGACATCGAGACACTGAGCCCGACGTACCACCTGACGATCGGGCTGCCCGGGCAATCGAACGCAATCGCGATCGCGCGACGGCTGGGGCTGGACGAATCGGTGCTCGAACGGGCGAGCGAGCAGCTTTCGCCGGAGCACTTTGAGTTCGAACAGCTGCTGGCAGAGATTCGCGACGAACGGGCGGCCGCAGCCGAGGCCCGGAAACGGGAGGAACTGGCGCGAAGAGAGTCGGAGGAACTACGGCTGGCGCTGGCCGAACGGCGCGACCGGATCGAGCAGGAGCGGGCCGCCATCCTCCAGGCAGCGACGCGGGAAGGGGAAGACGCCCTCGCAGAGGTCCGGCGCGAACTCGACCAGGTTCGGCGCCGTGCCACAAACCGGGAGTTCGACGCGCGGGCGGCGGAGGAAACGCTACGGGACCTTGACGCGAAGCTCGCGAAGGTGGCGGCGAGGGCGCGCCCGCAGCGGCGGGAGGCGGTGCGGGCCGCTGCCCTGAAACCGATCGAACCCGGCGACACCATCCACGTGCGCGACATCCCCCAACCCGGGGAAGCACTCTCGACCGAGGGCGAGGACGGCCGCGTGGAAGTGCAGTTCGGCGGGCTCCGGATGAAGGTTTCGGTGGACCGGATCGACCGCGTCGAGGGCATCACGCGTTCCCCCGCGCCGGCGGCCGTGGTGCCGCTGGGGCCAAGTCCGGGGGTTGAACTCGACCTCCGGGGCCAACGGGCGGAGGAAGCGCTGCTGCGCTGCGAGACCTACCTCGACGACGCCTTCCGGGCCGGGCTCCCGTTCGTGCGGATCATCCACGGGAAGGGCACAGGCGCGCTCAGGGCGGCCATCCGGGAGACGCTGACCGGGCATCCGCTGGTGCGCCGCTTCGAAACGGCCCAGCCGAAAGAGGGCGGCGAAGGCGTGACCATCGCCGTGCTGGCGGGGTAAGCGATGCAGCCGGGATTCGACCTGCCCGAGCCCCCGGTGCCCGCCGATTCGCCCCTGGCGGCACGCATGCGGCCGCGGAACCTCGATGAGTTCGTGGGCCAGGAGGCTGCCATCGGGCCGGGGTCTATGCTCCGGGGAGCGGTAGACCGCGGCCAGTTGCCGTCGGTCATCCTCTGGGGGCCACCGGGCTGCGGGAAGACGACACTGGCCCGGCTGCTGGCGAAGCATCTGACCGCCGAGTTCGTCGGACTCTCGGCGGTCGCCTCGGGGGTCGCTGACCTGCGGAGGGTTGTCGCGGAGGCGGCGGGCCGACGGCAGATGGGGCGGCGGACGGTGCTGTTCATCGACGAGATTCATCGGTTCAACAAGGCGCAGCAGGACGTCATCCTGCCCTACGTCGAGGACGGGACGATCACGCTGATCGGCGCCACCACCGAGAACCCGTCGTTCGAAGTCGTGGCGCCACTGCTCAGCCGCGCGCGGGTAATTCGCCTCACGGCGCTGACTCCAGACGACCTGAACCGGGTGGTCGACACCGCCTTGAGCGACCGGGAACGAGGGGTGGGTGCGCACGGGCTCACCATCGCGGAGAACGCGCGGAAGCTCCTGAGCGAAGGGGCAAACGGCGACGCGCGGGCGGCGCTTTCGGCCCTGGAGATCGCGGCGGAGTCGGCGCATGCGGCGGGCGTGGCTGAGATCGACGCGGCAGCGATTCAGCAGGCGTTGCAGGACCGCCGGCCTTACTACGACAAGTCCGCCGACTATCACTACGACACCGTCTCGGCGTTCATCAAGTCCATGCGCGGCTCCGACCCTGATGCGAGCCTGTACTGGCTGGCGCGGATGATCGAAGGCGGCGAAGACCCGCTGTTCATCGTCCGCCGCATGGTCATCCTCGCATCGGAGGACATCGGCCTCGCCGACCCGGTGGCGCTGTCGACGGCGGTGGCCTGTCAGCAGGCGGTCCACTTCATCGGCATGCCCGAAGGTTTCTACGCGATGGCCGAGTGCTGCCTCTACCTCGCCCTGGCGCCGAAGAGCAATTCGACCGGGGCCAGCTATGGGCGCGCCCGCGAAGATGCGGCGGCGACTTCGCACCTGCCGGTGCCGCTGCACCTGCGGAACGCCGCGACCGGGATGATGCGGCAATTCGGGTATGGCAAGGGCTACCGCTACGCCCACGACGAAGCGGGCCATTTCGCCCGCGGCGCCGCCTATTTGCCGGAAGGGTTGGAGCGGCGAAAGTATTACCTGCCTGGCGAGACCGGGGCAGAACCAGGACTCGCGGGGCGGCTGGACAATCTCCGGGCAGGTGGCGACGCCGGCCCGTCAATCACGGAAGACAGAGACCCCAATGAAGATTGAGTTCCTTTTCTCGAAGTCGACGGGCCGCGGGAAAGAGGCCGAAGAGGCGCTGAAGCAGGCGATCGAGGCCACAGAGATCGGCGCCGAGGTGACCTACACGGAAGTCGCCGACAGCGAGGACGCCAAGCACAAGCGCTTCCTGGGTTCGCCGAGTGTCCGTGTCAACGGCATCGACGTGGAGTACGGCGACCGCGAGCCCGACGAGTACCAGGCGGGAACGCGGTATTACAACACGCCCCAGGGGTGGAAGCCGTTCCCGCACGCGCGGCTCATCGCCAACACGATCATCGAGCAGCAGAAGCGGATGCAGCCGAAGGCCTGAGGGAGGCTGCGGACCAGCTCGTCCTATCCCCGATCGGCCTCCGTCGCCAGCCCTTCCAGGTGGCAGACATCGTTGTGACGCAGCAGGACGAGGCCGCCGGTACGGTCACGGACGATCTCGGTGATGGAACAGTTCGCGACACTGAACGCGCCTCTGCCGAAAGCGCCAACTTCAAGGCCAAGGGCAAGGCGGCAGAGAGCCTGGTTGACCCCGCCGTGGGCGACGGCCAGCACGGTCTCATCCCGCGAACGCAGGGCTTCAAGCACCGCCGCGACCCGGCCGGCGAAGACATCGCGGCCCTCCTCCCCGGGGAACCGGGGGCGTTCTCCGCGGGACCATGAAGCGGTCACGTCGGGGTAGCGCGCGCGGATTTCGGGGCCGGTGAGCCCACTGACCTCGCCGACGTCGTACTCCATCAGCCCGGGTTCTGGCTCGACGGGGATGCCAAGCGCCGCCGCAATCGTCTCGGCGGTCGTGGTGGCGCGCCTCAGGGGGCTGGCCACGACGCGGTGGATGGCTTCCTTGCGGAGGCGTTCGGCGGTGGCGGCTGCCTGACGCTGGCCAAGCGGGGTCAGGCCGAAATCGAGGCGGCCCTGCATGACACCACCGGCGTTGCCTTCAGATTCACCGTGGCGGACGAGTATCAGTCGCAAGGCGCGTCCTACTCCGTCAGGCGGCGGTAGAGGGTTGGGAGGCGGCTCGGCAGGGACTCGATGTCTGCCACCACCTCGTAGCCCATGTCCTCACACATCGTCTTAAGGTAGTCGTGCCCGGCGCGGTCGACGGTCAGGGCGAAGGGCGTGATGCCTCCGCGCTTCGCTTCGTTGAGCGCCTGCTTCGTGTCGTGGATCGCGTATTCCTTCTCGGTGCGGTCGCGGCCATAGCCGTGGTCCTGGGGCCGGCCGTCGCTGAGGAGGAAGAGGATCTTCACCTTCGAGTCGGTCAGGTTCAGCTTGTGGGTGGCGTGGCGAATCGCAGGCCCCATGCGCGTGGAGCGGATAGGAGTGATCTTGTCCAGGCGCCGCTTGATCGGCAGGTCGAGGGCTTCGTCGAAGTCCTTGATGACGAAGAATTCGACGTTGTCGCGCCCGTAGCCGCTGAAGCCGTAGATGCCGTACTGGTCACCGATGGTTTCGAGCGCGGTCATAAGGAGGACGGTGGACTCTTTCTCCAGGTCGATGATCCGCTTGGGCGGACTCGAGAGTTCCTGGCGGCGCTTCGAAACCCACCAACTGAGGTACTTGCGCGGGTCGTCGTCGTAATCGTCGTCGTCGTATTTCTTTTCGCGCTTGTTGATCTCTTCGTCGGTGCTGGCGGACATGTCGATGAGGAAGGCAACGGCGACGTCGCGCTCGATCTTGTTGCGGCGCCAGTAGATCTTGTCGCTGGGGCTGGCCCCGGCCCGACGTTCGGTCATCCATTCGATGGCGGCGTCGAGGTCGAAGTCCTCGCCGTCGGGGAGGCGCTTTATCTTGCGGAAGAGCTCCGGCTTCATCAGCTCGAACTGCTTGCGGGTCTGGGCGACGAGGCCGGCGTGTTCGCGCAGGGCGTTCTCGTAGAAGCCCTCTTCGCCCTGTTCGAGCTTCGATTCCTTGACGGCGCACCAGCGGGGCTTGTAGTCCTGCGCCCGGAAGTCCCATTCGTCGTAGTAGTACACGGTCACGATGGGGATGAGGGCTTCGTCGCCTTCGCCCTGGCCGGTGCTGTCGTCCCCTGTCTTGTCCCCCTTCTGAGGCCCGTCGTCGGTCTGGGGGGTGCCGGCCTCTTTCATGAGGTTGGACATGAACATCCCGGTGGTGGCGTCGAGGTCGCCCTCCATGAGCGCGTCGAGGTCGATATCCGCGCTCTTTTCGAGGAGTTCCTGGAGCTGTTCCGGGGTCAACTGCTGGGGCGACATCTCGCCGGCGTCACCGCCCTGGGCGTCCTTCCGCAGCTTCATCAGGAGCTCGACGAGCTCGGGCTTGAAGTCGCCGCGGAAGTCGACGTCCTGGGGGCTTTCGTAGTCCTGTTCGCCTTCGCCGACATCGCCCATCTTCGCCGAGCCGCCTTCGCCGCCCATTTCGCCGGCTTCCATGGACATGCCCTCGGCCCCTTCCATGGGCTCGACTGACTCCCAGTCGGGGACGTCTTCGTAGATGTTGGGGATGGAGACGGCCAGCTTGTAGAGCCGAAGCGTGGCTTCCGCGGCGTCTTCGACCAGGGCGCCATCTGTTGCGAGCGCCTGGAGGAGGCCGAGCGCCTGCGACATCACCTCGGCGCGGCTCCGGGGCCAGAGGACCGCGTCGGCGCCATCGAGGCTGGAACGCACCAGGTTTTCGACGAAGGCGTTCCGAAGCGGCAGGCGGGTGACGTCGGGGCGCTTGACGAGTTCTTCGCGTTGCATCGACCGGAGCGACTTGCGGATGCCGCTATATTCGCGGCGGATGGCGCCGTCGACCCGCGAGTCTTCGGCGATGGTGTAGAGGTCGCTGGCCAATTGGCGGTCGGGGAAGAGGTCGAAAAAGTGCTCGATCTCGGTGAACGCCTTGGATTCACCCATCTCTTCGGCGATGGCCACGCGGCTCGTTTCGAAGATGTTGCCGGGGCGGTCGAAGTCGAATTCGAAGCTGCCGAATTCGAGGTGGGCCGCCTGGTGGGTGGCGAACACCTTGAAGGCGGCGAAGTTGTCCGTCTTGTCGTGGTAGCGCTCCATCACCTCCGGGAGGTAGATGGCCGAGCCTTCGGTGCTGGCCCGGTGTTCATCGACCCAGCCGATGCCCTTTTCGGCAAGCGCGGCCGTCGTCTGGACGGTGACGTTCCTGGCGGTGAGCGCCTTGCAGTAGAGCCGCAGGATCTCGCCGACGCGGTTGAGTTCGACGCGGGCGGAGAGTGTGTCGAGGATGTCCTCGCCGCGGGTGGACTGGAGCCGGAAGTAGGCCTCGCCGCCATCGTGGCTGGCCTGGAGGATCTTGAGGCCAGCCCCATGCCAGGGTTCGAGTTCGTCCACGCGGATGCGTTCGAGGACGCGGGGGACGCTGCTGACGAAGTCCATCGCCGCGTACGGGGAATAGGGCGCGAGCTGTTCGGCCAGCTCCACGACCTGCTGGTGGTCGTCGGGTTCGAGTTCCCCGAGGGCGAGGGCGGCTTCCTCGAAATACTGGAAGGCGGAGCGGTTGTGGCCGCGGGCAACCTGGGCGGAAAGCAGCAGGTAGCGTTCGCGGACGGGGCCGTGGACCTTGTGGATGAGGGGGACGCCGCGTTCGAAGTAGAGCCGCGAATCGGCCCAGCTGGACTGCGCGAGTTCAACGGCGAAGGCGAGGTAGGGCAGGCGATCGTCTTCGTCCAGCTTTTCGAGGACGGTGGGGGACGAACTGAGGCAGGCGGATGCGAGTTCATAGCTATGGCGGGCGAGTTCGTCGATGAAAAGGACGAGACGAGACGCCTGGGACGGCCGGAGGACCTTGAACACAGCCGGACCAAGGTCGTAGAACTGCGCTGCGAGCGATGAACTCTTCCAGTTGCCCTTGTAGAGGCGGCGGCCGAGGTCAGCCCACTGGCGGAGGTGGTTGGGGCCAATGGTCTCGATGACGCCGGGGGTGGAGCGCAGGAAGGAGACGGCGAGCGGCGCCGACTCGGTGGCCATGGAGACCGCTTCGCGGCCAAGGTGCTCGATGGCGTCCCAGGTGGTGTTTTCGGGAAACACGGCGGAGGCGCGGAAGTATT
The DNA here is from genome assembly GCA_964438865.1 of uncultured Anaerolineaceae bacterium. GTDB lineage: Bacteria > Chloroflexota > Dehalococcoidia > Tepidiformales > Tepidiformaceae. The sequence goes on along the minus strand of CAYTMI010000004.1, from coordinate 1,977 downwards.
CGAGGGCGGCTTCCCAGGAACGAAGGCTGAGGCCGGTCAGTTCGACGCCGGTCTCGGTCCACTGCTGGAGTTGCGACGGGCTCAAGCGCGGCGCCAGGGCACGAAGCGCGGCTTCGAAGTGCTGTTCGAGCGGGGCCGGGAACCCGGAAAGACGCTCGCGATGGCGGGCAATCAACTCACCGATGACGCTCAAACAACCCCTCCACGGCCCTGTAGCCAGCCACCCGGGACGCCAGCCTGTTCAAAGCTGGCCCGACGACGCAACGAACGTGCGGGTGGAATCTGGATAATCGTAAAAGATGACCTCTTCGGTTGTCGTATCCCAGGTCGCGCAGGAGAGCTGAAAGCCGTTGCGGTGATCCCGGGGGTCGCCGGCGGAACCGGGGTTGATGACGAGGGTCCGGCCGAAGCGCTGGGCCATCTTGAAGTGCGTATGCCCGACGATGAGGGTGTCGCAACCAAGCGTAGCGGCCTTCGCCCAGATGGCTTCGTGGGGATAGTGGTAGTCCTTCCACGGCTCCCAGGGCGAGCCGTGCGTCATGACGACGCGCTTCCCATCGATGATAGCCTCGATCCGGTAGGGGCGGGTGCGGAGCCAATCGACGAGGTCCTGGCGGACTTTCGGGTTGGCGCGCGCACGGTCGCCGTCGGGGCCGAGGATCGTCTCTTCGTGGTTCCCAAGGATGACGCGCGCGCCGGTGTCGCGGAGGAGTTCGACGACTTCGTTTGACCAGCGGAACTGGAAGACGGAATCGCCTGCGCACCAGAGTTCGTCGTAGGGCGCCATGAGCTCAAGGGCGCCCTGCAGCCCGGGGAGGTTGCAGTGGATGTCGGAGACAATGGCGATCTTCACAGGTCCGAGGTCCGAGGTCCGAGGCCCGAGGGGGGCGCCGCTTGCCGCTGGAGGATTTTGGGCATCATTCGGGGCCACCTGGGCGGAGCGATGCACGGAGGCCGGCGATGATCCGGCCCACCTCCTTGGCCCGGGCGTTGAGTTCTTCGAACCTGGGCTGGGCGAGGTACCCGGCGTCAAGCGCCACGTACATGTGGGAGGAGGGTTCGGCGCAGGAAGCCTTCGCCACGGACAGGAAATGGCGATATTCCGCCGCGCCGCGCCGCTCGTATCCCTCGGCGATGTTTGCCATCACAGAGACGGCCGCTCGTTGCATTTGAGACGCAAGGCCGAAGTCCCGGGCCATGTCGCCCGACCTGGTCGCGGCGTAGACATCGCGAGCCAAAGAGCGCGCCTTCTGCCAGGCGATCAGGTCCTCGAAGGATCGGATGTCTGGCATGGGCGGCTCCGCTCCCCTCGCTGCTGACCCCTCGGCCCTCGGCGCTCGGGCCTCGGCCCTTCTTATTCGAAGATGCTGGTGGCGACTTCTTCGATGCTGCGCTGGATCTCGGCGTCGTCGGTGAGCGCCCAGGTGATGGCGACCTGGCAGGCCCGGCGAGCGGGGACGCCCTTCTTCATCAGGCGGCCGGCGTAGATGAGCAGGCGGGTGCTGACGCCTTCGCCGAGGCCGTGCTCGCGCAGGTTGCGGACCTTCTCGCCGAGCTTGGCGAGTTCAGTCGCCTGCTGGCGGTCGCAGCCGGATTCGTGGGCGATGATCTCGGCTTCCTGTTCGCGCGGCGGGTAACCGAATTCGATGGCGATGAAGCGCTGGCGGGTGGAATGCTTCAGATCCTTGAGGGCGCTCTGGTAGCCAGGGTTGTAGGAGATGACGAGGAGGAAGCCATCGGCCGCTTCGACCACCTGGCCCAGCTTTTCGATGGGGAGCAGGCGGCGATAGTCGGTTAGCGGGTGGATGAGGACGGTCGTGTCCTTGCGGGCTTCGACCACTTCGTCCAGGTAGCAGATGGCGCCGACCTTGACCGCGCGGGTGAGGGGACCGTCGACCCAGTGGGTGCCGTCGATATCGAGGAGGTAGCGGCCGACGAGGTCGCTGGCGGTGAGGTCTTCGTGGCAGGCGACGGTGA